>CALLXD010000021.1 GCA_937766455.1 Vicinamibacterales bacterium | reverse complement strand
GTGCGGCACGCTTGATACCGCGACGGACGCCGTGTCGTTGGCGCGGCTGGAGCGGGCCGCGAGCGAGCTCTCGACGGCCGGCGTCGAGTGCCGGCTGCTCAGCAGAGCAGAGGCGCTGGCTGACGAACCTCATCTCGGTCAGGCGGTGTGCGGCGCGTTATTGGTGCCATCGCACGGGTATGTCGGGGCGTCGGCGCTGACGACCTCGTTGGGCCGAGCGGCCGCACGACAGGGCGTGTCCTTTCTCTCTCCGTGTACCGTGACCAGACTCACCTCGACCCGCGCGGGGATCGAGGTGGAGACCGACCACGGCCCCAAATTGAGTGATGTGGTCGTCATCGCCGCAGGCAGCTGGACCGGCGACGTGGCGGTCGGCGAAGAGAGGCCACTTCCCGTCAAACCGGTGCGCGGGCAGCTTCTGCGGCTGCGGTGGCCGGGCGGCCCGAGGCTCACGAGAGTTGTCTGGTCGCCGGGATGTTACGTGGTGCCCTGGCGCGACGGTACGACGCTGGTGGGTGCCACCGTGGAGGACGTCGGTTTCGACGAACGCGCGACGGTGGCTGGGGTGGCGAGCTTGCTGGAGGCGGCCCGCGAGGTACTGCCGGCCACCGCCCGGGCTGGGTTCGACGCCGTGCGGGTTGGCCTGCGCCCCGGGACGTCTGACGACCTGCCGGTTGTCGGGTGGTCCTCCAGTGTGCCCCGGCTCCTGTACGCGACCGGGCACTACCGGAACGGGGTGCTGCTGGCGCCGCTGACTGCGCGCCTGGTTGCGGACCTGGTGCTGGGGGCGGCACCGGATCCGATGCTCGACGCGCTCGCACCGGGGCGTTTCGACACCGCATCACGAGCGGCCGCCGCCGCGGTCGACGGTCGCTCCCGGCCCTGATCGAGTGCGAGGGCGCCCAGGATGGCAATAACCCCGAGACCTGTCACGCGCGCGCGGCTGGTTCGGTTGGCCCGGAGGACCGCGCGGGTCGTCGCCGCGGGCGCCTGCGTTGCCATGGCCGCGTCGGTGCTAGCTGTCGTAGCCTTGCGCTGGGTGTCTCCGCCGACGACGGCGTTCATGCTGCAACATCAGATCGAAGGCTGGCGGAGCGGTGTCGCGGGGTCCAGTGTGCGCTACCAGTGGGTCGATTGGGCCGACATCAATCCGGAGCTGGCCGTCGCCGTCGTCGCGGCCGAAGACCAACGCTTCAGGCAACACCACGGATTGGACTTCGACGCGATCAGTGACGCCCTGGAGGAACGCCGGCGCGATGGCCGCCTGCGCGGCGCCAGCACCATTTCCCAACAAGTGGCCAAGAACCTGTTTCTGTGGTCCGGGCAAAGTTGGCTGCGGAAGGGAATCGAGAGCTATCTCACGGTGCTCATTGAGCTGGTCTGGAGCAAGCGTCGGGTGCTTGAGGTGTATCTCAATGTCGCGGAGTTCGGAAATGGCGTCTACGGGGTGGGCGCCGCCAGCCACCAGTTTTTTGCCCGGGAGCCCGCGCGTCTCGGGCGCGAGCAGGTGGCGCTCCTGGCCGCGGTGCTGCCGAGCCCCAAGCGACTTCTGGTGGCGCGCCCGTCGGCGTATGTGCGGTCCCGACAAGAGTGGATTCTTTCCCAGATGGAGCAGTTGGGCGGAATCGGGTATCTCGACGGTCTGCGATAGCGGGAGCCCGGGGCCGTGGTTCGGCGCACGTCCCAAAAAGTGATAATCTCTGCGCGGAGTCGGCGCGTCAGGGCGCGCCGAATCGGGCAGCTGCGACTCACGACACTTACCGTCTGGGGGGCGCGCCCGCGGGATAGAACAGGGGCTCAGGCTCCCACGGCCTGTTGCGGATCAGCGAGGAAGTTGCTGTTTCGACGGCAGAGGCGGAGTGACACAAGATGGAACAGGTTCAACCGGTTCAGATAGCCGCGCCCGTTCGCGGCTGGGGACAGACCATGCGGCGCGACGCGTGGTGGCTGCAACCGCTCGCCGTGTTCCTGGGTCTGTCGACGGCCATTGGGTACATGACCTGGGCAGCATTGCAGGGCGAGTTCTATCATTTTGGCCCGTACCTGTCGCCGCTTTATTCGCCGGAGCTGCTGGGAGGGTCCCCCCACAGTCTGTTCGGGCCTCAGCCCACGTGGTGGCCGGCATTGCTCCCGTTTTCGCCGGCGTTCTTGATTCTGTGGGCGCCGGCTGGATTTCGGGTGACCTGTTACTACTATCGGGGTGCGTACTACAAAGCCATGTGGGCCGATCCGTCGACCTGCGCGGTAGGAGAGCCGCGGTCCACGTTCCTGGGCGAGAACTCCTTTCCGCTGATTATCCAGAATATTCATCGCTACTTCATGTATCTGGCCCTGCTGTTTCTGGTGTTCTTGACCTATGACGTCTGGAACGCCCTCTGGTTCGAAGATGCGGCTACGGGCGTGGCGTCGTTCGGAATCGGCGTCGGCACGTTGGTGTTGGCGTTGAACGTCGTGCTCCTCGGCAGCTACAGCTTGGGTTGCCACTCGCTGCGACATCTGGTCGGTGGGCGCCACGACCGGATCGCGGGGTTGCCACTCCAACGGTCCTGTTATGACTGCGTCAGCGGTTTCAACCGCCGGCACATGCTTTACGCGTGGATGAGCCTGGCGTGGGTCACGTTTTCCGATGTCTACGTGCGGATGTGCGCAATGGGAATCTGGACTGATTTCAGATTGTTGTAGGCGTGCGGTACGGGGCGCAGCCCCGTCTTGACAGCAATGACATACGAATCTTTCGAATATGACGTGTTGGTGATCGGCGCCGGAGGCGCCGGTCTGCGGGCCTCCATTGAAGCGTCGTCGGCCGGCGTGTCCGTCGGCCTGGTGTGCAAGTCGCTGCTGGGCAAAGCGCACACCGTGATGGCGGAGGGGGGCATGGCTGCCGCCCTGGGCAATGTGGACGACCGCGATAGCTGGAAAGTGCATTTCGCCGACACCATGCGTGGTGGCCAGTATCTCAACAACTGGCGGATGGCCGAATTGCACGCACAGGAGGCGCCGACTCGGGCCCGCGAGCTCGAATCCTGGGGCGCGGTCTTCGATCGAACCAAAGAGGGGAAAATCCTTCAGCGAAACTTCGGTGGCCACAAGTACCCCCGACTGGCGCATGTCGGCGACCGAACTGGGCTGGAGATGATCCGGACCTTGCAGGACCACGGTATTCACCAGGGCATCGACGTGCACATGGAGTGCACGGTGATCGAGTTGCTGAAGGACGGCGACCGTGTGGTTGGCGCGTTCGGCTACGACCGCGAGAAGGGCCGGTTCCGGGTGTACACCGCGCGCGCTGTGGTGTTGGCGAGCGGCGGTATCGGTCGCGCCTTCAAGGTGACCAGCAATAGCTGGGAATACACCGGTGACGGGCACGCACTCGCCTATCGGGCGGGCGCCGAGTTGATGGACATGGAGTTCGTGCAGTTCCATCCGACCGGTATGGTCTGGCCCCCCAGCGTGCGAGGCATTCTTGTCACCGAGGGGGTGCGCGGCGAAGGCGGTGTGCTGCGGAACAGCGAAGGCAAGCGGTTCATGTTCGAGGACATTCCAGAGCTATACAAGAGCTCGACCGCCGACGACGAAGAGGAAGGCTGGAAGTACACCCAGGGCGACAAGGAGTCTCGACGGCCGCCAGAACTGCTGACCCGGGATCATGTCGCGCGGTGTATTGTGCGCGAACTCAGGGAGGGGCGCGGCAGTCCCCATGGGGGTGTGTTCCTCGACATCGCCTGGATCAAAGAGCGACTCCCGAACGGGGCCGAACATATCAAGAAGAAGCTGCCGAGCATGTATCACCAGTTCAAGCAGCTGGCTGGGATCGACATCACACAGGAGCCGATGGAAGTTGGCCCGACAACCCACTACGTGATGGGCGGCATTCGTGTCGAGGCTGACAGCCAGATGTCGACCGTGCCAGGGCTGTTCGCAGCGGGCGAGTGCGCGGCGGGGCTGCATGGTGCCAATCGCCTCGGAGGCAACTCCCTGTCTGACCTGCTGGTGTTCGGTCAACGCGCTGGCCAGCATGCGGCGGCGTATGCCAAGGAACAGACCGGTGCTTCGATTAACTCTGATCAGGTTGAGGCGGCCGCCCGTCTGGCACTCGAGCCGTTCGAGCGGGAGGGTTCTGACGCGGAAGGCCCGTACCAAGTGCAGTTCGATCTGCAGGACATGATGCAGGCACAAGTGGGTATCGTGCGCAGCCAGGCAGAGATTCAGAAGGCCCTTGACGCCTTTGGGCAACTGTACGAGCGCGCCGGACGTGTCGGCGTGCAGGGGAATCGGGAGTACAACGCCGGCTGGCACACCGCGCTCGACTTGCGAAATTTGCTGATGGTGGCCGAGGCGGTGGCGAAGTCTGCGATTCTGCGGAAGGAAAGTCGCGGCGCGCACTTCCGGGAAGACTTTCTGGAGAAGGACTCCGAGCAGGCGAAACTGAATACGGTGACTCGTCTTGGGGCAGGGGGTGAGATGGAGGTCGTCCAGGAGCCGCTGGCACCCATTCGAGATGACCTGGCCCAGATCATCGACGACAACAAGTAAGGGCCCGTCAGGGAATAAGTGGCGCATCTTGGGTGTCGAGGCGCCCGCCCGGCAAGGCGCGAGGGGTGCGTATACCGGGAGTATGCAAGCGACGAGCAACACAGTCGGTCGGGATGCATCGGCGGCCAAGATGGGTCAGTTATTTCTTGACGGGCCCTAAGGCACGAGCGGCGGTACGCGAGACGAGGCGGAGAGCGGGAGAGGTTGATGAGCAGCGCAACATTCCGAATTTGGCGAGGGAACGCGGAGGCCGGAGCCTTCGAGGACTACACGACCGAGGTGTCCGAGGGGATGGTCGTGCTCGACGCGGTGCACCAGATTCAGGCGGAGAAAGCGAACGATCTGGCGGTGCGCTGGAATTGCAAGGCCGGTAAATGTGGGTCCTGCTCCGCCGAGGTCAATGGCAATCCCAAGCTGATGTGCATGACCCGGTTGAATACGTTGCCGCTCGACGAGCCCGTGACGATCGAGCCGATGCAAACCTTTCCATTGATTCGTGACCTGGTCACGGATGTGTCATGGAACTACGAGGTCAAGAAACGCATCAAGCAGTTCGCCCCGCGCAAGCCGGATGCGCCAGACGGTAGCTGGCGCGTCGACCAGTACGACGTCGAACGCGTGCAGGAGTTTCGTAAGTGCATCGAGTGCTTCCTCTGTCAGGACGTCTGTCACGTCCTGCGTGACCACCGGCTGCACGACAAATTCATCGGACCCCGTTACTTGGTCTATACCGCCGCGCTCGAGATGCAGCCGCTGGACACCGAGGACCGGATCGCCGACCTGGCCAATGACCACGGTGTGGGCTACTGCAATATCACCAAGTGCTGTACCACGGTCTGTCCAGAAGATATCGCCATCACGGACAACGCCATCATCCCGCTGAAGGAGCGCGTGGTCGATCAGATGTACGACCCGCTCACCAAGATGTTGCGGATGTTCACGGGATAGCAGTCCGACTAGACAGCGGCGGGTTGCGGCGTGCCGAGTCGCGAGACGGCGACGCACACACCGACGTTGATCAGCATGGCGACCACTCCGGCGTGCAGGTTCCACGGCTGAGGGTATCCGGTCGCCAGCAGGCCCGCGTAGACGGCCGTCCCGGTGACCATGCCGGACAGCGCCGCGACCGTGGTGAGCCCACGCCAGCCGACCCCCAGGATGAACAGTGGAGCCACCTGGGCCAGGATCTCCATCTTTAGCTCCGTCAGCCCCCACAGAGACAGGCCCGGGTTGAGCGCGATGCCGACGAGAACGGCCACCAGCGCCCAGGACACCATCTTGCCGACGTGCGTGAGCCGTGCCTCGGCGGCCCCGCGGAGAATGGTCGTGCCGAGTACATCCTTGGCGAGTATGGAGGACAGACTCAGCAACACAGAGTCCGCCGTCGACATGATGGCGCTGACGACCGCCACGATCACCAGGAGGCTGAGCGCGTAGAGGATCGGCGAGCGTGCGCTCCACTCGGAGAGCAGGAGCGGCAGCACCTGGTCTGGTTCGATTTGACCGCCGCCGGCGAGCTGCTCGATCGCGAGCACCCCGACCAGGAACACCGACCCGGTGGTGATCAGGGGGAGAAACACCATCACGCTGAACGAGCGTTTGAGCGCGGTGCTGTCGCGGGCTGCGTAGATCCGCTGAATCGCGTGTGGATAGACAGCTCCAGAGAACCCGATCAGTGCGAGCGTGCTGAACCAGTTCCGGCACACATCCCATCCCGGCACAGACACCTTCTCCGGGGCCTGGGTGGCAATCCATGTGGTGACGGCGGCCAGGTGGTCCGGCGTCGGAGCAGCCGCCACAAGTAGGCCGGTCAGCCCGACCGCCAGCATGACGCCCTGCAGCGCGTCGGTCCAGGCAACGGCGCGCATCCCGCCCACCGTCTCGTAGACGAGGACCACCAGGGTGAGTAGGACGACGCCGACCCAGTACGGCACCGCTCCGCCGGAGAGTCCAGCCGTGATGTGCCCCATCGCAACCAGTTGAGCCAGCAAGTAGTTGCTGATGGCCGCGACGAGCAGGACGTTCGCGACTAGCGTAAGGGTGGGCGAGCCGAACCGGTATGTGAGCCAGTCTCCAGGGGTGACGAATCCATGGCGTTTGGCCAGGTGGTGAAGCTGTGGGGCGAAGAACAGGTAGGCGACGATGATCGCCATCATGAAGCCGACGCTCATCACCCATGAGAAACCGAGGCGGTAGGCTTCGCCCGGGTACCCGATCAAGGTGTTGCCGCTGTACTGGGTCGCATACAGCGTCAACAGCAGAACCGGGCCGCTGAGCTGCCGGCCAGCCAGGTAGAACTCGGACAGGGACTCACCGGTCCGTCGCTTTCGGGCGGCGTACCCCACGGCGAGGATCGCGGCCAGATATAGCCCAACTGCGATTCCGGCCTCGCCACCGACGGATCCGCTCATGCCTGTGCCCGGTGCGAGCGGCGCGATGCGGCCATCCGCATCAGTCCGGGCTCCTGGATGGGCCATCCGCATCAGTCCGGTGCTCCTGGATGGGCCATCCGCATCAGTCCGTTGGCTCCTGGATGGGCCAGAGACGAAGGACGACAAACGCCGTAAAGAGGGCCACAGCGAAACTGGCGGCCAGGGAGATCACGACCCAGTGCGGCAGTCCGAACCACAGCCGCAGCGGGGCGTCCCCCTCGAATATACCAGGGGACCGACGCGCCAAAAAGGACCACATACACACCCCAGATCCACCGGGGGAACTGCCCATCCGTGGGCTGTCTGGTGGACGTGGCGTTGGCGGAGGGCCGTACGTCGCTGTCTTCGATCGACGTGGTTTCTCCCGTCGTCTGATCCGGGCCGTTCGAAGCAATCACTTGTCACCTATCATAGAGCCGGAGTGATCGAAAATCCGCAAGAGGAGCGCGCGAAATGAAAAGGTGGCTCGGCATTGGTGTGACCCTGTCGGTGATGCTCGTCGGTGCCCCCGCGCAGGGGCAAACGACGTCGCTTGTCGGTGTCATCGATTTTCACGTCCACTCGGGGCCTGATTCGCGACCTCGTTCGGTCAGTGATCTTGAAGTAGCGCGAATCGCGAAACGGGCCGGCATGCGCGGCCTGGTATTCAAGAACCACTTTACGATGACGGCCGATCGGGCCTGGTTGGCGATGCAGGAGGTGAGCGGGGTCGAGATTTTCGGCGGCGTTGCCCTCAATCACGCGGTCGGCGGTCTGAACGCGGAGGCGGTTCGGCAGCTCGTGGCGTTCTCCGGGGGGCGCGGGAAGGTTGTCTGGCTGCCGACGTTCGACGCTGAGTTCTGGATGACCCGAGCCGGAGACCCCGGCAAGTTCGTTCCAGTGATGCGGGACGGCCGGCCTGATCCCGCCCTGGGGGAAATTTTCGATCTCATTGCTCAGCATGACCTGGTTCTGGCCATGGGACATTCCTCTCCGGAGGAGGTCCTGGCGCTCATACCGGAGGCCCGTCGCCGAGGGGTTCGCCAGATTCTAGTGACCCATGGACTGGGACAGCAGCCGTCGACTGAGCAGGTCGCGGCGATGGTGGCACAGGACGCCATCATCGAGCTCGTGTGGCTGGCGGTAGGCAACGGCGAGTTCACCTTGGCTGACTACGCTGCCGCAATTCGTGAGCATGGAGCGGGGCACTTCTTGCTGTCGTCCGACCTGGGTCAGGAGATGAGCCCGCTGCACACCGATGGGCTGGTCGCGTTCATGAACGGCCTCCGCGCTGAGGGCATCAGCGACGAGGACATCGACCTCATGATCCGCCGCAACCCGGCCCGACTACTTGGCCTCGACCCCTGACGCCGTCTCCGGCGTGCCGGGAACCTCGCGCCGCGGCGTCTTCAATGCACGTCATAGGAACTGCCCGACGCGTCCGGGTCGCTCTCCAGGAGGCGCGCCGTGGCCACGCGCGCTATCTCGGCCTCCTCCTCCGCGTCCCATGCCCGTCGCTGCGCGGCTCGCCGCCTGCGATGGGCCGCGATGGCGAACAGGGCAAGCAGCGTGATTGCGCTCCACAGGAACGCCGGTCCCGTCAGGAACGGCACCCAGCGGCGCCAGAGGTGCTGACGGCTCCAGAAACGGTCGACGGCCGCAGCGAGCGGTTCGCCGGTCGCGGCCGAGAACGCGTCCTCAAACGCTCGACCCTCACCAATCAGTGCGAGCACCCGCGCCGCGCTATCGTCGCCGTGGATCCGCAGCAGGTCCTGCACGAGCGCGCCGGCGACCGCGTACGCCCGCTGGTTCGCCGCGCGCCCGTCGCCAAACAGCCGTTCGAGCGCGAACAGCGAGAGTTTCCCGTGTCGAACGAGCGTCCAGGCAAGCCGCGGTGGATCTGATAGCCCAATCGGGCGTTCCGCGGCTAGGGCGAGGCCCTCATTGAACCAGCGCGGCACCGGGTGGCCGCCCGCTGCTCGCGCGAAGAGAATGTGTGCCACCTCGTGTTGGAGCAGCGTTTCGATCGACTGGGCGGGAAAGGCGCCAACGCGGGCTGGGAACAGTACGACCCGGCTCTGTGCGGCGTTGGCAAATCCGGAGATCCAGGGGGCAGTGCCGCGTGCGAGGTCTGAGTCCTCGGGGCTGAGGATGACATCGATCGGAAGTCCCGGTTCACGGAGTCCCGCCAGGGTCATCGCGGTTCCGAGGGGGGCCGTGGGAGTCAGCTCCAGTCGTGTCGCCGCGGCAGCCAGGGTGGCCGGCGCGCGGACGCGGAGCGTCGGGAGCGAGTCGATTTGGGCGACGGCGGGTGCCGGCGCGGCGACGAGCACCGCCGCCCCGAAAACCGAAGCAAGAAGGCGCGCGGCCAGCACCATGCGCTGGCCGCACATGATGGAATTCGCCAACGCCGCGATGGCGAAGACAGAAAGGTGACAGATGAGAGTGGTCGTGTCCACTGTCCACCAGCGAAACAGTCCAAACGTCCCAATCAGCGGCGCGTCACGGAGCTATCGAACGGTCTGCGTTCGATGTCTGGGACGGTCGCCCCGTCGGCCGGATGTCCGACCACGAGAATCAGAAACGGACGTTCGCTCGACGGTCGGTCGAGGATCTCGTTGAGAAATCGCATCGGGCTAGGGGTGTGCGTCAAGGACGCAAGGCCAACCTGGTGTAGTGCCGTGACCAGTATGCCCGTTGCGATTCCTACGGATTCTTGCACGTAGTAGTGCTTGACCTTGTGGCCGTCGTGCTCGCCGAACATCTGGGCAAAGATGACGATGAGGCACGGCGCGTCCTCCAGGAACGGTTTGTGCTCATCGGTGCCGAGTGGGCCAAGCGCGTCCAGCCACGCCGCCGGCGCACGACCCTGGTAGAAGGCGCGTTCCTCCTCCTCGGCCGCGTCGCGGATACGTGCCTTGATTGCCGGGTCGGTCACCGTGACGAAATGCCAGGGCTGTTGGTTCGCACCGCTCGGCGCGGAAAGCGCGGCCCGCACACAGTCATCGATTGCGGCGTCCGGCACCGGTCGGTCTGAGAAATGTCGCACGCTGCGACGTTGTCTGAGGTCTGCCGCGACCTCGGCCGCGCGCCGACACAATTCCGCGTCGTCGACGCGTGGAAGGCCGGCAAACGGCACCTGGCGGCGGGGGGGCGAGTCGGGCGTCATGGGTGACTCTTCGTCAGCATGGCGATGGTCGCGCCGAGGTGTGAGGTTGGTGCATCCCAGAATTCGGCCACGAGCGGATGCCGTTCTAGCGCCACGTGCACGGTACGACGCTGCACACCGACGCCGCGACCGTGGATGAGGCGCACCTCGCGGAAGCCTTGCGAATGCGCTTCCGTGACGAATTCCGCGACCACGGATGCCACGTCCCGTGGCGCAAACGTGTGCAGATCAAGCGTATCCTCGACCGGCACCCGATGGGTCACTGGGACGACGACCGTCGCTTCGTCGTGGCCGCTTTCGTGCGCCGGCGAGGCTTGACGAAGCGCGCGGTGACGCGGGTCGTGATACCTCCTCGCACGGAGAACCTGCCCTCTACCGTCATGCTCCGTGGCGAACACGCGGTGACGAGGTCATCGAGAATTTCGTTCGTCACGTGCTCGTAGAAGATGCCGCGGTTCCGAAAATCAACAAAGTAGTACTTCAGGGCCTTCAACTCAAGGCAGCGCGCGTCCGGTACGTACGTAATATGGATCTCGCCGAAATCAGGCAGCCCCGTCTTCGGGCACAGCGACGTGAATTCTGGGCAGACGATCGCGATGTCGTATTCACGCGACCGCTTGGGATTGGGGAACGTCTCGAGTGACTCTGAGGACATGTTCGCATTATATCGAGTGTCCGATTGCCTCTTCCCTGCGGTCGCCGCGGCGCGCAGTCCTGGCGATTGACAGTGCAAAACCTTGCGAGCTAGCATACGGCGTCCTTGCCAAGAGGACCACCGGACCAGCCAGGGGCGCGCGTGGTGGTGCGGAGACGATAAAAATGCGCGCTGAAGCTAGGGGGACGCCGATGGCGGATGCCCGAAGAATGGGCAAGACCGAGCTCTTCGCGCACTTCAGCGAGAAGTTCGGCATGACGCGAACTGAGGTGCGAGATTTTTTTGACGCACTGCAGGCACTGTCGGAGGCCGAACTGGGTCGCGCCGGCGAGTTTGTTCTGCCGGGGATGGTGAAATTCCTGGTGCAGAACCGTCCGGCGAGAATGGGCCGCAACCCGTCGACTGGCGAACAGATCCCGATTGCCGCCAAGACCGTGGTCAAGGCGCGCATCGCGAAGCAGCTGAAGGATTCCGTTCTACCCCAGTAGCTGGCAAAGGCCCCGCGAGGCATCCGGCCTCGAGCCAATTTCCGCCAGTGTGTGGTTGTCGGCTGACACGTACCGGCCGCCGTATTGCTACACGGTCGGGTCGGGTGCCATGAGCGCGCGGCTGTACATCGACGCGTGGACCAGGCTGGCGACCTGCGTCTCGAGGCGGTTGACCGAGTCGGCGTCCAGAATCATGTGGTCTCGTGGCTGGAACACGACTTCAGCGCTGAAACGCGAATCGCCGTGCAGCGTGCGGGTCTCGTAGTAGTGCACACTGAGCGTGCGCTCTTCGACATCCAAGCTGGTTTTCTTGATCAGTCTCTGAAACATCATTGTCCCCTTGGCAATTCGCGCCCACACTACGCGGGTCGCGTCACGGTGATCGTGGGGCCGCGACTAGCTGGCGGCCGCCACGGCCGGGCGGGCCTCCACCCGGTCGAACTCGAGTTGAAATGTCGTACCGCGGCCGACCGTGCTCGTGACCGTGATATCGCCGCCCAGCTCGCCGACGATCTTGCGGGAAATGGCCAGCCCGAGACCCAGTCCGCGCCGCTTGGTGGTTTCGAAGTCCTCGAAAATGTTCTCGAGCCGGTCGCGAGGAATACCGGTGCCGGTGTCGTGGATCGATACCCTGACTCGAGCCTCGTGTTCCTCCACCAGGAGGGTGACGTCGCCCCCGCGAGCCGTGGCCTCGATCGCATTGAGAATGAGGTTTCGATAGACCCGACTCAGGGCGAACAGGTCCCCCTCGATGACCGGTCGGTCGACCGATAGTCGTGTCTCCAAGCCGACACCGGCGGTATCAGCCAGCGCGTGCATCGATTCTGCGACGTCAGCCACCGACCGATTGATATCCACCGGGAAACGCTCGAGTGGTGTCGGTTGCGCCAGATTTCGGAGGTCCTCGAGCACGCGCTTGATCGAGGAGAATTCGCGCTCGACCGTGCGCCGGAATGTGGCCCGGTAGTCCGAGTCGTCGAAGAGCTTGACGATCAGCCGGCAACTGTTGCCGATGTTCTGGATCGGGTGCGAGAGATCATGGACCAGCCCGGCGGCAATACGGCCGAACATGGCCTGGCGTTCCTGCCGCCTCACGTCGTCCTGCAATTGGCCAAGCCGCTCGGCCATGCTATTGAACGATTCGCCGAGTTGGTGCAGTTCATTGGTGCCCCCAATCGCCACCCGCTCCTCCAGGTGGCCCGCCGCGATTGCCTCGGTCCCGCGTGTCAGCGCCAGAATGGGTCGAATGAATGACCTCCCCCAGTAGTAACCGAAGGCGACCGTGAGGACCAGGGCCCCGAGGATCACGAAGACGAGCTGGGTCTCGAGTCGATCGAAGAGGGCGAAGGCCTCGCTGGTGGGTTGCTCCACGATGACGGTCCAGTTGAGCGAGGGCACCGCTGCTGCTGCTGCCAGCACACCGCGACCGTTGTCGTCCTCGGTTTCGAGAACGAGGTCGCTCTGCCGCGAGTCGGTGTCGTCGGTCGAGGCCGTTGACCGGCCCGCGGCGGCCGCCCGTACCAGCGCGTGGTCGGCGAGGTTCTCGCCGGAGGCGATTCGCGCCTTCTGGTCCGGATCTCCGTGGGCGATCAGCTGGCCGCCTTCAGCGACGACCAATGCGAAGCCTTGCTGACCCACGCGGATTCGGTCGACCATGCGCCACAGCTCTTCGAGACTGACCTCGCCGACGAGCCATGCTCGTCCTTCGGGTCGAGTGACGGCCAATGAGACGGTCGTGGTCGGCAGGAAGTCGTCGTCAACCGAGACCTCTGCGATGAGCGGTGGCTCGGCTGACGTTGGCGGCGGGTCCAGCCCTGGGCTCCCGAGTCGGCTTGTGGCAATCACGGAGCCGTCACTTGCAAACAGAGTGAGCTCTCGAAAGACATCCAGGTCGAGGACGTACGCCTTCAGGATCACGACCTCCTGCCACGGCTGGAGCTCGGTCTCACGGAGGGTCGCGGCGAGCGACTCGAGGACCCTGACGTGGTGTCCGATGTACTGTTCGATCTGCTCGGCGGCCCTGGCGGCGACGTTCAAGTTACCGTTTGTCACCGATTGCCGCGTTCCGGCCCGCAATGAGTACACCGAGACTGCGCCATACAGAAGCAATGGGACCACGGCCGCGGTCGCCACAAGCATGACAAAGCGGGTCGTGATGCTGCGCATCAGTTGACCGCCGCTTCAGTCGGGAAAGTGTCGTCCGCCACGTGCCATTGCCACAGGGTCTCGATGACATCGCGACCTGGCTCGTCAAGCACCACGAATCGACGGCTCACTGCACGCGTGGTTTCAGGGTTTGTCAGGAAGATCGCGGGCGACTTATCAAACAAGATCTGCTGAAACGCGCCAGCAGCCCTCATCGCCTCAGCCTCCGTCGATGCTAACCGGAGAGCCTCGAGGGCCACGTCGGCCCCCGTGAACCCGGACACAGCGGAAGATCCTGACGAGTGCCAGTATCTGTACAGCCGGCCGAGGCTTCGGGCCGTGTTGAGCGGTAGGAGCGCCGCGTCCCAGTCGGTGCCGTCCACCTGTTGGAATACCTCTTCCCGCGATTTAGCATCGATCTGCATGTCCACGCCGACGTGGCGCAGTTGCCTCTGAACCTCGAGCGCGATCGGTTCTAGTTGCGCCCGGTCGTCCACGACGATTGCCGTGAAGCGGAGACGGCTGGGGAAGGTCGCGCTGGTCGGGGCATCGCGGGACGGTGCGACGAGGCCAATGTCGGTCAGTTGGCGGTCGGCAGCCACCGGGTCGTAGTCGTAGGTCAGTTCTTTGCCGTTGTAGACCCAGTGCGACGACCACAGCCCTGACGCGATCGAGCCCTGGCCCCGGAGGGCGCCGTCGATGATGGCCTGTCGGTCGACGGAATGGCTCAGTGCGACCCTCAACTTGTAGTCGTCGAACGGCGGTCGACGTGTGTTGAAGATGAGCGCGTACGCGTACGGGGTATCGCGTGAGAACAGACGGACGCTCGTGTCCGCCTCGGTGAACTCACGAGCCGCGATCGGGATATCGAACAGGACGTCGATCTCCGAACGCATCATTGCCGCCCATGCCATGCGTACCGAGCTATAGGTCTTGATGACGACCTTGTCGATGTCTGAACGACCCAGGTAGTAGTCGTTGTGGGCTCGGAGTGTCGTCACGTCACGATCTTGCGTTTCGAGATAGAACGGTCCTACTCCAACGCTGTCTCCTCCCGGCCCGGACTTTTCGATAGGCACGCCTAACGCCAGGAGTAGGAGCTGGGCGGATGATCGGGTCAGATCAATTCGAATTCGATGCGATCCTTCAACCACGATCGCCTCGATATCCCCCAGAACAGGTTCGCGTTCCAACCGGGTTGGGAGTGTGAGGAGTTCATCGAGGCTGGCTTTCGCGTCGACTGCCGTGACCAGGCTGCCGTCGTGAAATATGACATCCGCTCTTAGTTCGATGGTTACGGAAGTGCCGTCGTCCGTTGCCGACCAGGACTTGGCCAGCATCGGTTCGCCGCTGCCGTCTGTACCGCTGTGAATGAGCAGGTCACGCGTGAGCATGGTTGTGAGAACGCCCACCCCGGCAGGAGCGGGATAGCCGATCGTGAGCACGACCTCGTCGGACGTCGAAGAGGTGCCAACGGAGCACGCCCCCAGACTCGCCACGAGCAGGGCAAGGGCCGCGACGGAGCGACGGCGCTGACGAGCGGGTAAGCTGCGAATGGTTCGCGGCTCACCCGCCGGTCGGCCTCGTTGGCTCTGTGCGGTCCTCACCACTGTTCTCGTGTTGCCGGTTCCGCTCAGCCGACCGGGGGGAATACTAGCTCGCTGGCGCTTTCCAGTCATCAATCATCCGGGTGCAGTAGCTGTGGGCTTCCTCTGGGTGGTGCCTTCTTCATTACCTTAATCTTTATCAGTGATTCCTTTCTCTTGAGAATGTCGCGGGGTATTGCGGTCGGTGGACGGTGCTACGTGCTCGGGCCTTTCCAGTCGTCCACGATCCACGTGCAGTAGCTGTTCGGCTTGCCCTTCGAGGTGCCACGTTTAACGACGGTGATTTTCACGATGTGCTCCTTCTGTTGGTCAGGTGAACGATGCGGCGCAGGTGCTGGACTACGTCCAGCTACCGGTTGGTACGTCGACGAGCCACGGAATCACGGCGGCGGTTCAGACCCCGATGGCTTCCTGGTGGATACTTTCGGCTACATCATCTGGCCCGCCGCGTCATGTGCGAACGTCACCAGCGCCGCCTCCATGCTGTCTTTGTGGCACGTCGGTTTGTGCTTGTCGCCTTGCTCGCTCTGGGACGCGACCGAGCAGCCGCCGGCGCATACCGGGATGAACGCGCAGTCGCCGCAGCTTTTCCATGCCGCCAGCGACTCGAAATCCGCGGCCGAGCGGCGATGGCTCTCCTCGAGGGCCTCGCTGATGTGACCGATGGCCGATGTCCGCTCTCCGGTAAAGCCGGGACACGCGTAGATCGAACCGTCCGGACCGACCGTGTTGGAGTGACGGCGGTGGATGTCGCAAGGGCCCATGTGGACCCCGTCCAGCGTCTCGAAACCGCGCTTCTTGGTTTCCTCTCTGAGCTCCGACATTTTGGACTCCAAGAGGTTGCAGCTATCACACACCGAGCCGGCGCCAGACCCCGCCGATGTCATACACGTGCCACCGAGCGTCGAGCCGTCAAGGCCCACAGGGGTGAGCGGTATGAGTCCCGGCGTGGCCGTCGCCGTCGCCGGTTGTTCTCGTATCACTGGCTTGAAAGAAACCTTCACGAGCTTGTCCGCGAAGTCTTGCGCTTTGAGGAAGTCGAGCAGGGCCGGATAGCTGTCGACGGTGTCTTCGACGAAATTGCCGCCGATCGCGATGTTGCATCGATGCGCGACCTGTCGAATGTTTGCAATGATCCGGTCGAATGTGCCCTGGCCACCACGCAGGGGACGCATGTGGTCGTGTGCCTCGCGGTCGCCGTCGAGCGTGATCTTAATGCTGTGAAGTCCGAACGGCTCCAGCCTGTCCACGACGTCTGGTGTGAGTAGCAGCCCGTTCGTGATCACATTGATCCGCATGTCGACGCCACGTTCTTGGGTCGCGCGCCAGAGGCGCTCCGCCATCGCGTACATCACCGGCAGGTTGAGGAGCGGTTCCCCTCCGAAGAATGTGAGGCCAAACTGCTTTGAGCCGAGTTCGTCGAGTCGCAGCTCTATCCAATCGCACAAACGGTTCGCTGTTTGCGTCGACATCTTCTCCGCCGTGGCGTTGTAGTCCCCGTGGTCGCCCTGAAAGCAGTAGTCGCACGCGAAGTTGCACTGCAGCGTGGTGAGCACCGTGACGCGCAGTTCGCTGGGATCCTCACGCACATCACGAAAGAACCGGTCTACCGCGCGCCACTCAGCGTCTCGGCTCTCGACCACGAAGCCATGCTCGCGGAGGTCTTCAAGGGCCGACTGCTCGGTTTCACTGAGCACGTCGGCTAGCTCGGGGTTGGCGTCCAGACGGTCGAGCAGTTGCGTGACATCGGGTGATACCACGAGCTGCGAGTCGGTGAACATGTTCATGAGGAACAGCTCATCGCGGCCGGTCAGGGGAACCTGTTTGTTGAAAATCGAGGGCTGCACAGTAATCCTCCGTGTGCTCGTGTGTCCGTATCGTTCGGCGGTGGTATGCCGTTCTGGCATCGCGCCGGCCCACCACCCGGCGACATTTATCGCGCGTGCGCCGACGAGGGCCCCGTGTGTCGAACGCTCGCCCCGTCGTTCTGAGGCAGGCGGAGCGCCGAATACGAGAACAGTGCTGAGACTCGTAGACCGGTTTTGCAAGGAGTGTTCCGGCGAGTGGACCAAGCCGGTGTGCCGACCGCTGTCCGGTCTAACATGACGACGGTTGTTCCTGTAAGTCGTTTTGAATCAGTGTTTTATTGGCGTGCATCGAAGTCAGAAGACGCGCAGGTCGTTCGTCGTGGCTCGGTACGACACAGCGCTGATCTCGATCTGACCGACGAAAGTAGGCCAAATATGGCCTTTTGGGACGGAGGATTGGCCACTCGCCTGGTGCGCCAGGCACAGGGTTCGGAGAGGGTGGGTTCAGGCCCGCCGGAGGCGCTTGGCGAGTTCCCTGATCTCGAGCCGGCCCATCTTGTGTTTCAACGTGCTGAGCGGCACACCGAGGTAGCGCGCCGTGGCCGAGACGTTCCACTCGGCGCTTTCCAGCGCACGGAGGATGAAGTTGCGCTCGAAGGTTTCGCAGGCCGCCTGCAGAAGTTCGCTACGTCCTTCTGGACGTCGGGTCAGGTTGGCGAGGTGATACTCGAACGGAAGATCTTCTTCGGTGAGCCGGGTCTTGTCGATCACGGCGACAAGCCGTTCCACGAGGTTCTCCAACTCGCGAACATTGCCGGGCCACTGTTGCTCCATGAGCACCTGCAACGCCGCATCTGAGATCTCCTGCACATTCTTACGAAATCGGACGTTATATCTGGCAAGGAACAGTCGTACGAGTTCAGGAATGTCTTCCGCCCGCTCGCGCAGTGGCGGCATCCTGAACGGAATGACATTGATCCGGTAGTACAAATCGTCTCGGAAGCGCCCCGCCTGGACCGCTTGGTCGAGATCGACGTTGGTCGCCACTACCAGTCTGAATTCGGTCTTGATCGGTTTGGTTCCGCCAACCCGCTCGATTTCTCCTTCTTGAATGGCGCGCAGGAGCTTGGCTTGCAGATCCAGCCCCAGGTCCGCAATCTCATCCAAGAACAGTGTGCCGCCGGCGGCCAGCTCGAACTTACCGAGTTGTTGCCGGTGGGCGCCCGTGAAAGCGCCTCGCTCGTGGCCGAACAGCGTGCTTTCTACGAGATCCTTGGGGACCGCGGCCAGATTGACCGCGATAAATGGGGCATTGCTTCCGCCGGATTCTCGGTGGAGCAGGCGCGCCAATAGCTCTTTTCCAGTGCCGCTCTCGCCCTGAATAAGCACGGTGGCCGGCAATCGGGCGACCTTCTGCGCAAGATCGACGATCTCGCGCATGGGCCGGCTGGGGCCGAGAACGAATTCTCGCGTGCCTTGTTCGGCGACCTGGGCGTTGAGCGTGATGACCTGGCGGCTGAGTTCCTGGCGCTCAAGCGCATTGCCGACCAGCGATCGCAGCCCGTCGTACTCGAACTCCTTCGTGATGTAGTGGTAGGCGCCCTGTTTCATCGCCGCGACGGCCACTTCTACTTCACTGACCGCCGAGACCATGATGACCTCGATGAGACTGTAGTTCTCTCGAACAATGGTGAGCAGGTCTAGGCCGCTGATGCCGGGCAACCGGACATCGAGCAAGACCAAGTCGACCTCTTCTCGCTTGATGACCGCCAGCCCCTCCTCGCCGGTCGGCGCCGTCAGCACGCGGTAGCTGCGCCTGAGGATTGCCGTCAGCGTGTCGCGCATGCCCTCGTCGTCGTCGACGACCAGCACCGTCTTTGCGATTGGGCTCATCACCTCAGCACCCGCTCCTCATGCACGGCCAGCCAGAGACCGCGACGTCTAGAGATGGCAACTATTTTGAACAGGATCACGGGAGAGACTGGATTGTAGAGGGCGGTGGGGGGCCCGAGGCAAGAGAGGGTGTGGGCTCGTGCGCGTCGTTCGTGGAATAATTTGGGGGCACGTTGGACTGCCGGGTCGCCTCCCCCGGTGAGGGCCATCAATGGGTGGTCCGCAGCGTTGCCACGGATACGATTAGATGCCAACCGACGTCCTGATGCCGCAGATGGGTGAGTCCATCGCCGAGGGTACGATTGTTCGATGGGTAAAGAACGTCGGAGACTCGGTTGAGCGCGACGAACCGCTGTTCGAGATCTCCACCGACAAGGTGGACGCTGAAATACCGTCCCCCGTGGCCGGGGGTGCTGGCTCATATCCGCGCCGAGGTCGGCGAGACCGTACCGGTCAATTCGATCGTCGCGGTCATCGGACACGAGGGCGAAGCGCCTTCAACGGAGCAACCTCCGGTTGCGGTAGCGTCGCCAAGCGCGCCCGTGGAGGATGATGCTCCTGGGCCCGCGGTGACGCGGCCGCGCTCTCGCCCCGTCGCGTCGACTCGCCATCTCTCTCCGCTCGTGCGGCGACTTGCCGCGGAACATAGTATCGATCCGGCGTGTGTGACCGGTTCGGGTGAGGGCGGCCGGGTGACCAGAGCTGATGTGCTGGCCTACGTGGCCCATCGCGAGTCTGGGACCTCGGACTCGGACGGCGGCGCCGAGGCGGAGCCTCCGGTCGGTGAGCACACAGAGCCACTGAGTGTCATGCGGCGTCGTATTGCCGAGCGGATGGTGGCCAGCCGTCGGACCGCGGCGCATGTGCACACGGTCTTTGACGTCGACTTTTCCCGAATCGCGGCGCGGCGTGCGTCAGCCAGCGGCGCGACGCGCACCGCGGGGTACCTCGCCTACATCGCGAAGGCGGTGTCCGATGCGCTGGTTGCGACTCCCGTCGTCAATGCGTCTCTGAACGGCGACCGTGTCGTCCATCCGGGGCGAGTCAATCTGGGAATTGCGGTTGCCCTCGAGTGGGGTCTCATCGTGCCCGTCATCAAGGGTGTCGAATCCCTGTCTGTCGAGGACATTGACGCGGCCATCGCTGATCTGTCGACGCGGGCGCGAACGAAGCAGCTGTCTCCGGAGGAGGTCGAGGGCGGCACGTTCACGATCACGAACCCCGGCGTCTTCGGGTCTGTCTTCGGACTGCCGATCATCAACCAGCCCCAGTCCGCGATTCTTTGCGTGGGGGTGATCGAGAAGCGCCCGGTAGTGGTCGATGATGCAGTCGTGGCCCGGTTGCGGTCCTACCTCACGTTGGGATTCGACCACCGTCTCATCGATGGTGCCGTCGCGGATCACTTCATGGCTCATCTGCGCGACACATTGGAAGAGCGGTCTCTCTGAGAGGGCCCTTGTGTGGGTCCCCGAGTGAGCGCTGACCAGGTGGCCTCCCCGGTTGCCGCTGCCTCGCACCGGCCACGGTTGGTCGTGTGTTCGCTCGGCGTCGTGTCCTACCCGCTCGCCCTCGACCGCCAGCGCGACCTGGTGGCGGCACGTCAGGCCGGTGACACGCCAGACCATCTGCTGCTGCTGGAGCATCCCGCCGTCATTACAATCGGCGTCCGTGGCCGGGCGCATCCACATCATCTGCTCGCGTCGCGGGCCACGCTGCGGGATGAAGGGATTGAGGTGCACGACGTGGCCCGGGGCGGCGACATCACCTACCACGGTCCTGGGCAGCTTGTGGGGTACCCCGTGCTCAGCTTGAAGCCCGATCGCTGCGACGTCCACCGATATGTCGCTGACCTTGAAGAGGTACTCATTCGCACTGCCGCCAGCTTCGGGGTGGAGGCTGGACGTGTGCCTGGGATGACCGGCGTGTGGGTCGGCAACGACAAGCTCGGCGCCATCGGCGTGCGTCTGTCGCGCTGGGTCACCAGCCATGGATTTGCGTTCAACGTGTCCACCAATCTTGACCATTTTCGCTTCATCGTGCCGTGCGGTCTGGAGGGACGGGGGCGTGACATCGCTGGAGCGTCTCCTCGAGACACCGCCGACCCGGGCGGAGGTCGAGGAGGCTCTCGTTGTCGAGTTCGCGCATGTGTTTGGCCGACGCGTCGTCTTCTGAACCGGGAATAAAGCAGCCGCTTTCCGTGTTCTAAGTGGATGAGAGACGGAGGCACACGATGCAGCACAAGACAGACGATCAGCAGCTGGTGAAGCGGCTCAAGGACGGCGACTCGTCGGCGATGCCGGAATTGCACGCGAATTACGGAGGACGAGTCTTCCAGCTGGCGTTTCGCTATATGAAGAACCGCGAGGACGCCGAAGAAGTCACGCAGGACGTCCTGCTGCGTGTGTTCCAGAAAATCGACGCCTTTCGTGGCGATGCGGCGCTTTCGTCATGGATCTACCGGATCACGTTCAACACCGCCATGTCCCGGCTTCGCACTCTCAAGTTCCGACGACCGGCGGAAGTGTCTCAGGACCCGCTGGAGTGGGGGCGATGGAGATTCAGCCGGTGCGCGAGATGTGGCCGACTGGTCGGACCTTGCCGATGATCGGCTGCTCCGGAGTGAAATGCGGACGCGTCTCGTCTCGGCGCTGTCGCAACTGCCGGAGATCTATCGGGTGGCGGTCTTGCTGCGGGATATACAAGGTCTGTCGACCGAAGAGGCCAGCGCCGCCATGGGTGTGAAGACCCAGACCCTGAAGTCGCGCCTCCATCGCGGCCGGCTGATGCTTCGGGGGCAACTTGGCGAGTTTGCCGCCGGACTGGCGATGCGATCCGCCGCCTGACCAGCCCCCGACCCCTCGCGGGAGAGATTCAGCGTCGGCCCAGTGCGTTGTCGAGTTGCACCTGTTCGAGGCGGCTCAGTCGGGGCGGCAGTACGGCCTCGACACCGCTTGGGTTCACGGTCACACCGGCCGATTGGATTCCGGCCGCCCCGCTTCGATTGTCACCGACGAAACAGGTAAAGCCACGCCTGGAGCCACCGGTCAGCATCGCCGCAATGAGCTGGGCCCCGGCCGACGCCAGCGTGTAGGGCCCAGGTGGCCATAGTTGCCCTAGGGACCGATCGAGCCGAGCCTGCTGCAACGGTGAGAGTCGATCCTCCAAGGGGTACCCGCCGATGGTGGCGCTGCTCCAGGTCACGACCGGGTGGCTCGGTGGCATTCCCACGAGGTTGACGAGCACCTCGGCCGGCGACGCGTCCGCCTCCAGAGCGATCAGCGCGCGGAGCCCTGAGACGAGCGCGCTGGGAGCGGTTCCCATGATTTTCTGTCTGTCGATCCCGAGCTGTCCGACGGCCAGTTCGACCATCGAAGCGTGCGACGCTCCGACGCAAACGATGGGAGCTCGGTGGTTCAATGCGACCACCTGGGCCAGGACTGCGCCCGCCGTCTCACCCTGCCAATCATCGTCCGGCGTGTCCGCGGGTCCGGCGAGCACCACGACTGCGGCGCCGATGACCGCGTCGAGATGCTCGGTCGCCGTGACTCGCGTGTCGAATCTCTCCACCGGTCCCGCTTGGGTGATATCGAGCGCCTTCCCGCTGGCGACCCCCGCCGCGGTATCGATCAGGCGAATCGTACGGACACAGTTGCGGCCGGCCAGCGTATGGGCCAACGCGCCGCCGAGCGTACCCGCTCCCAAGATGGCGACAGTGGACATGTCAGGAGCGGGTGAGCAAGCAGGTAATCGAGGGCGATCCTGATACTTTCATTGTCATGTCTGGTCCGAGCAGTCGTAGATGAGGCAGTCCGCGGCATCTTGCCACGTGGGCGCAACCGTCCATAAGATATCAGGCTGATGGCAAATGTACTCGAGCTGGAGGGGCGGACGGCTGTCGTGACCGGCGGGTCCCGGGGAATCGGCTTTGCGACCGCCGCGGCGCTTCGGTCGGCCGGCGCCAACGTACTCATATGCGGGCGTTCTGCGGAAGCGCTCGGCCAGGCCGTTGACCTGTTGCGAGCTGACGACAGCCGCGGTGCTTCTGGCCTCGTCGCCTCAGCGACGATTGATGTTGGCGTACCGGAGCAGGCCCGGCGTCTCGTTGACGCGGCTGTGGACCAACTGGGCGGGTTGGACATCCTCATCAACAATGCTGGCATAGCTCGTTTCGCGCCGTTGGCTGAGCTGACGGATGAAGACTGGCACCAGACGCTTGCCACGAACCTGTCGGGGGTCTTTTACTGCTGCCGAGCTGCCATCCCCGTCATGCGCGCCGGCGGTCAGGGCTGGATCATCAATGTCAGCAGTCTCGCGAGTCAGCACCCGTTCGCGGGAGGCGGCGCATACTGTGCCTCAAAAGCCGCCCTCAACGCGCTCACCGAGACACTGATGCAAGAGGTTCGTCGCGACCGGATTCGTGTGAGCTGTGTGCTCCCCGGCTCGGTCGATACCGGATTCAGCCGGAGTGCCCCCGGGGCCGACGCTAGTTGGAAGCTCGCCGCAGGCGATGTTGCGCAGACGGTCGTCGACCTACTACGACATCCGCCGAGAAGCCTGCCGAGCCGCGTTGAACTCCGTCCGTCGACGCCTCGAAAGTAACACCGTGACTGCGAACCAGGACAGGCCAACTCCGCCACCGCAGCTCGGCCACTACACGTTGCTGGAGGAGATTGGCGACGGGAGGCTTGGGAAAGTCTATCGAGCGCGCGACACGGTCCTGTGCTCGTGAGGGACGCGTACGAGCCGGTGGGACGTGATTTCGCGGCCCGTGCCGGGTTCGTCAATCGAGCGCGGGCGGCGACGGTGGTGTCGCATGCCAATGTAGCGACGCTGTTTGAGGTGGCAGATGGCCCGGACGAGCTCTTTTTGGTATTCGAGTTCGTGCCGGGGCAGACGCTTGATGAAGCGCAGGGGGGACAGCCGCTCGGTGTTCGTCAGGCCGTGGACCTGGGGATTCAGATAGCCGACGCGCTAACCGCCTTGCATGGGGCAGGCATCCTGCATCTCGACGTCAGGCCGGCCACGATCAAGCTGAGCCGCCGCGGACAGGGCAAACTCCTGGACGTGGGCATCGGGGCGCGGTCCAACACGATCGCTCGGCCCGCGAGTGGGTCTGCGCCTGCCGACGTAAGCGGCACGGAAGCGGCGTCGTATCAGTCTCCCGAGCAACGCGGCGGTGAGCCCTTGGACGCTCGGGCCGACGTCTTTGCGCTGGGTCTGGTGTTGCACGAGATGCTGACCGGCCGACCACTGGTCGGCGGCGCCGACACGACGAAGCCGAGCCGCGTCAATGCAGACGTGCCGCTTGAGCTCGACGCCATCGTCGGACGCGCCACGGCGCGTCGCGTGGTGGACCGCTATCAGAGTGCCGCGCCGTTGGCGGCTGAACTGAGAAGTCTCGCGGCGATTCTGGATGTGCGAAGCGGCGATCGAGAGCCGCCGACCCTCGTAGCCGCCGCGCCTCAACCACCTCCCAAGTGGCCCAGACGCGTTGCCTCGCTGATAGCGGTCGCCGCTCTCGCGACCGCCCTGTGGTTCGCGTTCGTGTCTTGACCCGCGGGGCTCCGCAGGACCGGAGCCGGGGTGTGACCTGTGACGTAGATCAGGTTACTCGGTACAGACGGTCAGTTCCACGCGGCCCGTGCGCAGTCTGTCACCGGCGCGAAGCGTCGCTCGGTCAACCGGCTTGTCGTTGACATACGTGCCGTTGGTGCTGCCGAGGTTCTCGACAATGAGCGCATCGTCCTGAACGAGCAATCGACAGTGGAGCCTGGACACCAGGGCGGCGTCTAGGACGAAGTCGGCGCGCGCTCCGCGTCCGACGGTGCGGACCCGCCCGGTGGTCATCCTGAATTGATACGGACCGCCCTCCGCCTGCTCATCCGAACGTAATATCCACATCCTTAGCGCGCCCTCTGCAGCCAGTTGGTCAGTGCGGTGGTGAACGTCCGACTCACCGAGCCGGCTGAAAGGTTGCCATAGGTGGGCTGGTCGACCGACACCGTCTCGACGAGGCGATGGTCGAGGTCATCCAACGTGAGTAGCTCCACCGTGGCCTCCTCTCTGCGCGTCTGCGCCGTCGCCTGGAGCGCCGCCGCATGCTCCGGGCCAACTTGCTCGTCGAGCGAGCCTCTCACGATGAGCAGCGGTTGCCGGGTTCGTCGCAGGGTGTCGGCTACCTCGAACTCCAGAAAGCTACGGAACCACGGGGTGTCGGCCTGGGCGCGCATCGCTTCTGGCACGTCGGTCCAGGGACGGTCGTTCATGATCGCGTCGTGAATCCGTTGTTGGAGTCGGATGTTCTCGGCGCGCTCCGCCTCGGACGACCCGAGTCGGTCGAGGGCGGCTCGTTGCTGTTCCAGAATCCAATCGGCGCCGGTCCCGGCGGGTGTGCCCACCAGCACCAGGTTGTCCGCCCGTCGCTCTCTGCGGGCCGCAATCATGGCGGCCCACCCGCCGTCGCCGTGCCCGAGTACGGTAATGCGGTCCTTGTCGACATCTTCCCGTTTGTCGAGGTGACGCACCAAGGCTCTTGCATCGCCGGCGTGGGTTTCCACGGTTGCTGACTCGCTGCGCCCGCCGCTCTGGCCGCTCCCGCGTCTGTCGTAACGAACCGTCAAGTAGCCGGCGTCGGCGAGCGCGTTCGCTATCTGACCCATGACGGGGACGCCGGACACGCTGCCGTCGCGGTCGGTGGCGGTCGAACTGGGCACCAGCAGCACCGCCGGCCAGCCGGACTCTGGTCGCGGGCGGTCAACCGGTATCGTGGTCGTGACCGCCAACGCGAAGCCCTCCAATCGGATGCGGGTGTCGTTGTCACCAGCATGGCTGACTCGTCTGACACGAGCGGAGACCGAAGCCACATCCTCGCGTGCGACCTCCAGTCCGGCGACTGGAATTGACAGGCGTATCAGACGTCGGTGTTCGTCAGTCCAGACGGTCACCGGTGTCGTTGGTCCGCCTTGCTCGAACAAGAGTGTATGGATACGAGCGTCGATCACTGCGGACGGCGTTTCGATCTGGCTCGTGGAGACGGAGTCGAGCCTGACCATCGCGGTGCCACTCGGCGGTACGAAGACGGAAAATTCGTCGCCAACGGCCGCGCCCGCCAGACGGGCCGCGAGTGCCTCGTAGGCGGCGAAGAAATACTCTGGCAGCACGACCGCATCCGCTGGGGTGGGTTGCGTCAGGCCGGTCTGCTGGCCAGCCTGATCCATTAGGGTCGTGGCGCCGGTCGTGTCAAAAGTGGTTTGCAGCACAAATGGAACATCGCGCCTGACGCCCTGGATGCTGAGAGACCGAGGGTGCCACTGCTCGTCGTACTCTATTTGGAAGAGCTGGTTCTGAAGATTGATTGGATCGGCGAGATTGCCCCGCGAGCGAATGGTCCAACCATCCTCGTCACGGAGGAGTTCAACTCGTTCGAATCCGACCGGTGTCGAACCGACAAACACGCTGAAGGTGGCCGCCTCGGGCTGGATCGGGGGCGTTTGCGCAGCCGCCGATGGCCCCAGCAGAAGCAGCGCCGCGAGGTTACAATACGCGGAGGCGCGCACGGACATGAGCATATCATCTCGATTGCTCGCACCCCACGTCACGCCGTATTCCCATGGACATACCAACCGCCTACGCTGCCGCCCGCCGCTCCGCGGTCCTGATCGATTTGTCGGCTCGCGGGAGGCTCGCGGTCCACGGTGCCGACCGCGCGTCGTATCTGCAGGGACTGCAGACCAACGACGTCGAAGCGCTCTCGACGGGTGAGGGGTGCTACGGCCTGTTCCTCACGCCTCAGGGGCGAGTCGAGGGCGATGCCCAGATTTTGTGTCTGAGCGACGCACTCCTTCTTGATTTACACCCAACAGTCACGGCCGCGCTCGACGAACGGCTGCGCGAGTTCGTGTTCACGGAGGACGTGACCGTCGATGACCGCACGTCGACTTGGGCCGCCTTCGGCGTCCATGGTCCCGAGGCAGCCCGCCTGGTCTGCGCCGTCGTGCAGCCGGGGCTCGGAAGCGCGGGAGGTCTTACGACCACGGCCGAGCTGACCGCCCTCCCGGAGTGCCACCACAGGTCTGGTCAGTTTTCGGGGGCGACCGTCGTTGCCGCCCGCAGCGGTGAGATCGGAGAGGTGGGGTTCGTGCTCTATGTCGAGTCGGCGAGTGCGGCTGCGTTGCGAGATGCGCTGGTCGCAGGCGGCGCGGTCGAACTGGATGCCCCGACCTTCGACCTGCTCCGGATCGAGGCCGGCCGGCCCGCATTTCCTGCTGACCTTGATTCTGAGACCATTCCTCTGGAGGCCGGTGTCGAAGAGCGGGCCATCTCGATGACCAAGGGCTGCTACGTTGGTCAGGAAGTGATCGTGCGAATCCTTCATCGCGGGAAGGGTCGCGTCGCGCGCCGCCTGGTTGGCCTTTGCTTCGAGCCAGCTAGCGCACCTCCGTTGCCTGGCACCGTGCTGGGCGCCGGCGAGGACGGGGCGCCAGTTGGCGCCGTGACCAGTGCCGCCTGGTCACCGGCGCTGCGTAGGCCGATCGGGTTGGGCTATGTGAAGCGGGACCTTGCCGCCGTGGGGACGACGTTGACGGTGCGTGAGCCTCAGCTCGGAGATTCCGCCACCGTGGCTGAGACGCCCTTCCTGTCGATGCCAGCCGCCGGCGGATAGCGCCCATCCAAGGTTGCCAGCGTTCCGCGTGTTCCGTGGCGCGTCGATGCGAAGCGGTGGTCAGCCGGCTTCCGTGTTCGACTCAGGCGGGGCGAGCAGGTCGATGAGTTCTCGATCTGCCGGTGGGAACAGGAGGGCGTGCAGCTGGTCGCGTGGCACCCATTCCATACGTTGCCCGAGCATCGGGGTCGGTTCTCCGCGGAGCACACATCGTCGAAAATGTAGCTCCACTGTGCGACCCGGGTACTCAAATCGGGTTGACAGCAACTCGGGTCCCACCTCGGAGACGACGCCCAACTCTTCCCGTATCTCCCGTTCCAGGCACTCGACGTGTGTCTCTCCAGGTTCGATCTTCCCGCCGGGGAATTCCCAGTATCCGCTGAGGTGGGTACCAGGTTGACGCTCCGTCACCAGAATCCGGTCCGCTCGCTCGATGACCGCGGCCACCACGACCACCAGCGTTTCGTCCCGTTTGGCACCCACTAGCTTCCGTGCTCCAGATCGGGGTCGAACGGGTACGCCGCGCAGATTGGGCTCATCGGGCAGTCTGGACACCGGGGACGCCGGGCCACGCAGACCGTGGCGCCAATGTCCATCAGCGCCTGGTTGAAGTCGAACACATTGCGCCTGGGTAGCAGCGCGGCCGACAGCGACCACAGATGTTTCTTGAGTAAGCTGGACTTGCGATCGCCGCGACCGACAAAGACACGAAACAGGACTCTGGCCACGTTCGTGTCCACGATCGCAGCGCGGCGGCCGAACGCGAAGCTCTGCACCGCGCCCGCGGTATAGGCACCGATTCCCTTGAATGAACGGAGCGTCGGTTCGTCCGACGGAAGCTCCCCGCCGTACTGGCTCATGACTTCGCGAGCGATGGAGTGCAGCCTCCGTGGGCGCGCGTTGTAGCCAAGGGGGCGCCACGTCCGAACCACGTCGGCGGGCCGTGCCGAGGCGAGAGCCTTCAGCGAGGGATACTTCTGAATCCATTCCTCGTATTTCGGCAACACTCGATCTACCTGCGTTTGCTGCAGCATCATCTCCGAGACGAGGATCCGGTATGGGTCTCGCGTGTGCCGCCACGGCAAGTCCCGGGCGTGCTTGCCATACCAGCCGAGCAGACGCCGGCGAAACCTGCGACGCATCGCTGTGTCCGGGAGCGTGTAGCGTGGCGTCTTCGACGTGTCGGAGTTCAGGGGTGGCGACATGACCGGAGCACTATAATCGACCGGTGAAGATTTACACTCGCACCGGCGACGCGGGCGAGACCGGTTTGCTCGACGGGCAGCGGGTGTCGAAGGCCGAGCCGCGGGTGGATGCCTACGGTGAAGTCGATGAGTTGAACGCGTGCCTGGGAGCCGTCCTCAGCGCGGGGATCGACCGTGATCTGGCCGAATTGCTGGTGGGGGTCCAACGTTGTCTGTTTTCGCTAGGGGCCTCGCTCGCCGATCCATCGACTCGTGGCAGTCGGCATGCAAAGGTGACGGCGACAGAGGCAGACGTTCTAGGGCTTGAAGGGTGGATCGACCGTTTGGAAACGGAACTCCCGCCGTTGCAGCGATTCATCTTGCCCGGGGGGCATCCGATCGCGTCGACGGTGCATCTCGCCCGGGCGGTCTGCCGTCGCGCCGAGCGGCGAGTGGCCGGGCTGGGGGCGGGGGCAGTCGACGCGACGGTCATCGCGTATTTGAATCGGTTGTCTGATCTGCTGTTTGTGCTGGCGCGAGTCGTCAACATGAGGGCAGGTGTGGCAGAGCAGGAGTGGTAGTTGCGGCTCTGACGTGGCCCTCCTGCGGTTCGGTGTTGGTGCGGTTCCCTACGCCGGCGAACTGCCCGTCTGCGCCTGGCTGTCGCGGTCCTTCTTGTGGCTGTCGCGGCGCTCCATGTCGTCTCTGACTGCGTCGAACACGCGGCGCGCTAGCGCCTGGGAGACCCGCTCTCGGACGCTCCCACATTCGACCAACGTGTCAGCGTCTGCGCGAATCAGCACATCCCATCGGTCATGGGCGATGCCCTCTGGGCGGTCCGTGAATGAGCCCGAGTCCCCCGGGTCGTCCGCGGCGAAACGCTGAGCGGAATACGAGGCGAGCGGTGTGCCGTTGATGAGCACGCGGACCAGTCCGATACGGTCTTTCGCAATCGTCGTGTTCTGCCAGAAGAAGTGAGCGTCGTCGGCCACGAATAATTCGAGGCCGTCGCGTGTGGGAATCTCGGCCAGCACGGAGCGCCCGGCGGCCGACAATTCGTCGCGCTCTCGTTCGCGGTCCCGACGATGGAATCGGAGAGTCGACGCCAAGCGGAGCGCGAAAACGAACAGACCGAGCGCGATGAGTCCGGCGATAAGGTCGCGCATGTTTCGATATTAGGTTACCGCGTGTGAGGCACGGCCTCGATCCAGTCGAGACGCCGGAGTATACAGGCACCGTGGGGGTTGAGCTCAGACGTCGCCACTCGCCCGGTTGTCAGACGATTGGATCGGGTTCTGAGTACCCGCTACGATCGAGATCGCCGTCATCCAGGAGACACCATGCAGTCCGTGATCGTGCACTACCAGGAGATCGCCCTCAAGGGACGTAACCGCCCATGGTTCGTGGAGCGGCTTGTGAGCAATATCAGGTCGGCGACCGCGGACCTCGGCGTTCTCCGGATTCGGTCTCTCATGGGGCGAATCGAGGTGCAGTACGAGTCAGATGAGCACTGGGACGAGGTGCGCGAGCGGTTGTCTCGGTTGCCGGGTATCGCCAATTTCTCAAAGGCGGTGAGGTCGAAGTGCGACTTCGACGTCATTGCCGAGACGGCGTTGGCCGAGTTGGCCGATGTGGAAGTGGAGAGCTTCCGGGTCACCGCCAAGCGAGCTGACAAACGTTTCCCGCTGAGGTCTCCGGAAATCGAGCGTCAACTGGGTGGTCGAATCAAGGCGGCCCGCGGATGGCGGGTGGATCTTGAGCGACCGGAATTGACAGTGCGCGTGGAAACCCTGACCGACGAGGCCTTCTGCTACCTTCGCAAGGAGCCGGGCGCCGGCGGGTTGCCCAGCGGCGTCAGCGGTCGGGTCGCCTGCCTGCTCTCGGGTGGGATCGATTCGCCCGTGGCGGCCTACCGGATGGTCAAACGTGGATGTCGCGTGCGGCTGATCCACTTCCACAGCTATCCGATTCTGTCCCACACCTCGCAGGACAAGGTGGCTGAGATCGCGGAACGTCTCACCCGCAGTCAATTGGATACACGGCTCTATGTCGTGGCCTTTGGCGACATTCAGCGTCAGGTCGTGCTGGCAGTGCCGGCTCCGTTACGAGTCGTCGTGTACCGGCGGTTGATGATGCGTATTGCCGAGCGGATCGGTCGTGCGAGCGGCGCGATGGCACTCGTCACTGGCGAAGCCGTCGGTCAGGTTGCGTCGCAAACCCTTGAGAACATGTCCGTCATCGATTCGGTCACGTCCATGCCGGTGCTTCGGCCGCTGGTGGGGATGGATAAGGAGGAGATTATCCGAGAGGCACGTGAGATCGGCACCTACGAGATCTCGATCATCCCCGACGAGGACTGTTGCACGCTCTTCACACCGAAACATCCGGCCACCAAGGCCAGAGAGCGACAGGTGGAGGCGGCCGAGCAGGCGCTGGGGGTTGATCCCCTTGTGGACGAGGCCGTCGCGTCAGCCGTGCGGCGGGAATTCACATTCCCCGCCAAGTAGTCCTCTTGCCTCGGGCGGCCAGGCTCCGCTACCGACAATGTGGATGCAGGACACCAGCGTAGTAGTCCTGTAGCGCCTCGTGGGTGCTGCGGAACGCCAAGTCGTCCCAGGGAATCTCGTCCTGGCTGAACGTCCCAATTTCGAGACTTTCTTCATCGTGCTGCAGTTCAGTGGAGGTTGCCGTGGCGGCGTAGACAATGATCACCGGCGGTCGTCCAGGGTATGAATAGATACTGACAAGTCCCTCAAGGCGGATCGCGATCCCCGCCTCTTCACGAGCTTCCCGGAGCGCGGCGACACTGACGACCTCCCCGCGGTCCACATACCCGCCAGGAAATACCCACCGCCCGTATCCCGGCTCAATGGCTCGACGTACCAGCACGATACGTCGGTCCGGCATGGCGATGATGGTGCCGACCGCGACCTTGGGGTCCAAGTACAGGATGAACCCGCACTCCTTGCACACGAGGCGCTTCGGGTCTCCAGCCTTCAGCTGACGAGACTCGAGGTTGTGGCCGCAGGTCGGACAATAACGATAGTTTCCGTCCTTGTCGTGAAGTTGCATGTTGGGGTCCAGCGCTGATCTCGGTGCGACGTGGCACTGTGGCCACGGGCTGCTAGCATACTCCCGCTAGGCTGCGTCCCAGGCGCCGCCAGGGTCACTCGTTCCAACGTATTGTGACCCAGGGTCCTCACGTATAATTCGGATCTATGGCCATTTTAAAGGTCGCGCGTATGGGGCATCCGGTGCTTCGGGAGCGAGCTCGCCCGCTGGACGGCGCCGAAATCGGGTCGCCTCGGATTCAGCGGCTCATCGACGACATGTTCGAGACGATGCACGACAGCCAGGGAATCGGTCTGGCGGGCCCGCAAGTTCACGAGGGCATCCGGTTGTTCGTGGCCGGCGTCGACGACGACGAAAGCACGATGTCACCGGTCGTCATCATCAACCCAGAGGTGAGCCAGGTCGGGTCGGCGGTCGAGGAGGACTGGGAAGGGTGTCTCAGCATTCCTGACATTCGGGGACGCGTGTCCCGAGCGGTGGACATCCGTATCCGAGCGCTTGATCGCCACGGGAAACCGATTTCGATGACGGCGAACGGCTTTCCGGCCAGGGTGATACAGCACGAGACGGACCATCTGGACGGCGTGCTGTTTTTTGACCGGATGACCTCTTTCGAGAGCCTGACGTTCCTGGACGAGTATTCCCGATTCTGGTCGAGTAGCGAGGAGTAGCGCTAGTCGCCGTTCGGTTGTGCCTCTCGCCGCTGCGCTGAGCGTCGTTCCGCCCCCAGCCGTTCAAGGGCAACGGCCGAGTGGTCGGCGAACGCCATCGCATCCGCAATCGCCTGGTGGCCGGCCTCTTCCGCGATGAGGCGGTGCATGCGCTGGCAGACCCGGCGATAGGCTGGGTGGCCCTGGGGCGCGGTCCGCAGCTCGATCACGTGCATCGCTTCGCGAGCATTCATCTGCATGCGGTATCGGATACGGTAGGCCATCGGGACGGCGTACTGCGCCAGCGTCGTGGACTCGTCGCGCAGGGCCTGATGCATCGCACGCGTTCGGTCCATGACCCGCCGCCAGTCGTCGCCGGCTCCGATCTCCTCGATCGCGGCGGGCTCCGTGTAGCCGTGCTCTGCCGTCAATTCCTGCCACTCAATGGTGAGGAGACGGTGGCGTTGCAGGTCGCGGAAGGCACCGTAGTCCGACAGCATCTCGAACGAGTAGGTTGTTCGCTCGAAGGCTCGGCCAGGTCGATGACGGCGGTTGGTTCGGGTACCCACGTACGCGCGCAGCACCGCCGCCCTGTCGTCGGCGCCCATTTTCCGCGCCGTGTCCAGCAACTGGCTCTCCGACAGCCGGGACGATTCGTATAGGGCGGCGGCGACCACCTTGACCTCGCCGTCGGGGTCGAACTCCGTGAGCGCTACTTCCGGGGTGGGGACGGGATCCACCTGATTCAGGAGCTGGTCCGCGATGACACGGGTAGCACTCCGCGTAGCGGTCAGGTAGCGGCTCCAGCGAACCCCACGGTCCTCTCGGTCGACTCGCGTCAGGAACGCGGGAATGATCAGGCGGAGCTCCGGGAGCATCAGGTCCGCGCAGTCACGCGCTTCGGCGAGCGGGTGGGCGCGCAGGCGCAGCAACAGTTGTTCGAAGGCCTGACCCGTGCCGAAGATGCCGACGTTCGAGCGAGTGGCGGCCGGGAGGAGGCCGCGCAGCGTGTCCAACGCCTTGGCGCGGATGGCGGCGCGGTATACCCCGTCTGAATCAGTCGGCGACTGCGGGTGCCGCTGCCGGTAGTAGTCCTGGGCCGGCTCGATCCAGTTGCTGTAGGTCTGGAATGCGTCGTCGAGTGTCGCCTGATACCGGTCCCGCAGTGGGTGTTGGTTCAGCTCCGGGGGAGTCAGATACTTCCAGTGGCCTCCGGGGCGACCGGTGTAGGGCACATACCGGGTCGACTGCTCCAGATAGGCCATGAGACGGCCGCGCTCGAGGATCTTGGTCAAGACGTTCGACGCCCCCTCGCAGGCCAGGTGCGCGCCGCCCAGCTGGGCGACCGAGTCGTCGCCATACTCGTCGAACATACGTCCGTAGAGCCGGTCGGCCCGGTCGGTGCCGACCTCGATCTGGCTGGCGTCGCCGTTCGCGGTGTTCAGGAATTCGTCGAGAAATAGCCGACGCATCGTCTTGGCCGAGCGCGAGTATCTGGCGAACAACGCGCCCTTGACCACTTCCGGGAGGTTGCGTAGGGCAAAGACCGGCCGGTCGAGGTTGGTGAAATACGGCGTCAGCGCACGCCGCTCGTCTTCCGTAAACGACTCTTCTGGGAGATCAGGCACGCGTATAATTGTCATCGTTTTCGCCGCTTCGTCCAAGACATCCCCTCAGGCCTTCCGTGCACATCACACTCGTAACCGGCGACAACCCAGGGCCGTACACCGGCGCCGGCAACAACACCTATCTCATTTCGGGGGAAACGCCGACCCTGATAGACGCGGCTACCGGCAATGCCTCGCATCTCGACGCGCTCGCTAGCGCACTCGACGCAGCCTCGCTCGCACAGGTGTTGGTGACCCACGCCCACCCCGATCATGCCGACGGCTGCGACCCGATTGCGGCGCGGTGGCCCGCGGCCGCGTTCTGCAAGATGCCGTGGCCTGAGCGCGACAGCCGACAGTCGGTTGAATTCCGGTCCATCGCGGATGGCGACCTCATCCCGGCCGGGAGCGGGGTGCTGAGAGCCGTGCATACCCCGGGTCATGCGCCGGATCACCTGTGTTTCTTCGACGAGACGGATGGCACGCTGTTTTCCGCCGACCTGGTGATACTCGGGAGCTCGGTCGTCATCCCCAGTTCACGTGGGGGAAGCCTGGCCCTGTACCTCGATTCGCTTCGGAGGATCCGTGACCTGCGGCCGGCGCGCATGCTGCCGGCCCACGGGCCCGTCATCGACGACCCGGGACAGGTCATCGACGGATACATCGCACACCGGCAACGGCGGGAGGGCCAGGTCGTCGACGCGATGCGGGCCGGCGCACGACTGCCGGATGCGATAGTGGAGCGTCTGTATCAGGGCCTCAAGCCGGAACTCCTTGTGCTCGCCCGCGAGAGCGTGTCTCGCGCATCTGATCAAGCTGCGTGACGAGGGGCGGGTGCGGGAGAACAAGGACGAGGACGAATGGACGCTCATGTGACCGCCGGCGTGCTCGAGCGCTGGTTTCACTTGTCCGAGCACGGGACCACCCCGCGGACCGAGATCTTGGCCGGCGTGACGACCTTCGTCACGCTGGCCTATATCCTCTTCGTGCAGCCGGCACTCATGAGCTCGATCGGGCTCGACCTCGGAGCCGTCTTCGTGGCCACGTGTCTCGCCTCGGCCGCGGCTACCCTCCTGATGGCGGGCTTGGCCAACTACCCCATTGCGGTCGCTCCCGCGATGGGCCACAACGTCTATTTCGCGTTCACGGTCGTGGTGGCCATGGAAGTGCCCTGGCAGGTGGCGCTGGGTGGGGTGGCGATTGCCGGTCTGCTTTTCATCGTGACCGCTGGGTTCGGGCTCAGGGAGCGGCTGATCGTCGCCATTCCGGATTCGCTGAAGCACGCGATGGCGACCGGCATCGGTCTCCTCATCACGACGATCGGGCTGCAGTGGGCGGGCATCGTCGTCGCCTCGCCCGGCACGCTGGTGGCCCTCGGCGACTTGCGCACACCTCCGGTCCTGATCGCGCTGCTCGGGTTGGTCGTGGCCTCAGTGCTGTGGGCGCGAGGGATGAAGGGCGCGATTCTGGTCGGCATCGGGGTCGCCACGGCCGCGGCATGGGCCTGCGGACTCACGAGTTTTCAGGGTGTGGCCGCGCTTCCACCCTCGATCCTGCCCACGCTCGGTCAGCTCGACGTCTTTGGCGCGCTTCGCCTGGAATTCGCTTCCGTGATCTTCGTGTTCTTCTTCTTGGCGTTGTTCGACTCGGTCGGGACGCTCGTCGCGGTTGGCGAGCAGGCAGGGCTGATGCGCGACGGTACGTTGCCGCGGGCGCGGGGCGCGTTGCTCGCTGACGCGGCGGGCACCGTGATCGGAGCCACCCTCGGCACGTCCACGGTCACGGCCTACGTAGAGAGTGCTACCGGGGTTTCGGCCGGCGGGCGCACGGGGTTGACGGCCGTCGTCATCGCCGCGCTGTTCCTCTTGTCGCTGTTTTTCTCGCCGCTGGTGAGCATGATTGGTGGCGGCTACGATGCAGGCGGTGGGGTCACGCTCTACCCGACCGTGGCGCCTGCGCTGATCTTGGTTGGCGCAATGATGGCCAAGGGGGTGCGGCACATTCAGTGGGATGACCCGACCGAGGCCCTACCAGCGTTCCTGACGCTGACCATCATGCCGTTGGCCGTGAGTATCACGGACGGGATCGCATTCGGTTTCATCTCCTACGCACTGCTCAAGATCGCAACCGGGCGGGCGGGCGAAGCGCACGGGCTCGTCTACGTCTTTGCCGTGCTGTTCGTACTCAGATACGCGTTTCTGTAGCCGCATTCGACGAGACGCTGGTGACCCCCGGGCAGGTCACCTTGTGCGAAAATGGCCGAAGTACTCGTTCAGAAACGGGCTTTGCCGAATGAGACCACACGACAATCCGAAGGGATACGAGAATCCCCATCTGCTGATTGCCCCGGCCGAGCTGGCCGACAGCATCGACGCGCCCACTGCACCGGTCTTGCTGGACCTCAGACCGGCTGAGCAGTTCGCGATTGGCCACATCCCGGGCGCCGTGCATCTGGATCTGTTCGGGCTCAGCTTGATTGACACCAGCCCGGCTCCGCTCGCCGCGTTTTCCTGGATGATCGGGCACCTGCTCGCGTCGCGGGGCGTCGAGCCGACTCGTCCGGTTGTTGTCTACGACGAGCAGTCGGGCATACGCGCCGCGCGTGCGTTCTGGTTTCTCGAGTACTTCGGGCACCCCAACGCGCGTCTGCTGGACGGGGGCGTCGAGGCGTGGCGGCGCGAAGGTGGTCTCGAGAGTGTGGAGGCGGTCAAGCCCCGCGCCAGTGGGTGGGTCGTCGGCGCCGACGCAGAGCGGCTTGCGACATGGCGAGACCTGAGCGATCGGCTGGAGACGTCGGATGTCGCTGTCCTCGACACCAGGACAGATGGCGAGTACTGCGGGACGACGGTGCGCGCCAAGCGGGGTGGCGCGGTGCCAGGGGCGGTCCATATCGAGTGGACGCGGAACCTGGATGAGACCGGGGCGTTCAAGTCAGCAGACCAGTTGCATGGAATGTACAGCGAGGCGGGAGTCACCAGAGACAAAGAGGTCGTGACCTACTGCCAGGGCGGTTATCGTGCCGCTCACAGTTATCTGGCTCTCCGACTCATTGGCTATCCCCGCGTACGAAACTACATCGGGTCCTGGAAAGAGTGGGGGGATCGGGATGATCTGCCGATCGAGATGCCCGCGATCGTCCGCTAGGTGTCGGATGCGAATCCTGCCACAGCCGGTCGGCGGCACGGCGAATCACCGCGCCGTGGTCGGCGGGCGCGCTGGTGGCCGCCCTGGTAGCGGGCGTTTCCTGCGCGCCAGACCCGGAGCAACGTCGGGCAGAGCGGACGGTTGACGCGGAGTATGACGTCGAGACCGGACGGCTGGAGCTCATCACGTTCGACTCGGACGACAACGGGACCATTGATACGTGGAGCTACATGGAGGGCAACACCGTTCTGCACACCGAGATGGACCAGGACGAGGATGGGACGGTCGACCGATGGGAGTACTACCGAGCGGATCGGACACTCGAAAAGGTTGGATTCTCCAGGTCAGGTGGTGGGGTGGTTGACGCCTGGGCGTTCGAGGGTGACGACGGCGAAGTGGCTCGTATCGAGGTGTCGACGCTCGCTGACGGGGCTGTCGACAGGTGGGAGTTCTACGAGGCGGGTGCGCTGGTCCGGGTCGAAGAGGATCTCGACCTCGACGGTCGGCCCGACAAGTGGGAGACGCGCGAGGGAGGGCGGGTCGTCACCGCGTCATTTGACGAGGATGGGGACGGTCAGCCGGAGCGTCGGCTGGTGTACGCATCGGGTGCCCTCGTGGCGATCGAGAGTCAGCCTGATGAACGCGGCGTCTATCGCACCCGCGTCGATGTCTCGCGGTAGCCGGCAGGACAACGAACTATGACAGCGCTGCGAGTCGCGTTCGACCTTGACGGGGTGTTGGCCAATCTCGAGGAGCCGTACATAGCGGCGAAGCAGGCCCTCTTCGGAGCCGATGATCCTCGTGGCGGGTCGGCTGCAGACGCGAACGCCGACGACGAGCCAGGTGCGACCACGTCCAACAGCTCTCGGGTGCGTGTCGGGTGCGTGGTCGGGTGCGTGTCGGGTGCGTGGTCGGGTGCGCGGAGGAGTCCGACATCTGGCGGCGCATCGCGGGGGTGCCCGATTTCTGGACCACGCTCGATCCGCTCGAGCCCGGTGTGGTGCGCGGGATCCAGTCACTCGCGACGCGATATCACTGGGATGTCTTCTTTGTGACCCAGCGCCCTGACTCGGCCGGAGAGACCACGCAGCGCCAGACGCAGCGATGGCTGATTCAGCAAGGGTTCGAACTTCCCACGGTCATCGTTATGCAGGGTTCCCGCGGGTGCCTGGCCGATCTGCTTCAACTGGACGTGCTGGTCGACGACACACGGAAGCACTGCGTCGACGTCATCGCCGAGTCAAAGACGAAACCGATGTTGGTTGTGCGCAGCGGAAATACCGGGACGACGACGCGAGCCGAGGGACTCGGTATTCACGTGGTCGGTTCGGTGCGCGAGGCGCTCATCACGCTGAGGCAACTCTCGGTGTCACCGACGCGCACGTCGTCGATGTGGCAGCGCTTGACCCGTCGGGCCGGGCGCCGATAGCCTCAGTCGGACCGTCTCCGCTTCGCACACCCACCGGTGGCATCAATTCAGGCGCGCGACCCGGCGGCGTATGCCAGCTGTTTCTGATCGTCCAGGCGTTCAAGCGGGGGATGGTGTCGACCCGAAGCCGCAGGGGCCGACGAATCCGGTAGCAAGGCCCTTCAGGGCCGCCGGGGCCGACGGGTCCCGTAGCAAGGCCCTTCAGCGCCGATCCGGTAGCAAGGCCCTTCAGGGCCGCTGACCGCTAGACCCGACCAGCTCCAGTAGCTCCTTCCACGTCAGTGTTTCGGAACCTGAAAACGGATATTCGTCCACGATCCGCACCAACCCAGCGCGGATGGGGTTTTCCAGGATGTACCGCACTGCGCGCTGGGTCGATTCGTTACCCCGCAACGCGTGGTCGAAGTAGCTGTGTTGCCACAGTCGTCGCTCCGCGTGCCGCGCGTATGCGAAGCCGGAGAATTGCTTGGCCGCGTGGACGTACCGCTCCAGATTGCAGTGTGGCGCACAACCTTCGACCAGCAGGTGGACGTGATCGGGCATGAAGCAGTACGCGATCAACGCGAATCTGTGCTCTTTTCCGGCTCGCAGAATTTGCGACAGCGTGAGGGTGACGGCGTCCTTGTCGATAAATGCTTTGTGACGTCCAGAGGTGCACAGCGTCAATGAATAACGGCACCGACCCAGATACTGCTGCTCGGTCAGTCTGGGTCTTCGGGGGCACACGTCTTAACAAGAGCAAGCGCAATGCCGGGTGTCGGCGGGCTGAGAGCCCAGAGCGGCCCTGAAGGGCCTTGCTACACCACGAGCCGAAGCGCGGGCTCATCTCAGCCGCGCCGTTTCGCGACCGCGTCGTGCATCACGCGCTCTGTAATTTAATCGAGCCGGTCTTCGAGCGCGGTGTCGTGGCGGCCCTTTGCCAACGGCCGGAGCAAGGGGACCCACCGGGCGCTAACCAGAGTGCGAACGCCAGGCCGGTGCGTCAATTCAGGCTCGCGACCCGGCGTCGCAGCGCCTTGACGTGTTTCCAGATCTCCGCACGTTCGTCCTGGCCGGCCGCCGCCGGGTCTCCGCGAGACGCGAACCGCAGATACGCTTCAAGGCTTCGCAGCGCGGTGGTGAAATCATTGAGGTGATAGGCGAGAAGCCCGCGATCTCGGAGCTCAGTCAGCGCGGACGGCTCGATGGCGAGGCGCAGCTCGGTCAGCGCGAGACCGAGGTGAAATGAGCGCATCCCCACGTAGATGCGCTTCAGATTCGAGAGCATCCGGATCAAAATCTGCAGTTTGGTCGCCGGGGCGAGCATCCGCGGTTCGAACCCGACCGCACCGGCGCCTTGTTGTTGGAGCAATGCTCGACAGTCAGTGTCGGACATGACTGCGCCACGATGGAACGGGTCAACGAAGACTGCGCCACCATGGTCGTCTTCTGGGCCGAACGGGAATCGCAGGAGGAAGTGTCCGGGGAAGTTGACGCCGTCGACGCGCACGCCGGCGCGCCGCGCGACCTCGATGTAGACCACGGCGAGCGTGATCGGAATTCCGGTGCGACGTTTGAGCACCTGGTTCAAGAAGCTGTTTCTGGGGTCCTCGTACTCGGTGCTGTTTCCTGTGAATCCTTCTTGGTCGAACAGATAGCGGTTGAGAGAATCGATCGGGCCGTGTGGTGCATCGGGACCGTCCTCGTTCGACAGCCGCCTGGCGGCCGCTTCGCCCATGTCATGCAGGTCGGCCAGGTGTGCCTCCGGGTCGAGCCGCGGGTAGGCAAGGCGCGCGATGAGCAGGGCTGGCGTCGCCAGGTCCGGGTCGGGACTCGTCGCGGCCTCGCGGAATGTCTCGACCAGTTCCGACGCGAGCAAGTTCGCGGTGCTCATGCGTTCAGGCATACCTGCCGGACGGCCTTGATGTCGAGGTGGTCGATGGAGGGCAGTACGCTATGGGCTCCGCGCAGGGCGTCGGCGGGGTAGGTCTGAGCGATGCCGATACACCGGAGTCCGGCGGCGAGTGCGGACTCGATCCCCCAATTGGAGTCCTCCACGGCGACGAAGCAACCCTCCGGGTCGAGTCCGGCCGCTTCGGTAAACTGGCGCAGCAGATCGACCGCCCTCGCATACGGGTCCGGGGCCGGTTTCGAGCGGGGGGTGTCGCCCGAGGCCACGATGACCTGAAAGTGACGTCGTAAGTCGGTCGTCGACAGCAACGTCTCGATTTCCGATCGCATCGCGCCCGACGCAATGGCGGTTGGTACTTCACTGGCGATTCGGCGGACGGCGTCGGCGGCACCTGGAAACAACGCGGCACCCTGCTGCACCAGCCCGTCGAAGTACTCGCCTTTGCGTGTGATCAATTCAGCCAAGGTCGCCTCCGTCAACTCCCACCCGCCGGCGCGGGCGATCGCACGGAAGACGCCCTCGTCATCGAACCCCAGATACTGTTCGTAGTAGTCGGTCGTCTCGAGTGCGACCTGGCGTGGCGCGAGCACGTGCTGGAAGGCACGCAGATGCAGCGGCTCGCTGTCGGCAAGCACCCCGTCGAAATCGAAAATTACGCCTGACAGGGGCACGTGAAGCTTAGGGCTGGTCCGTCGGTGGCGCGGGGGTGTCGTTCTCGGTCTGGGGTGACGCGCTGTAGGGCACGCCGAATCCCGGGGCCAGCCGTTCACCGGCATGAATCGGAACGGACAGCCAGTTTTCGCGCGGCGGCACGGGGCATTCCCACGACTCGTCGTAGTAGCAATTCGGATTGAAGGCGCGGTTGAAGTCTAGTTCGTAGTGTCCGGTAGCGGTGCGGGGTAACTCGATGTATCGCCCGCCACCGTAGGTGTCGGAATCGTTGGTGTCGTCCTTGAACATGATGAACAAGGCCTCGATGGAACGAACCGGAGCTTCGGCCAACGCGGCCAGTTGCATCGGCTGGCCGTTGATGGCGAACTTGAGCACGCCCACCCGCTGCATCGGAAATATTTCGCCGGTGGAGTACGGGATTTCGAAAATTTCTTCCTCAGGCGACACCTCGAGCGCCGCCGGCACGCGGAAGGCCGGGTCCGGCTCGTAGTAGTTGATCGGGAGCAGAGCGCCTCGCCGTTCGACGGGGATCGGGGAGTCTGATGCCTCGCGGAAGAACTCATCTTTCAGTCCGCGGTCGTCGACGAGTTGTTCCAGCCAGCCCGATTCATCGGGCGGCGGTGCGCTGGTGCACGCGGTAGACGTCGCCAGCACCAGACACGCCAGCGCCAGGACGCCCGCTGGGCGCGCGTCCTGACGCAACGTATCGAGTCTCGAACCTGCCATTGGGTGTGCCACTCGTCCTCTTGGCCTGCTGCAGGCCACTAACTCAGCATATATCCTGCCCTGTCGACAACGGCGTCCGCAAGTCGACGTCGCATGGCCACCGTGTTGACGGGCACCACTTTCAGCAACCGACGTAGCGCGGCGAGGTTCATCCGGAGGTCGTCGCCCTCGAACATGGCGGCCAGGGCAGAGCGAGCAGCCGCCTCGATACGGTTCGTCGCGTCGTTCACATACACACAGGCAGCGTCCCGTTGCAGCGCCGCCATGTTGGGCGCCTCGGTAGTGGCCTGCGCCGCCCGCGTCACCGCGCTGTCGGCGGCGTAGGTGTCGATCAGGATGTCGGCGGCCCACGACAGGACCTCCTGTTCGTCGGTCAATTGCTCGCCGTAGCGCTGCATGGCCAGGCCCAACACCATGACCGAGGCCTTCTTGAAGGCCGACACCGCCCGTCGCTGATCGTCGAACGGATCGTCGGACAGCTCCGGCAGCGACGGGGGAGCCATGATTTCGTCCTGCAGGCTCCTGGCGGAGGCAATCAATGGCAGACCGCCTTTGAGGGCACGGCGAATGAGGGTGCCTGGCATCAGCAACCGATTGATCTCGTTGGTACCTTCGAAGATACGATTGACCCGGGCGTCCCGGTAATGGCGTTCCGCCGGATAGTCCTTGACGAACCCGTTGCCGCCATGGATTTGGACGTTCTCGTCGAGCACGTAGTCGATCATCTCGCTGCCGGCGACCTTGAGAATCGAACACTCAACCGCCAGCTCTTCCAGGGTCTGACGCAGGAGCGTCGGGTCGGTCGGGTCGTGATCGGCGAGTGCCTCGTCCAGCAGCCCCGTCGTGCGATAGATCATGCTCTCGACCGCGAATGCCCGCACCACCATCTCGCCCAGTTTGTGTTTGATGGCGCCGAAGCTCGCGATGGGGCGGCCGAACTGATGTCGGTCGGCCGCATACCGCGCGGACTCACCGATGGCGACCCGGGCACCGCCGTTCGCCGCAACCGCCAGCTTGAACCGACCGTAGTTGAGGGTGTTGAAGGCGACCTTGTGTCCTCTTCCAACTTCTCCAAGGACATTGTCGGCTGGCACCCGAACGTCCTGCAGGATGACCGGCGTCGTCGATGAGCCATGCAGGCCCATCTTGTGCTCCTCTTTGCCACTGCTGACCCCTGCGTAGCTGCGTTCCACCAGAAACGCCGTGAAGTGCTCGCCGTCCACTTTGGCGAAGACCACAAAGAGGTCGGCGAAGCCGCCGTTGGTGATCCACATCTTCTCGCCGCTCAGCACGTAGCTGCCGTCATCCTGTCGAGTGGCACGCGCCTTGGCGCCCAGTGCGTCGGAGCCGGAACCTGACTCGCTCAGGCAGTAGGCGCCAATCCACTCACCACTGACGAGCTTGCCGAGATACTGCTGCTTCTGTCCCTCGGTGCCAAAGCAGACGAGCGGCAAGATGGTCAGGCCCGTTTGGGCGCCGAAGCTGGACCCGAACGAACCGCATTGCCCGATCCGGCTACCGACGACGACCGACGAGGCTTTGTCGAGTTCGAGGCCGCCGTATGCTTCGGGCACGTCGGTGGCCATCAAACCGAGTTCGCCGGAGCGTCGGAACAGACGTCTGGCAAGTTCCCAGTCTTTGGTTTCGAGCTGGTCGTGGTTGGCCACGACCTCCTTCACGGCGAACTCCTCCGCCGTCTGATCAATGAGCCGATGCTCGTCGTTCAATCGCTCGGGGGTGAAGATGGAGCCCGTCGGGGTGTCCTCAAGAAGCCAGATACCGCCGGTGGTTGCAGGTGTGCTGGTGGCCATGTCATACCTCGTGTGAGAACTGCGGATCCGGCCTGGCCGAATCGGAATCGGTGGTGAGACACTGGTGCCCGGCGACGTGACCTGCGATGAAGGTGCGCACCGATTCACGGCCGGCAAACATTACGTCAGTCGTTCGAAAATGCCCGCCGCGCCCATGCCTCCGCCGACGCACATGGTGACCAACCCATAGCGGCCCTGGCGGCGGGCAAGCTCGTAGAGCAGAGAGGTCGTCAGTTTGGCGCCGGTGCATCCAAGTGGGTGCCCCAGCGCGATGGCGCCGCCGTTGACATTCAGCTTGTCAGGGTCGATGGGCAGCTCGCGCAGACACGCCAACGCTTGTGCTGCGAACGCTTCATTGAGCTCCACGAGGTCAATGTCATCCAAGGTCAATCCCGTGCGGGCCAGGACCTTTTTGATCGCGGGGACGGGACCGACCCCGAAACGTTCCGGTTCTACCCCAGCCGTGGCATAGGCGACAAAGCGGGCCATCGGCGTGAGGCCCGCCCGCTCCGCCCGTTCACGGGACGTCACCACGAGAGCTGCGGCGCCGTCGCTGGTCTGCGATGAGTTGCCGGCGGTCACGCTGCCCTTGATATGGAAGGCCGGGCGCAGGGCGCCGAGGGCTTCGAGCGAGGTATCTGAGCGGGGCCCTTCGTCCGTGTCGAATGTAAGCGTGCGCACGGTTGGGCCGTTACCGTGTCCGTTCCCGTCGGCCGGCACCGCTTGCTGGACCTGCAGCGGGACGATCTCGTCTCGAAAGCGTCCGGCTTCGATCGCCGCGACGGCGCGCTGGTGACTTCGAAGTGCAAACGCGTCCTGCTCTTCGCGGGAGACCCCGGCTTCACGGACGTGGTTCTCGGCGACCAGACCAGTGGAGAGATACACGTCTGGGTAGTCTCGCATCAGCCCGGGATTGGGAGCGACCTTGTGGCCACCCATCGGGATGAGACTCATCGACTCGGTCCCACCTGCGATAATCGTTTCCGAGGCTCCGACCATGATCCGCTCGGCGGCGAACGCGATGGCCTGGAGGCCAGATGAGCAGAAGCGATTGATAGTTACGGCCGATGCTTCAACTGGCACGCCGGCGCGCAGGCTGGCGATCCGCGCGACATTCAGTCCTTGCTCGGCTTCTGGCATCGCGCAGCCGAGCATGACGTCTTCCACCTCGCTCGGTTCGATACCGGGGGCCCGCTTCAGCGCCTCGGCAATCACTGTGGCCGCCATTTCATCTGGTCTGGTCGCTCGGAGCGTGCCTTTCGGCGCCTTTCCGACCGCCGTCCGAACTGCCGACACGATTACCGCGTCCATCATGAGTGCTCCTCCGGATGGGCCCCAAACAGGGCCCGGATAACGTTGCCGACCTCGGCGACACGCCCATCAAAAAGATGGTTGGCGCCTTCGATGACCGTCAGTGTCTTGGGCGCGCGGATTTCCTCGTATTGCGCCCGCATCTCGGCTACGGGGACGAGTTCATCCTGCTCGCCGTGAATAAAGTGCATCGGTTTCGGACTCGCGGCCACGTCGGTGAAGTCGTAGCGCCCCACCGGCGGAGCAATCGCGAGTAGCGTCGTGATTCGTGAATCGGCGATGCCACGGCAAAGAGCGACCCAGGCGCCGAAGGAGAACCCACCAGCCCACAGCTCCACTCCGGGATAGGTGGTCGCCGCGACGTCGAGTCCGGCCAAGAAGTCGTTTTGTTCGCCACGACCGTTGTCCCACTGTCCTGCGCTGGCGCCCACGCCGCGGAAGTTGAACCTGAGGACGGCACAACCCAGTTCCAAGAATGTCTTGGCCGCGCGATACACAACCTTCGTGTGCATCGTCCCGCCGTGGAGCGGGTGCGGATGACCGAACACCATCACCGCGCGCGGGCTGTCGAGGGGGTGTTCAAACAAGGCTTCGAGCGTGCCGGCGGGGCCGGCAAATTGTCGAACCGTCGTCAGCCGCTGCGTGTTCCGTTCCATGATACAGATGCCCGCTAGGCTGGCCGCCTCATCATCTCGTCCGAGGTCTGGTCCGATGCCTGGTGCGATGCCTGATCCGCGGGCTGAGCCCGACCGGTGGTCTCGTCGACAAACTGTCCCACCAGATCCGCGAAGCGGTCAGGCCTCGTCACGAGGCCGATATGGCCCGTTCGCGTCAGCGTCGCGTGGCGCGCCCCGCTGATGCGGTTGGCATACGAGCGCGTCCCGGCGACCGGTACCACCCGGTCGAGTCCTGGCTCGCCGGTGACCACGAGCGTGGGGGCGGACACGTGTGCGCAGGCCTCGTCGAAGTCGATTGCCGCCAACAGCCGCGCCCGCTCCGCCATTCGAGTCGGAGAAGAGGGTGATCGCGCGATCCGCGCGAGGTGACGTCCCGCGAACCTGGCCCGGTCGCCCACTCCGTCGAAGGCGCGCCAGATCTCGGGTCCCAGTCGGAACGGCGACTGCACCGCAAAGAGCGGCGACAGGAGGCGCGGCGCGCGTAGGTACCACTCGACTCGGCAGCCGGGTTTGAAGTCGGGCGACGGCGTGGAGACAAGTATCAACGCGTTGGTCCGCTCTGGTCGTCGCGCAGCCCAGTGCAGCGCCACGAGTCCCCCGAACGACACGCCACAGACCGCAATGTCGTCGGTGCCGGCGTACGCCATGGCCTCTTCGATCTGATCGACGTAGTTATCGAAGCCGCGGGCCGGGTCGAAAGGACGACCACTGCCGGTGTCGCCAGCCAGCGAGAAGCTGATCACGCGACACCGGTCCTTCAGGCTGTCGACCGCCGGGCCCATCCACTCCCAACGTCCCTGGACGCCTGGAATGAGGAGCAGTGGTGGCCCGGAGCCGATGTCAATCATGTGAGCGTCATCCCGCAAGCGTGCTACAGATCTAGTTCCGCAGCGTTTTGCCGGTCTTCAGCGTGTGGCCGATTCGTTCGAGCGTTGCCCGCTCGCCGCACAGGCTCAAGAACGCCTCGCGCTCGAGGTCGAGCAGATACTGTTCTGAGACGCTCGTCGGGTGCGGCAGGTCGCCACCGGTCATGATGCGCGCGATCTTGCGCGCGATCAGGGCGTCATGGTCGCTGATCCGGCCACCGCGCCACGCCAGGTGGATGCCCAGGTCCAGGGCCGCTCGCTGATCTTCGCCACCGACCTGAATACTCATCCGCCGAGGCGGTGCCTGATAGCCGTCGCGCACGCGGCCAAGCGCCGTCGATTTCGCGTCCGCCATCAGTCGCTCGCGGTTCATGGTGATGCCATCGACCTCGCGGAGCAGCCCCAATCGTCTCGCGTCGGCTGCGCTGGTCGACACGGTGCCGAAGCCGATCAGCTCGAACGCCTTTTGCAGTCTCGGCAGCGGGTCGGTACCTCGAACCGTCGCGTCGATGGCGCGCATCGTCAGTTCTTTGGTGCCGCACCCGGCTGGAATCAGACCCACGCCGACTTCGACCTGGCCCATGTAGGACTCGGCCGCCGCCTGGACCCGATCCCCATGCAGGACGATTTCACAGCCGCCCCCGAGTGTGAGCCCGGCCGGTGCCACCACGACCGGCACCGGCGAGTACCGCAGCCCGATGATGGCTCGTTGGAAGCCACGCACCATCAAGTCGATCTCTTCCCAGTTGCCCTCCTGGGCCTCGAGGAGCACCATCATCAGATTGGCGCCTGCACAGAAGTTCGGGGCGTCGTTGCCGACGACCAGTGCGGCATAGCGTTCGGACGCTTCGACGACACCTCCAGTGAGCATCTGGACCGTATCGCCGCCGATGGTGTTGAGCTTGGAGTGGAATTCCACCGCCAGCACCGCGTCGCCCAGATCAACCAGGCTGGCGCCGGCGCTGCGTTTTACCACCCCGTCGCTTCGCTTGGCCAGCTCCAGAGTTTGCAGGCCTGGCCCCGACGGCGGAAGCGGGCTGCTCCGAATCTGACGCGTCGAGCCTTCGGCACGGGCGGACAGGCCGGCCCACTCGCGCGCGGGCGCCCCGAGGTCGTCTCTTCCACCCGCGTCCAGCACCGTGTCGATCCCGAGCATGTCGAGCAATTCGAATGGCCCGCTGTCCCACCCGAATCCCCATCGCATCGCGCGGTCGACGTCGTCCGGGCTGTGCGCGATATCGGGGGCGACTTCTGCCGCGTACAGCAGCGTTTCGCCCAGCGTCGCGCGCATGAACGCGCCCACGCCGTCGCGCCCACTGAAGAGCGCGCGCAACCGTGTGGCCGGGTCATCGATGGTGCGCGCCGCATCCAGCGCCGGCAGTCGGGATGACTCCCGGGGGCGGTACTCCATGGTCGCCGGGTCAAGAGTCAGGATGGTGCTGCCTTTTGGGCCCCGCGTTTTCTTGTAGAAGCCCTGGCCCGCCTTTTCGCCGATCCACCCTCGCTCCACCAGTTGACCGACGACCGCTGGCACCGTGAAGGCGTTCCGCTCCGCGGCCGATTCGAGTCGTTCGGCCAGGTTGGAGGCCACGTGCGTCAGAATATCGATTCCAGCGATGTCCATCGTCCGGAACGTGGCGCTCTTGGGTCGGCCCACAACCGGGCCGGTCATCGCGTCGATCTGCTCGATCGAGTACTGCCCTGTTTCGAGCTGTTCCAGTACCCGCATGACCCCGAACAACCCGATGCGGTTTGCAATGAAATTTGGTGTGTCTTTCGCGACGACCACCCCCTTGCCCAGCCGTCGATCGACAAAGTTCGAGAGCGCCGCGACGACGGCGGGGTCCGTTTCCTGCGTCGGAATAATCTCGACCAGGCGAAGGTACCGGGGGGGATTGAAGAAGTGGGTGCCGGCCCAGTGTCGGCGGAATCCCTCGGAGCGGCCCTCCGCGATGGTCTCGATCGGGATTCCCGACGTATTCGAGCTGACAATGGCATCGGCCCGCCGATGCGCGTCTACCTGCTCGAGCAGGGACTGTTTGGCGTCGAGGCGCTCGATGACGACCTCCACAATCCAGTCGCAGTCCGCGATGGCGCTGATATCCGTCTCGAATCCGCCCAGCGTAATCAGACGCTGCGCGTCTCTGGTGAAGAAGGGGACCGGTTTCAAGGCGGCCGCCCGCTTCAGCCCAGCGGCGGCCGCCGACGCGTCGAGATCCAACAGCAGGACAGGGAGCCCGGCGTTGGCGACGTGGGCCGCGATCTGCGCCCCCATGGTGCCCGCGCCGAGGACCGCCACGGAGCGGATAGGGCGCACGGCGGTTTCCGTCTCGGTCATTGCGTCATTCCCCGCACGAACAGGTCGACTACGTCATCGGCCTGGCCGGCCAGCGCGTAGCGCTTCCGGCTGAGTATCCAGTTGGTTGCCATCTCGTCGAGGGCGCCGAACAACGCCTTTGCCGCGAAGGTGGCGCTCACCTCTTGCCGGAACCGTCCGCCGCGCTGAGCCTCGGCAATCGCATTGCGCATCGTCTTGAGATAGTCCTGCAGCAGGGTCGACGAGAAGTGTTCCATGAACTTGATGGACTGTCTCAGTTCAACTTGGAAGACCACCGCCAGGTCTCGGTCTTCTCCGAGGCGAGCCAGGTGCAACCGCGCCAGCACGCGCAATTGCTCCACCGGGTCGGTGACGCCGGTGAGGACCTTCCGGCCCTCTTCCATGCCCTCCCGCATCGTGCGCTCGAAGATGGAGATCAGCAGGTCGTCTTTGCCCTTGAAATACAGATACACCGTGCCGGCCGCAATACCGGCTTCGCGCGCCACATCCGCGACCTGCGCGTTGAAAAATCCTCGTCTCGCGAACAGTTTGATCGCGGCGCGGAGAATGAGTTCACGCTTGTCCTCGGGGGCCTGGGCCCTCGCGTGTCGTCGCGAGCTATGGGTGGCAAGGGGCATCGGCTGGTGAGATTAAAATGAATGAATGTTCATTCATTCTACGGTTATTGTCCGGCAACCGACTCCCTGGTGTCAACGCCAGCGAAGCCTGAGTCTTGAAAAAAGAGGGCGATGCCGGATGGCATCGCCCCCTGTGAAGCGTTGACTGTTGTCGGGTGTCCGGACGGCCGCGCCGCCGCTTTACCAGCGGACGCCGAACGACGCCAGGAACGACCGTAGACCATCCACGTTGGGGAGGTACTGCGGGTAATGGTCCACCGAAGTTGCCTCGCCGAAACGAGACCCCTCTATGTAACCGGTCGGGATGCCAAACTCATCGACCGGGCTGTCTGGATCGAGCGACACGGTGGTGTTCCCGTAGATCTGCTTGTCGTTGTTCAGCGCATTGAACAGGTCGAACTTGATCCACGGGCTCAGCGAGTCCCAGACCGGGATGCTGTAGTTGACCGAGACGTCCAGCAGTCCGTAGCCATCGAACGTCTCAGAGCCCCGGCCCTGCGAGAAGTAGATGTCTCGGCGCCCAGGCGTGTCCACGTATCCGGCGTCCGCGATGATGTAGAGCTGCGTCGCGTTCGGCCGGACCCCATCTGCCCGGAGGCTATAGGCGAGCCCGGAGTTGACGCGCACGATGGCACCGATATCGACAGCGCCGAAGTTTCCGAGGGCCAGATTGTAGATAGTCCAGAGTCTTACTTTGTGCCGCTGGAAATCGTCCAGTCGGCCCAATGGGAAGTAGCGGTTGGCCGGCGTGGCTTCCGGATAGTCGAACGCCGCTGATGAGATGGCGGGCTGGTTCGTCGCCTCACCCGCGAAGTTACCCTCGTTCTTGAGTTGCATGGTCCAGGAACCATCGAACACAAGGTTGCTGGCTACCTGATACCGGCCCTGCATCTCGAGCCCATCGTAATTCCGCTCGAGCATGTCCGTGTTCCGGTAATTGACGTTCGAAAACGTTCCGAATTCCACGCCATTTTCGCCAACGGTCGTGGAGCCCCCGTCGGCAGTGACGAAGTCCTCGACGAAGTTGCTGGCCCGTCGATTGATGTACGTCATCTTGGCGTAGCCTCGAGGCCCGATGGCCCCGCCGGCGGACACCGTGAATTCTTTCGTCAGTGGTGATTTCAGATTGTCGTCGAAGAAGATGTTCTGGACGGGGAAGTCGCCTGCGTAGGTCTGGTAGTTCGCCGGATCGAACCCCGGTGCGAAGTCACGGCCCTGCCCGTCCGGACCGGTGTAGAAGCCGAACACCGCGTTCGGGGTGCCGACGTTGGTGTTGGCCGCGAACTGCGACTCGCCATACTTACCGGAGTAGTGGCTGTAGGTGGCCTGCAAGGTCATCTGTCCGTCCCCGCGAGGATCAAAGGCAACCGCGAGCCGTGGCGTGACCGCGCTCGTGTCGATACCTACGATTCCCCCGGTCGCGTCGCTACTGACAGTCTCCGCCCGGATGCCGAGGTTGAGTGAGAGCTTGTTGTTCACGGCCCAACTGTCGTTCACATAGAACGACAGCGTATTGATGTCGAGCCGTGCTCCACGCACCGGTAGCCAGTTCTCGATCTCGGTCAAGCCGGACGGCGATCCAAAGACCGGAATGAAGCGTCCGGCGGCATCAAGGACCGGTGCCCCGCCGGTATCTTCCGCATACTCCGTGTAGAAGACGTATCCGGTCGACGACTGCGAGTTCCCACCGGTGGCGGTCGACCGAAAGTGTTCGAAACCGCCTTTGATGCTGTGGGTGCCGGCGCCCGTGGAGAGGAAGTAGGTCGCGCTGCCGGTGACCTGGCGGTTGTTCCGGTCTTCAGGGTCGGTCGAATCGAAGTAGGGTGCATTGAAATGGCCAAGACCCTGCGTGACCGTGATGAACGGCGAATCGAAGATATCTGTCGATGTACCACCCGTGTTGCGAAACCCGAACTCGCGCCTCGAGACCTGGCCCTCGACGAACAGTGAGTTTGAGACGGCACCGCGATAGGTAGCGACCACCAGGTCGTTTGGCAACGTGCGATCGATCAACGTCGCCGGGTCACGGCTGAAGCTGAAGGTCGGCTGCTGCTGGGCGGTCGTGTTCCGAAGGTAGCTGCCTTCGAGCGTGTGCCCTGGCGCGATGGCGCCGGTGAACTTGATCTGATTGCGGTCGTTTTGCAGCCCGCGATCGAACGCGATCCCGCTCTCTGCAAACGTGTCGCTACGTTCCTCTCGTTGTCGCCGGTTGGCATAGAAGAACCAAAGCCGGTCTTGTACGATAGGACCGCCCACGGTCGTCTCGTAGGTGGTGTTGTCCGAGATGTCACCGGTGCGTTCGTTGTCGTTTTCCACTTCGAACGGGGTGCGGGACGTCCAGGTCGGACTATAGAGGTTCGTTCTGAAGCTGCCTGAGAACTGGTTCCCACCGCTCTTGGTCACTACGTTGACCACCCCGCCCGAGAACCGGCCATACTCGGCCGAAATGCCGGAGGTCAGCACCTGCGCTTCCTCGACCGCGTCCTCGATGAAGAGGTTGTTCGAGGTGCCGAACAGATTGTCGTTAACGTCGACTCCGTCAATCAGGAAGATGTTGTCGTAGGCGAACGCGCCGTTGATGGCGAGTTGACCGTTGTTCGGCGTGTTGGCCGTGAGGCCGGGCGCCAGTTCGGCGATCCGGAACACGGTGCGTCCGACCGGTAACGTATTGACCTCCGCGGCTCTGATGTTCGAGCTGATTTCGGTCGACGCGAGTGGAGTCGGAACGACGGCAGTGACCTGCACCGCTTCCGACACCGAGCCCACTTGCATCGTGGCGTTGGCCTCGATCGTCCCGCCCAGCGGGACCGTCGCCGACGCCTCCAGCGTGGTGAACCCCTCGAGCAGGAAGCGGATGACATACTCGCCATTCGGCAGCCCGACAATTTCGTAGATGCCGTTCATGTCGGTCACGGTAGTCCGGGTGCCTTGCAGCGACTCGGACGTGGCGGTGATCGTCACGCCGGGTAGCACCGCGTCGGTTGAGTCCTGCGCCGTACCGCGCAGGGTGCCGGTCTGCCGGCCCTGGGCCGATGCCTGGGCTCCGGTCACTAGGACCAGTGCCAGGCTGAGGCAGGCGATGTACGCCCGGATGAGTGGGGATGCGATGAGACGTCTCATGGTGCTGGGGCTCCTTGGGGTCTGGGAGGGACGGCTGGCGACCACAGCCTTGCTATCGACGCAGGTCCGCTGAGGTCCACGGTGATCCCAAAATTGCAATAGACGCGCCAACTGTCGTGGCTGTCCAGCGAATCACTCGCAAACTGTTGATTACAGGATTGATACTGGTATTCGAAGCTGTCTGAGCGGGGCCGCCGGCAAGACAAAAAAAGACGCATGCGTGGACTGGGTGCCCAGGCATGCGCCTCCCGATTTCACAATTGTAGGTGTGGGATGCTGTGGTTAGGGCAGCGCGTCAAGTGTCGCTTGAGCTTGCGTGCCCTCCTCCGAGCTGGGATCTTTTTCGACCACCTGCGCAAAGAACACCTTCGCGCCCTCCATGTCACCTTTGTTCAGTTGCACGAGGGCAAGCTTGAAGAAAGGCTTGGCCCACGTCGGGTCCAGTGCTGCGGCCTTCTCGTACCACCCCGCTGCCGCATCCACGTCACCCTTGGCGAACTCGACCTCGCCGAGGTTGTACAGGTCCTCACGTGAGCCTCCGCCGCCACTCGAGAGCAATGCCTCAGCGCCCTCGAAGTCACCCATCTGCATGCGAAGCCGCGCGATGGCCGGATCAACCTGGGAGCGTAATTGCGGATTGGCCGTGGCACCTGCTTCGAATGCCGCGATGGCATCTTCGTACTGTTCCATCTCCTGCAGCGTGTTGCCCCGTTTCAGATGCAGGTCGGTATACACCGGGAGTTTGGCGAGGACCGCGTCGTACCCGCTCAACGCGGTGTCCCACTGCTCGTTGTCGTATGCCGCGTCGGCGGCGGCCAACTCGTCACCAACGGCCGCAGGATCAAGTCCCACGAACGCCTCCGAGCCGAGCGCCAGTTCGAGCGGGTGCTTCAAGCGCGTCAGGAATATCTCGATGGCAGGATTTCTGACCTGCCGGACATTGATCGTTCCTGGTCTCGGTTCGTACCCTTCCGCGCTCGGTCTGATGGACCAATTGCCACTGGCCATACCGAGCACCGTGAAGCCGCCTACGTCGTCGGTTGTTTGTTCGATTCTCGCTGGATTCGCAGACGGATTTTCGAACACGACCAAAGCACCGACGATCGGTGCCTGCGTCTCTTCGTCCAGAATCTTTCCGGCAAGGGCGCCTTGGGCCGAGACCCCCGGCGCGAGGGTGGCGGCGGCCAGCAGGACCGCGAACAACGTCAGGAAATGCTTTCGCATTGGCAGCTCCTAAATCTCCTAAATGTTAACCGTGACAGGCGGACCGGGCTCGACACGCTGCCCAGAACAGCAACACCATTATAAACCATGCCCGCCGGGTTTGGGGTTATCGACCGGGCGTGACGACCCCGGCCGATGCCAGCGCCGCCGCGGCTTCCGGATTCGTCGGATCGGCGGCCACCGCGGCGCGATAGAAGGCGATTGCCTGGTCCGGTTGCTGCAATGCCTGATGCGCATGCCCGATCTGAAGATTCACGCTGGTCAGCGCCGGCGCTGACGCCAGCAGTGCCTCGTAGGCCTCGATGGCGTCGTCGTAGTTGCCAGCGTCGAACAGCCCTTCCGCCTCCGCCAACTCGTCGAGCAGTGCCGTTGCCTTCAATCCCCCGAGGACGCCGCCAGGCGGCGCCGCCGGGTTGAACAGGTCGCGGTCCATCGTGAACCCGACGGCGGTGCCGGGGCCGGACGCCACCACAGCCGCCATGCCTTGTGCCGGCTCGAAACCGTCAGCGCGGACGATAAACATCCACTCGCCCCGATTCAATCCAAGGAATGAGAACCGGCCTGAGTCACCGGTAGTCGCCGTGCTGGTCACGTTGGTGGCAAGTTCCTCCGCGACGACGATGGCCCCGACGATCGGTTCGCCGTCCCGGTCGGCGACCGTGCCCCGGATGCGTCCCTGCGCGGTGGCTTGAGACGCGATGCAGAGGGCCAGTCCGACGAGAAGGAGTCTACGGGCAAGTGGGCGGGCAGTCAGTGGCATCGAGGGTTCCCTACGCGCAATGCATCGGTCACGGTCGGTTCGGTCAATCAACTAGCGCGTGCGGAAAGTATAATCCAATCCGTGGCGACCCGAGACGACCGCCGTCGTTCCGTCCTTCGCCGTGCAGCACGGGCGGTCGCGTGTACCTGTCTGTTGCTGCTCGCCGTCTCCCGTCCGGTTTCCGCGGACATCGATCAGACCCGTTTGCGGCGCATCGCGACGCTTGTCGAGGACGCGATTCAAGCTGGTCGGATTCCCGGGGCCGTGGTGCTGGTCGGGCATCAGGGAGAGATCGTCTACGAACGGGCGTTTGGCGCACGTGCGGTCGACGACGTGGTGGAGCCGATGACGGTGGACACCGTCTTCGATCTGGCCTCACTGACCAAGGCGGTGGCCACCACCACGAGCATCATGGTCCTCCTGGAGGAGGGGCGTCTTCGGCTCCGCGACCCCGTCGTGGCCCATATCCCTGAGTTTGCCAGCCACGACAAGGGCACGATTACCGTTCAGCATCTGTTGACCCACGTGTCCGGGTTGCGCCCCGACCTGCCGCTGGAGGATGTCTTCGAGGGGAAGGACGTGGCTATCGCGCGCACGGCCGACGAGATTCCGGAAGCGGCGCCTGGCGAGCGGTTTATCTACAGTGACCTGAATTTCATGCTGCTCGCCGAGATTGTGCGGCGCGTCAGCGGACAGACGCTCGACCACTTTTCGCGCGACCGTATCTTCGAGCCGCTCGGCATGCGTGACACCCTGTTCACACCGCCGTTGGCGCTCGTCCCTCGGATTGCGCCGACGGAGGCATGCGCGCCCCTCGCGTGGCCGTGTGGCGGACCCGGCGCCAGCATGCTGCGCGGACGAGTCCATGATCCCACCGCACGGCGCATGGGGGGGGTGGCCGGTCACGCGGGTCTGTTCAGCACCGCGAGCGATCTCGCTCGTTTCAGCCTGATGCTGCTGGGCGGGGGCGCACACGACGGGATTCGGGTGCTGGCGCCGCACTCCGTGGCGCGGATGACCCAGGTTTCGACCCCCCGCCACCTGACGGACCGCCGCGGTCTCGGGTGGGACATCGACTCGCGATTTTCGTCGAACCGAGGCGACCTGTTTTCGGTCGGGTCCTTTGGACACACCGGTTTCACGGGCACGTCGCTGTGGCTTGATCCACGGTCGGAGACCTTCGTCGTGTTTCTCTCCAGCCGTCTGCATCCCTCCGGCCAAGGTAACGTCACGGCGCTCCGCGGCCAGGTCGCGACAGTCGTGGCGGCATCGCTCCTGGACGACGAAGGGGACGCAGAAGGGGACGAGGACGAGCGCGTGGAAGGCGCGTCCGCCAGTTCTCCCGTCTGGACCGGTATCGACGTGTTGCGAGAGGAGGGCTTCTCACGGTTGTCCGGCTCGCGGGTCGGCCTGGTGACAAACCAGACAGGTCGGGCGCGCGACGGAGCCAGCACCGTCGACCTGTTGCACCAGGCGTCGTCGGTTGAGCTCGTGGCGCTCTTCAGCCCTGAACACGGTATTCGGGGCCTCCTCGATGGTCCCGTGTCATCTGATCGCGATCCGCGCACCGGGTTACCCATCTACTCGCTCTACGGTGACACCCGGCGTCCGCCCGCGGCGGCCCTGCAAGGGCTGGACACGATTGTGATCGACCTGCAGGGCGTGGGCGCTCGGTTCTACACCTACGCCACGACGATGGCGTACATGTTGGAGGCGGCGGCCGCGATGGAGGTACGTGTGGTGGTCCTCGATCGCCCGAACCCCATTGGCGGCGCGGTCGAGGGGCCAACATTGGACGAGGCGTTGCTCGGCTTCAATGGCTACTTTCCGGCGCCAGTCCGGCACGGGCTCACCCTCGGCGAACTGGCGCGGCTCTTCAACGCGGAGCGGGGCATCGGCGCTGATCTGGACGTGGTGCCGGCACGAGGCTGGCGTCGGACCACCTGGTTCGACCAGACCGGCTTGTCTTGGGTGAATCCGTCGCCGAATATGCGGAATTTGTATCAGGCGGCGCTCTATCCGGGTATCGGCGCCATCGAAGGAGCCAACCTGTCGGTGGGTCGGGGCACAGACACCCCGTTTGAGCAGATCGGGGCACCGTGGATAGACGGTCCTCGACTCGCGCGCGAATTGAACACGCTGGGGCTGCCGGGCGTGCGGGTATACCCGGTTCGATTCCGTCCGTCTTCAAGCCGCTTTGCCGGCGAGTTGTGCGAAGGGGTGTTCTTCGTGGTGACGGATCGAAACCGACTGCGGCCGGTACGGCTCGGGCTCGAGGTCGCGTCCGCGCTGCACCGACTGTTCGGCGACCGATTCGAGCTGGGCGCCGTGGTCCGGTTGTTCGGGTCGGCGTCCGACATCTCCAGGCTCCGCGCAGGCGATGCGGCCCGTGACATTGCGGCCGATTGGGCTACCGACGAGGAGGCCTGGCGGCGACTGGCGACGCCGTATCTGCTCTACGAGTAGCCGCACCTCTACATCTGGTACAGCATCCAGTAGACCACCACGCCCGTGACTGAGACGAACAGCCAGATGGGAAGGGTCCACCGGGCGATGGCACGATGTTTCACGTCGTCTCGGCGCAAGCCGCGTCTGAGCGTGATGAGGGCAAGCGGCAGGATCAGTGCGGCCAGAATGACGTGGGGAATCAGCACCGAGAAATACACGATCCGGATGAGGCCTTCGCCAGTAAACGGCCGCGAGCCCACCTGCGCGTGATAGGTGACGTATGACACCAAGAACAGTGCCGAGGTCAGGAACGCGGCCAGCATGAACCGGCGGTGGGCGTCGATGTGTCCCCGTCGAATCTGCAGGTAGCCCAGCACGAGCAGCACACCCGCGACCGCGTTGAGGGTCGCATTGACGGCCGGCAGCATTGACACGTCGAGCATGGCCGTCACCCCGTGCGGTCGATCAGCAGCAGGACCCAGACAATCGGCAGGTAGACGAGGGTGGCTCGGAACAACAGCCGGGCCCGGTCGGTCGTGCGCCCACGGGCGAACCACACACTGAGCGCCAGCAGACCCGCGCTCAGGGTGGCGGCGCCGACGGCGTACGTCATGCCGGCCACGCCGAACCACGTCGGGGTCACGCTCACCGGGACCAGGAGCACGGCGTAGTCTAGCAGATGATTGGCGGTACGCCTGCCACTGGGGTCGGAGATGGACAGCAACGGGAGGTCCGCGCGGCCGAAGTCCTCGCGGAACAACCACGTCAGGGCCAGAAAGTGGGGGAGTTGCCAGACGAAGACGACCGCGAAGAGCGTCCAGGCGCCGGGCGACAGCGGCGCCACGGCCGACCAGCCGATCATGACCGGCAACGCACCCGGCACCGCACCGACCAGCAGCGCCCAGTGGGTGACCCTCTTGAGCGGGGTGTAGACGGCGACGTAGCTGAGCAGGGTGGCGAGGGCGACGAGGGCGGCGGTCAGATTGGCGCCCAGCGCCAATTGCACGAGTCCTGCCGCGGCCAGCGCGAGCGCGGCCCAGGTCGCCTCTCCCGTGTGCAGGCGGCCGCTCGGAAGCGGTCGATTCAGCGTCCGGTGCATCCGCGCGTCGAGGTCCCGCTCCGCGACCTGGTTGAGTGCGGCGGCACCGCCGGCGACCAACATGGCCCCCACGGTCGCGTGAAAAAACAACAGCGCGTCAAACGGTCCGCGATGGGCCGCGAGATAGCCGACACCGGCCGTGACGACGACAAGCGAGTTCAGACGTGGCTTCGTGAGCGCGAAGAAATCGGCCAGCCGGCTTCGCGGCGCGGTGATCGCGGCCGCATCGGTCGTCATGCCGCGCCCCGCCGATCCTTGCCGGTGGCCCGGGGCGACGGGTACGGCGGCGCGCGTCCGGAAATCTGTGCCGGTTGACCCGCAATCCCAGAAGCAGTGATGTGCCGAGGACCATCGCCCCGGTCGCCACGTGCGCCGTATTGATGACCGGCGCGCGTCCGCTCAGCACCGTCCAGCCACCCAGGCCAACCTGAATCAGCACCAGCACGGTCAGCAGTCCAGCCGGTCTGAGCAGGTCCGGTCGGTGACGATGGTGCCGGGCGAGGTGACCCATGGTGGCCACGATGACCAGGGTCGTCAGTCCGGCACCCAGACGGTGCAGATAGTGCACCGTAATCTCGAACGTCCATTCCGGTCGGCACGATCCCGCCAAACACCAGCGGAAAATCGGGAATCGCCAGGCCGGCGCCGGTGTGTCGCATGGTCGCCCCGACCAGAATCTGTGCGTAGACCACCAAGGGCAGCGCGGTGCCGAGGGTCGCGTCAGTCGGTCAGACGTCGGGCGATCCGTGCCCATGACGCCGCTGGTCGCCATCCGGGCGAGGTAAACAGGGCGAGACAGACCGTCAAGCAGAAGAAGATCTCCGCGAGGCCGGCGTGCGAGACGGAGACCGCGGTGGGCAAGAAGTACAGCACGGTGATGCCGCCGAGCAGGCCCTGCAGAATGACTGCCACCAGCGCGACGACCCCCAGCCGGCGCATCCACCGCCGCGTCTCCACGCGCCACAACCAGACGGTCATGCCAATCGTCAGCAGACCCACACCGGACGCGATCAGGCGGTGGCCATGCTCGTAGAAAATGCCCTCCCACCATGCTGGAGAGGGGGAACGAGAACATGAAATACCCGTAGCTGTTGGGCCAGTCTGGGACCGAGAGGCCTGAGCCGGTGCTGGTCACCATGCCCCCCGCCGCGATCAGTAGGAGCGTGGCGCCGCACAGGAACCGGGCATACAGGTGAAGCCAGGTCATGGGACAAGAGGAGGGGGATGAGGCCCCCGGTAATGCGTGCCTCGGTGGAGAGACGAGTTCGAGTAGACGGGGCCCGAACGCCTGCGCGGCGCGTCGGGCCCCTGCTGTGTCGTGTGCGACCCGGTTACTGCGCGAACGTGAACGAGACCTCGGCGGTCTGGCCGGTCGCCACGGTCACGTTCTGGGTCTGCGTGCCCAGCGACTCGTGCCACGCTTCGACGACGTAGTCCCCGGGAGGAAGCGCGCTCAGGTCGAAGGCCCCGTCGGGACCCGTGACGGCGAAATAGGGGTGGTCGAGCACGCCGATGTACGAGTTCATCCACCCGTGGACGTCGCACTTCATTGGCACCATGACCTCGGCCGTTTCGAACGTCCGCTCGAAGGTCATGCCCTGGATCGGCTGCCCCATGTTGAACTCCTCGTTCGCGTCCGGGGTCGCGTGAATGTTGTGCAGCGTCGGGTCGCTGTTGGTGATGTTCAGCGTCTGTCCCACTCGGATGCCCATGACGTGTGGCGTGTACCGGCAGCCCTCCTGGTTCAGTTCCACGGTGCCACTGGCGGCCGGGAAGGTCTGGCCCTCGAGCCCTGACTTCACATACACGAACACGTTGCCGAGGTGACCGCCGCTGCCCACGAACGTGCTGGACATCGTGTTGGTCGCCGACATGGCGCAGACCGGGTCCGAATTCATCATCAGCTCTTCAGCCGCCGGCAGCTCGCCGTCGAACATCACCATGCCGGACACGTTGCCAGCGCTGGCGGGGGTCGAACGCCGGTGCTGCGGGTGCGGCCGGGGCTGCCGCCGGCGCGTCTTCACCGCCGCCGCCGCATGCCACTGTGGTCGCCAGCACGAGCAGGGAAAGGACCGTCCATACATTTCGATGTCGCATTGAGATTCTCCTACGCACTTCTTCGAATGACCGAGTTGGTGGTTATCGAGCGAGCGGTCGTGCCGATGGTCCGCCCGACCCGGAGGGTGTGTAATTTTGCGAGAAACCAGCTAGTCCAGCCCTATTTAACTATCACAGGGGCTCCGGCGTGTAAACCTGCTGGCCGGCATCACGGTGTCAGCTGCAGTTTGCGCATGATCCGATCATCGATCCAATGCGAGTCCCACCATTCCATCGGCGTGATGGGCCAGCCCTGCAGGAGAATCGCGAAGTGGAGGTGGTCGCCGCCGGCCAGCCCGGTTCGCCCACTCAGGCCCAGCTGGTCTTCACCCGTCACCGAGTCGCCTGCGCTGACGGAGATCGATGACAGATGCGCGTAGAGCGATTGCAAGCCCATGCCGTGGTCGACAATCACGCAGTTGCCGTAAATGCCGAGGTAGTCGGCGAAGACGACGCGGCCGGTGTTCGAGGCCAGAATTGGCGCGTTGGCGGTGGAGGCCAGATCGAACCCGAGATGGATCTGCTGGTCGACCTCTTGCCCGTCGTGGAGGTAGGTGCGATGGTCGGCGAATCCCGACTCGACCTGCGAATTTCCGAGTTGGCGAAACGGCCCGTCCCAGAGCGGCGCAGGCGCGGTCTCGGCGGCCAGGGCCATGATGCGTTCGCCGTTGATACGCCGAAGGCCGCCGTTGATCGCCAGATACTGCTCCAGCAGGCCGGCGTCCGGGGGCAAGGGCAGGGTCCCGAATTCCTCGGAGCGGGCGACGATCTCGGGTACCACTTGTTGGAGAAACCGATCTCCGACCTGAATACTCGAACGCCGAAACTGCTTGGGAAACACCCGATGGTCGAACTGGATTTCCGCTTCGTTGCCGGCCAGGTCGCGGGCAACCACCCGCATCGGCGTCGTCAGGTCCTGGTCGTGTAGCAACGCAAACAGCGCGACCCGGGTCGCGTCGTCCGCACCCTCGACCCCGGCCGCCGCCGCCGGGTAGCCGGGAAAGAACCGCTCACCGACCCGCACGCCAGACTCTGCGTCCGGGGGGGTGACCCGGTAGACGACCAGCTCTGCGCCACCGTGATTCACATAGTGAAGTGACGAAAGCACGCTGAGCCGTGGCGGGTCGAACCGGGCTTCGACCTCGACCCGCGCCGCCGCGTCCCGCTCGCGGAGCCCATACAGCACGGTTCGGGTGGCTCGGACCACAATCGTGGCCGGTCCAGGGGTCAGCTCCGGGTGTGTGTCGCGCGTGATGTCCCGGGATACCCTGACGCGAGTGTCCGACTCCTGGGTCAGTTGTCCGTCGCCGGGGTCCGTCAAGGAGAAGAGCGGCCAGCTCGAGCCGTTCTGCTCGAGCACCGCGTCCACGCTCGTCAACTCGCCATCGGTCGGGTCGATGGACGCCTCGAACCGCCCGTTGCGGCCAACAAGCCCTGTCGGCTGATGAATCTCGATCGTGGGACCCGGGGCCCGACCGGCCCCGATGAACATGCCGGCGCCGAGGGCGACCGCGGCCAGGACGACGAGGACGGAGACAAGTCGAATCACGCGAACATTGTACAAGAGCGCGGGGTTTGACCAGTCCGACGGACCGCTGGTAACATAGCGCTCGCTGTCCCGGACCTCCGGGAAATCGACGTATGTGGCGGTATCGTCTAGGGGTTAGGATACATGGTTCTCATCCATGCGACCGGGGTTCGATTCCCCGTACCGCTACCAACTTCACGTCCAGCCTGAGCCCAGAAAGTCCGTTAACCGTCTGTCCTTGGGCGGTTTGTGCCTGCAATACTGTCCTAAGTGTTCCTGTGGCTTCCAGGTGAAGCTGCCCCCAGCTCACCGCCATCCTTCACGACCGTTGGGGCGGCTCCCGGCAGCATGAGGCCGCAGCACTTCATCGCGCTTGGTCGACGATACTCGACTCGGGCCTGCGCGCACCCGGATGTGAGTTTTTGAATTTCCTATAGTTGGACTTCACCGTGAGATTGTGGCCCAGCCACGGTCGGCCGAATCAGCCGACCGAAAGGCGGAACCCGACACTCCCGATTGCATCTACTAGAACGACTGATGCAGGCTCAATTGGATCTGGCCCTTGCTGACGGCGGCGCTGTGCTGATGCATGTACCCGCCTTGTAGTCGTAACGAATCGCTCAGACTGTAGCCAAGTGCGGCATAGAGCCGGTTGCGGTCAAACGTCTCTACACGGCGCTTGTCGCCAATCGCGCGCTGACCATTGACGAACACTTCATTGTAGGCGGAGAGGTAGACAGCGCCTTGACGGAGATTCGCGCGATTCAGCGGGACGTCCACAAAGAGGGCATAACGAAATCGTGTCCGGAAATCCTGACCGTCCACCCAGCGTTGTTCGAATCGAAACCGATGCCGCAGGTAGACCCGCTGCCCGAGTGTGTGCGGCAGGAGTGCCTCCTGATACACGCGATCCTCGCTTGATATCGAGCTGCTCGAACCGAAGTGTCCGGACGTGATGTTCGCGTAACCGAACGTCAGCAAGAGGTTGGTCGAAGTGGGGCTGAAGGTGAGTCCTCCCCTGAGCAATAACTGTTCGAGGTCTCCGCCGAGATCCCAATTTCGATGTTGCAGGTCGCCTTGCAGTCCCCAGCGGCTGTCTTCGAACCCTGCATTGAAGAAGTACATGTACCACGCGCCAGCCTGGTCTTCATCTACCTGGGCCAATGCAGGCGACGACCCAAGCAGGACAATCATCATCAACGCAGTGAACAGAGTCCTTGTCATTTGCATGCGTTCTCGCAACCGTTCGTCACGTGCAGACAGGGTTTGCCCTGACGCAATCAACCGGGATGAACGGTTGATTCGTAGAATCGATTCACACGGCGACGGCCCTTTTCGGGCTAGCGCTTGGTTGATATACGCGCTAACGGGATCAGGGACTGCGGTATTCAATCGCGAGGCCAGATAGTGATCTGCGGAGACCGGCTGATATTTCGAGCCGCTGACGCTTGCGACCGTTTCCGAGCGGACGCAGCGGCCTCCCTCGGCGCGAACCGCGGGTGGACTGATGTCAGAGGAACTCGACCGCACCTGTCGAGATGTTGTACATCCCTCCGACGATCGTAATCTCGCCCGCGTCCCGCATCTCGCGCAGAACCGCGCTTCGTTTCGGGATCGCGTCGACCCCGCGGCGGACGTTCTCGCGCGCGACGTCCTCGACGAACTGCGTGTTCCCGGAGTTTCTCTGACTGACGTCGGCAGGAGTCGAAGTCGCGGCGACAGCCGGCTGGATGTTTTCGAGCATTCCCGTCAGCAGCCCCAGTTCGACATTGTCGCAGGCGCCCTTGATCGCGCCACATTTCGAGTGGCCGAGTACGACGACCAGTTTTGCCCCGGCGACTTTGCAGGAGAATTCCATACTGCCGAGGATGTCGTCGTTCAGAAAGTTGCCGGCAATGCGAACGCTGAAGATGTCGCCGATACCCTGATCGAAGACCAATTCGGCCGACGTTCTCGAATCGATACAACTCAGGACCACGGCGAACGGCCACTGTCCGTCGCATGTCTCGTTCACCTGCTGAAGCAGATCGCGATTGGCCTTGAGATTCGCGCAGAAGCGACTGTTGCCGTCTCTCAGGATGTCGAGGGCATCGGACGGAGTCAGTCGGTCTCGTGTCTCGTGAGTGTGGGTATGCATCGTCGCTGGGTCCTCTGACGTGATTGCCGCGTTGCAGAAATAGAATTCACGCCGCTCAGGCGGCGTCCTTGATATCGATGGAGTCCGTCTCCCGCGGGACTCGCTCGACGACTAGGCTTCGTCTCGGAGCGGACTCTTCGAAGTCACGCAATATCTCGAGCACATCGAAGTCGATCGATACGGTCCGACGCAGATCAATCACGACGCGGGAGCCATCGGCGACGTTTCCCAGTTCGCGAAGCAGCGCGCCACGGCTCAGAAACGACACTTGCTCGGCGAGTTCGACGCGAACGAGATGCCTCGTGTCGGGCGTGTCGCTTTCCTTGATCTCGAGAGTGTGGGAGTTGGCGTAATTCCGATAGAGCACGACGACCACGCCCACCGCGAGACCGAGCAGCACGCCGGTCAGGAGGTCGGTCAACAGAATCGCCAGGACGGTCACGATGAAGGGCACGAACTGCCCCGGACCGAGTCGGTACATCGTCATGAAGAGGCTCGGCTTCGCGAGCTTGTATCCGACGATGAACAAGATGCTCGCCAGAACCGCAAGGGGAACGAGATTCAGAAAGCTCGCGAAGGCGAATACGGCGATCACAAGCAGCACGCCGTGGATGATCGCGGAGTTTTTTGACCGGGCACCAGACTGAATGTTGGCCGAGCTTCGGACGATGACCTGCGTGACCGGCAATCCGCCCACCAGCCCCGAGCAGGTGTTGCCGACACCCTGTGCGATCAGCTCGCGATTCGTGGGCGTCACGTGCTTCTCTGGATCGAGCTTGTCGGTCGCTTCGACGCACAGCAACGTTGCCAGGCTGGCAACGATCGCGAGGGTGGCCGCAGTCACCCAGATGCGCGGATCTGCGATCCGAGACCAGTCGGGTGAAATCAACAGAGCGCGTGCCTCTCCGAGCCCATCTGCCACTGGAATCTGCACGAGGTGATTACCAGCGAGCGCCCAGTCTGGCGCGAAGCGGAGCGCCGCCAGTTGGTAGGCGACTCCAAAACAAACGGCGACGAGCGGGCCCTGAATGAGCTTAAATATCTTGGTACGTTTGGTGAGAACCTGGTCCCAGAGGATCAGGATCGCGAGCGCCACGATCGCGACCAAAGTCGCCGAACCGTCGACCTGACCGAACGTTCGCAGGATTTCGGAGAAGGTGTTCTCACCGTCAAACTGTATGAACGCGAAGTCACCTTCGGGATCGGCGTCCCACCCGAACGCGTGTGGGATCTGCTTCAAAATGATCAGCAGACCAATTCCCGTCAGCATCCCCTTGATGACGGCAGAAGGAAAGAAGTATGCCAGGATACCGGCCCGGGCGACCCCGAGACCGATCTGCATGACCCCCGCCAGGACGAGCGCCAGGAGGAAGGGTTCGAAGCCAAGGGTCTGGATGGCAGCCGCTACGATCACGGCCAGCCCCGCCGCGGGCCCGGACACACCCAGGGAGGAGCCACTCAAAATTCCAACAATGACCCCGCCCACGATCCCGGCGATCAGACCCGAAAAGAGCGGCGCGCCACTGACCAATGCGATTCCCAGACACAGGGGCACGGCGACGAAGAACACCACGATTCCAGCCGGCAGATCGTTTCGGAGGGTTCGCATGGACGCCAAGACTTGGGTTCCTTTCGATGCACGCGAGGTGCATTCGCAGTTGGATTGGTTCGACTTCGTCGATTCCCATCCACATATTACGGCTTTGATCTAATTCAATATACAGCCGGTAGTGTATATATGTAATAGAATATTAATATTAGCAAATCGAGTGACGTTTCTGCTCCGGAGATCTTCTAATGGGTCGCCCCCGCCCTTCCGTCCGACAGATCGAATATTTCATCACCATCGCCGGGACCTTAAGCTTCAATCGGGCCGCGCAACGTCTGAACGTGAGCCAGCCGACTCTGACCACCCAGATCGTCGCTCTGGAACAAGCCCTCGGACTCCAACTCTTCGAGCGCTCGCGCTCGGGTACGGTCCTGACCGCGATCGGACGTGAACTCCTGCCGGTCGCGCGCAGGGTCAGCGAGGAATTTCAAGGCTTCCTGGACCGTGCCGAATCCGTCTCGCGCGGCCCCGGCGGGACCTATCGGCTCGGCGTCACGCCGACGCTGGGCCCGTACCTACTGCCCTACATCCTTCCGGCCCTTCATCGGCGATACAACGCTCTCAAGCTGTCCATCCGCGAAGATGCGCCGCGGGATCTCGAGGCTGGATTGGCAAGCGGCCAATACGATCTGATTCTGACCGCCTTGCCCGTCGATGATTCGCGCTTGACGGTCACTCCCCTGTTTCGTGAACCCCTCAAGCTCGCGATTCCCGCCGATCACCGCCTCGCTGATCGCAAGCGGGTCAGTCGAAAGGATCTGAAAGGGGAGTTCGTGCTCACAATCGATGAGCATCACCATTTCCATCGTCAGATCGAGCAACTATGCGGCCGACTCGGCGCCCAGCTAAGGCGCGACTACGAAGGCACGAGTCTCGACACCCTGCGCCACATGGTCGTCATGGGCCTCGGCGTGGCCTTCCTCCCGGCGCTCTACATCCGCTCGGAGATCCATCGTCCAAGCGAGTTGCGCATAACGACGCTTCCCGGCGAAGCGCTCGAACGGACCCACGCCCTCGCCTGGCGAGCCTCTTCCCCGGCGCGTCAATTGTTTCGGGAGATCGCCGACGCAATTCGCGCGCTCGTGAGCCGAGACCTGAGCGACGACCTCGATCCCGTCTCGGATCAGAGCCCGTCGAAGGAGGCAAGAAGCCCCCGTCGGTGACGGCGCCGGCCGAACGAGGGGTTCTGTCAAGTTGACGAGGCCGGTGCGTTTGTTCCCTGGGGGACCGAGCATCCGCGCTCGGTCAGGAGGCGCACGTCACCTGGCGCTGTCAGGTTGAGTTCCGCGTGACAGACTGAGCGGATGAGTCAGCAGCCGTCCCGCTACCGCGGATACCGCTTTCCACCTGAGGTTATCGCCCACGCCGTGTGGGTGTACCACCGGTTCGGCTCTTTCGAGACGTCGAAGATCTTCTCGCGGACCGCGGGATCACGGTCACGTACGAAACGACCCGGCAGTGGTGCCTGACCTTCGGACCCGACTCCGCTCGGCGGCTTCGGTGCCGGCACGGACGCCAGGGCGACATGTGGTATCTCGATGAGGTGTTCGTCCAGATCCAAGGCCGGCAGCACTTCCTTTGGCGGGCCGTCGACGAGGACGGTGACGTGATCGACATCCTGGTGCAGTCTCGGCGCAATCAACGGGCAGCGGGGCGATTTTTTCGCAAATTGTTGAACCGCCAAGGCTCCGTGCCGCGCCAACTCGTCACCGACAAGCTGGCGAGCTACCCTGCCGCCCACCGAACCGTGATGCCCTCCGTGCGGCACGTCATCGCCCAGCATGCGAACAACCGCGCCGAGGTCTCGCATCAACCGACCCGTCAGCGGGAGCGCCAGATGCGTCGATTCAAAGATCTGATACAGTTCGGCGCCGCTCAGATACCTGAACGCTGGAATGTAGAAAAAACCGGTGTTCGAATAGCCGGCGTGGCCGAGATCGACGAGTTGCCGCTGCGCCTGCTGCTTCTCTGCAAACGCTGAGTCCAAGACGACATAGGTGGGTAGCACGATGTCTTCGATGACTGACGCATCCGCCCCAGCGCTCGCTGGAGCCCCGGTGAGCCCCGGCGGGTTCGAACCGGAGCTGGACGAGACCGCCCGGTACCCCAAGACGGCGACGGCGATCACTGCGGCGGCTGCGACCGCCATGATCAGTGCACGCCGTCGCGACGACGGGGCCGACGGACCAGAGTCAACGGTGCGCGCGGCCGGGGCAACCTGCGAGGGAGCCTCGGCCCCCGAGACTGGTGTCTCGCGGGGCGTCCGTTCACGAAGATCTTCGACCAGGCGTGCGAGGCCCCCCTCGTAGTCTTCGCTCAGGTCCGTGTGCTGCAGACGACGCAACCGGAACGGCGGTTGGCAAGGCTGGTAGACCACCGGAAACACGGGCTTTCCCTCTTCGAGGGCGTAGGACACCTCGTCCATGACGTTGGTCGAGTCGACCGAGGTGGGCGACAGGATCACGACCAAGCCGGAGCATCGCTCGAGGGCGCCCTCGACCGCCCGGTCCCACCGCTCCCCGGTGTCGATGTCCAGCTGGTCGATCCACAGGTCAATCCCGTGCTCTCGCAACGCCGTGGCCAGCTTGAGCGTGAACTCAGCGTCGGCGCGGGTGTAGCTGAAAAACAGGGTGGTCTGGGACACGTCGGGCTCCCCTCGCCGCGTCGACCATATCCCTGCGGTGCCCCGGCGTGGCCATCAACTCGCATCCGCCCGCTCGGCTCGCGTCTACTCCGTCCAGAGCAGCACGCGCTCCCGGTTTCCCTCGGCGTAGTCGAGCACCAGGCCTGGCCCATGATGGTCGAGGTCGGCGATGCTCAGATCGAGATCGTCCATCACGTTATTCTCGCCGGCCGAGAAGTCGACCGTCGCGTCGTCGCCGAACCGGAGCAGCCACAGGGGCATGCGGGCGTTGACCAGTCGGCCCTCGTCTGGGTCCCACGCCATCACATGCAGCCACGTTGGTGTGACGTCGCTCACGCGTTCGTGACGGGTGACCTCCGCTCGGACGCGGCCGTCCTGGCGCGAGAGCTGGAGCAGAGGCAGGTCATCGCCGAACCGTGCTCGCGCGTCTTCGAACGTGGTATCGGCTGTGCTCGGCGTGGCGCGGGCGAAGTCAACATTGCTCGTGAACAGATACACCGCCAGGCCGACGAGTGTGATCGTGCCCACGACCCCGAGGGCCGCTATCGACACCAAGGCGATCACCCAGGTGCGCTTGCGCGAAGATGGTTTCGGCATGATGTCGGGTCCCACCAGATCGGACGGCGACGGCACCCGCGATGTTCCCTGGGCTTCGAGTCCGGATGCTCTTACTCGCGCAGATAGGCGCTGTTCTCGAGACGCTTCGCGAGGTTGGCGCCCCGCTTGTCTCGCCCGTCGGTGCAGAACTTGCGGGCTGTCTCGTAGTGTCGCCGTGCCTCTTTCCGGTTGCCGGAGAGGTCAGCGAGCTTGCCGAGTTCGATGTGGGTCCGCCCGGTGACCCAGAGCCGCGCGTCCAGGTCGAGCACGGCCAGGAGGTTACGGCGGGCTGCCGCATCACGCTTGAGTTCGAGCTGGGTCCTGCCGCGCACGTACCGCCACAAGGCGTCTTCGCCGGGCATCCGCACCCGCCCGTCGGCCTCAAGCATCGAGAATCCGTCGCGGAGTGAGCTGGCGGCCAGCGCTGGGCGGTCGTCACGCAGCGCAGTCGCGGCGGCTTCCAGCCAGACGACACGATTCCGGGGATATCGGCGTTTGAGGTCTCGTAGGACACGCTGGGCGGCCGCGAAATTTCTCTCCCGGTTGTACACGAGCACAAGCCCAAACTCCGCTTCGGTGCGGGTGTCACCGTCGTAGGTCGCCGCTTCTTGGATCAGCCGGAGACCTTCCTCCTTGCCGCCCCCGAAACCTACCATCCGTGCCATCAGGCGGATCGGGAGCGGGAGCGTCGAGACGAGATACCGGTAGGTGCCCACGACCAGCATGGCGTCCTTCCGGGTTGGATCGAGCTCCAGGACCCGCTCATGCGCGGCGAATGCCGCCTTGGCCGGCTTGAGCGCACCCATGGTTTCGCCGTGGATGGTCGCTCGGTAGGAAGTGGCCAACCCGAGGGAGGCGCCAAGCTGGTAGTGGGCTTCCGCGCTGTCTGGGTTTTCGCGCACCATCGCTTCCGACAGCGCGAGGGCTCGGGTCGAGTGCTCATCAAAGGCCGCGGCCAGCTCTGGCGGCGGCTCCGGCAGGTCCACGTTCTTGGTGAGACACCGCCTAGATAGTCGTCTACGGTCATCGTGCCGCGGAGAAACAAGAGCCGCATCCAGGTCATCGCGGCCAGGCCCCGGTGGGCGGCCGGGTTGTTCGGGTCAGTCGCGATGGTCGCTTCGAATACGTCCACAGCGGCGTCGTGGTCGAGGTTGTACGCGAGGTCGTAGGCGCGTACCAGGTCTTCGCCGATATCGCCGACATACGCCGTGGCGGCGGTGAGCACGAGCGCGGCGCTGATCCCTAAACGTCGAACCATCTCGTGTCCTATCATAGCGGAGGATCCCGTGCGCCCGGATGCGGGCGTCAACCGGGCAGGCGTGCCTCTGGCGGAGCCAACGAGCTTGTGATTCACCGCATCAAGACCATCGACGCCCACGCTGCAGGGGAGCCGTTGCGGCTCATCGTCGGCGGGTTTCCAACCCCCGTCGGGACCACCATGCTGGAGAAGCGAGCGTGGGTGCTGGAGCACTGTGACTCGCTTCGCCGCGCGCTCATGCACGAGCCGAGGGGCCATGCCGACATGTACGGCGCCGTCCTGACCGAGCCGTGTCACGATTACGCCCATGCCGGGGTGCTGTTCATGCACAACGAGGGCTACAGCACGATGTGCGGTCATGGGGTGATCGCGACCTGCACGATTGCGCTCGAACGGGGGCTGATCAGCCTCTCTGACGCTTCGTCGACGCTGGTGCTCGAGTCGCCAGCGGGGTTGGTGTCTGCGCGTGCGACGCGCCGGGTTCCGCACAGCGTGGCGACGAGCGGCGGCGCCACGGTGCCCTTCGCAGTGGACCAGGTCGCATTCGACAACGTCCCCTCGTTTGTGTTCCGTCCGGGATTGCCGATCACGGTGGGCGACCGAATGGTCTCCGTTGATGTGGCCTATGGCGGAGCGTTCTACGCGGTGGTCGACAGCGAAGCGGTTGGCGTACCGCTCCGCCGCGAGGCGATGCCGCAGCTTCGTCAACTCGGATGGGAGATTGCCCGGACGGTGGAGGCCGCCATTCGGGTGCGTCACCCGATCGAGGCTGGACTCCACGGGGTCTACGGAACGGTATTCACGGGCATGGCCGAACGTGCGGATGCCGACCTGCGGAACGTGACGGTGTTTGCGGACCGGCAGGTGGACAGGTCACCGTGCGGGACCGGGACGGCGGCGGTGATGGCGGTACTGGATGCGATGGGCCTGCTGACGGACGACCAGGTGTTCACGCACGAGAGCATCGTCGGGACCGTATTCCGTGGTCGGGTGCGGGAGCGCACCACGGTCGGCGACTATGAGGCGATTGTGCCGGAGATTGCAGGCTCGGCCTGGATCACGGGCGAGCACGTGTTCCTGATCGACGACGACGACCCATTGCGCGACGGATTCTTGCTACGCGACTGACCAATTACGCCCCGGTCTCTTCCGGGGACCCACCAGCGATCCGGGGCACCAGATGTACGTCGCTGTTCGGCTGAAGCGGCACGTAGTCGGCGTCGTGGTAAATGTCGCCGTCCACGGCTACGGCCATCTCGCCCAGTCGGTCCTCCACGGCCGGATAGCGCCGAACGAGTTCCTGCAACAGTTCGACGACCCGGGGGGCGTCAATCTCTACCTGGTCGATGCCGTCGACCAGCGACGCAATGGCCCTGGGCAGAAACAGTGTCGCCATGAGTTGCGGCTGGAAGAGAGGTGCGCGTCAGGCGGACTCGAGGCTCTCAATGCCGGCGAGCACACGCGGTGGTGACATCGGCAATTCGGTGAACCGTACGCCCGTTGCGCCCCGTACGGCATTGGCGACGGCGGCGAGGGGAGGGACGATCGGCACTTCTCCGACACCGCGCACGCCGTAAGGATGCGACGGGTTGGCCACCTCCACAATGACCGTGTCGATCATCGGGAGGTCAGACGCTACCGGCATCCGGTAGTCCAAGAACCCGGGGTTCTGCAGACGCCCGTCGTCGTCGTAGAGATACGCCTCGTTGAGAGCCCAGCCGATGCCCTGCGCCGCGCCCCCCTGCATCTGTCCCTCCACGAAGCTCGGATGCACCGCCTTGCCGGCATCCTGAATCGCGGTGTACCGGACGACCGTCGACCGGCCGGTTTCCAGGTCCACATCGATATCGCAGATGTTCGCGGCAAAGGCGGGTCCGGCCATCCGCGCATTGACCGAGGCACTCCCGACCACCGGCCCCCCGGTCTTGGCGAGCGTTGCGGCCAGCTCGTTGAGCGTGAGCGGCGGGCGTTCGTCCCCCTCTACGAGGGAGCGGACGTGGCCGTCTTCCCACGCGACCTGGTCGGGCTCGACATCCCACACTTTCGCCGCGCGGAGCCGTAGCTGTTCTTTGACGTCCTGGGCGGCGTTGATAATCGCCATGCCGGTCGCATAGCACGTACGGCTGCCGGCGGTTAGATCGGTGTAGCCCGCGGTGTCGGTGTCGGCGACTACCGGACGCACGCGTTCGACGGGGATGCCGAGCTCTTCGGACACCATCATCGCCTGGGCGACTCGGGTACCGCCGATGTCGGGATTGCCCGTGACCACGGTGGCACTGCCGTCCGTGTCGAGTGCGACGGTGGCGCTCGAGTTCATGCCAGCATTGAACCAGAAGCCGCACGCCACCCCACGTCCCTGATGGGTGCCGAGCGGCGCCGTCCAATGCGGATGCTCGCGGACGGCGTCGAGAATAGCCTTCAGGCCGATCGGGCCGTACTTCGGCCCGTACGGCGCCTGGTCGCCCTCGCTGACCGCGTTCTGCAACCGGAGGTCAATTGGGTCCCGCTCGAGCCGGCGCGCGACCTCGTCCACGAGTGACTCGGTTGCGAACGTCGACATGGGAGACCCTGGAGCGCGGTACGCGGCCACCTTCGGCTTGTTGACGACAACGTCGAACGATTCGATAAAGAAATTGGGAATCGTGTAGCACGCGAGTGCGCACATGGCCGCGGCCCCCGAGGGCGAGCCGGGGTAGGCACCCGCTTCGTACCACATCGAGGCTTTCGCGGCGACGAGGCGGCCGTCTCGCATCGCGCCAAGCTGCATGACGACTCGACTGCCTGATGTCGGTCCGGTGGCGCGGAAGACCTCATCGCGATCCATGACGATCTTGACCGGCCGGCCTGATTTTTGTGACAGCACGATTGCCACCGGCTCGAGGTACACCGGGATTTTGCCCCCGAAACCACCGCCGATTTCGCTGGGAATCACCCGGATGGTCGCGGCGTCGATGCCCAGAATGCCGGCGCAGGCGTCTCGCACGAGGAAGGGACCCTGGGTGGGGCACCACACCACAACTCGACCGTCAGTGCCGTGGCGTGCGACACAGGCATGGGGCTCGATGTAACCCTGATGCACCATGGGGGTCTGGAACTCGCCCTCGACGACGACGTCCGCGTCCGCCAAGGCCTGCTCCACATCGCCGCGACTCAGTTCCATACGTGCGGCGACGTTGGTCGGACCGCCAGACTCTGGCGCGGGCTGCCCGGACGTTTTCAGATCGGTGTGCAGGATCGGCGCATCGTCGGCCAGAGCGCGCGCCAAGCTCATCGCTGGTTCGAGCGTTTCGTAGACAACCGTGATGTGCGTGAGGGCCTCGCGTGCGACGGCGAGCGAGGTCGCGGCTACGGCCGCCACGGCGTGCCCGTCGTAGAGGACCTTGTCGCGCGCCATGAGGTTGTCGCCCATGTCGCCGAGGTCGAGCGCGCCCTCGCCGCCGAGCCACACCTTGCTGTCGGTCTTCGGAAAGTCGCGGCCGGTCACGATCGCCTTGACCCCCGGTAACGCGGCCGCGGTAGACGTATCGATGGAGAGGATACGGGCGTGCCCATGCGGGCTGCGGAGCACCGCACCGTGGAGCATGCCGGGCAGTGCGAAGTCGGCGCCGAAGTTGGCGCGGCCGGTCACCTTGTCGGCACCGTCGTGCCGAACCGGACGTGTCCCGATGTGTGTGAATTGGCGGGCGCTCATGCTGTGGCCTTTCGCATGTCGGCCGCGGCATCAAGCACGGCGCGAATAATCTTGTCGTAGCCGGTGCACCGGCAGAGGTTCCCGGCCAGCCAATACCGTGCTTCCTGTTCGGTTGGGTCCGGATTCGCGTCGAGCAGTGCTTTGGCGGCGACCATGAAACCCGGGGTGCAGATACCGCACTGCAGCGCGGCCTGGTTCAAAAAGGCCTGCTGCACCGGATGGAGCGAGTCACGATCGGCGATGCCTTCCACCGTCGTGACCGTGCGTCCCTCGACTTCCGCCGCCAGGACGAGGCACCCGGGCACCAGTCGACCATCGAGCAGCACCGAGCAGGCACCGCAGTCGCCGGTGCTGCAGCCTTCTTTGGTCCCCGTCAGGCTGAGCGTGTCGCGTAGCGCGGTGAGTAGCGTGTCCTCGCCCGAGCAAAGAAACTCCGCGGGTTCACCGTTGATCGTCGTCTCGACATGAATTCTGGACACGTCAGTTTCCTCGTGCGCGCTCGCAGGCGATGGCTGCGGCGCGTTTCGTCAAAACACCGGCGACCTGGCGTCGATACGCCACCGTGCCGCGCTTGTCGTCGATTGGTCTCGCGGCGGCGCGAGCGGCCTCGGCGGCACGGTCGAGCGCGGCCGGGTCCATCGGCGTGCCAATGAGCGCGTGAGCGGCGTCTGGCACGAGGACCGGTGTTGGGGCCACCGCGGCAAGCGCGACGCGCGCCGCCGTACAGATGCCTGAGTGGTCGAGCGTCACGCTCACCGCGGCGCCGGCGACTGCAATGTCCATTTCCGAGCGAGGCGTGAGGCGCAGGTACGCGTCGGCGGTGGA
>CALLXD010000020.1 GCA_937766455.1 Vicinamibacterales bacterium | reverse complement strand
TTGAGATGGCGGTCGACGGCCACGGGCCCGGGGAGGTGGTCACGCTTCCCGAGGGCGGGGCCACGGTCGAGATCACGGGACGGGTCCGGTCGGTGACCGAACTCGACCGCATCCTCGTGGTGTGCAACGGCGAGACGATGAACGAGATACCGGTCATGGGGGATCGACGGGAGGCCACCCTCTCCGTGCGACATCGCGTGCGCCAAAGCGGGTGGTGTCACCTCCGCGCGGAAGGCGCCACCGCAGACCGTTTCCCGATGGACGTCGCCTATGTCCAGGCGTTCACCAACCCGGTCTGGATTCAGGTAGGCGACCAACCGATCAGAAACGCCGCCGCGGCTGACTACGCCCTGCGGTGGATCGACACCTTGCAAGCGCTGGCGGAGGCCTGGCCCGGGTGGCGTGCCGACACAGAACGCGCCCACGTCTTCGCGCAGTTCGATGAGGCACGGGCGGTCTACCGGCGCTTGGCGAGCGAGGCCACGCCGTAACATCGGTCACGGGAGACTCTTATCGAGGTTTTTGGCAATACGCTCGGTCTCAAGACCGGCCAGGTTCGTCAGCTTGAGCGTCTGTTCCGGCGACGCGTACCGGCCGACCAGATGCTGACGCACGAGTTGGCGCGACAACTCACCGAGATCAGCCACGACACCCGGCGCCAGGTCGGCGTGCTGATCGACCGCCGCGGTGCCGTCCAGCACGTGATGGTGGGCGACGCCCACTCGATCGAATTGCCGGACTGGGGTCGACTGCGCGCCGGCCGTGGCCGCCTGCGCGGTCTCCGGTGTCTCCACACGCACCTGGCCGGCGAGGGCATCACCCGGGACGACAAGACCGACCTGCTGTTGCTCCGCCTCGACGCCATGGTGACGATTGGGGTCGACGGCGACGGGCTCCCGACGCTGGCGCACATCGCGGCGCTCACGGCGGGCGGCGGCGACGGGGTGGAGCTGCTCGCACCGGGTCCCCCGGCTCAGGTCGATCTCGACTTTGAGACCTGGATCCGCGAACTCGAAATCGCGCTGTCACGCTCGGTAGGAACCCGACAGGTCGGTGACCGTGAACGAGCGATTCTGGTCTCCGTGACCGCCGGTCGCAGCGCAGGAGACCTCGAGATCCACATCACCGAGCTGCGCGAACTGGCACGGTCAGCCGGCGTCGAGATCGTCGACATCGTGACGCAGCAGCGTCCGCGCGTCGACCCGAAAACCGTCGTCGGTTCCGGCAAGCTCCAGGATCTGGTGATCCGCGCCTTCCAACAGGATGTCGATCTGGTCATCGTCGACCAGGACCTGACCCCCACCCAGGCTCGCAACCTCGGTGAACGCATGGAGCTGCGCGTCATAGACCGCACCCAGCTCATCCTGGACATCTTCGCGCAGCACGCCACCACGCGCGACGGTAAGCTGCAGGTCGAGCTGGCGCAGCTGAAGTATCTGCTGCCCCGACTGGCGCAACGCGCCGACGTGTCGCTCTCGCGCCTGGAGGGGGGTATCGGTGGCCGTGGACCGGGTGAAACCAAGCTCGAGGTCGACCGGCGGCGCACCCGAGACCGGGTGACCCGCCTCGAGCGTGAGCTCAAGAAACTGGTCACCCAGCGCCAGAATCGACGAAGACGGCGCAAACGCCGTGACGTGCCGGTGCTGTCAATCGTCGGCTACACCAATGCCGGAAAGAGTACATTGCTGCGGGCCCTGACCCAGAGCGAGGTCCATGTCGCCGACCAGATGTTCGCGACGCTCGACCCGGTCTCGCGGCGACTGCGGTTCCCGCGCGAACGGGAAGTCATCATTACCGACACGGTCGGCTTCATCCGCGACCTGCCGGCGGACCTGGTCACCGCATTCCGCGCGACACTCGAGGAACTCTCTGACGCGTCGCTCCTGTTGCACGTCGTCGACGCCTCGGCACCCGACTGCGACCGGCGGATGGAGGCGGTCCACGGGGTCCTGGCGGAGATCGGGATGGACGCGCCCGAATTGCTGGTGTTCAATCAGATCGACAAGGTGCCGCCAGGTGTCGGTGCCGCCCTGGCGCTGCGCCATCGGGGGGTCGCGGTCTCTGCCCTCAACCGGACTGGCCTGGGCACATTGCTCGAGCGCGCTGAACAGATGCTGTGGTCTGCGGATGACGAACGCACGCTGCTGCACGACGACCTGCCGCCGCGACTCTTCGACCCAAAGTAGGTATCCCGAGAGCTCACACGGCCCCGCCGACGCGGGTGCTGTGGGTCGACACACAGAGCCAGCTGCCGCCGCGCTTCACCCACACATCTGTGTACCGGAAGGCCACTTCGGCCCGCTCCCCCTGTCGGATGCCAACCAGCCGCAGCGTGAACCACACGACCGCAGTCTCACCGTATATCTTGACGGTGAAATCCTCCTGGACCGCCGACTCCACCTGCTGATTGAACTCGGTCGACAGGGCCAACTCGCGGGCCCGGTCGCCCCGGCTACCATCGTCGTAGGTCGCGGTGAACTCGTCGGCCAGAACCCCTTCGATGAAAGCGATGTCCTTGGCATAGAAGGCCTCGTTCCACGCCCGTTCCAGTTCGATCACGGCCTCCTGGTCTGACGCCACCGGCGGTTGCTGCGGCGCAGCGGCAACGGCGGCGCACGCAATCGCCAACACCCAACAAAGCACGGAGCCCGCGAATCTCATAGGTCATCCCCTCTTGCACGTAGTTCTGTCGACCGGCCGGGTGCGAGCACATACAGCCGTCTGGCCGTCAGGAGTCCTCGCGGAGCGCCGCGCGAAGTCGCCGAGCCTCTGCGAGCAGAGTTTCCGCGGCCGGTAGGAGGCCACGAGCCGGCGAGACGTCGCGGTCGTCTGGTGGTGGAGATCGGTCTTCGTCGGGGTCTCCGAGCCCGCTCGCCCGATGGCGCGCCAATGCACCTCGTAGCCGGTCGCGGAGCGCCCAGGCATCTTCGAGCCCGCGGAAGTGCCCCACGTGCAGATTGCGGGTGGCGCTCTTGTCGTCCTCCGTCGCCTTGCCGCCCCCGCCGGCGGTGTGCACCTCAAGCTCGGCGAGACCGAACAACCGTTGCAGGGGACCCTGGCGAATCCTCATATTCTAGATGTTGGCGACTGTCATGGTCTGCTCACGGACCCGGACGAGTCCTTCACGAATTCGCAGGCTCTCGTCGCTCACCATGTACCAGCGCATTTCCCAGTTGAGGGTCAGGACGAGTCCCGAACCGACAAATTGAGACAGATAGGCGGTGATCGCGAAAAACTCAAGGAGGAAGACGAGGTCGGTGCCTGCAAGGCTCATCACCGGGGTCTGAATGTCGAGGTTACTCACCCACTCTGCGAGCCCGCCAAATTGGACGAACGGGAGGTCGATGGCACCAAACAAGACGAGCGAGAAGAGGATACCGACCAGCGCGCCCGCCTGTGTCAGGACCCACTCAACGCGCCGCAGCGCCAGGTAGCGACGAGAGGCCCGAAACACGTCGAGTGTCGGCCCTGCGGCCGGCGGCGGGTCTGGCCGCTCCCGCACCCGAAGGAGACTGAGCACTCGCCGTTTGAGGGGAGTCATGGGTGACTGTCGGGTCCGCCACGTCGGCCGGCCAAGGTCTTCCGCAGCGCCGCCAACTCGTCGGCGGTCGCCCTCAGCGCGCTGGCGACCTCCGCCAGTTCCTCTCGCGCGTGGACACCGCTCCCGGGGCTCCGGGGAGCCGGAGCACGCTGACCGCGAGCGCCTCGCATCCGCGAGTACAGGTAGTCGCGCACCTGCTCGTACTCTTCGAGTCCCTCGATGACCATCTCCGCTTTGGCGGAACCGCTGGCCGTCTGCAGCTGCACCCGGCCGAGGCCCAGCCAGCGTTCAACCACGTTACTTTCCAGATGAATGTCCTGCAGCCGCGCGTAGGTCAGGCTGATGTCCTTACGAAACAGGACCCCCCAGCGCATGCTGACGCCCTCGTCGTCGAAGCGATAACGGAGGGTCCGGTAACGTAGAAAGGATGTCAGGGCCGCCAACGGAAAGAACGGCCCGGCGAGGATGGAGGCCAGCAGGTAGTACTTGAGGAGATTCGGATGCGGCCGGTCCAACCGATCGATGTCGATCGTCGGATGGTCATCCATCGAGCACACTCCAGGCTCGGTCCAGCCGCCCGCGCCAGTCCCCGGAGTTCGTTTCATTGTGGGCGCCGCTGGTCGTGGTCCATGATGTCATGGCCACTGTGGCCTGCGTGGGAGCAACGTGGGGACTGCAGTCGTCGCCGTTCCCTTGCTAGCCGCTCGTCAGGCTCAGGCGCGCCAGCCGGCGCGCGGCCGCCTCGAGTGCGGGCACACTGCGGCAGAAGGCGAACCGTAGATACTCGTCGCCGCCCCCCTCGGTCGCATAGAAATTATCTCCAGGCACACAGGCAACGCCGACTTCGGTGATCAAGTGCAAGGCCGCCTCCATGGGGGCCCGACCACCAAGACCGGGCACGTCACGATACCGCGCGAACAGATAGTAGGCCCCTTCAGGGGCACTGACAGCGAATCCGGCTCGGCCCAACCCCCGGGTCAGGGTCTCGCGCTTCCTCGCGTACGCCGTGCGCAGCGTGTCGAACGCGCTCGCGTCGAGCCTGAGCAGCGCGACCGCGGCCCGCTGAAGTGGGGTTGGCGCCTGTATGACCATCGTGTCGTGGAAACCGCGAATCGCGGGCGTATAGACGGCCGGCGCGATGACCCAGCCGACGCGCCAGCCCGTCGCATTCCCAGTCTTCGAGATCGAATTCACGACGATCGTGCGCTCTCGCATACCCGGTATCGCCGCCGGGCTCAAATGTCGCGCGCCGTCGAACACAATGTGCTCGTAGATCTCATCGCTGATGACCAGCAGCGCGTGGCGCGCAGCCAACTCCGCGATGAACGCGAGGTCGCTGGCGGAAAAGACCTTGCCCCGTCGGATTGTGTGGCGTGTTGAGGATGAGCGCGCGTGCACCGCGCAACGCCGCGGCCTCCCATTCGTCCCGGTTCAGCGTCCAGCGCCCAGTCTCCACATCTTCAACCAGCGTCACATAGTCAGGGACCAGACCGAAGACGGCCGCCTGTGCCGGATACATCTCGTGATACGGCTGCGGCACGATGAGCCGGTCGCCTGGCGCACAGACACCAGCCAGCACGGACGCCAGCGCTTCGGTGGCACCGAGGGTGACCGTGATGTCGGTCTCCGGGTCTGGACGCCAGCCATACAGCCGCTGCGTGTAGTCCGCAATGGCCTCGCGAAGCTCAGGCAGCCCGAAGGGGAACGAATACTGGTTCAAGCTGTCCTGGTGCCCCTGGAGCGTCTCCAATAGCTGCTTCAAGGGTCGGTCGACGATGTCGGACGCGTCGAGGCCTGGTGCCAGTTCCCGCAGAGACGCACCATCGAGTCGCGCCATCTGTGCCTCCGTCCCACCCAGCATGGCCGACACCGCCGCCCAGACCAATTCGAATGGCGGGCACTCGTCAGTGAACCCCTGCGACAGGTTGACGGCATCGTGCTCTACCGCCAACCGCGTCATCCGACGAATCACCGATTCCCTGGTCGCCACCGGTGTCACCTCCGCGCTGACTCCCGTTCGCATCCGTCCGCTCGGGTGCCCACGGCCGCGCTGAACTGCGTCGTGACCACTTGCGGCGGCCGGGCACCGCGAACCGCCGCGGGCGGCGGCGTCCGCCTCCCCGGGTAGCCCCGCTGAATCTCCATGAGGCGGCGCAATGGGGCCAACAGGCGATGGCCCGCTGATGCGTCTATCTGCTCGTGCCCGTGCTCCGCGAGCAAGGTCAGACACCGGTGGGCCGCTTCGAGCGTGCACAGACACTCGGGCCGAGGCTGCCGCTTGATCGAGAACGCCGAGGGCGTCGCGACGTCAAAGCCGACGCGAGGCAACGCCCGCACAAGCCGGCTTCGCCGAAGAATCGACTTTGCGCCTGCCCAGGTGCCATCGATGAGGAAAAACACCGGCTGGCTGCCAGGTGGAGGCCGATACTCCCCGCGGGACAGGTTGTCTCCGTTCGGCCCGGGGTAGACAAGACGACAGTCGGTCGACGCGTCCCCCAGCAGGGCCCTGACCCTCGGGTGCTGGTCAAACTCGATGCCCACCAGGATCTCGGATCTCTCCAACGATAAGTGCGCAAGCCGCCCGGTTCCAACCCGCACTTTGCGGTACTCCTTCGGGTGGGTCAGAAACACCAAGTGGGTGCGGGTCGCGATGGGAGTGATCGCGGCGCAGACGCAGGTAAGCGCTGGACGACGGCAGCGGTAGCAAAATGGTCGAGGCATACCTACCGCTGATTCCGCAGCATCATCGGTACAAAAAGAACGCGCCGGGGGAGCCGAAGCTCCACCGGCGCGCGTAGTTTACTCGATGCGAGTAAGGGACTTCCTACCAGCGAGCAGTCGTCGAGAGCCGGAAGATGCGGCCGTTGAAGATCTGATTCGCATACTCGGCGACGGAACTCTGTCGCCCAGCCGCCGTGCTCCGGCTCGAACGGTAGTTCTGCTCAAACCCGACGTTCATCAGGTTGAAGCCCTGAACCATCATTTCCCAGCGCACCCGACCAAAATCGAACGTCTTCGCGATGCTGGCGTCGAGCTGGGTCCAGTACGGTGGGAACTTCACGCTGTTGCCCGGCAGCAGCACGTAGTCCCCGATGGCGCTCGTGCTCGTGCCGACCCGGGCCGGCGTCACGCCGCCATTGGCCGTCGGGACAATCGGCGAGCCGAGCACGCAGTTGCCCGTGCAGTTGTCCGCCGTATAGAACGGCGCACCGTAGGTCGTCGATGCCCGGGTGAGCTGCTGCGTCTCCCGGAACTGGTCGCCCGCGTAGCCGCCGGCGTTGCTGAGGAACGTGCCCGCGGCCCGCAAGTCCCACCACGGCAGCGGATAGCTACCGGAGATTTTGAACTCGTGCCGATACGGCGTCGGGTAAGCGAATCCGTCACAGAAACGCAGCTGATTCGGGTCGTCCTGTTCCTCGCGAACGAGCCCACAGTTGTCCGTGACGCCACCACCCGAGAACCAGCTCGTGCCAGGCGAGTCCATGCTCCAACCGCCAAACACCGTGCCACCGCCCTGCAGCCGACCCTGGAAGCTCAGCTCGAAGCCGGTGTAACGGTTCCGGTAATCACCACCCGCATCGACGAGGTTGTCGACCAGCTCATCAACGAGCGCCGCGGAGGACTCGTTGATGTTGTAGATCGGAGCCGTCCCCACATACGGGGCCGGCATCGTGTAGAAGATCGGCGTGCCGCCGTTGAAGTCGCTGAAGTTCCGCAGTAGGTTGTCCGATTTCTGCGGATCGCGAACCCACCGGCGTCTGAATTCTGCCGACACCGACAGCCCAGGCCGCACTTCCTGCTGGATCCCGACGGTGAACAGGTCGTTATAGCCACGGTGCAAGTCAACCGACGGAGCGTTGACATTCCGGATACCGAACCCGGAGTTGGATGTGGCGCCGATCTCCCAGTCCTGGGCGATGTTGTCGCCGTTGGTCCCATACGGGTTGCCACAGCCGGCCGGTGCAAACCGGTCGCAGCCCGCCGGCAGCAGGCCGGTGGCTGGGTCGAGCGCGATGTCATTCCAGAGACGATTCTCCTGAGCCCGTTGCCTCGGCTGGAAAATGTTGGCCAGCGACGACAGCCCGTAGGCGTTGGGATACCGATTCATGCCGAGCTTCAGCGCCGTCCTGCCGTCGCCCCGAAGGTCGTAGGCAAGGCTGAACCGCGGGGAGAAATCGGGGCCCCACTTTGGAATGTCAAGCAACTCGATGCCGCCCGCGCCGAACAAGGTGCTCGGCACGAACCGGCCCTGGGGCGACGCCCCGCCCATGACCTCCGTCTTGGCGATATCGAACCGTCCACCATAGTTAATGGTCAAGCGGTCGATTGTCCACGAGTCCTGCAGGTAGAAGCCGAACTCGTAGGGCAGCGTGTTATGCCGCGTTGCCGGGTCGTTGTAGATCCGGACCTCTTGCGGTGCGCCCGTCAGGCCCACGGGCAGATTATCCGCGAGGTTCTGCTGCGCCTGCGGGAAGCTTGCGGTGATGAAGTCGGCAGTGTTGCCGAACGGATTCGCTTCGTCCCCGTAGATCTGCACAAGGTTCGCGTTCGAGTTGCGGGCGGTTTTCTCCCACGACCACGACTGCTCGAACCCGACCTTCACGTTGTGCGACCCGGTGACATACGAGAGCGACCCGATGATGTTCTGCTTGAACGGCGAATTGACCGTGCTGCCGCGTGCCGCGGAACCATACCCACGCCCCGAGTAGCCCAGGCGCTGATCGAGCTTACCGGTCCAGACGCCCTGCGGCCCGCCGTACCATGGGTCGCCGCCCCCAGTCTGTGTCAGGTGCTGCGCGCTGCCGACCGCCGGGAAGCAAGGGGTCGTGAAACAGCCAACGAGGCCGGTCGGTAACGTTTGCTCCACTTCCGGCTGGTAGCCGATGGGATAGACCTCGCCGTTCATCGAGAACCCGAACTCAGCCAGCATCCGGTTGGTCAGTGTCGAGGTCCACTTGGTGGCCGCGGTGTAATAGAGGAGGGGGCGCCGCTTGGACGACGCGGTCTGGATGTCGTCGCCGGGATTGTGCTCGTGGTTCCGCACCTTGCGGATGCGGTCCAGATACGCCGAGAACTTGTTCTTGCTGTTCGCCTGATAGGTCAGCCGCATAAGGCCGCTGGTCAGCAGCCCGTCATCGAGACCCTTCGTGACGCCGTCCCGGTAGAAACTGTTCAGCACGACATTGTCGGTGCCCCAGTTCCGGATCGACCCGAAGAACCACAGCTTGTCCTTGACAATCGGACCACCCAACGAGGCGTTCATGTCGAAGACCCGGTCGATGGACGGCGCGCCGTCTCTAGCATCGCCCTGATTGGTCGACTGCACACCCAGGTCGCCGAGCCGCGAGTTCCAGACGTCGGAGTTCCAGCTTCTATGCGAGCCGCCGAAATAGCCGGTTCCACTGAACTGGTTACCGCCGTCTTTCGGGACCATGTTGACCCGGATGCCACCGAGCTTCGTGTCGGCGCCCGCGCCGGACGTCGTGAACGACGTCTCCGACATCATCTGCGGGTTGAAATACATCTGATACGCGCCGTTGCCGATGGACGAGTTCACCTGCATGCCGTCGACCAGGGTCGTCGTGTCCATGCCGCCTGACCCGTTGCCATACATCAGCACCTGTTCCATGGCGCGTGCGCCGCCGATATCCGGCAGGCTCGTGCGAACGCCAGGCACCAGGGTGCCGAACGAATAGAGGCTTCCACCGGTCGGAATCGCCTGGAGCACCTCGGCCGTGAGCACTTCGACCCGTTCGGTCTGCTGCACGTCGACGACCGGGGTCTCACCGGACACCGTAATGGACTCCTCAAGGGAGCCAACCGCGAGCACGACGTCCAATGTAATCGTAACGTCGGACGGAAGAGTAACGTCGTTCCGGACCTGGGTGCCGAACCCGGGCAGGTCGTAGGTCAGCACATAGTTGCCGGGACGCAGATTAATAATCTGGTATTGGCCGCTGCCGTCCGTAACGGCAAGACGCGAACCTTCGATGAGTGCCTCACTGGCGGCCGTCACGGTCACGCCGGGCAGTGCGCCCCCGGTGTCATCCGTCACGTTACCAGCGAACTGGCTCTGGGCCGATGCTGCGACGGGGACCAATAGCAGGACCCCCAGCACGACTATTAGGAACTTTCCGAACTTCATGCTCTCTACCTCCGGAGGCTGGATGCCTCGTGGATTTACATACTCGCCGTTTTTTTTGCAACTATCGTGCCCGTTTAAACTATCGCCGCCCGTGGTCCGGGGTATCGCTCATAACCCCCTGTCCTTCATCATTTAGATGAGGCCGCGTACCGTGCGCGCCAGTCGTGGCCATCAGCTCCAAGAAGAAAGATCCAATATGTTGGTCGTCTAAATTCAGCGTATTGGACTATGCGGTTCACTCGAGTCGGCCTGAAGTAGAACGTCCGGCTATCCGTCCGCACCGCTTCGTGGCCATCGCGTCTCTTCGCGACGGTCAACGCGCCGGGCCCCCCGGTATTGCGCGGCAGCCGCGACGGCGCGTCAATCAGAGACCCGTGTGCGAGCGGCCTAGTATTTGATCTCCGAGCCGCGTTGTCAACCGGTGGGGCGCAGGTAAAAGGCGCCGACAGGCCGCAACAAGAGACGGATCAGACTCGTCCGGTCACCAACGCATCGACGACGCCCGGCTCCGCCAGGGTCGACGTGTCACCCAGGTCGTGTACATCCCCTTCGGCGATTTTGCGGAGAATCCGGCGCATGATCTTGCCGGACCGGGTCTTCGGCAGTCCGTCGGTGAACTGGATTTTGTCGGGTGTCGCGTGCGGGCCGATATCGTTTCGGACCGCTTTGACGATCTCGGCCTTCATCTCGTCGGTTGCGGTCTGGCCGGTCTTGAGGGTGACGAACGCATAGATCGCGTTGCCTTTGATGTCGTGCGGGTAGCCGACGACCGCGGCCTCAGCGACAGCCGGGTACCGGCCGACCGCCCCCTCGATCTCCGCCGTGCCCAGGTTGTGCCCCGAGACGATGATGACATCGTCAACCCGCCCGGTGATCCAGTAGTACCCGTCTTTGTCACGCAGGCACCCGTCACCCGGAAAGTACTTCCCGGGGAAACGCGCAAAGTACGTATCGAAGAAGCGCTGAGGATCTCCGTAGACACCGCGCATCTGACCAGGCCACGACTCGAGGATCACCAGATTGCCCCGCACGCCATTGCCCTCCAGCAGGTTGCCTTCATCGTCGACCAGCGCGGGCTTGACACCCGGGAGCGGGAAGGTCGCGGAGCCTGGCTTGGTTGGCGTTGCCCCTGGCAGCGGCGAAATGAGAATGCCGCCGGTTTCGGTCTGCCACCAGGTGTCGACAATGGGGCATTTCTCGTTCCCAATAACCGAGTGATACCAGGTCCACTCTGGCGACTTGATCGGCTCACCGACCGTGCCGAGGAGGCGCAGGCTACTCAGGTCGTACTGGTTCGGATAGGCGTCTCCCTCCTTCATCAGCGCGCGGAGCGCGGTCGGCGCCGTGTAGAGGACATTGACCTTGTGCTTCTCGCAGATCTGCCAGAACCGGCCCCAATCGGGGTAATTCGGCACACCTTCGTACATCATCGTCACGGCACCGTTTGCGAGCGGGCCGTAGGTGATGTAGCTGTGCCCGGTGACCCAGCCGATATCGGCGGTGCACCAATAGATGTCGCCCGGGTGGTAATCGAAGACGTAATTGAAGGTGGTCGCGACATAGGTCAGGTACCCACCGGTCGTGTGCAACACCCCTTTCGGGGTGCCGGTGGACCCGGACGTATAGAGGATGAACAGCGGGTCTTCCGCATCCATCGGCTCCGGTACGCAGGTCGCATCCGCCGCCGCGAGCGCCTCGTGCCACCACACGTCACGGCCATCAACCATGTCGACCGCGGCACCGGTACGCTTGACCACCAGGATTTTCTCGACGCTCGGCGTCTGTGTGACCGCCTTATCCGCGTTCGCCTTCATGGCGATGTCCTGCTTCACACCGCGCACCCCGGTGTCCTGGGTGATGATCGCCTTGCAACTCGAGTCATTGATCCGCGTCACCAGGCTGTCGGCGGTGAATGCGCCGAACACGATCGAGTGGATGGCTCCGATGCGGGCGCACGCGAGCATCGCGACCACGAGTTCGGGGATCATCTGCATGTAGATACACACGCGGTCGCCCTTGACAATCCCCATGTTCTTGAGCGCGTTGGCAGCCTGCTGCACCTCGGCATGCAGATCGGCGTAGGTGTACGTCTTGTTCTCGGACGGGTCGTTGCCCTCCCAGATCAACGCGGTATCGCCGCCGCGTCCCGCCTCGACGTGCCGGTCGACGCAGTTGTAGGAGGCGTTGAGTTTCCCTCCCAAGTACCACGCGATCTCGGCCTTGTGAAAGTCATATTCCCGTACGGTGTGCCACTTCTCGAACCAGGTAATACGCTCGTCCGCCTGCTCTGCCCAGAATCCCTCGGGATCGGCGACGGACCGGTCGTAGAGCGCGCGATACTCGTCGAGCGACTTGACGTGGGCTCCGCCGGCAAACGCCGCCGGTGGGTCATATACAGGTGCTTGGTCGAAGGTCTCAGACTTGTTCGCCACGGTCTTCTCCTATCGGTAACTCACTCGTAAACGACAAAGGATACCCTAGTGTCGTGCGCACGTCCGGTCAGCACTCCTCATGTGACATATACTGCGATGGATGTGCATCCGGCAGACATGCGCCGTCGTGGTAGGCCTGATGGTCGCGGTGGGAGTGGCCCCGATGGCCGCCCAGAACGGTGACGCGCTCTACCTGTGCATGAGCGATTCGGACACGCGGGCCCTCGATATCGGCGCCATCGTGTGCGACGCGACACCGACCGACGCGCTGACCCAGCGCATGGAGGTCGACAACCTTCAGTTGCGTGCCGGGATTCTTGTCACTGACGTGACGGTCGGTGACGTGGCCCAGACCGCTGGTTTGGCGCCTGGAGACGTGATCTATCGAGTCGGTGGCGTCGACGTCGGAGACAACGTGCTCGCTGCCGCTCGCCTCAGCTTGCTCATGGTCGACACCGATACCGTGGTCAACTTTCTGCGACGCGGACGCCCCTACCGGGTCAAGCTCCGCCTTCCGTAGAAAGCCCTACTCGTGCGGCATTGGCAAGTGCACGAGCCAGGCGGTGACCGCCAGCACGGCCGCCGCCACCAGCAGCTCGGCGGTGCCTGACCGCCGCAATCGAGCCACTCCCCCCGGTGCACCGACCCGGGGCCGGACCCGGCGCCAGTTATAGGCACCCAGTGCCGCGGTCACCCCGAACAATCCGGTCTTGCTCAGCAATACCCGCCCATAGATGGTCTCCCACAGCTGGCGGGGCTCGTCGACATACAGAATCGCGGTCACCACCCCGGTACCGCCAAGGACGGTCGCGGCTATCAAGGCCACCGGTGAAAACCGGTCGACGAGGCTGGCCACGGCCACCCCGTCATCTGACGACGGAGACCACGCCGCCCGCACGCCAACCGAAAGCAGCACGAGCAGCGTTCCGAGCCAGATCCCGGCGGACAAAAGATGCACGATCTGGAGCGACATCGGAAGCACAATCCCACCGGCGTAAGCGAACGCGTGCCCAGTGGTGGGCGCCAGGCCGACCATGGCGAGCGCCGTGCTGCCGAGCAGGAACCAGTGCCAACGTTCCCCCCGGTGAAACACCACGAACGTCGCCGCGAGAGCCGCCGCCGCCACCGCCGCCGCCTGCAGTCGCCAGCGACCGCCCCAACGCGTCTGTTCGGCCACGAGTCGCAGCAGTTCGACGGACAGCGGCTCATCAAGCCCGAATGACGAGTAGGTTTGCGCGTAGAGCCGGGCAGCCGTGGCCACCATCAACAGGGTCACGGCCGCTCCGGCCTGACGACACAGTCCCACCTCCAGCAGCCGACCGTGGCTCGGTGTGTGTGCCGCCGAGGCACGGGTCGCGACGATGCGGTACGCGCAGATGCCGACCAGCCAGACAATGCCCACGTCGGTAAGCCACCTGGCGGCTGAGAGCAGTAGCAGCGCGTAGGTTTCGCCGGACATCGGAGCAGGGTACCCTCGGACGCGTGTCGTAGGATAGGCGGATGTGCGCGGCACGCTGCTCATCTGCCGGCTGGTCGGCACTCACCTTCGGACCACTGGCGACCATCGTCACGTTGGTGCTCCTATTCACGTGTGTCGCTGCCGCGCATCCGCTCACGTTCACGGACACCACCGTCGTGCTTCGCGCCGACGGGACGTTCCAGGCCGATCTCATCGTGGATCTGGATGCCCTGGCGCTGGGCGCGCCCCAGAGTGCCGATGACGCGGAACTGGTTGCCGCGCTCACCGCGCTGACGCCAGACGAGTTCGCCGAGCAACTCGACGGAGTACGCCGGTTGTTTCAGCGGCGGGTCCGGTTCCGATTCGATGGGACCCCGGTCCCATTTGACGTGACATTGCCTGACTACGGCGCGCCAGCCGCCACCGACTCTCTTATCCCGACGCTGCTCGGATTGACAGCCCGTCTGACCGGCAACGTGCCGCCGGAGGCCACCGAGCTCGAATTCTTCGCCTCTCGTGCGTTTTCCGATGTGAATCTGACCATCCGGGACGAGGCTCGGGACCTGACCCTCCAGGCCCTGGTCGAGGCCGGCGCCCGGAGCGACCCTTTCACACTGGCGGGGCCAGTCGAACCGCGCAGTGCCTGGTCAATCGGCGGAACGTATCTTCGACTCGGCTTCCTCCACATCGTGCCCCGGGGGCTCGACCACGTCTTCTTCGTGCTGGGGCTGTTCCTGCTCGGCTCCCAGCTTCGCCCGCTGGTGTGGCAAATCTCTGCGTTCACCGTCGCGCACGCCATGACTCTGTCGCTCGCGGTATTCGACATCGTGTCCCTGGCACCGGCCGTGGTTGAACCCTTGATTGCGCTCTCCATCGTCTACGTCGCGGCAGAGAACCTCCTCACAGATCGGTTGACGGCATGGCGACCGCTGGTCGTGTTCGGGTTCGGGCTGCTGCACGGCCTCGGGTTCGCCGGGGTGCTGCAAGAGCTGGGACTGCCGGACCAGGAGCGTGTCCTGGGTCTGGTCAGCTTCAACGTCGGTATCGAGCTTGGCCAGCTGCTGGTGATCGCCACAGCGCTGTTGGCGGTGGGATGGTGCCGCTCGAAGGACTGGTATCGGAAACGCATCGTGGTGCCCGGCTCGGTCGCTATCGCGGCCGCCGGCCTGTTCTGGGCGGTAGAGCGGTGGCTGGGGGCTTAGACGCTGTCGCGACGTGTCGGAGGGGCCGGGTCTGAAGACTGGCGCCTACGTTGAAAACGGCTGAACGGGCCCCCGGACACAGCGGGCCGTGTAGTATATTTGTCTGTCCTATTTTCACTGGACGGCGCGCACGCCGATCGCAGTGCTTCACATTCACATGAGGGAACCTCGGATGAACACCGCTGTATACGGCTCCAAGGTGGCCGCGGCGCTTCTCGTCGCGACGGTGCTGTCTCTGGCGGTCCCGGCCGCGGCGCAGGACTGGCCGAGCTGGCGCGGACGCGGGCAAACCGGCGTGTCGGAGACCACCGGCTTGGTGTCGAGCTGGTCACCCGACGGCGAGAATCTCGTCTGGTCGGACGCCTGGGTCGGACGCTCGACGCCCGCGGTCTTCGACGGCCGCGTCTGTGCGAACGGGCGCACCGGCAGCGGCGTCGACGAGCAGGAAGTCGTTGCCTGTTGGAATGCCGATACGGGCTCCAAGCTGTGGCAGCACAACTACAACGTCAACAATACGACCGTCCCGTTCAACCGGCTCGGGTGGGGAAACGTGACCGGCGATCCGGACACGGGCTATCTCTACGCGATGAACATCGACGGTCATCTCAATGCATTCGACCGGGACGGGACCGTCGTCTGGAGTCGGAGACTGGCAGAAGAGCTGGGCCGCGCGTCCGGCTATGGCGGCCGCACATCGACGCCGCTCGTCGATGAGGACCAGCTGCTGCTGAGCATCATCGGCGCCGGCTGGGGCAACCTTGGCGGCCCGCCTCGTCATCGATACTTCGGGTTCGACAAGATGACCGGCGCGGTGCGCTGGACATCGACGCCGGGCGGTACCGTCGCCGACATGAACACACAGTCGGTCGGAGTGGTCGGTGTCATCAACGGCCAACGACTCTGGATCGACGGCAACGCTGACGGACGCCTGTACGCGCTCAAGGCCCGGACCGGCGAGAAGGTGTGGGAGTTTCACCTGAGCAAGCGCGGGATCAACGTGTCCCCCGTCCTCGACGGCGAAACCGTCTACGTCGCCCATAGCGAAGAGAACGTCGATGCCTCGACCATGGGCCGGGTAGTCGCCATCGACGCCACGGGCACAGGCGATGTGACGGCCACCCACGAGCGATGGCGGGCGGACGAGATGGGCGTCGGGTTCTCGTCGCCACTGGTCCACGACGGCCGGGTCTATGTGATTGACAACTCGGCGAACCTGTTTGCGCTCGATACGGCGAGTGGTGCGGTGCAGTGGGAACAGAGCGTCGGCACCGTTGGTAAGGCGTCACCGGTATGGGCTGACGGCAAACTGTTCATCACGGAGACCAACGGGAATGTCACGATTCTTCAGCCCAGCGCCACCGGCGCGACCGAACTCGACCACGACGAACTGATGGTGCCTGGGGAGAACCGAGCGGCCGAGATTTACGGCTCGTTCGCGGTCGGATACGGCCGGCTGTATGTGACCTCCGAGGCGGGCATCTACTCCATCGGCAACCCCACTGACAGCTTCGTGGCGCGGGCCGGCACCGCTCCTGACCTCGGTGCCGAATTGGCCGCGACCAGCACCCCCTCGGTGCTTCAGGTAGTGCCGGCCGAGATCATTGCGTCGGCCGGCGACACGATCGAGTTCGAGGTTCGGGCATTTGACGCGGGTGGCCGATTTCTCGGCGTGCAGCAGGCCACATGGCAGGTCGACAGCCTGGCCGGTGGGAGCGTGTCGACGCAGGGCGTCCTGACGACCGACGCGCGCGCGTCGAACCAGGCCGGCACGGTGACCGCGACTCTCGGCGGCTTGACCGCCGTCGCCCAGGTGCGGGTCTTCGCTCCGCTTCCCTGGTCGGAGAACTTCGAAAGCGGGCGCCCCCCGTTCTGGATCGGCGGCGGCGGCAGCCTCGCCGTCGAAGACCTGGGCGGCAACCAGGTATTCCGCAAGGGGGCCTCACGCACCGGCATCCACCGACACGCCACCTATCTTGGCCCGGCTGATATGTCTGGCTACACGGTGCAAGTCGACGTGCTGGCCACCGAGCAAGGACGGCGCCGTCCCGACATCGGCCTGATTAACAGCGGCTACACCATGGACCTGCAAGGAAACCGGCAGAAGGTGCAGATCCAGTCGTGGGCGGCAGAACTGCGGATCAAGGAAGAGGTCGACTTCCCATGGGAGCCTGACACCTGGTATCGACTGAAACTCCGGGTCGACCTCGAGGGTGAGCGCGGCATTGTGCGCGGCAAGGTATGGCCGCGCGACGCGACCGAACCGACGGACTGGACGATCACGGCCGAAGACCCACTGCCGAATCGAACCGGTAGTCCCGGCATCATCGGCTACTCGCCGATCAACATCTACTTTGACAACGTCAGTGTAGTGGAGAACCAATGACTCGACAGCGTGTGATCTTTCTCCTGGTGGTTGGCCTCGTTACGACGGGAGCCACGAGTCTCGCCGAGGCACAAGACGAGGCCGGCATGTTCGGCAATACACCGTCGCGCAACATGGTGTCTGACGACACCGGTGTACCCGAGACGTGGGACCCGAAGACCGGCGCCAACATCCTGTGGACCCAACCTGTCGGCTCCCAAGCCTATGGCGGTCCGACGGTGGGCAACGGCAAGGTGTATGTGGGCACCAACAACGAAGGCGTTCGCAACCCCGACTACGACGGCGACAAGGGCGTGCTGATGGCGTTCGACGCCGCGAGTGGCGAGTTCGTCTGGCAGATGGTGCACGACAAGCTGTCGGCCGGCCGTGTCAATGATTGGCCGCTACAGGGCGTCTGCTCGACCGCCTTCGTCGACGGCGACCGGGTCTGGTACGTGTCGAATCAGGCGCACGTCGTGTGCCTCGATGCCAACGGACTGGCCGACGGCAACGACGGCCCCTTCACCGGCGAAACCGGGACCGGGCCAACCGATGGCGACATCCTCTGGTCCTACGACATGATCGGAGAGCTGGATGTGTTTCCTCACAACCTTGCCACCGGGTCACCGCTGATTATCGGCGACCTGCTGTACACGATCACGAGCAACGGTGTCGACGAGGGGCACGTGAACATCCCGTCTCCCTTCTCCCCCCACATGATCGCGCTCAACAAGAACACCGGTGAACTCGTCTGGGAGAACACAGACGTCGGCGAGGGCATCTTGCACGGCAGCTGGACCAACCCGTCCTACGCCGAGATCAACGGCACCGGGCAGATCGTGGTCGCCGGCGCCAACGGGATCGTCTACGGCCTCAACGCGACGACGGGCGAGACGGTGTGGACGTTCGACTGCAATCCGAAGGACTCCGAGTGGATTCTAGGCGGGCGGGGCACCCGTAACAACATTCTCGCGACCCCGGTGATCTACAACGACCGGGTCTATGTGGGCGTCGGACAGGACCCCGAGCACGGTGAAGCACCAGGCCACTTTTTCGCTATCGACGCAACCGGCACCGGCGACGTCACCGATACCCACAAGATCTGGAGTCGCGACGGCGACGACTTCTATCGCACCATGTCGACCGCCGCCATCGCCGACGGTGTTCTCTACATCTCGAGCCTGTCCGGCTTCCTGCACGCGCTCGATGCCGACACCGGTGAGGAGTTCTGGACATACGACGCCTTCGCCGCCGTGTGGGGCTCGCCGTTCGTCGTTGACGGCAAAGTGATGCTGGGCGACGAGGACGGCGACATCGCGGTGCTCCGCGCCGGCAAGGAAATGGAACTCCTGGGCGAAATCAACATGGGCGCGTCGGTGTACAGCACCCCGGTCGTACGTGACGGGATCATGTATCTCCTCACCCGCAACCGCCTGTGGGCGGTCCAGACGGGCGCGCAGTCGGACCCGATCGGGAACTAGCGAGTCGGCTGAACACGCCAGGGCACGCCTCCTACCATCACTGGGGCGTGCGCGGCCGCGCGTCCCGGTTCGCGCGCACACCGGGAGGGCGCCATGCGTATCACCTCGGCCATATTCCTGTGGGTCACCGTCCTAGCGGCCGCCACTGCCAGTAGCCAGACGCAGGACACGCTCGACATCTACGTCATCGACGTCGAGGGTGGCGAGGCGACGCTCTTCGTCGCGCCGTCCGGCGAGTCGATGCTGGTAGATACCGGCTGGCCAGGATTCGACGGACGTGACGCCGATCGGATCGCCGCCGCCGCTCAGGACGCCGGCGTCACGCGGATCGACCACCTGCTCGTCACGCACTTCCACACGGACCATATGGGCGGTTCAGCGCAGCTGGCGGACCGGCTGCCGATCGTGAACTACCTCGACCATGGGACGACGGTGGACGAGGGAGCGCGCCCGCGGGCCGCCTTCGACCGCTACGTGACGCTGCGACGCGACGCCTCGCATCGCACGGTGGCCCCCGGCGACCTGGTGCCGATCGACGGACTCGACGTGCACATCATCGCGGCCGACGGGGCTGTACTCACCACCGCCCTGCCCGGTGCAGGCCAGCCCAACGCACATTGCGAAGACTTCCCGTTCCACGGGGCGGATATTCTCAGCCGATACGGCGACGCGGAGGACCAGCGTTCCGTGAGCGCGGTCATCGGCTTTGGTCAGTTCCGCACCGTGATCATGGGCGACCTGACCTGGAACAAGGAACATCCGCTGATGTGTCCGACCAACAACATCGGCACCGTCGATCTGTACCTGGTGTCGCATCACGGCTCCGACACCTCTGGCTCAGACGCACTGGTGCAGGCGTTGGAGCCCCGCGTTGCTGTCATGAACAATGGGCCAGGCAAAGGCGGTGGACCAGGAACATTCGAGCGCCTTGGGCGCGTTCCGAGTCTGGAGGACCTGTGGCAGAACCACTACGCGGTGGGGTCGGCGGACGCGAACCAACCGGAGGCGTTCATCGCCAATCTGCAGCATTTCGAAGGCTCGGACGATGATGCCGCCGTGCACCTCGACGCCGCCTACTGGACTCATATTGCCGCCACGCGTGACGGCTCATTCACGGTCACCAATAGCCGAAACGGCTTCAGCCGGCGATACGCGCCCCGTGGCGGCCGCTAGACGCTCGTGTCTCCCGACCCACGTTGCGACATCGCGGGTGCGGCTCCCCCGGTGCTCAGACGGCGACTTCGTGCTCCCGAAGCACGTCGTTCAGACTCGTCTTGCGATCGGTCGATGCCTTGCGCAGTCCGATAATCAGACCGCAGGGCACGCCGAACTCGCCGGACGGGAACGTACGCGGTTGGGTGCCGGGAATGACGACCGAACGGGCCGGCACGCGGCCGCGATACACCACCCGCTCCGGGCCCGTGACGTCGATGATCGGTGTCGATGCGGTCAGCACCAGGCCTGCCCCCAGCACGGCTTCCTTCTCCACACGCACGCCCTCGACCACGATGCAACGGCTCCCGACAAAGGCGCCGTCCTCCACGATGACCGGAGCCGCCTGCAACGGTTCGAGCACGCCACCGATGCCCACTCCACCCGAGAGATGCACGTCGCGGCCAATCTGCGCGCACGACCCGACCGTGGCCCAGGTATCGACCATCGTGCCAGACCCTACGTACGCCCCGATGTTGACATACGAGGGCATCATGACGACCCCCCGCTCCAGATGGGCACCGTAGCGACACAGCGCGTGTGGAACAACGCGCACGCCGGCCTGCGCGAAGTTCTTCTTGAGAGGAATCTTGTCGTGGAACTCGAGGCCTCCAACCTCGATGACCTCCATCGAACGGAGCGGAAAGTACAGCAAGATCGCCTGCTTCACCCAGTCGTGGACAGCCCAGTCCCCGTCCCGAGGTTCGGCCACGCGGAGGGCTCCGCGATCCAGGCGAGCAATGACCTCGTCGACCTCGGCGCGAACCGATTCGCGGGCCTCCGCTGTGCCGGCCGCGTAGGCGCTCCGTATCGCGGCTTCCAGTGCGTGCGTCGACTCGTCTTGAGAACTGGTAATAGACGTGCTCACGGTTGAATCCTCTGCAATCTCGCCGCGGCCTCGCGGCTGTCATCTTCTGTGCTGACCAAGGCGAAACGAACGTGTTTTTCGCCACCTGCTCCCAAGAAAGGGCCGGGTGTCACGAGGATGTCCTCTTCGAGTAGACGGTCCGCGAATCGAATCGCGTCGCCGAAGACCTCAGGCACCCGCAACCACAGATAGAAGGTCGCGTTCCCTCCGTCGTGGTGCCAGCCTCGATGCGCGAAAGCCTCCAGAAAGTGCTCGCGCCGACGGCGATAGCGCTCGACGATCTCCTGCACGTGCGCGTCGTCGTCCCAGGCCGCGGTCGCGGCGTCCTGGACAAAAGCGGGGGTGGCAACCCCGACGCTCGGCCGGAACCTCGCCAAGACCGCGATCCACTTGGGGTCGCCGACGACGAAGCCGCTGCGAAACCCCGTCATGCACGATCGCTTGGAGCAGGAGTGAAAAGCGAGCACCCCGTCGAAGTCCGGTGCCTCCTCGGGGACGAGCACGGAGGGATGAGGCGTCCCGAACCCCAAATCGGCGTAGCACTCGTCCGAGGCGAGAATGAAATGGTGCTCGCGGGACAGCTCGCGCATGCGCGCATACCAGGCGGCGTCCGCCTCAGCACCCGTTGGATTGTGGGGGTAGTTGATCCACATCACCGCCGTGTGCGCCAACATCTCCGGATCGAACGACTCCGGGTCCGGTCGGAAGCCGGTCTGCCGGGTCACGGTCACCGCGTGCACGGTACCACCCGCGTAACGGGCCCCTTGGACGTAGACCGGGTAGGCGGGCTCGAACACGACCACGCCACGTCGCGTGCCGTGCGGATCAAGCAGCGCCAGGTGCGAGGTAAAGATCCCCTCTTTCGTGCCGGTGACGGGCAAAATGTGTCGATCTGGATCGACGTCGAGCCCGAAGCGCCGCTTCAAATAGCGTGCGATGCTCTCCCGAAGCTCCGGCTTGCCCTTCACGGTGGGGTAGGAGGACACCTCGGGCACGCCGTCAGCCAAGGCACGGCGGATGAACGCGGGGGTCGGGTCTCGGGGGTCGCCCTGCCCAAAGTCGAGCACGCGGCGCCCTTCTGCCTGCCGGCGCCGCTTGGTTTCGAGGAGTCGCGCGAAAGGATATTCCCGCTCTTCCTGCAACAGCGGGTTCACGCAGACTCCCCGGCGTCGTGGAGAAAACGCTCGAACAGCGCGGCGCTCTGCGTCATCGCGCTGATGGTGGCGTACTCCGCCTTCTGGTGGGCCTGGGCCGGGATGCCCGGACCACAGGACACGGCATCAATCCCCCATGCGCTGAAACGACCGACGTCGGTCCAGGCTTGCTTGGCCCGCACGGCCCCACCCGCTGCGCTGACCAACGTTCGACACAAGGGGTTGTCCGAGGCCACCCGGCCGGCTGGCGAGAGATCCGTGATCTCGACGGTGCCAGCATCGCCGATGAGCTCGCCTATCCAGGCGACCGCCTCATCGCCGCTGCGATCGGGCGCGAAGCGGAAGTTCACGTTCACCCGCACGGTGTCTGGAATGACGTTGCGTGCGCCACCGCCGGCGATGGTTGTCGCGCCAATCACTTCGCGATACACCACATGCTCGCCGAAGGCGACGGATCGCTCCGGGACCGCCGCGACCCGCTCGATCAGCGGCGCGACGGCGTGGATGGCGTTCTCGCCGAACCAGGGACGTGCCGAGTGGGCCGCCTTCCCGTGCACGGTCACCTCGGCGTGGAGATTCCCGAGGCAGCCCAGTTCGATGGCATTCTCGGTCGGTTCCACGCAAATCGCGAAGCGCGTGTCCTTCAGCAGGTCCGGCAGTTCTTGCTCGACCACGAGGAGGCCGGACTGGTTGTACGCGACCTCCTCGCAGGTGTAGAAGAGGAACACCGGATCCACCTGCAGGACGGCAGGGTCGAGGGTTTCGATCAGGTCAAGGAACACGGCCAGGCCGGCCTTGAGATCAGTCGACCCGAGGCCGTAGACCCGGTCGCCCTCGACACGAGCGGTCTGGTTGTCGTTCGCTGGGACGGTGTCGAGATGCCCGCAGAAGATGACCTTGGGTTTACCGGTAAGCGCCGGGAAACGAAACGCGACCTCGTCGCCCGCGCGCACGACGGCGCCACGCCGACATGCCCGGAGCTGCGCTTCGACCCAATCGGCCAGGCGGTGCTCCTGGTGACTCACGGACGGAATATTGATCAACTCGACAAGGAGCTGGCAGCGATGGTCAGCGCGGGAATCGGACACGGATAGACCGTTCATCGCGGTGGGCGCTGATCGTCGGAGGCCTCGGTGCGGAGTCGAGCCCCCACGTTGGCGACGACCGCACGGGTGAATCGAATGTGGACCAACACTATCAGGGCGCGACGGGAATGCCGATGCCGCGCGAGAAATTCCCCCGGAGGTCGGCTACAAACGCGACATTGATCGTGACCAAGGCTTCCCGTCCACCATTGGGCAGCAGGTACCAGACGTCGAAGTCGATGACCTGCTCGCCGCCTGGCTCGATACGATTGCCGGCCGGCCTCTGCTCGAAGACGAACAGCTCCACGCCCGGGGCGGTCGGGGTCACGACGATGCCTTCGACGACTTGCTGTACGACATTGGAGACGTTGGTGATCTCGACCGGATCGTGATCCACGTCCAGATTCATTACCAGCGAGAAGGACACCTTCCAGGCCAGCGTCACGGGTGCGCCATCGACCATCACGGTCACCCCCGTCGAGGGCACCGCGGTCAGGGTCGCTGGGGCCGAAGAGAGAAGCACCTCCAGCGGGACGGTTGGCCCAGTGGGCAGACCCTCTTGGCACCCCACAGCCGAGAGGGCCACGACCAGCAGCACGGCAAAGTTACGTCTCCCGAACATCCTTCGATTTCCTTTCGTGATCACCCGACCGGTTCGGCTCGCCGATGGTCAGAACGAGACGTGGACACCTGCTCGGACCAGCCGTCCCAGTGCGAGGTATCCGAGCAGCTCTTGATAGACCTCGTCCGTCAAGTTTTCACCGACCACCGACAGCGCGACTCCATCCGTGATCTGGATCAGCCCTCGGGCGTCCCATCGCGTATAGCTTTCCAAGGCGCTCAGACCGAGCACACGACTGACGAAATCGACCCCGGCGGTGCGTGCGCCTACGTAGCGCATGGTTGCCCCCGCCGACACAGGACCGAGATGCAGGTCACCCGTTACCGTCGCCTGGTGCGCGGGGACCTCGGGCAACGCCTGTCCGGGCCGAATCAGACCGGTACTGTTGGTCACCAGGCTGTCCGTGTAGGCATAGACGGCCTTCAGCTCAACCTGGGAAATAGGCGCCAGCGACAGGGTGGCTTCCAGGCCATACGTCCGACTGCGCGGCACATTCACATATCCAGTGCGCACGTCGGTCGCGACCCCCGTGAGCGGACTCCGCAGGCCTGACAAGACGTCCAGGTCCAACTGCTGGCGACCCGCGATGGTCAGCTGGCGAAACTCCGCGTTTGACGACAGGCCTGGAAGGTCCACATCCCCGAGCACGATCAGGTCGTTGTATTGATGTCGAAACGCCGTCAGGTCCACGCCGATCCGCCCCCGCAGCAGGGAACCGCGAACGCCGCCGTCGAAGACGACGCTCGTAGCCTGCAACAGGTCCGCGGTGCCGCGACGCTCGTACGTCGCCCCGAACCGTTGCTCCAGCGTCGGCGTGCCGAGCCCAAATCCACCGCTTCCATGTGCGGTGAAGCCACGCCCCAGTTCGTAGGTCACCGCCCCTCGCGGCTGCGAGGTAAAATCGAACGGACCGTTCTTGACGAGGCGCCCGCCGATCGTCACTTGCAGATTGTCGAACACCTGGAGCCGATCTTCCCCGAAGATCGCGTAGTTCAGCCGCTGCTGGTCAAACGCGGTGCTCAGACCAAATCGCCCGGACTGCGCTTCAACCGTGCCGCCAATCGTAAGGTAGTGAAACTCGTCGGGCACGTGCGTGTATTCGTAGCTGAGACGTGCGACCTGGGTGTCGTTGCGTAGACCGTCAGCACTCGCGAAGTCGGGCATCTCCACGCGCAGCGCCACTTCCTCGGACGACTGCAGGCCAATCGGACCGGAGTCGAGCGGATTCAGCGAACGGCGATTTGTCTGCGAGGCCACGAGGCGGAGCTCGTGTTTGTTGGTCGGACCGCGGTGCAAGCGAAGCACAGCGCCGGTCAGCCACTGCGTCCGGTCCTCATGTGCGTCCAGGTCGGCGGGCACCAACAGCGTCTGCCCGGGAAGGCCCACTTCGCTCGTTTCTCCCTGAAACATCAACTGAGCCGAAATGTCACCCTTCCGCATGCCCAACCTGCCGGCGACCGCGGTTTGCGAGTACTGACTGTTCGGCTGCTCGTTGTCCGTGTCTAGGTTCCTGGCACCAAAGCTCCAGTCGTAGGCTCCTTGTCGACCGGCCGTTGACACGCCGAGTTGCCGCCAGCCCAAGTCGCCCCCCTCCGCGTCAATCGCCAGGATCGGGCTGGTCTCGTCGACCGACCGGCGCACGAGGTGCGCCAGCCCCACCAACTCCGTGCCCCGCGCACTCCCGGGAGCGCCCGAGATGACCTCGACGACATCGGTCGCCCCGGGTCCACCTAGATGCAACCGATTTGCCAGGTCGTCCAGAGGCAGCCCATCGGTGACGTGAAAACGTGCGCTGGCCTCCGCTCCGCGCACAGTGACGCGGGTCGGGTGCCCAACCCCGCCGGCGCGTGCGACACTGATCCCGGGTACCCGCTCGACGATGCGAGCGAGTGGCAGACGGCCACTGTCTACCGCCCTAGCGTCAAAGACTGTCGCCGACAGTCCCGGGCTCCGTTCCGTCATTCGGTCCGGCTGCCAGCCGCTGCGGGCCCGATCCGGTGACACGAGCGTGACATCGCGACGAACGGTAATCCCGGCCACAATATCGACCGGCGCAGTCCGTTCGAGCACGAGCGGCGATTGATCGGTGGTCAGCGTCTGCGGCCCGGGGGACAGATCGTCGAATCGGAACTGTCCGTCTTCGTCGGTCCGAGCGCCGCGGACCCGGCCGTCGCCCGTCGCGGTGACGACCGCGCCAACCACCACGTCACCGTTCAACAGGCGCAGGGTCCCCACCAGCTCACCGGTCGACTGCCCTGCGGCACTCGCTGCCACCACAAGCGACACCAGCACGGTCGGCAGAATCTGGCGCCACCGACGGCCGGTACGCAACTCACAACACATCATGTGAATAAGACTCGAACACAGGGAATTTGGTCGCAGTTGTCTCGGGATATTCCGACACGACGTGTGGATCGTACGGGCACTACTGACCACCCGCACCAAGTCGACAACCTTCCTACACTATCAGGACCGTGCGCCCCGATGCACGGCACCTATTGTCTGACCTCCGGAATCAGCGCAGTTTCGATGCGGTCCCCGTCGCGCACAAACACCACCGGGGTGGGCTCGCCGACCTTGAGCAAATCAAGCGCGTACGTATAGTCGTAGATGTTAGCGATCGACTGCCCGGCCAGCTCGACGATCACGTCCCCCTCCTGCAGACCAGACTTCTCGGCCGGACCGCCGCCCATGACCCCAGACAATAGCAGCCCGTCCACCTCTGACGCATAATCCGGGATGGTGCCGGTATACAACCGGATCTGCATCTGGCCACCTTCCTGCCCGGTGCGTTCCACCCGGACGAAGTCGGGCGGCTGGGGTTCGGCGACGAGACGAGCCGCGATGGCGGCCCCGTAGCGGGCAATGCGATCGAGATCGGCGAAATTGACCGTGTCGGCGTCATCGGTCGGACGGTGGTAATCCTCGTGGCTGCCGGTGAACAACGCCAGGCTGGGCACCTCAGCCAGGTTAAAACTCATGACGTCGGTCGGCAGATACGGATCCGTCACCTTCTGGAGCTCAAAATTGAACGTCGTATTGACATCGTCCACCAGGTCCGACCAGATACTGCTGCTACCGAGCGCCTGCACGCTGAGCTTGTTGTCGCGTAGCCGACCGACCATATCGAAATTCAGATAGGCCGCGATCTGATCAATAGGAACCGGAGCGCTTTCAACGAAGTCGGCCGAGCCAAGCAGCCCAAGCTCTTCGCCGGACCAAAAAGCCAGGACGACGCCGCGAGCACGCTCCTGCGCCGCCAGCGCAGCGCCGGCAGACAGCACCGCGGCGACCCCCGACGCGTTGTCGTCGGCGCCATTGTGAATGTCTCCGGCCTCATCCGACTTCGCCAGTGAGCTGCCATCTTCGCCGCGCCCGAGGTGGTCATAGTGGGCACCCAGCAACACATAGGGCCGGTCGACCGTCGTGTCGATCGTCGGGGGCAGGTAGGCCACGACGTTGTGGCCCGTCTGTTGTTCACGCACGACCTGTGCATCCAGCGTCACGTTGACCGGCAGCTCGAAGCCACTCACGTGCGGATTCCCTGAATCGAGTGCCCGCTGCGCCTCTTCCAGCGTCGCATCGCCGTAGGCAAATAGCGCGTCCGCCACGGTCATGCTGACACTGGCGGCCGCGATGCCGGAGTCAGCGACGGCGGTGTCTGCCGTCATGGGCACCATGGCACCGGCATTGGGCGAGCGCGGCCCGGTCACCACCAGTAACCCTCGCGCACCACGCTGACGCGCTGCCTGCGCCTTGAAGCGCAGCGACGAATACCGTGAGAAGACCGACCGCAGTTCCTGTTCGGCATCCTCGGGAAAATAGCGGAGCGCGACGACGATCTTGTCGGTCACGTCCAGCGTGGCATAGCTGTCGTAACTGAACCCATCGGTCTCCGGGACGACGAGGCCATATCCCGCAAACACCACGGAACCGCTCACCTCCCCGGATTCTGAGAAGGACAACGCCCTGACCGTGTCGTCGTCACTCCATTCGAGCCCATCGGCTCCCCCGATGCGCACGCGGGTGCCACCGTCGGTCGTCGTGCCGGTGAACTGAAACGGCAGGCGATAGTCCTCGGTCATCGGCAGCGGCACGGCGCCCAGTGCCTCGAGCTCGGCGACGATGTGGTTCGCTGCGAATCGAATACCCTCGGTGCCCGTGAGCCGGCCCTCGAATGCATCAGACGCCAAGATCTCTACGTTGGTTCTGATGGACGACGGTGCCGGCACCGTGTCCATTTCTGATGCGCAAGCCGGCAACCACGCAAGCCCGATGGCTAGCCACACGGCACGACACGCGAATCGAGTCACAGTCATCATGGTGACACTCTAACCGACCAATCCGGGTTGCCCGGCCTCCGGTCGGCGCCGAAGGTGTCGGTGTCTCGTCGGCGCTCATCATCGACCACTCTCAGCATCGCGGCTTCCTCAGGCGGAGTGCGCGGCGCGCCGGGGCGTGGCGCTGACTGCGTCAGCACCCCCAACTCCCTGTGCCACACCCGGATCGTGTGCAGCCTCCACCGGTTCTCGGGACGGTAACAGAGCAACAAGGTCGCCTGACAGCGCGCTCACGCGTGGTCCGGGCAACACGATACCCGTCAAATTGAGTGGGTCAGCCGCGGGGACGGCAAGGGGTGCGTGCGCGCTCTCGTCTCGCCGTACTCGCCGCAACAGGTCTACGGCCTCAGGCCTCGCAAACTGCTCGCCGACGAATCCGGCCACGAACCGACCACCCCGAATCTCCCCGCGCGCCTCCATACGCCGCAGCGCTCCGAGCAATTCCCGCCAGCTCGGCGCCAGCGTCTCTCGGGCCACGAGATCCCGAAACAGGACGCCCCACCGACTCAACAATTGCGCCGCGAACCTGGCCACCGCCGCGTCCCGCACCTGGTCATCCCGCATCTGGTCGTCCCGCACCGGAACCGGCGTCCGCGACGCGGCGGAACCGGTAGCCTCCAACGACACCGCATCGACGGACGTTTCCGGGCGACCAGACGCGACCGGATCCAGCAACGCCCAGCGCCCGGCGGCGTGCCGGGGCCGCGAGGACCGGCCACGGCCTTCGCCCCGTCGTCGCTTCGGGTCGACCAGTGCCCGGAGGTTGTCGAAGCCGTCGGCGCTGACCAGTCCAGCCGCGACCAGCTCCCACAGCCCGTCCTCCACCTCGCTGGTGAGCCGACCAGTGGCCCGAACCAGTTCGGCCAGGAAAGACGCGCCGTGGCTCGTCAGCGCGGCGAGCACCTCTCGGGCCGGGTGCGACAGCGCGAAAGGTTGACGGTCGGCCTCGACTCGGCCGGCGCAGGTCAGCAGCCAGTCCGCATCTTCGCGAAGAAACACGGTGACCGGCGCCGTCCGCGTGGGGCGCACCCGCTTCGGCCGCGCGCCGCTCTTCGCACCGGAATCGGCCGGCATCGCGACCGGCGACTCGAACGCGGGATGGGGCGACAATCGCCCCCACATCACCTCGCCAGAGAAACAGAGTTGGTCGAGCATCTCCGGGTCATAGTTGGCCACCCGCCGAGCCAACACCTCCCGCTCGAGCGCCGCTCCTGACATCTCATATCCCTGCAGCTGTTTCAAAACCTGCAACAGACCATCCGCGCCGTGCAACGCGGTGCCTGGCGCCAGATGCTGCCAGCGATACAGGAACCGAACGAAGTCGGCGGAGGAGACCGGCTCAATCTCACGCCGCAGTCGTCCGAGCGTCAAACGATGAATGCGTGCGAGCACGCGCCGATTGCACCACTCGCTTTCGCCGGCAGTCGCCGGGTCCACACCGCCACGGGTGAACTGCCCTCGCAACACCTGTCCCTCACCCTCAAGCTGTGCCAACGCACTGTCCACGAGAACGCGAGGCAGCGCGAGCCGGGCCGCCAGCGCCGCCGCCCGTTCCGGGCCGATCGACTCCAACCACCCGCGAAGCAGTTCGGCCGCCGCCACCTCGCGGGTTGGCGGCGACAGGTGCGGAAGCATCGGCAGGTCCGGCTCGACCGTCGCCCCCTCGTAGAGGCACTGGATCAGGGCAAGCCGTTCGGTCGCCACCCAGAGCGTCGTCGTGCCCACCGTGAGCGTACCGGCGCGGCGCCCGCTGACCAGCCCGGCGAACCAGGCCGCCCACTCCGACACGGGCGGCACCGCGACCAGTGTGAGCAACGCATCGTGCAGTTCGTCGGTGTCACGAACAACGGGCCAGCACTCCTCGGCCACGGTGGCGATCGCGTCCGTGTCAAGCGCCCCGATCTCACCGAGCTCGCTGCCAAGCGTGCGTCTGAGCTGCACCGCGCGCGCGCGCCGCTCCTCCAGTGGGGCGTCGTCGAGAAACGCGTACGGATTCGCGTTCAAGATTTCATGGCTGAACGGCGACGGCTCGGCGGTATCGATGGCCCGGGTTTCGATGACGCCGGACTCAATTCCAGCCAGCACCGACTGCAGTCCAGACAGGTCCATCGCCTCATATAAACAGTCACGAACGGTCTCGTTGACAAGTGGGTGGTCCGGAATACGAATCTCGCCGGTGAGATTCTCCTGACACGCCACCTGATCGGGGAACACCGAAGCCAGGAGATCGTCAGAACGCATCCGCTGAATCGGCGGGGGCACCTTGCGTCCAGCCCAGAATCGCGGCACCGCAAGGGCACGGGACGCATTCCACCGCCACCGGGCAGTGAACATGGGCGACGGCAACATCGCCTGGCTCAACACGTCCTCGACAGACTCGACATTCAGAAACTGAAAGATGACGTCGAGCGGGAAGCTGTGCTGCTCCGCGAGTGAGATGACGATGCCGTTGTCGGTGGCGGCGGCCTGGAGTTCGAAGTTGAACGAGCGGCAGAATCGCTTGCGCAGCGCGAGGCCCCACGCTCGGTTGACCCGAGCGCCGAACGGCGAGTGCAGAATGAGCTGCATGCCGCCGCCTTCATCGAAGAACCGTTCGGCGACCACGGAGCGGAGAGACGGCAGGGCCCCGAGACCGGCGACGCCGGCTGTGACATACGCAATCGCCTGCTCGGCGCCCGCGCGGTCGAGGCCACACTCCTCTTCCAACCGGACGACGTTCGTGGCGGCCGTTCCCTCCGCAATGTCCTCTCGCAGGCTCGAGACCTCCTCGGAGAGCTCGGTGGTGCGCCCGGGCGCTTCGCCCCGCCAGAACGGCAGCGACGGGGCGGCTCCGTGCGCATCCTCCACTCGCACGCGACCAGACTCCACGCGCCGGATCCGCCAGGAGGTTGCGCCGAGCAAGAAAATGTCGCCGGCCACGCTCTCGATCGCGAAGTCTTCATCGAGCGTGCCCACGGTCGTCTGGTCCGGCTCAGACACCACCAGGTAGTTCGCGTTGTCTGGAATGGCCCCGCCACCGGTGGTCGCGGCCAACCGCGCGCCACGGCGCCCGCGTACCGTCCCATTGACCCGGTCCCGGTGCAGATACGCGCCGTATCGCCCACGCGACGTCGTGATCCCATCTGCCAGCATGTCAATGACGGCGTCGAACGCGGCACGGGGCAGTGCGGCGTAGGGAAACGCGCCGCACACCAAGGCGAACAGGTCGTCAACCACCCAGGAGTCCGAGGCACAGATGGCCACAAGTTGCTGGGCCAGCACGTCGAGGGGCCAGGCCGGCATCTCCAACCGGTCGAGACGCCCACGTCGAATCGCGCGCACGAGCGCCGCGCACTCGATCAACTCGTCCCGAGTCGTCGCGAACAGCCGGCCCTTGGGCGTGTGTGGGTGGTCGACGGTGCCCACGTGGTGGCCCGACCGTCCCACGCGCTGCAGCGTGACGGCGATGGACCGCGGCGACCCGATCTGACACACCAGGTCCACGGTCCCAATGTCGATGCCGAGCTCGAGCGACGCCGTGGCCACCACGACGCGCAGGCCGCCCGCCTTGAGCTGAGCCTCCGCGGTCTGGCGCAGACGTCGGGACAGGCTCCCGTGATGGGCGAGCACCGCCTCGTCGCCGAGCCGCTCGGCCAGATGGTGCGCAACACGCTCGCAGAGCCGCCGCGTGTTGACGAAGACGAGGGTTGTGCGATGGGTTTGACCGAGTGCGGCCAGCCGATCATAGATCTCGTCCCACATCTCGTTGGTGGCGACAACACCCAACTCATCGCGGGGCACCTCCACCGCGAGGTCGATTGGACGCCGATGGCCCGAATCGACGATCGCGAGCGGTGGCGCCTCGGGTTCGGCCAGATTTCCGCGGAGAAACCGCGCAACATCCTCTATGGGACGCACTGTCGCCGAGAGACCGATGCGTTGAGGACGTGCACCGCCTGACCTCGCCACGAGGTCGTCGAGCCTGACCAGCGTCAGAGACAAGTGCGCTCCCCGCTTGTCGTCCACGATCGCGTGGATTTCGTCGACGATAACCGTGCGGGTCCGCGCCAGAATGGCGCGACTCCGTTCTGCCGTGAGGAGGATATACAGCGACTCGGGCGTCGTCACCAGAATGTGCGGCGGTCGTCGCAACATGCGGGCGCGCTCAGACGCTGGCGTGTCGCCAGTGCGCACCGCCGTCCGAATGGCGGGGGCCGGCAGGCCGCGCTCAGCGGCCATGGCCTCGAGTTCAGCCAATGGGGTGTCGAGATTGCGCCCGACATCATTACTCAGCGCCTTGAGGGGCGAGACGTAGATGACGTCGACCTGGTCCGTCAGCTGGCCGGCCAGACCAGCGGCGACAAGACGGTCCACACAGATGAGAAACGCGGCGAGCGTCTTGCCAGAACCGGTCGGCGCCGACACGAGGACGTCATCGCCGGCCGCGATGCGTGGCCAGGCTTCACGCTGCGCAGGGGTGGCCGCGCCGAATCGGCCCTGAAACCAGTCGGCGATCAGCGAATGAAACGCATGCATCGTACTTGCCGGGCTTCCCGGGCATCCCGGCCCACGTCGTGGTGTTTACCGTCCGCCGGACTTCGTCCGCGTGGGCCGAGGCGGCCGGGGCGGCCGAGCGGCGCCCTCTCGTGGCCGCGACGCTCGATCGGCCGACGGTGGATGTTGCTGAAAGAAACGGTCGCACGCGATGCGAAAGCGGTCCGAGAGCTGCTGGCCTATCTCTCCCAACACCACGCCCAGCCCGCTCCGCTCTGCCTGGAGCCGCTTGACCTCACTACGGTCGGCGTTCCGTTGCACCGCGGGGTCTACCCGGGCCCCCATCGTGTTCGCGGCCAGCGCTTCTCGCCACTGTGCCGCGAGCACCTCGGCCGGAGACCGACCATCGGCGGCCGCCGCGTCCGCCCCGTCGTCCAGCAGAACCTCGACCCGCTCGCACATCCGTTCAAGCGCGCGCTGGTTGCGCGCGGGGTCCAAATCCGTCCCGGCAAAAGCCGCCGGGGCCCGCTCGACGACACCCGCCAGCGCCGCGTGAAAACGCGCGTTCAGTTCCCGTTCCTGGGGGCCTGGCACGGAAGCCAACTGCCGCCACTCAGCCCTGATCGCGGCCACTTGCGGGGCCAACTCCTCGGGTGACCCCTGAGCACCAGCATCAGGGTCAGGGTCGGCGTCGGATGGAGGCACAAGCGCCTCAAGTCGCTCGCACACTGCGGCTCGCGCGGTGACCTTTTCCTGCACCTCGGCGACGCTGGCCTGCTGTGAGCGGTTGAAGACCTGATCGCACGCGGCACGGAAACGCGTCCACAGCGTCTCGGACCGCGCACGCCGGACCGGGCCCACCGCCTTCCACTCGACCTGCAACCGTCGAACGGTGTCCTTGGCCGCAGCGAGATCGCTCTCCTCGGACAGCGCCTCGGCCTGCTGACACAACGACTCTTTGATCGCGCCGTTCTTGGACCACACCTGCTTGCGCTCGGCCAGATCGTCGCGCCGACGCGTGAAGAACTCCCCACATGCGGCGCGGAAACGGTTCCAGACCTCGCGCTCCTGCCTTCGTGTCGCCGGCCCCACCTGCTTCCACTCCGCCTGCAGCTCGGTCATCCGCTTGGCGGTGGCCACCCAATCTGTCGACCCGGCCAACCGCTCGGCCTCTTCGCACAGCGCCTGCTTCTGAGCCAGACTTGCCTGTTGCGCCGCGTTCTCCGTGGCCACCTGCGCATCCACGCGCGGGCGTACGGCGTCATGCGCACTCTTGAAGCGTTTCCAGACCTCGTCGCCCTCGCCCGGTTGTACCTCACTGGCCTGACGCCATGCCAGCATGACCTCCCGGTACTCCTTGGCCACGGCGGCGGCGTCTTCGACATCCTTCAACGCTTCAAGCCGGCGACACAGCACCGCCTGCACGCTCAAGTTCGCCCACTGCTTCCACTCGACCAGGCCGCGAAGCTCGTGTGCCCGCCCAATCAAACCAGTCTGTACCTGACGCAGACGGGTCGTCAGCGCGTCACGGCCCTCTCGCGGCACACGCCCAAGGTTCCCCAACAGCGACCTGGTGGTGCGGAGCGCACGCTCGGCAGCATGCAGCTCAAGGCCCTCGTCCGCCAAGACCTTCTCAAGCTCCTCGCAGCGGCGCTCCTGCTTGGCCAGGTTCGCGTTCTCGCGCTTTAGCCGCTCCGCCCGCAGGGCCCCCAAGCGCTCGGTCCGTTTCGCCGCCGCGCCCTCGACGCGGGTCACCAGCTCGTTCACCTCGGCGGGCGTCGCCGCGCCCACCAGTCCGCCCACCGAACCGCCCACCAATTCACACCACTCCGCGTGAGGAGCGGTCCAGCGCCGTTTCAGATCGTCGTGACCCGCGGTCCCGCTGATCTCCTCGAGCGCCGCCGTCAACTCGGTCAGTCGCGCCAGGCGGTCGCCAGCGGACTCACGCCGCTGCACCATCGTGTCCGCTGTCGCTAACAACGCGTCGAAGCGCCCCTGCAGTTGTGTCAGCGCCGCGGATGGAGCATCCGGGTCCGCCGGTGGCGACGCGAGCGCGGCCCATTCCGCTCGCACTATCGCAACGCTCGCAACCAATTGATCCGCCTCGGCCTGCTCCGCGTCGGGTTGCTCCGCGTGGGTGGGAGGAGCGGACACCAATCCACTCAAGCGCTCGCACACCGCGGTGCGCGCTGCGAGGTCCAGAAGATGTCTCTCCCGCGCGCGCTCGGCCTCACTCCGTACCAGCTCCAAACGGACGAGGCGCTCTCCGACCGCGGCGACAGCGACCACCCACCGCTCGGCGACGACCGGATCCTCTTCGGTCCCCGCTGCTTCCATCGACGCGCCTGTGGAGGCTGGCGGCGCGGTCATGGCGCGGGCCACGGTGTCAAGCGCAGCCCATTCCCGTTCCGCGTCGGCCAAGCCCTTCCGAATGACGTCCCAATCGGACGCACCGACCAACGCCTCCACGCTCTCGCACAGCCGTTCACGCCGCTGCTCACGCCCGCCGACTGATGGCAGCGTCGGCTCGGCGTCGAGCGCCGCCAGCGCGGCTTTGGCCCGTCTGGCAACTGGCTTCACCCCGCGCCCGCGCGGCCACGGTCTTGAGCCCCTCGCGATCGGCCGGCGCCCCAGCCAATAGCCGGTCGAAGGCCGCCAGCGCGATATCACGGTGGTCGCTCTTCGTCGCCACGGCGAGCAGTTCGTCGCTGTCCGTGACACGCCCGAGCGCCGCGTGTCGCACCGACGGATGGACGGACCGACGTGACACAGCGGAAATCGTCTTCTGCGCGTCGACTCGCTCCAGTGCCGCGAGGCCGACCGCCGCCAGTGTGGCCCCGCGCGCCACCTCACCCAGGTCCTTGGTCGCCGAGAGCCCGGAAAGTGCCGCCTCAGCCACCGCCCGGTCAGTCTCGCCAACGGCGATATCGCGTAGCGCGGTCAACGCCTCGGCCTGAACGCCACTGTCCGCATCAGTGTCCGCAATCCGCGCCAGCGCCGCCGGGTCCGTCAAACGGCCCACCGCAGCCGCACGGACGCCCGCGTCGGCGTCCTCGGTCGCAATGGCCAGCAGTACCCCCTGGGCGTCGTCGTCCAGGTCGTCCACGGCGGACACCCGCACGGACGGATCCACATGCTGCCACTCGGGCTGACCCCGAAATCGGTCG
>CALLXD010000019.1 GCA_937766455.1 Vicinamibacterales bacterium | reverse complement strand
CACCGCGAGCGGGGGCTTTGGCGGTCGAGGACGGGGGCGCGGACGGCCGCGCGGCGGCGGGGCGGGCCGCCCCCGCGGCGATCAACCCCAGGGCGGGAGCGCCCCACCACCGGTGGCGCCGGCCACCCAGACCACTGAAGCGACGACCCAGCGCGTCGAACTGTGGCGCGTGAATCGTCGCGATGGGTCGGTGATCTGAAGCGACATCTCAGCGACAACGACCGCCAGCAGCGCAACAGAACATGTCATCTCCCTCACCCGTCACCGATGGCGAGCACGTGTGGTCATGACCGGCACCGGCTGGTTACGCGCCTTTGACTTCGATGGCAATGAGCTCTGGTCGCGCAACATCTCAGACGATTACTGGAGCTTCGGTCTGAACTGGGGATTCGCGTCGTCGCCGCTCCTGCACGAGGATGCGCTGTATGTGCAGGTCCTCCACGGCATGCGCACGGACGACCCGTCGTACGTGCTCCGGATCGACAAGATGACCGGCGAAACGGTCTGGATGGTCGAGCGTCCCACCGAGGCACAGCGCGAGTCGCCTGACTCGTACACGACCCCCGCCCTGTTGCAGTACGACGGCACGACGGAGATTGTCTTGACGGGCGGCGATGTCGTCACCGGCCACGACCCGGACACCGGCGCCGAGCTCTGGCGCTCGAACGGACTGAACCCGCGCAACAACGGGGCCTACCGACTGATCGCGTCACCCCTGATTGTCGGCGAGGTCATCATTGCGCCGACACGGGTACGACCGATGCTGGCCCTGCAGGCCGGAGGCCGTGGAGACATCACCACGTCGCATCGCATCTGGTCGTTCGACGACGGGCCGGACGTGCCAACCCCGGTCTCCGACGGCGAGTTGCTCTATGTGGTGCAGGACAACGGCGTGGTGCACGCCCTGGATATGACGACCGGAGACACGGTGTACACCGATCAGCGTATCGAGCCAGGCACATACAGCGCCTCACCGATTTTGGCTGACGGCAAGATCTACGCGACGAGCCGAAGACGGCGTGACGACCGTCTACCGGGCCGGTCGTGAGTTCGAGATTCTGGCCACGAACTCGCTGCCGGGCTATACCCTGAGCACGCCCTCCGTATCGGCGGGGCATTTCTACATCAGGGCCGGCAGCACGCTCTACGCGATTGGGGAGAGCGGAAATTAGCGCGAGAGGGCAAATAGTTCACTGACGCTGTTGACGAACAGCACGCCGTTGGCGGCGATCGGAGCACCATAGATAGCACCTCCGATATTCGGCTCCGCCAGTTTCTCCAACTCGCGGCCGGCACGAAGGACGAACGACGTCGCCGTCCTCGTCACCGAGGTAGACCTTGTCGTCGACGACCAACGGCGACCCCCACACCGCCGAGAAGGTGTCATTCACCCACAGCTCTCCCCCGGTCGCAGCGTCGAGGCAATGCAGGTAGCCACTGAAATCGGCCACGTAGAGCAGACCGTCGTCTATGGCCACCGTTGACAAGGATCGGCGGATGTCCTCGGTCCGCCACACGAGTCCTGACTCGCTGATATCGCCGCGTCGGGTGGCGTCGATCGCGTGAAGGGCGCCCGGGGCCTTCCCCACTCTCCGGCTCTTGCCCGTTGGCAATAAACACGGTGTCGTTCCAGATGACCGGCGTGGCAATGACGTTGTTCCGCGTGCGGGGCCACTCCGCGTCAATCGGATTGGTGTCGAACTCCCACAGCGTCGACCCGTCGGCGGCGTCAAAACCGCGGACCCACCCGTCGCCCTGACCGATGACGACCTGCAGCACTCCACCAATCTCAGCCACGGCCGGCGAGGACCACTGGCCGTGCAGAATCCAATCGCCGACCGGCGCAGCGCGCCAGACCAACTGTCCGGTCTCTCTATCTAGAGCGATAAGATCGGGCGCCTCTGGCGAGGGCACGTCGCCGTTCTCGTTCTGGCCGTTGGAGGTGTTGACGATGATGAGATCGCCAGACACGGCCGGGGCGCTACTGCTCATGTTGTGGGGAAAGACGCCCAGTTCCCCAACCATGTCGAACGTCCACACGACGTCGGCGTCCGCCAGGCCGTCCCTCACCTCGTCTGTGAACGGTCCGTCGTTTTCGGCGTCGAGGAATCCGGCGGTGTCGAGGGCCACCACCTCGCCCCGGTTGCTCACATAGTACAGACGGTTGCCGTCGACGCTGGGGGATGAGCAGACGCCCTGGAATGGCCAGTCGTTCGCCTCGCCCGCAGACAGCTTGTCGTGCGCCATCTGCCAGAGGAACGCGCCATCAGACTCGCGGAACGCCATGAGGACACCCTTATCCTCAACAACGTACGGGTCGCGGGGGTGATCGTTGTTGGTGCCGACAAACACCGAGCCGCCGGCGACCACCGGGTTGCCGGAGGTCATCGCGCCGAGGGGCGGCGACCCACTGCACATTGGTGCCGGTGGCGATGTCCCACTCAGTCGGCAGACCGGTCTCGACCGAGACCATGTTGCGGGACAACGTCCCGCCCCACATGGGCCAGTCGTCAGCCGCCACCGACACAACCCAAGACAACACACAGGCCGCCACGACGGCGGCCCGTGCATCATGTCCCCTCACGGCAAACCCCTCGGCGCCGCGATCGCGCTACTTACCGGCTGCGAGGTCTTCCGCACGGCCGCCCGACAGAATCCCTTCCATGCCGGCATTGCCTTCGTGGCAGGCATACTCGTAGATCAGGTCATCCATCTGCGTGAACGGATAGTTGACCGTCCACGAGTCGGTGTACATCAGGGGGTCGTTGACCTCCACCTCGTACTCGAGGGTGCCGGGGGCCACCCGGGTGAACCGCTCAACCAGGGTCAACTCTCTGCCAGAGCCCTTGTGCGAACTGAAGAGGCGACCAGGGCTGGAGGGCACTCACACGATCGTCGAGATTGCCGGTTTCGACCACCAGCGTGTCGCCTTCCCAGTGCCCGCGGGACAGCCCGTTCCACTGGGTAATCTTGTCGGAGACCTGCGGCCGGTCGTCGATCGGCACGACCCGCACCTCGTGTACCTGTTCAATCAGCATCACGACAACGCCAGGCGCCTGAAACACCTGCATGTTGTTGTTGTACGACCGCGGGAACATGGCGTTGGGCATTCCGCCACGGGTCACACATCGCTCCCAGATGTGCCGATCCTCCCAGGTGTCGTCCTTCTCCATCCCACCGGGTGCCTTGAGCTGGTTCTTGCTGTGCTCTTCGCCAGCGGCTGTCAGCGGCGGAAACTTGCCACTTGGCGGGTCGATGAGCATCGAGGTGCGGTTCGTGCGAGCCCCCCGGTCCATCCAGAAATTGTTGTAGGCGCCGGGGTTGGTACCCACCTCGGTGCGTTGGGCGGGCGCGTTGAGCAGCTCAAGATCGCGCGCCGTGGTCTGCGCCCGGATCGACGAAACCTCTTCGTCGCTCAGCGTGTCACGTCCCGCGAACTGGTCCGGCCGCTCCATCGGGGTGGCCCCGGACGAGGTCCAGGTGCCCTGCAAGTCCGGGTCGCCCCAGGGGGTCGACTGTCCGGCGGCCGACGTCGCGGCGGCGACCATGGCCACGAGCGCTACGACGGGGACAGCTATTACACGAAATCGTCGGTCGATCATTTGAATCTCCTTCAAGCCCGCACTGTTGCAGGGCGTGTGTACCCGGATTTTGACACAGGACGGCGCCGCAGGTATCGATCAAAGGTGAAGACGGGTCACATCTGACGCTGGCTTGGTAGGCGCTGAACCCAGCGGTAGGGCTTCAAGGAGTTCTTCCAGAACACCTTCTCCATGGCGTTCGGCCCCTTGCCTCGCACGTAGGCACGCGCGACGCCGAACACGTTGGGGTAGGAATTGAACTCGAGGCTCTCGCTCTGCGGCCAGTCGCTGCCGAACATGATGCGGTCTTCACCGAAGATCGACCACAACTCATCAAGCCAGTCCCGGTAGGCGTTGAGTCGGTCGATACCCTGTCCCCCCACTTACGGACCACCTCGGACAGTTTGATGTACACCTGCGGACGGGAGCCGAGCTCCCGGAGGTACATCCGATACGTATCCTTCGCCGCCCGATCAGGAAACCGCAAGTCGGGTAGGTGGTCCATCACCAGGCGCAGGGATGGCACCTGGTCCAGCACCCTCACGAGCACTTCGGGAGCCGTCATCCCCTGCCGCGGAGTGTCGACGTCGAGGCTACAATCCGCATCCGCGAGCCGCTGCAGGTTCGCCATGTAGTCTGGACTCTCGAGCCCGAGGTGCAACCGCCCCTGGCGGATACCCAGGAACAGCGGGTTCCGTCGCAGCCGATCGAGATCCTCTCCGAATGCCTGGTCCGCGGGGTCAATCCGCCCCACCAGGCCCACAATAATCGGCGCGTCCGCCGCGACATCGAGCACCCACTGATTGTCGTCGAGTCTCGGGCTGGCCTCGACCACGATGGCCCCGACCACGCCAAGGGGGGCGGTGATCGCCTGGAACCGATTGGGAAGGGCAATCATGCCCTGAGGCGGCTCTCCCCCACCCGGCATGTCGCGCGGGTAGGGCGCACCCTCTGGCCGCGTCTTGTCGAACAGATGGATATGGGTGTCGATGATCGGGAATGCGGGTGTCGCCGCTTGCTCGCCAAAGGCCACGCGCGCCGCCGCCGGCATCCCCGCGAGCGCGCCCACGAACTCACGCCGATTCCATCTGACCATCGTGTGACTCCCTTCCACCCGCCCGACGCGGATACGGCCCGGTCGCTCGGGAGTCCCCATTTAAGGGGATTGGCGGGACCGCGTCAAACTGAAGCCGCCAACCCGTGCCGATATAATCCCCGACCATGAACCCGACCATCGACCTGCGGTCCGACACGTTGACTCAACCCACCGCGGCGATGCGCGAGGCAAATGGCTCAGGCCCCAGTCGGCGACGACGTGTGGGGCGAAGATCCGACCGTGACACATCTGCAGGAGCGTGCGGCGGATCTGCTGGGAAAACCGGCCGCCCTCTTCGTGCCCAGCGGCACGATGGCAAACCAGGTCGCGCTGCTGACGCACTGCAACCGGGCTGACGAAGTGTTCGTCGGCGAAGGCAATCACAGTCTGTACTACGAGTCAGGGGCCGGATCTGCGTGGGCCGGCGTCAGCTTCAATGAGGTCGGTCGTGGCGGTCTCTTCACGGCCGAGCAACTCCAGGAGGCGATTCGACCACTCGACCAGCACTTCCCGCATCCACGCCTGGTGGCGCTCGAAAACACCCACAACCGATCCGGAGGGCGCATCTTCCCGCAGCGCGACGTGGAAGCCATCGCCGATGCGGCCCACGCGAAAGGACTCGCGCTGCACTTGGACGGTGCGCGCATTTGGAACGCGTCCGTCGCCACAGGGTGCTCGACCGCAACCCTGTGCGAGCCGGTCGACAGTGTCAGTGCCTGCTTCTCGAAGGGTCTGGGCGCCCCGGTGGGGTCCGTCCTGGCCGGCGACACGGACTTTGTCGAACGCGCGCACCGCTATCGGAAGATGCTCGGCGGCGGCATGCGTCAGGCGGGGATTCTGGCCGGTGGATGCCTGCATGCCCTCGACCATCACATTGAGCGCCTGGCCGAGGACCACGCCAACGCGCGTATGCTGGCGCAGGCCCTGTCTGCCGTCGACGGGTTGCGCTGCGATGCGGCGCAGGTGGACACGAACATCGTGGTGTTCGAAGTGACGACGCGGCCGGCGCGAGACTTTGTGGCGCGAGCGGCCGAGCGTGGGGTCAAGCTCGCGGCACTCGACCAGTCCCGCGTGCGCGCGGTCACGCACCTGGACGTCTCCGCCGCGGACATGCGCGAAGCGGCCCAGCGGCTGAGTGGCCTCACTTAGCGGCGACGCCCTGCGCGGCGTTCGCGGCCCGGTCACCGGCCAGGGGCAACCTGAACGCGACCATCTCGCGGTCGTTACGAATCAGCAAGAGATTGTCGACCAGAACCGGGTGATTCCAGGTTTTGCCCTCGATTGCCGGAAACCGGGAGAGCTCGGAGAACCTGTCGGGGGTCGCCTCGACCAATACGAGGTCACCCTGCTCCGACAGCACCAAGAGAAGGTCCTGGTCTGGCAGAAGGAGGAGCTGGCCGTGGCCGTAGCGCCCGCCCTTCCAGGTGCGGGCGCCGTCGACAAGATCGACACTCGCGAGGATGCTCCCGTCGAATCCGAAAACATGTCCGCGGTGCACGACGAAGTCGTTGAAGTACGGCTTCATCGCACGTGACGTCCATCGCTCTTCGAGGCTCCATCCTCCCGGTCCCTGGGCGACCGCCAAGCGACGCAGCCCAAGTGCACCGCTGGCTCCCGCGGTGCTAATAAGAACGTCCCCGTCTTCGGTCTGGGCCGGCTGCACGATCGGGGCCCCAGGCCAGCCGTGGTCCCAGAGCACCGTGCCATTCGTCGGCTCGACGCTCGTCGCCCCAGTGGCGCTCATGAGCAGGACTTGCTCGACCCCGTCGATCGACAACAGGTGGGGCGAGCTGTAGTTCTCGCCGCCGGCAAGGCCCGCGCCAGACCAGCGCGGGTTGCCAGTAGCGCTGTCGTAGGCCGCAAGGATGCCGCCCACCGCCACCATCACGATGTCGTCCACCACGAGCGGCGAACTCGCGAAACCCCAGCCCGGGACCGTCGCGTCGGTGTCCGACGCAGCGTTGCGTGACCACACGACGGCGCCATCAGCGGCGTCAAGGGCGTTCAGGATGCCCGTAGCTCCGAAGGTGTAGACGCGACCATCCCGAAGCGTCGGCGTTGAGCGCGGGCCCGCGCCCGCATGCGAGTCCCAGAATCGATCCTGATCGTGGTGTCGCCACACCGGCTCGCCCGTGCTCACGCGGTAGCTGGCCACGACCTCGTCGTCGCCGTGCTGTTCCTGGGTATAGAGATAGTCGCCGTGCACCGCGAGGGACGAAACGCCCGGGCCGATCGGACGGCGCCAGAGCTCGACCGGCGGGGACTGAGACCAATCGATTGCGATGCGCAGACCGGGGATGCTGCTGTTGCGATCGGGGCCTCGAAAGCCGGGCCACTCCGCGGGCGACGCCGCAGCGACGTCCGCCTCGGTGCCCCGAACCGACACCCGTCTCGCCGTCGTCGGCGGCACCGGCGGCACCGGCGCATCGTCAACCTGGGCCAGGAACCGCTGCTCGAGGGTCGGTGTCCAGCGCCACGCGAACTCTGCCGCCCCATTGCCGGTCATGCCGTCACTGCGAACCAGCGTCCACGCACCGCACGCGAGCACGATCGTCGCGACCATCGCCACGCGCCGCAGACCGTCCGGGAGGCGTCGGCTGGCCACCGCCCACACCACAAATGCCAGGCTCAACACCGGGATGGCGTAGAGATAGAACAGAAACCCCATGCCCGCCGTGGCGATCGACTCGTGAAGGACACGGGACGTCACGGCCAGCGAGGCGACCATCAGAGCAACGGCGCCCCACCGCTCGGCGCGAGGCGCGCGGCTGAAGAACATCCACCATCCCACGACCGCCAGCCCGCCGAATACCCCAGCCATGATGCCGAACACCGCGGCCGCGGGCACCAGCACGGGGACGACAAATCTGGCCAGCCACTGCAGCGCCACAATGACGACGCCGGGCCACAGCCGAATCTGACTCGGTCGGTTCGGTTCGACGGGGTGCCCGCCGGTCATATCAGCCTGTCCATGGATACCTGGTCCCTCTCTCGCTTCCTGATCGTCTGTAGCTCATACGACCCGAGCGCCTACTTTTGTTCATACGTCCGCGAATCGTCCCCCGCACGCGGCCGCGGAATGCCGCCCACAGCGAATCTTGCTACCATCCCGTAACCGCAGCGAACGCGGGCCATTCGACCGACCCAATCGATACCCTGCCCGCCTTGGAGACTGCGTGATGATTTCGAAACATCGTTCGATGGTTCGCGTGATGACGAGCGTGGCCATCTGCACGACAGCCGGCGTGCTGATAGCGGCTCAGCCCACCACCGACACCCATCGATTCACCGAGATCAGAAACGGCATCTATCTCGCGCAGTCGACGGACCCGGTATTCAACAGCAACGCAGTCGTGATCGTGAATGACGACGACGTCGTGTTGATCGACTCGCACGTCACGCCATCGAAAGCGCGTGACCTGATTGCGTCGGTCAAAACGCTCACGTCCAACCCCATCTCGGCGCTGATCAACTCCCACCACCACTGGGACCACGCGCACGGCAACCAGGAATTCACCGACATCCCGATCATCGGGCACGAGTTCACCTATATGAAGATGGCCGCAGCCCCCCTTGACGAGGCCACCTACACGCGCGGCTTAGCGGGCAACGACACCCGCCTGGCGGAGATGCGTGCGCAGGTCGCCGCGACCAGCGACACAGCGGAGCGCGCCACCCTCCAGGCCGACCTCGACCTGTTCGCCGCGCATGTCAGAGACTTCGACGAAATCTCGCCGGTTCCGCCGACCGTCACGATGAACGACCGGATGACCCTGTATCGGGGCAGCCGTGAGATCCAGATCCGTTTCCTTGGGCGTGCCCATACGGGCGGCGACCTGGCGGTCTACTTCCCCGACGACAGAGTCGTCTTCACCGGTGACATGGCCCTCAACGGCCCGTCGTATCTCGGCGATGGCTTCGTGGACGAATGGCCGCAGACGCTGGAGAACCTCAAGGCACTGGACTTCGACGTGCTCGTCCCGGGCCATGGCAATGCCGTCACCGACCTGAACCGGATCGACCTCGTGCAGGCGTACTACCGGGACCTGTGGCAAAAGACGGCCGCGAAGCACCGGTCCGGCGTGACGGTGGAGAACGCCTCACGCACGATCGACCTGACGAATCACACGGAGATCCCCATTCGCCAGGTCGGCGTCGCCCCCCTCACGGTCCAGCGGATCTACGACCGCCTCGAGCACCCTGACTAGCGCCTGGTACCGCGCCTGTGCACGAGGTGCCGCCCCGCGCCGGCTGGCTCGCGAAGGCCGTGACCGGCCGCGGTAGCCTCAGGGCAGAGCCAGCGCTACCAGCGAGCCCGGAAAGTCTACGTGGACGTTACCAATCTGCACCACGATGTACTGTTTGCCCTCGTGCATGTAGGTCATCATCCCGTACTGGCCGGGGGCCGGGAGGTCTACGCTCGCCAGGATCTCGCCGGTCTCCTTGTCGCGCGCATGGAGCTCGAACGGCTGGTCGGGAACCGACTGCCCAGGCCCTGAGCTGTACGCCCTGGTCTGGACCAAGATGCTCCCTGTCACCATCTGGATCGAAAAGCCGGGGCCCCCAGTATTGGGAACGTCCACCCCCGCTAGAAGAGGGTGGTTCCGGATCTCCTCAGAAGTCTCGCCGACCGGCACCGACCAGGTCCGCCGGCCTCTGTTCATATCCATGGCGGTGAGCTGGTTGTCCATCGGCTTCCAGAGACGCAGGCCGTCGATCCTCGGAAGCGGCTCGCGCCGCGCCTCGGGCCCGCCGCCTGGTAGCCAATCCGCCACTGTCGTGCCCGTCGTCGGAGTAAAGGTGGGGGTGGAGTAGCCGGCACCGGGCGAAGCATAGTCTGGGATATCCGCGGCCTCCCCATCCGTGGGCTGCATGAACGCCGGGGCGCTACAGTTCCGGTGGTGGTTTGCGTATATCGTGCCCGTAGTGGGATCCGCGACCGGGGGGTGAGGGATGACGTTCCCGGCCCTTGGCAGCCGACGTTATTGCGGAATTCGTTCTCGTGATTGTAGGGAAGCGGCGGCACGTACAGGCCCCCGACCCGGAACTGACTCAGTATGATCTGCGCTTGAGCCCTCAGATCCGGCGTGTAGTCGATGACGAACTCCTCGGTGAGTCCGTTCAATAGAATGTCGTCCAGCGGTTCCGGCAGGGTCGGGTAGGGCTGGGTGGCCGCCGTGTAGTTGCCGGGGACCTCTGTCTGGAAGACCGGGCGCTCCTCGATCGGCCAGAGGGGCTCACCGGTCTCCCGGTTGAACGCGAAGACGAGGCCCTGCTTGGTGTTCTGGACCAACGCCGGGATCACCTCCCCGTCCACCGTCAGGTCCATCAGCATGGGCGGGGTCGGCAGGTCATAGTTCCACTGGTCGCTGTGGTGGATCTGGAAGTGCCACCTCCGCTCGCCGGTGCGGACGTCCAACGCGATGACGCTGCCGCCGAAGAGGTTGTGACCGGGACGCTGGCCCGTGTACGTCTGCACGGTCGAGGCGTTGGTCACGATGATAGACGAGTCCCGAGGTCGGGGTCGGCGGACGCGGGAGCCCACGTGCGACATGTCGCCCGGACCACTGCCAGGCGTCGTTCTCCCACGTCTCGTGGCCGAACTCGCCCGGTCGCGGGATGGTGTGGAACTTCCAGAGGAACGCGCTCCGGTGGCCGGCGTCGATAGCCCTTGGATGTCGCCCGGGCACGTTCTCGATGCGGGTCTGGTCCGTAGCTGGGCTGATGCGCCACGTGCCTACGACGACGACTCCGTTGACGACGATCGGCGGCGCCGACGCGGCTGACCATGCCGAGCTCTCGCGGGATACCGTGGTCCGGCGTCGTAGGCGTCGCGCTGGGCGAGGTAGTCCTGCCAGCGGCCCCAGTCCGCCGACGAGGCCGGCGGAATCAGATCGACGTCCACCCGAGTCTGCGGGAATCCGTCCAGACGGCACGGGGGCGCCCCAGTCCTCGAGGGGCCGGCCGGTCTCGGCGTCGAGCGCCCAGAGGAAGAACGCGGGACGTGGTGACGAAGATCACGCCGCGGCCGTCCACCTCGGCGTAGGCGAGGCCTTTGCCGTAGGCCTGCCTGCGGGGAGCGGAGAGTGCCTGACGGTCTCGGGCTCGCGGAACAGCCCAGAGCGTCTCTCCCGTGGCGGGGTCGACGGCGACCACCTGGCGGCTGGGGCGTGGCACATCGGTGTAGAGCACGCCATCGACGTAGAGCGGGGTGGCCCGGATTGAAAGTAGTCGACGTTGGGGCCGAAGTTGTCCCCCCGCCAGATCCACGCGACCTCGAGGTCCGCGAAGTTGGCAGCCGTTGATCTGGTCCACGAGGTGAAGTAGCGCGTCGTGCCCGGCGTCGCCGCCGAGATAGCGCCACTCGCCGTTCTCGGTCCCGGTGAGCCGCTGCGCCGACGCCGCGGTCGCCGCGACCAGGAGCACGGCGCAGACGACGCCGAAGGGCGTCACGCGTCTTCCAACGGCTCGGTCAACTCTCATCATGTGTCTCTCCCTCGCGACCGTGACGGCCACCCTGTTCGATCCGAACTGTCGTCAAGATTCCCGGCCGTGTCAAGGTCGGCCGCCAAACAGGGAACTGGAACCACGCCAAACTCGTCCACCCGTGCGATGCCTACATTTGCGGCTGTGTGGCGTGACCTGCGTGACGGCCTGCGCTCCCTCACCAGGCGGCCGACCTTCACCGCGGTGGCCGTGCTCTCACTTGCCCTGGGCATAGGTGCCAACACGGCCATCTTCAGCCTCGTCAACGCGGTCATCCTGCGCGAGGTGCCGATCGACCGGCCGGCCGAGGTGGTCAACCTGTATACACATCAGTCCACCTTCCAGTTCAGCACGTTCTCGTATCCCGACTTCGAGGACGTGCGCGACGGCACGAAAGAGGTGTTCAGCGCCATCGGTGGGTCGCAGTTCACCCCGGTCCAGGTCGACGGCGAGAGCGGCGTGGGCATTCTCTTTGCCGAAGCTGTCACCGGTTCCTATTTCCCGATGCTTGGCATTGAGGCCCAATTGGGCCGGACGATTATCCCTGACGATGACGTATCACCCGGCGGTCATCCGGTGGTGGTGCTGGCCCACTGGTACTGGCAAGACCGCTATGCCGGTGATCCGGCCGCCGTCGGCCAGACGGTGCGCATTGGCGGACGCGGGTACGAGATCATCGGCGTGGCCCAATCGGACTATCCCGGCAGCATGCGCGGCGTCACGCCCGCCTTTTATGCGCCGATGATGATGGTCGAGGAGCTACTGGGCGCGGAGGTCCTCGACCGACGCGGCAGCCACTCGCTGTTTCCCAAAGCGCGGCTCAAGCCGGGTGTGACCATCCCTCAGGCGGAAACCGCCCTGGCCGCCGTCGCGGCTGACTTGACCGCGGCCAGTCCCGGCGGCTGGGACCGCACCAGCGAGTTTGCGATGGTGCCCGTTGGCGACGTGCTGCTCTTCCCGCCGGTGGACCGGTTCGTGCGTGGAGCAGCCTGGCTCTTGATGGCGGTGGTGGCCCTGGTGCTCCTGCTCGCCTGTACCAACCTGGCCAGCTTTCTGCTCGCCCGCGCGCTCGACCGGCGCCGAGACATCGCGATACGGCTTGCGCTTGGTGCATCCCGGGCATCGCTCATTCGCCGCCTGCTCACAGAAACCACGCTGCTCGCGATTGTGGCCGGTGCAGTTGGCGTCGCGCTCGCGGTGGGGTTGCTCGATGTCCTCCAAAATGCCGACCTGCCACTTCCCATCCCCATCGACCTCGACCTGACGCTTGACTGGAACGTCCTCCTGTTCACGTTGGGCATCTCGGTGACTGCCGGCGCCCTACTCGGCCTGATCCCAGCGCTGCAGAGCACGCGGCCTGACGTGGCGACGACCCTCAAGAGCGAGACGGCGGGCGGCGGGCAACCGGGGCAGCTCCGCTGGCGCAATGCTCTGGTCGTCACACAGCTGACGGTGTCACTGCTCCTGCTAGTGGGCGCGGGTCTCTTTCTCCGCAGCTTTCAACAGGTGCAAGCGGTGGACCCCGGCTTTGGTCGACAGCCGACGGCTCTCATGACGATGATGGCGCCGACCACCCGATTCACGGCTGACGAAGGTCGTCTCTACATGCGACGTCTGCTGGACCGATTCCGCCAGGTTCCGGGTGTGACCGCCGTCGGGGCGACCGACTTGTTGCATCTGACCCTGACGAGCAACCAGGGCATCGGATTCAACGTCGACGGCGTCGAACCGCCCGGGGAGGACGACTACTTCAACTCAGACCGCGCTGAGGTGGACCCTGGGTTCTTTGCCGCGGCCGGTATCCCCCTACTGCACGGGCGCAACTTCACGGACGCCGACCTCCCAGACAATCAAGCGGTGGCCATCGTCAGCGAGGCCACGGCGACGCGTTTCTGGCCCGACGGTGATGCGATCGGCCAGACCTTGCGCAGGCCGGCCGACAGTCCGGACCTGACCATCGTCGGCGTCGCCGCGAACACGAACGTCCGCACCATCGGCGAGGCGCCACGGTTGATGGTCTACCGACCGTTCTCCCAGCGCTGGTCACCAAACTTCACGGTGCTTGCGACCACGACGATGGACCCGGACCAGACCGCCCTCACCCTGATGGCGGTCGGGCGAGAGGTCGACCCAGACCTGTGGGTGTGGGAAACGAAGACCATGGCTCGGCATCTTGGCGTCATGCTGCTGCCCGCGCGGTTGTCGGCGTTCCTGCTCTCGGTGTTCGCGGTGCTTGCGCTGACGCTCGCCGCAATCGGCCTCTACGGCGTGGTGAGCTACGGCGTAGCCCAGCGCACCCGCGAAGTGGGCATTCGCATGGCGCTCGGGGCCGATACCGTCCGCGTCGTCCGTCTACTCACATCAAGCGCCCTCAGGCTCGTACTGCTCGGTGGCGCGATTGGATTAGCCGCGTCGTTGGTCGTCGCGAGACTACTGGGCGGCCTCCTCTTCGGCGGCGAGACGTTCGACTTGCTCACGTTCGTGGCGGTCCCGCTTGTCCTGGGCCTCACCGCAGTAGGGGCGGCCTATCTGCCGGCGCGGCGCGCCGCACACCTCAACCCCGTGACTGCCCTCCGCGACTCGTGAACCGAGGGTCGCCGAGATCACGACGTGGCACCGGTTTGCGTGAACGCCTGTGGCCACGGCCCCATCGGTGGCGGGGTCGCGGGACATGGGATACTGGCGCCGATGTTTGCAGATGGCCAAACCCCAGCTGGTCGTGCCCGTCGCGTCGAACGGACGCCCCGATCAAGGTCGCACATCTGGGCGACGCGAACTGGCCTGGTGCTGCTCACCGGCCTGGCCGCCTGCTCCGAGGCGCCACCACCGGCGTCCTTCGACGTCACCGAGGCGTCAATCGTCGAACTCGGCGCCGCCATGGACGAGGGACGGGTCACGTCGGAAGAGCTCGTCGAGCGCTACCTGGCTCGGATTGAGGCGTACGACGGCCGGGGCCCCGCGCTCAACAGCATCATCACGCTGAACCCGCACGCGCGGACCAGCGCCCGGGCGCTCGACTTCGAACGGGGCGCCACCGGCGCCCGCGGACCGCTGCATGGCGTGCCGATCGTGATCAAGGACAACTACGACATGGCTGGCTTCCCGACCACGAACGGGTCGGTGGCCATGGCGGCGGTGATGCCGCCAGACGACGGCTTCCAGGTGCAGCGGCTGCGTGAGGCTGGGGCCGTCATTCTTGGCAAGACCAACCTGCATGAATTCGCTCGAGGCATCACCACGGTCAGCTCCATGGGCGGCCAGACCCTGAACCCGTACGACCCCGCCCGCAATCCTGGCGGATCCAGCGGCGGCACCGGCGCTGCGGTGGCAGCCAGTTTCGCCGCGGCCGGGATGGGCAGCGATACTTGCGGATCTATCCGGATCCCATCCGCGCACAACAACCTCGTCGGGCTGCGTGGCACATCCGGCCTCTCCAGCCGGGACGGCGTCGTCCCGTTGTCATACACCCTGGATGTCGCCGGACCGCTGGCGCGGAGCGTGACCGACCTCGCGCTGCTGCTTGACGCCACGGTCGGCTCAGATCCATCCGACCCGACCACCGCCGAGGCCGACGCCAACACGCCGGACAGCTACGTGACGGCCCTCGATGCGGACGCGGTGCGGGGCGCGCGATTCGGGGTGCTCACGATGCTGCTGCGGCAAGACCTCGAGGACGAGCCGGTCGCGCGCGTCATTGACGCCGCCGTCGACGACCTACGCCAACTTGGCGCCGAAGTCGTGGCCGTCGAGATCGATGGACTGGCCGAGCTGCTGGACAGCTACGTCGTGCTCAGCCACGAGTTCAAGTTCGGGTTGGACGCGTATCTGGCGGAGATCCCCGACGCACCGTCATTGGCGGAGATCCTCACCGACGGCCGCTATCATCCCGACGTGGCGGAACGCCTGACCCGGTCGAACGCGGTCGACACGCTCGACACCGACGAATACCGCGAGGCACTCGGCCGCCGTGACACCGTCCGACGCCGGGTCGTGGAGACACTCGACGAGTTGGCACTCGACGCGCTGATCTATCCGACGATGCGGCAACAGGCGGCCGTCATCGGCCAGCCTCAGGGGGGCGACAACTGCCGCCTCAGCCCACACGCGGGTCTGCCGGCAATCACAGTGCCGGCAGGATTCACCCCCGACGAGATGCCGGTGGGTCTCGAAATGCTCGGGCGGCCGTTCGCCGAATCGCGACTCCTCGCGCTGGCCTACGCGTTCGAACAAGCCACCGGGCATCGACGACCGCCTGCATCAACGCCTCCTCTCGGAATCACGCTCTTGGAGGAACTCCCGTGACCTTCGACTCCATCTTCACGCCTGACGTGCAACAGGTGCTGACCCGCCGTCTCGCCGCGCTGCACCCACACAGTCAGCCACGCTGGGGTCGCATGTCGCCTCACCAAGCGGTGTGCCACCTCGCCGACGCGTTCAGATTGGTGTTGGGCGAGAGACCAACCACGTTTCGCGTCGGCCCGCTGCTCAGGGTCGTTGGACGGGTCGCCGCGCTCAGTCTGCCCATGCCATGGCCGAAGGGCGTCGAGACCGCGCCGGAGGTCGATCAGGAGCGTGGCGGAACCGTGCCGACGACTTTCGAGGCAGACATGGATTCGTTGAACGAATTGATCACGCGGTTCGTCCGCCTGTCCGGACGCAACATGTCCAGCCACCCGATTTTCGGCCACATCAGCCGCGGCGAGTGGGGCCGCTGGGGCTACCGCCATCTCGACCATCACCTGACCCAGTTTGGCGTGTAGCTCAGGAGCGTTTCTCGACCTCACGTCGAAGCATCTCGCGCATGATTGCGACGTCCTGACGGTCCTGGGGCCGATCGGCCGTCTCCTTCGATCTAATGATGTCGGCCAGCGAGGCGGCCTCGAGCCTGGCGCCAAAGGCCTCGAAGCGCACAGCCGTGCGCCGAAGGTCGTCGTAGCCCCCCGTCCCGGCCGGCTCGAATACGAGATCGACACGACCCGCTGAGGTCACCAGGTTCCAGAGATCGGCGTTTGCCAGTGCCGTCGCCGAACAGTCAAAGACGAGCCCCTCGGGCACACTGTCGGTGAATACTCGCGCGTCCAATTCCCTAAGTGCGGACGCCAGCCTTTCCAAATTCTCCTGATTCCTCGCTGGGGTCAGATCAACATCCGCGGTCAGACGTGGAAAGCCCTGCAGTCTCGCCGCTAGCGCGCCGACGAGGATGTACTCCACGTCGTGCGCGGCCAGCACCCGCACGATCCGTTCGGGGTCGAAGGGTGCGAGGTCAGACAGGTCGCACCGCTCTCTCAAATGCCGCCAGGTTGGCGACCTCGAGCAGACGCTGCTCTGGCGTGAGCATCAGAATGCGCCGCACGTCGTCGAGCATGTGAGACTCGACGACCGTCACCGGCTGCAGCTCGCAGCGCGCTTCGTAGCCGGCCGCTCGCAATACTCTCGCGAGGGTCCGGCTGCCAGGGTCAGTGGCGCCCGTCTCGATGCGCGCGATGACAGACTGCGTGGTGTCCGCACGTTGGGCGAGCTGTCTTTGCGACAGCCCCGCCCGGGCACGAGCTTCGCGGACCAGTTCCGACGGGGCAAGCACTCGAGCCATACCAGATGATAGCTTATTAGCTATCATCTCACGTACGAAACAGAGCCGACACCCGCGATGGCCACGTTCGCAGCCTCACGTCGCCGGGTGAGCTTCATCACGAGGGCCAGACGAGCCGAGCGCCTCGCTGCCGAGGCGTCCGCCAGAAGCTCCTACCCGCTCGTCTCAACGAGCATTAATCTTTGTACGGATCGAACTCTTCAATACGCGCCATCGCGACGCCGACCGGCCGCAGCGTGTGCAGCACGCGTATCGTGTCGCCGTGCGCCGCGAGCACCTCCGGCAGTCGCTTGTAGACCTCCGGGGCCTCATCCGCGCCGGCCCCACGCAACTCGACGCCCCGGGCGCGCACCTCGACCTGCACCGACGGCCAGTCGATCTTGCCTGCCTTCACGACCTCCCGAGTCCGGTGCTTCTGCGTCTTCGCGCCGCACATGGGACAGCGTGGGTTAACCCCGTCTGTACCCCTCGACGTCCGGATCGGGAGTGCTCCGTCACAGTCACGCCGGGTGCAGGCCCACCGCGTGCGCTGCTTCACGCGACCAGCCGCCTCGGTGCGGGACATGACGCGACCAGCGCCGTGCACCGTCGAGTACAGCGACCGCGCGGACATCGGTGACTCCTGCCCTTCGAGCACGACGCTGTTCTCCCCCATCGAGCCACCGACAAATCCACGCTGGCCCGGAAAGGCCGGAGTGGCACCCTTCCGGATCACCCAGAAGTCCTCCCCCTCGTGGCGTTCCCGCCAGGCAAAGTTATGGTGATTGTGGACCGTGTCGGTCAGGGTCGCCCCGAGGATTCGGGCGACCCGCTCCACCACCCACTCGCGTCCGGCGTAGGCGTACCGTCCGGCGATCTCCATCGCCGCCACATAGTCGATGCCCAGTTCGGTGCGCGTATCGATCAGTACTGGCGGCGCGTCCATGCCACCGCTCGGGACCTTGTCGTCCCACGCGCGACGCTGGGCCATCGCAAGAAAGCCGGTGCAGGTCCGGTGCCCGAAGCCACGCGAGCCAAAGTGGACGCCGATCCAGACCCAGCCGTCTTCGTCAGAAAACAGGTCGACGTAGTGATTCCCTCCGCCCACCGTGCCGAGCTGATTCCTCGCGAGCCGCGCCAGGCTGCGCTGTCCCGACACCGGGCTGTCGGCGATGTCGTCCAGCACGGGATGATCGACGCGCTCTGGGTTCTTGCGCCCCATACCGAAGCTGACGCGGGCCCACACCTCGTCCATGACGCGGGGCACGTCTGGTGTCAGGGTCTCAATGCGAATGTTGGTCTTGGCCGCCAGGTTCCCGCACCCGATGTCATAGCCGACCCCAGACGGCGAGACGTGGTGCCGAAAGGCAACGACGCCGCCAATTGGCTGGCTGTACCCGGGATGGTGATCCGCGCACAACACCCCGCGGAGTTCTTCACCCTCGCGGGCTTCGGCCGCCGCGAGGCAGGTGCGCAGTTGTGTCTGGCTCCACGGGTCGACGTTTCCGAATGTTGTGATGCGCACCGCGTTCGCTTTGCGCCCGGGCTGCGTGCCGTAGGCGCGACGTGCTATAAGCGTGTGCGGACTGTACTCTGGACGAGTCCGCGGACACACTATGGACCGCAGCCCCTACACCCGACCCACACGAGACGCGGCGCTGGATCTGGTGCGGGCGACCGACCTCCCCCAGCTCATGGACCAGGCCGCGGCGCTACGCGATGCCGGGTTCGGCCAAGCCGTCAGCTACTCGAAAAAAGTATTCATCCCGCTGACGCAGCTGTGTCGGGATGTCTGCCACTACTGCACGTTCGCGCAGCCGCCGCGGCCGGGCGAACGGGCCTATCTGACGCTGGAAGAAGCCGTGGACGTGGCGCGGCGAGGGGCCGAGCAGGGGTGCCGCGAAGCGCTGTTTACGCTGGGCGACCGGCCGGAGCTCAGATATCCGCAAGCGCGGGCCGAGCTGGCCGAGCTTGGACACCCCACGACCATCTCGTATCTCGTGGCGGTGGCCCGTGCGGTCTTCGAGACCACTGGACTGCTTCCGCATGCCAACCCGGGCGTGCTCACGCGCAGCGAGTTGACGGCCCTCCGCGAGGTCTGCCCCTCGCAAGGCCTCATGCTCGAAAGCGCATCGCCCCGCCTGCTCGAACCGGACCAGGCACACCACGGGTCGCCAGACAAGGACCCGGACGCGCGTCTTGCGACGATGCGGATGGCGGGCGAGCTGGCCATCCCGTACACGTCCGGCATTTTGATCGGCATCGGTGAAACCCGGGGGGAGCGCATCACGTCACTCCTGGCGCTCCGGGACCTTCACGACGAGCACGGGCACCTCCAGGAAGTCATCATTCAGAACTTCCGGGCCAAGCCTGACACCCGGATGGCGGACGCACCCGAGCCCACGCTCGACGACCTGCTGTGGACCATTGCGTGTGCGCGACTCATCTTCGGTCCCGACATGGCGATTCAGGCGCCACCGAATCTGTCGCCAGACCAGTTCGGCACGTTGATTCGGGCCGGCATCAACGACTGGGGCGGTGTATCGCCGGTCACGCCAGACCACGTCAATCCAGAAGCGCCGTGGCCACACCTCGAGCAGCTGTCCCAGCAGACAGCGCGCGAGGGCAAGGTTCTGACCGAGCGACTCACGGTGTATCCGGCCTACGTCAGACAACTCGACACCTGGGTGGCCGAGCCGCTCAGAACGGCTGTCCTCCAGGCGTCTGAGTCGGAGGGATTTGCGCGCGAGGGGGCCTGGTCGCCGGGCGACCGGGACGCGGTATTGCCGGCGGCGCTGCTCGACCGTCTGGACGACGCGACGGCGCCGAGGCCGACATCGAGAACCGAGGCGCTCTGCGCGCAGGCGTCCCGCGGTGACGGGCTCGAGGAGTCGGACATCGCGGAACTGTTCACCGCCCGGGGCGAAGACTTCGTTGCGGTGGTGCGCGCGGCCAACGCGCTGCGCCGCGAGGTCAATGGCGACGACGTCACCTACGTCGTGAATCGCAACATCAACTACACCAACGTCTGCTACTTCAAGTGTCAGTTCTGCGCCTTCTCGAAGGGCAAGCTCAGCGAGAATCTGCGTGGCGCGCCCTACGACCTCGACCTCGACGAAATCGCCCGCCGCAGCGTGGAAGGATGGGCGCGTGGCGCGACCGAAGTGTGCATGCAGGGTGGCATCCATCCCGAGTACACCGGCGCGACGTACCTCGAGATCTGCCGGACCGTCAAAGCGGCTGTGCCCGACATGCACGTGCACGCCTTCTCGCCGCTCGAGGTGTGGCAGGGTGCGGCGACGCTCGGCGTCCCGCTTGAGACATTTCTGCGGGAGCTGCAGGCGGCCGGGCTCGGGACCCTGCCCGGCACCGCCGCCGAGGTGCTGCACGACGACGTGCGGGAGACGCTGTGCCCCGACAAGCTGTCGTCCGGGCAGTGGCTCCAGGTGATGGACACGGCCCATCGTGTCGGTTTCAGAACCACGGCCACCATCATGTATGGCCACATCGACCGTCCCGAACACTGGGCCCGCCACCTGACCAGCATCCGCACGCTGCAGGCGCGCACCGGTGGATTCACGGAGTTCGTGCCGTTGCCGTTCGTGCATATGGAGGCGCCGCTCTACTTGAAGGGCCACGCCCGACGCGGTCCGACATTCCGAGAGTCACTGCTGATGCACGCGGTGGCCAGACTGGCGCTGCACCCACTGGTGCCGAACATCCAGGCTTCGTGGGTCAAGTTGGGGCCGCGCGGCGTCCGCGCCTGTCTCGAAGCTGGGGTCAACGACCTGGGAGGCACGCTGATGAACGAGAGCATCACGCGGGCCGCGGGCGCGGCGTTCGGGCAAGAACTGTCGCCTGAGCAGATGGAAGCGTTGATCTCGAGCGCGGGACGAACCCCGCGCCAACGTTCCACTGCGTATGGCGAACCGCCGGCCGCGCAGGTGACCAAGTCCTATGCCGCCGCGGACCTCGGTCCGGTGGTGCAGACGCCGGCGCCGGGCTGGGCGCGGTCCGGCCCGCCGACGCTCGTCAGGCCCGGACTTGAGGCTGACTTGGTTGGCGAGCCCTAGTGTCAGACGGCGATCACACAAGCACACAGAGGAAGACCTGCCGATGAGTGAGACGCACGCGAGGACCCGAACTGAACGGTCCCTTCGACGAACGGCGACTGTCAGCGCGGCGGCATTGGTCGCGGTCCTGACCGTGGCGTTTGTGGGCTGGTCTTACACCTGCCCGTGCGAACGCGCACCCGGCGCCTACCTGTTCGGCGCCGAGGCGGCCGCACCAGTGACTGACTGGACATTTGCCAACCAGGTGACGTTGTGCCAAATCCAGATTCGCGCCGGCGTCCTGCCTCACGCCATCAACCTGAATTGCATGTCGACGCCAGACGGCCAGCTGTATCTCAGCTGCTCGCAATGTGACACCAAGCGCTGGTCCAATGCTGCCGTCGAGGATGGTCAGGCGAGACTACGCCTCAATGGGACGGTCTATCCCGTGACAGTGCGCCGTGTCCTGGACCCAGCCGAGCTCGACCAGGCCTGGCGCGCCCGGGTGACGAAGCTCCAGGAAGTCGGGGGCACCGGCACTCCGACCCCGCCTCCCGACGCCCGACGACCAGACGGGTGGTGG
>CALLXD010000018.1 GCA_937766455.1 Vicinamibacterales bacterium | reverse complement strand
GATTGAGAGCGCGGACCGGCGAGGTCCAACTTCACCACGTACTCGCCGTCGAGCGGGAAGTAGTGACGCGCCACGCCGCCGCCACGCGACCCGAATGGCAACTCGTCGTGGCGCTCCTCCTGCAGCAACGCTTTCGAGAAGCGATAGCCGGTCACGTCAGCGCCGGCCGTGAGGTCGCCGACAGCCAGCCGGCTGACCTTGCTGGCGGCGGACAGATAGGCATCGAGAAGCGCAGGCGACATCGACAACACGTCGGCGTTGTTGTCGAACCCGTACGCAGCGTCGTCACCAGGTAGCCAGTTGGTGACATCCACGTCCAGCGCGAGCAGATCGCGAACCGCGTGCTGATACTCGGTCCGATTCAGCCGGTGAAAGGACGCCGGACGACCCGGGTCTGGGCTCGCACGAGCGGCCCGGTCGAGCCCGCCCTCCAGTGAGGCGACCAGGTTTACGTAGGCCGCTTCGTCGGGCCGCTGGGCCCCGACCGGCGGCATGGAGCGGGCCTGCAGTTTCCGCAGCACCTTCTCCCAGACTTCGGCATCGAGGCTCACGTCCGTCGGGTCGACTCCGTCCAGCGAGAGTCCCGCCACGAGTCGGCGGTCGTTGTGACAGCGCACACAGTATTCGTTGAGCAGTGCTTGCTGGCTAGACGCGTCGGGCGGGGCCTGCCCCGCCGCCATCGACGGGCCAGACGCGGCTGAGATGGGACGAGCCCCCATGAGCGAGCCCACGACGGCCGCACACAGGACACTCCCTGTGATCAGCGCCCTCGCCGCGTGCCATTGGGGCCAGGTTGCCAGCCGACGCCGTCGCGTCATTCCAGTCTCCCTCCGTGTGTCTGATTGGATCCGACCGTATGGTATCGCATCGGCACCGCCCGGTGGTCCCCACGGGCGACCATTGCGGCCAAACGCGGGGGGCGCGGTGGCGGCGAGACGCCAAGATAGCGGCCATGCGGCCCTTCAGCAGTCTACGGACAAGGGCGGCCAGACGCTAAATAGCGGCCATGCGGCCCTTCAGCAGCCTGCGGACGAAGGCGGCGAGCCGTGCGTCCGCCGGCTCCACGTCGTCACCGAACCGCTCGCGCATCCGCTCGACGATGTCGGCCAGTGACGTGTGCCCGTCGCACGTTTTCCAGATGAGCGAGCCGACGTCGTCGAGCCGTATGCGGTAGTGGGGGTCATCGAACAGCCGTGCCGCCCAGCGTCCGAGCCGACTCGGGCCCAGCCGCGGGCGCAGCAACACACACCGGCCGTCCTCCTCGCCCCACTCGAGCAGACGCCGAGGCCGAACCGTGCCGAAATCGAGGTCTGACATTACCCCGTCGGAGGCTGAGGTTGACGCGTGCGATCTGTGCCACTTGCCCCCAACGACACATGGACCAGCAGGTAGTACAGCCCCACGAACACCAGGCCGCCAAGCAACGCGCTCTCGGCGATGGACGGCAGCACCTTGGTCACACCGAACGCGCTGCCCCCGAGCACGACGAAGGCCAGTAACACCGCCATCAAGGCCTCTCCCGCGATGAACCCGGAGGACAGCAGCACGCCGGTGTTGGTCGCCTGCGTGACCTGCGCCGCATCGGCTGCGCGAGCGGTGAGCGACCTGGACAGCATCCAGGCCATCAGGCCGCCGACGAAAATGGCCGACGTGGACCCGAAGGGCAAATACATACCGACCGCAATCAGCATCGGCGATGGCGAGTTAATGAGGATGAGCCCCAGCGCGAGGAACATACCGGTGACCACCAGAGGCCACGCCATGTCACCGCCAACAATGCCCTGGGCCATCAGCGCCATCAGGCCGGCCTGAGGCGCCGGCAGTTCCGCGCTCCCGATTTCGTAGACCCGGTCCATCGCGATCATCGGCCAAATCAACACAAGGGCCGCGATGACCACGCCAATGATCTCGGCCAACTCCATCTTCCACGGGGTGCCGCCGAGGATGTGCCCGACCTTCAAGTCCTGCAACATGTCCCCGGCGATGCCGGCCGCGCAACAGACGACGCCCGCCACACCGAGGACCCCCAACACCCCGCCCGGGCCGGTAATCCGCATGCCCACCATCAAGACCGCCGCGATAAGCAGCGTGCTGAGCGTCAGTCCGCTGATGGGATTGTTGGAGCTGCCAAGCAGGCCAACGAGGTAGCCGGCGACGGCCGAAAACAGAAAACCGAGCGTCATCATGACGACGGTCAACACGATCGCGCCGGGAAGGCTGCGGCTGAAGAACCAGTAGAGCCCGGCCACGGGCACGGACAACGCCACCGTCGCAATGCCGACCTTGGTGAAGTCGAGATCCAGGTTCAAGCGAGTCACCGCGCCACCGCCGGTCCTGGCTTTCTTGATGTCGACGAAGGCCCGTCCGATGCCTTCAACCAGCTGCGTCCGGAGCTTGAAGAGGGTATAGAAAGCGGCCACAATCATGGTACCAACGGCCAGCGGCCGTACCTGCTTGAGCCAGACCTCCGTGCTGAGTTCGATGAAGCCGGCCGTGTCGGTGACCCCGGACGCCAGCGACGGGTTCAGGAACAGGCCCAGCGGCACGAGCAACATCCACCCCATCACCGCGCCGGCGAACAGCGTTGACGCGATAGCCGGACCGACGATGAAGCCGACCCCGACCAGCGCCGGCGACGCAGCCGGCGACTGGAGAATGAACCCGCCCACGTAGCTCACCTGCTGCCCGGCCATCTCGATGGTCGAGCGGCCGAGGTTGACGAACGTCGTCGCCGAGCTCGAGACGATCTGCACGCCGTTCGAATTCTTGATGAACTCCCACAACGCGGCCAACCCCATCGCCTGGAAGACATATTTGGCGCCCGTCTGGCCGCCTTGCCCCGCCTTGACGAGTTCGGCCGCAGCCACGCTTTCGGGAAATGGCAAGTCCGCTTCGACCACCATGGTGCGCCGGAGCACGATGATGAACAGCACCCCGAGTAGACCACCGGTCAGCATGATGGCCGTGCTCTCCCAGTACCGCAGCTCGTCCCACACGCCGCTGATCACGAACGCGGGGATGGTAAAAATGGCCCCCGCCACGAGAGCCTCGCCGACCGAGGCGGTGGTGCGAGAGATGTTTTCCTCGAGCACCGAGCCACCCATCGCCCGCAGCGCCGCCATCGCCACGACCGCGGCCGGGAACGTCGCCGCGACGGTCAACCCGGCCCGCATACCGAGATACGCGTTCGCGGCGCCGAGCACAATCGCCATCAGCACACCCAGGGCGACAGCCCTGAACGTGAGTTCCGGCAAGTCGGTCTCTTCGGGGACGAACGGTGTGAATCCTACCGGAGGCTTGTCGGGTGTGCTCATGTCTCGGTTGTCTCCTGGCCCGCTCACGTCGGCAATGTGCGTTCCACCCGAACGGGCTGTCCGCCTTTATAAGCGCTTCCTGTGGCGGACGCAACCACGACCACCTTGTCACGTCGGGAACTCGGATGGTACGCTCGAAGTGACGCTGCACGAACCGTCCCGTGCGTTCCACTCCTCAGGCAGGCGACACCACGACAGACCGTAGGGCCCAGACAACCTATCGCATGACCTCTATACCCAACCCGCGGCTCGACCGGCCGCCAACGCCGACCGTCGCGCCGACACCCGGGATCCGCTTCATTCGAGACATCTACGCGGAGCATGGCTCGCAGGGACGGCCTGTACTTTCGTTTGAATTCTTCCCCCCGAAGACGCCGAAGGGGGACGTGGCACTCTTCGAGCGGACGCTACCGGCCCTCGACGTACTGCGACCGGATTTCTACTCGGTCACCTACGGAGCCGGCGGCAGCACCCGTGACAAGACGCTGGCGATTGTGGACCGCATCCAACGCGAGCACGGCACCACGACCATGGCACACCTGACCTGCATCAGCACCTCGCGGTCAGATATCGAGCGCTACTTATCCGAGGCCCGCGATCGAGGTATCCGGAACATTCTGGCGCTGCGTGGCGACCCGCCGCTCGAGAGCTCGGACGAGCAATTTGAACGTGGGTTTGAGTATTCGTATCAGCTCGTCGAGTTCATCAGCAAGATGGAAGGGTTCTCCATTGGCACGGCCGGGTTCCCGGAAAGCCACATTGCCTGCACCGAAGGCCGGCACGTGGACTGGCAGCGTCTCAAGGCAAAGCTCGATCGGGGCGCGGACTTTGTCCTGACCCAGCTGTTCTTCGACAACGATGACTACTTCGCGTTCCGCGACTATCTGGTCGACACGCTTGGCGTCACCGTGCCGATCACGCCCGGGATCCTCCCTATCCTGAACACCGGGCAGATCAAGCGATTCACCGCGCTCTGTGGGGCTACGCTGCCGACGGCCCTGGCGTCGAAACTAGACAGCTACGGAGACGACGCGGACGCGGTCGCTGACTTCGGGATCGAACTCGCCTCACGCCAATGCGAAGCGCTGCTCGCCGGCGGTGCCCCGGGGCTGCATTTCTACTCACTCAACAAGGCGCACGCCGCCACTCAGATCGTCGGAAACCTGGGATTGCGCGACTAGATCGGTTGGGTTCGGGGGCGCAGCCGCCCCCCGGCTGGGGGCTAAGTACGTTCGATCCACTCGACGAACTTGGACCCATTCGCAATATCAACAATCATGACCCGCGTCACCCGCGCGTTCTCGTGGGTCAGCGCCTTCGTCGCGTCACGCGCCTCCTCCACCGTGGCGTACTTCTTCGACGTGATCAGGGAGTTCACCGCGCCTCCCCGTACGGTCGGAATCAACTTGAACATGGTCACTGCTTTCCCGGTTCGCAATCGATAAAGCGCGCGCGCCGGCCGCGCGAGCAAGCGGCCCTGATCATACCGTGTCTCGATCGGTACGACCGGCCCTACTCGCCGGTCGGCCGGACCAACCATTGGGCCCGCCCCAGATCTGTCCCGACGGCCAGCTGCAACACCTCACCGTAGCTGCCGATGCCACTGGCCACCCGATTCGCGCGCAGATATTGGTCATTGACTCGGCGGGCGCTCTGGCGGACCACCGGAATCGTACGACTCAAACGCGCGCGAACGGCCGCGAAGTCGGCGAGCGGGCCAGACCCAACCCCCGCCCACAGCGCCGATTGCCTGTCCGCCGGAAGTGCTGCCACCAAACGCGGCACCAGGAACGACCACCCGGCGTAGCGCATCCGCTCGTCGCCTTCCAGGCAGGTCAACCACGCGACAAAATTCGCTTCTGACTCGTGCGCAAAACCGGCCACATGCGCCCACTCGTGCGCGGTCACGAACGGCCGCTCGAACGGCAGCACGCCATCGTTGAGCAATACCTGCAGGAAGAACGGATCGACCATCCCGTCGATACCGGCACGCCGAAAATAGGGGGTCAGCAGAGACCGCTGCGGCACCAGACCCGCCATCACGGGAGACACCCCCAGCCGCCGTTGCGCGCGCGCGAACGCCTGCCCCAGGCTGGTGGGCAGTTCCGACAACTGGGGCCACGTGGCGTGCTCCGACTCATCGTAGGCGCGATTGAGATGCTGAATGGCCACCAGGGCCAAGCTCTCGATCTCCACCGTCGTGACCCGCGTTGCGGAATAGCCCAACCGTGTCGCGAGCGCCTCTCGGCGATAGTTCAACCCCCACGTCGCCAGGAACGTGAGGTACAAGGCCGCCGCGAGCACCGCCGTCAGCCCCACCACTCGGACCAGCTCGCGCACGCGCCGACCACGGCGCGCCCGGAGCAGCGACAAGACCCACCAGGCCGACAACGTCAGGCTTCCCCCGACGAGAAGTATGTCGAAGAGCGGCATATCGGCATGCCTGGTGACCGCCGTTACCGCTTGGCGGATGAGGGGATAGAGACGCTGGGAGTACACCGACTCCACGAGCTGGCGCGGCAGCGGGAGAAACGCGAAGGCCGCCGCGCACCCAAGTATGCCGAGGCGAAGGGCAGGCATCACGGCGCCGATTGTGCTTCCCGTGCGTCGGATTCTGGGAGGGTCCATCGGTGTGCTGGGATCGCTGCCTCGCGTGAGCGTCGCACCATGATACGCCGCCCTTACCCCGGCTTCCGGGCCCACCATCCCGGTCGGTGCGGTAGACCCGCCGCCGCCGCGGTCGCACAGACCGCTCTCCCCCGGGTGGTAAAATGACGACATGGCTGAGGAGAAAGACTTGAAGTGGGGGCGGTCGACGGTCGACACGGTCTGTCCGCTCGACTGCCCCGATGCGTGCAGCCTCGAAGTGACCGTCGAGAACGGGAAGGTCCTCAGAATCGACGGCTCACAGACGCACGACGCAACCAACGGCTACATTTGCGGCAAGGTTCGGCGCTTCGGCGAGCGGGTCTATGGAGACGCCCGCATTCCACATCCGCTCATACGCGAAGGCGGGCGCAACGGAGAGCTGCGCAAGGCGAGTTGGGACGACGCCCTGGGTCTCATCGCGTCGCGGATGGAGTCAATCCGCGACGAGTGGAGCGCCGAGGCGATCCTGCCGTTCTCGTACGGCGGCTCGAACGGACTACTGACGCAGGACACCACGGACGCCAGATTGTTTCGGCAGTTCGGCACGTCGCGGCTGGCCCGCACCGTCTGCGCCATGCCGACCAGCACGGCCAGTCAGGCGCTCTACGGCAAGATGCCGGGGGTCACGTACGCGGACTATCGATACGCGCGGCTCATCATCGTGTGGGGCGCCAACCCGTCAAGTTCCGGGATCCACCTGGTCCCTCATATCAAGGCGGCGCAAGAGGCGGGTGCCGCGTTGGTGGTGATTGATCCGAGGCGGACCAACCTGGCCAAACAGGCCGACATCCACCTGGCCCTGAAACCCGGCACCGACGTGGTGGTCGCCTTGGCGCTCCATCGGTTTCTGTTCGAGCAGGATCGGGCTGACGAGGAGTTTCTGTCCGCACACGCGTCCGGCGCAGAGCGCCTGCGAGAGCGAGCCGCGGAGTGGACGATCGACCGCGCGGCTGACGTGGCCGGCCTTGACCCCGAGCTCCTCGAGCATGTCGCCGAGATGTATGCGGACATCTCCCCGGCGGTCATCCGATGCGGGTGGGGCCTGGAACGCAACCGGAACGGTGGGAACGCCGTGCTCTCGGTTCTGGCGCTGCCGACGGTCGCCGGCAAATTCGGAGTGCGCGGCGGCGGCTACTCCATGAGCAATTCCGGCGCCTGGACGCACACGCCAGAGGACTGGATCGGTGTCGCGGAGCCGGACACTCGATTGGTCAACATGAACCATCTCGGCCGGGCACTTCTGGACTATCGCGACCCACCCGTGCAGATGCTGTTCGTGTACAACTGCAACCCTGCCGTGACCATGCCCAACCAGAACAGAGTGTTAGAGGGACTCGCGCGCGAGGATCTCTTCACCGTGGTGTTCGACCAGGTGATGACTGATACGGCGGCGCTGGCCGATGTGGTGCTCCCGGCAACCACCTTTCTCGAGTCGTATGACATCGTGCCGAGCTATGGACTCAGCACAATGCAACTCGCCAAGCCCGCAATTGATGCGGTGGGTGAGGCCCGGCCGAATGTCGAGGTATTCGCCGAGCTGGGAGCCCGCCTGGGGCTGGACGCAAATCACGACCACGCCACTGACGTGGAGGCGCTGCTCGAGGTAACTGGCGCGATGCCCGACGAGGTCGCCAGCACGCTGATGGATGCGGGCATTGTGACCGCCTCGACCGGTGGCGCGCCGATCCAGTTCGTTGATGTCACGCCAGGTACACCAGACGGGAAGGTGCAACTGTTCCCCGAGGCGCTGGACCACCAGACGCCCGCGGGTCTGTATCGGTATCAGGAGGACCCGACCACCGACGACTACCCGCTGAGCCTGATTTCAGCCGCAACGGACAAGACCATCAACTCGACCCTCGGTGAGCTTCGTCGCGGCCCTGCCACCCTGCACATGCATCCGGCTGACGCGGAACGGCGCGGTCTCTCGACCGGCGACACGGTCCGGATGTTCAACGCCCTGGGGGAGGTGCACTGCCCGTTGACGCTCAACCCAGACATGCGTCGCAGCACCGTGGGTCTACCGAAGGGGCTCTGGCGGATGAGCACGCTCAACGGCTCGACCGCCAACGCGTTGGTGTCAGACGAGCTGACTGATATCGGCGGGGGGGCGGTATTCAACGATGCTCGGGTCGAGGTGGCTCGGGTCGTGACGGTCGCCCTCGACTCGGAGAACGTCGCGGAGTGGACCGCGGACTCCGACGAGCCCGTCCACTAGCCACGAGTCGCCGCGACGCGCCCTCGGCTGGGTCAGGCCTCGTCGATCGCTTCGCGGCCGGTGGCTGGAACCATCATCTGGTCCGGGTGCACCAGATCAGCGGGCAGCCCCCCAGGAATCCAGAGGGCCGGCACGACCGCCACGCCCGCCACGAGGGCCGCCAGCCAGAACGCCCGGTGAATGCCACGAACCATATCCGCCGCCACGGGAGCGGCCGGGTCTTGCAGGGCGGCCGCGATCACGGCGCCGAGCAGCGCCACCCCAGCGGCGCCGCCGATGCTCCGCGTGAACTGGCCGAACGATGTCGCCACCCCCAGGTCGCGTCTGGCCACGACGTTCTGCATCGCCAGGACCAGCGACAACATCGTCATCCCCAAGCCCATCCCCATAAGAATGAGGTCGCCCCGCAACAGCCACACCGAACTGTCTGCGGTGACCTGGGTCAACCCACCAAACGACAATGTCACACACACGAGTCCGCCGAGCACCATCGGTCGGTAGCCTGTCCGAAGCACCGCTCGTCCTGTGATCATCGACGTCACGACCCACCCCAGGATCAGGGGAGTCAAGGCGCGCCCCGCTTCGACAGGACTTCCGCCCAACCCTTCCTGCACGAACAGCGGCACATAGGTAATGGCGCCGAACATCCCGACCCCAACCAACAATCCGGTCCCCGCGATGGCCGCCACCATTCTGTCCGCCAGCAAATCGACCGGCACCATCGGCTCGGCTGCACCCCGTTCGACACGAACTAGCGCGACTCCGCACACCACCGCGCCAAGGTAGGCGGGCCATACCCACACCGCCTGTGCACCGCCGGTGTCGAGACCACTACGACTCAGTGCCATGATCAGTAGTGTGACCGAGGCCATCAGCAGGGCAGCGCCCGCGTAGTCCACCGCGTGTCGTGGGCCGGCCGGCCGGTCCCGCAAGGACGCCGCGACGGCCACGGCGGTGGCGATCCCGAACGGGATATTGAGATAGAACACCCACCGCCATGAGAACAGCGCCGTGATATAGCCACCGGTCACAGGCCCGACGATCGACGCCACCCCCCACACCCCGCTCAGCAGCCCCTGCATCTTCCCACGCTCTTCGAGCGTGTAGAGGTCGGCCAGCACGCTCATCCCGAGCGGCATCAACCCCCCGGCACCGAACCCCTGCAGGGCCCGAAACAGGATGAGCTGCGGCATGGTCTGCGCCGCCCCGGACAGGGCTGACCCCACGAGAAATAGACCGACACTCCAGAGATAGAACCGGCGCCGCCCATACAGATCGGAGAGCTTTCCCCACAGGGGAATCGACACGGTGGACGTCAGCAGATACGCGGAAAACACCCAGCTATAGAGTGAGAGTCCGCCGAGTTGGTCAGCGACGGTCGGCATGGCCGCCGCCACCACCGTCGTCTCGATCGCGGCCAGGAAACTCCCCCCAAGCACACCGGCCGTTGCGACCACCCGCCGGGTGCCCACGATCGGTTCCTCTCTCACCGTACGTCCCATCGCATGTTACGATTCGACCAATTCAGCACACACCAACCAATCATCATGAGCGAACCGACAACACCCCGCACAGTGCAGTGCGTGAAATTCCAGAAAGAGCTCCCGGGCCTGGACGCGCCAACCTGGCCGGGCGAACTGGGCCAGCGCATTTTCGAGAACGTCTCCGTGGAGGCCTGGAAGCTCTGGGAAGAGCGCATGAAGATGATTCTCAATGAGTATCGCCTGATGCCTTGGCAGAAGGAGGCCCAGGATCTCGTGGCGAAACACATGGAAGATTTCTTCTTCGGCGAAGGGTCCGCCCTCCCGCCGGACTACGTCCCCGAACAAGGCAAAGCCTAGGTTTTCCGGGCGAGGCGTCCGCCTGGACTGCGTTGCTTCGTCGGTCACAGCCGGCCTGGCTGCTTCCTCCTTGCGCCTTGCCAGGCGAACGCCTCGCCCGGAAAACTGGTCCACGCTGCGCACCTCACGGGGCTGCGTTGCGCGCCCCTGCGCCGTCCCTCGCGGACGCCTCGCCTGGAAGACTTGTCAACGCTGCGCGCCTCACGGAGCTGCGTGGCTGCGTCGGTCACACCAGCGGGATGAAGGGGTCGATGACGACATGCAGTTGGTCGTGCGCGTGTCGCAACGCGCGCACCGCGTCAGCTGGTTCGTCGGCGCGCGTGAAGATGAATCCGAGATAGCTCGCCCCCTCCGGCAATGATTCCAATCGCTGATCCGGCTTCGCGGTTATGACCACGTCCACGACCCCCGACACGTCGCGTGCGGTCGACACGCCGTCCACCCGCCGATAGGTCCCGGCGCGGGGGATAGGGATCATCATCACCGCGGATGCCCCGGACACGAGACGATACTCTAGAATCGACTCGCCCACCACATGACGTAGGAGGAGTGCTTCGAGTGACACCATCGGGTCGCCGGGCCCGCGGAACGTCAACGCTCTCGCGCACAGCCCGCCGATGGGGCGAGCGGCTATTTCGAGCACAAAGACTCCGCGCTCGTTGACCCGGCACTCAGCGTGCAGCGGCCCATGGTGTAGTCCGAGCGCGACCGCCGCCTCCGTCACCGCTTCAATGATCCGGTCTTGTCGAGCGTCCGCCTCAGCCGACGGCGTCACGTAGATCGTCTCCTCGAAGAACGGCCCATCCAGCGGATCCGGCTTGTCGAAGAGAGCGAGCACCCGGAGCGCACCGTCTTCCATCACGCCCTCGAGTGCGTACTCGCGGCCTGGGATGAACGACTCCACCAACAGCAGTGTGTCCGACGGCTCGCGCCGCTCGCGAATGTCGCCACGCGCCAGCAACCGTCTCACTCGAGACACCGCCGCCCGTAGCTGCATCGGATCATCGGCGCGAATCACGCCACGGCTGCCAGACAGCGCGAGCGGCTTCACCACGCACGGAAATCGAATATCGTCGAGCAACCCGTCCAATTCCGTGTCACCCGGCAACTCGCAAAACGAGGGACAGGGCAAACCGGCTGCCTTCAGCCGGTGACGCGTCTGGAGCTTCGACCCACAGGCCCGGACAGCCGCTGGAGGGTGTCCCGCGACGCCAAGTCTGGCGGCGGCCATCGCCGCCAACAGCGCGGGACGGTCCCCCACGCCCAATACCCCATCAATCCGCTGCCGCTGCGCCCGCTCCTCGACCGCGGCCAAGGACCGGACCTCATCGTGGAAACGTACCGGCACCGCGTCGTCTCGCCACGGGTCGTCGAGTTGGTCGCAGCGGTCGGTGGCCAATACCAACTCGATGCCCAGGGCCGTGGCCGCCTCACCGAACGCACGGGTTTGATACCCGGTCGTCGTCGCGATCAACAGCGCGCGAGGCAAAGCTCACCCTCACCCGAGGCCCACGCCGCGGACCAGTCCCTGAATTCCTGCGTGTTCACACCAGAGCCACCTGCTCGGGGGATGGCTCGGCTCAGCAGTACCACGGCTCGTTCAAGTACGGCACCGCCGCCCGGTCCAGCCGGCCGGAGATCCGGTGTGGAGTGGGTACCCCGAGGCGGTCCGCGGTCAGCGCCAGCAGCTCGTCGAACAGCTCGGACCGCGATGCCGTGAGGCCGCGCCCCACCACCGCCGCCGCCTCTTGCTGCAATCGGTCGACGTCCGGGTCCGAATGCGCCCACGGGTACACCAGGAGCCGCTCGTCAAAAGACCCCAGCCTCGCATTCAGCGCGGGCCCCTCGAGGTCGAGCAGACGCGACCCTTCTTGAATCAGCAGGCGGAGGGTCAACTGGATCGGCGCCACCTGCTCGACAAGATGGAGCGCGTCGATCGTGCGCAACAACTCAAGATACCCGCTCGTCGTCGCCCACGGCGTGAATGGGATAAACGTCGGTGCGAGCGGCAACCCAAGGTCTCTGCACTCCTCGACCACCGCTTCAAACTCGGCCCGGGTGTGTCCCTTGGCCAATTTCGCCAGTACCGCATCATCGACCGACTCGACAGCCGTCACGACGAATTGACAGCCGGTGTCTCGCAAGAGCGTCAGATGGCGCCGGTGCTCCCGGAGATGCTCGACCTTGATGGTGACGTCATAGGTCAGCCCAGGAAATTGCGCCGCCACGCTCTCTACGAGGGAAACCGCATGGCCGATACCGTTGAAGAAGTCAGGGTCACCGAACGTTATATGGCGGGCCCCAGACTCGACCTGCGACCGAATGTCGGCGAGTACGACGTCGCGGGGAATCGCTCGAAATCGACCGCCGTAGACCGGCACGATCGGGCAATGCCGGCAAAGATGCTTGCACCCACGACTGGCTTCCGTATAACCCACGACGCGCGTGCCGGTCGGGGTCTGCAACGTCGCATAGCGCGCGAGTGGCGGCAAGCCGGCCCGCAGTGGCACGCGAAAGTCCAAACGCGGCAACGGCCCCGAGCCGGCCTCGGGTTCACGTCCGCTCGCCACATCCAGCAGTGCCTGCTCGAACTCGCCACCGAGCACGTCTTCGACACCAAGGTCACGCAGCATCCGCTCGTTGGGCAGTGCGTAGAGACCGTAGCAACACACACGGGCCGCTGGCACGAGGGCACGCACCCGCCGGATGACCGGGACCGCCAGACGTGTCGCCGTGTGCATTGGCAGATGAAACGCGACCAGATCGGCGTTGAACGCCTCCGGCTCAAATGGCTCGCGGGACAGATCGACCATCGTCACCTGGAAGCCGGCCCCCTGCAGCCACGCGGCGGGCGAGGCCAAACCGAACGGCTGGCGCCCCAGCTCGTAGGTCGCCACGAGCGTGACACGCTGGGCTGCCTGCGACCGAGAGGCCGCGTGGGTCGCGCTCACGATGTCTCCGCAGAAGGGGTCGCCGCCGCCCCGACCGCCAGGGTTGGCGTGGCGGCTAGCACGATCGCCAGCCCGTGGCTGCTGACCGAATCGGGGGGCAACCGTCGTCCGACATCGGTCTCAACGGACGTCACCAGCCAAGCGGCGTACTGGGCCGCTCGCCAGCATCATGACGACCCCGCCGCCGATCACGATCAACCCGACAGCCCCGAACAGCTGCGGAACGGGCAGGCTCTGGATCAAGCCCGCCACCAACCCGGCCAACAAGTTACCCAGTGCGGTAGCCATGAACCAAATGCCCATCATCTGACCGACGAGCCGTTTCGGCGACAACTTGGTGATACTGCTAAGGCCAACCGGGCTCAAGCACAGCTCTCCGACGGTATGAAAGAAGTACGTCACGACCAACCACATCGGACTCACGCGGGCGCCGTCCGTCGCAAACGTGGCGCCCCAGGCCAGCACCAGAAATCCGAGCCCCAGCAGCACCAGGCCGTACATGAATTTCGCCGGAATCGACGGGTTCTTCGAACCAAGCCGCACCCATAGCGAGCCGACGACCGGCGCCAGCAGAATGATAAACAGGGGATTGACGGACTGCAGCCAGGTCGTTGGCACCTCAAACCCGAACACGCTCCGATCCGTCAGCCGATCCGCAAACAAATTCATCGACGATCCCGCCTGCTCGAACCCTGACCAGAACACGGCGGCCGCGACGAAGAGCACGGGGATCACCGCGACCCGCCCACGCTCCTCTGGGCTCAATCGACCGAACATGAAAATGTAGACGAAATACACCACGACGAGGCCCGTAATGATGACGCCCGTAGCCTGCGCCACGTCGAGAATCGAGAAGGCAAACATGCCAGCGTTTTGCAGCCAGGTCGTGGCCAGAACCAGTGCGACGACCAGGCCGAGCCCCCACCAGAAACTGCGCAGAGCCCGCCCGCGGTCGCCGCTATCCCGGTTCCGCGGCAGGCCGGCGTCGCCCATGTGCCGCCACCCCCACACATACTGCACAACCCCTAAGATCATCCCGAAACCGGCGGCACTAAACCCGAGGTGCCAGTTGACGCGCTCCCCGAGCGTGCCGCATACCAGCGGACCGGCCAGGGCACCGACGTTGATGCCCATATAGAAGATGGAGAAGCCGGCGTCTCGTCGCGCACCACCCTCGGGATAGAGGTCGGCCACGATCGCGCTCACGTTCGGCTTGAGCAGGCCGGTGCCCAGCACGATCAGCACGAGGCCCAGATAGAACGCGGACAGCGTGGGAATCGCGAGGGTCAAGTGGCCCACGGCAATGATGACCCCGCCGATGAGCACGGCCTGACGCTGGCCGGTCAACCGATCGGCGATCCACCCTCCGGGCAATGCGACCGCATACACGGCAAAGGTGTACAGCCCGTAGATCGCCGTCGCGGTAACGTCGGTCATGCCCAAACCGCCGTTTGCCACCAGATCGGTCATGAACAGCACGAGCAGGGCCCGCATGCCGTAGTAGCTGAACCGTTCCCACATCTCCGTGAAGAACAGCGTCGACAGACCGCGCGGATGCCCAGACCACAAAACCGCGCCAGACCCGGCATCATCGGGTGCGTGTGACATGGCAGACAGCTTACACTCAAAGAACGCATGCCCCTTGACGACTATCGTCGCAAGCGCGACTTCGCGAAGACTCCGGAGCCCTCCGGCGATCGCACGCGACGCGCGCGGAAAACCCGCACGCCGAAGCCCCTCCACTTTTGCGTCCAAAAGCATCTCGCGAGCCGGCTGCACTACGACCTGCGTCTCGAACACGGCGGGGTGCTGCTGTCCTGGGCGGTCCCGAAAGGGCCTTCGCTCGACCCACGCGACAAGCACATGGCGGTGCGTACCGAGGACCACCCGTACGACTACGGCGATTTTGAAGGGGTCATTCCGGAGGGCTACGGGGCAGGCGTGGTCATGCTGTGGGACTACGGCACCTGGCAGCCCGAGGTGCCGGACATCGACGCCGCGCTCGACACGGGCGACCTCAAGTTCACGCTCGACGGCTACAAGCTCAAGGGCTCGTGGGTCCTGGTTCGCACGCGGGACCGGCCCGGCACCGCCGCGTCCCAGAAAGGACGCAGTTGGCTCCTGATCAAGCATCGAGACCACTGGTCCGGTCCGCTTGACATCACCACGTTCGCGCCGCTCTCGGTCAAGAGCGAGGGCGACTTCGACGATATCCTTGCCGCCGAACTGCCGGACACATGGGTGACGGGGAGGCCGGGTACCGGCGGCGTTCCCAACAAGATGTTGCGTGACGTCGTGGCCAAAGCCGCCGCGAAAATCGTTAACCGCGAGAACGCACCCGAATCAATCGCGCCACGCGCAGCACGCGCAAAGAAACGAAAATCGACCCGCGGCTAGGCCGCGCCGCCGCCATGCACCGCGACAATGGCGTCGGTTACACCAACAACCGCTGGGCCAGCACGCTCCACACCGCATACGCCAGTCGGCGTCGGGCGTGTCTGGCAAAGCCGCGTGGCCAGAACTCACCGCTGATGACCTCACATCCGTCGGGCACATTGCCGAGCGGTAGTGGCTCCTTGTGCTCTTTCGCGTATCTCGCCAGCGCATCCTGGCCCGGGTGTCCGGTGTTGACGATGACCACGTCCACCCGGCGGCCGATGGCCTCGCTGATCCGCAAGACGGCGGTGGCGGCGGTAAATCCCTGCATCCCGCGTCCCTCGGTCAGCAGGTTGGTCACCAGGATAATGGGACCTTTTACGGCGGCCACGGCCTCGCGCACCCCGGTGGGGAGAAAAATCGGCACGAGACTGGTGTAGAAGCTCCCCGGCCCGATGACAAGCGCGTCGAACGTCGGGATCGCCTCGGCCGCGGCGGCGTGAATACTGACCTCCGGTTCCAGCCAGATTCGACTGACCCGGCGCCCCTGGCTCTGCTCCTGGTCCACCTCTACCTCTCCGCGGGTGGCCGAGCCATCTTCGTAGGCCGCGCAGACGGTGGCCTGTTCTACACTGATCGGCCACACGCGCCCGACACAATCCAGCAGCGTACGGAGTCCGTCGACGGCGGCGAGAAAATCGCCGCTGTACTGCTCCATCATCGACAGCAGCAGGTTGCCGCCAGTGTGGCCACCGAGCTTGTCGTGCTCGAAGCCTGAGAGTCGAGTCAGCAGGATGCGGCGGGCCTCCGCTTCGTTGCGCGCGAGAGCCAGGGCGCACCTGAGCACGTCGCCTGGGGGCAACACACCGAGCTGGTCGCGTAGCGCCCCGGAACTGCCCCCGCTGTCGAACATGGTGACGACGGCGTGCACCCGAAGCCACGGATTGTCCTTGAGCCCGCCAATGAGACTGGGCAGCCCGGTGCCGCCGCCAAAACAACCGACGTTCAACTCCCGCAAGCGCATCCGGGCATTGTCTCGGATCTCGCCAACACTAATCCAGCCTGACGCGACGATGACCGTCCGGAGGTCCACGCACCATCACGTTCCAGATAAGATGCGCAGACGCGCACGCCCCAGGGTCATGCCCCTCATCGATATCCTGCTACCCGAGTACGACCGCGAGATCGGAGTCACCCGCGCGGTGATGGCCACGGCGCCGGACGCGGAGCTGGCCTGGCGTCCTGAAACACAGGCGCGCACGCTTGGGCAACTCCTCGCACATCTGGCCGACATTCCTGGCTGGACGGCCGTGGTCATGACCTCCGAGCGCCACGACCTGGCGACGACCGAGGCAGACCCGACGCCTACGGACGGGGTGACCGACGTCCTCTCTCGATTCGATACGCACGCGGCCGCCGGGCGCGCCGCACTGGCGGGTCGGCTCGACCCGGATCTCACGGCTGATTGGCTGCTGGAGCGGGACGGCGGGCTGGTCTTCTCACTCCCCCGTATTTCCGTCTTTCGGGTGCTGGTCTTGAATCACTTGATTCATCATCGGGGTCAGCTGAGCGTCTACCTGCGCATGCGGGGCGTCTCGCTGCCCGCCATCTACGGACCCGTGCGGTAAACTCTCTCGACGACGCTGGCGGTCACGCGCCGCTTGTGGATCGCCCCCGCCACCTTCTTTCTGACACCCCGTGAGCATTTCCGACTACACGCCTCACCCACGCCTGCGACATGGGCATTGGATGACCCTCTTTACGTGGGGACGCCAACGCCACTTTCCGCATTTGCCGCCGCCCGTCCCACGCTACTTCGATGTGGCGTCGGATGCCCGGGTGCTCGCCCACTGCTACTGGCAGGCGCAGCCGCGAGCACACGGCACCCTGATCGGTCTCCACGGGCTCGAGGGGTCGAGCCAGGCACACTACATGAAGGGCATGGCCGAAAAGGCGTATCGCGCCGGATTCAACGCTGTCATGCTCAACCAGCGCAATTGTGGTGGAACGGAAGCGCTGTCGGCTGGGCTGTATCACTCGGGACTGTCAGACGACCCGCGTGCGGTCATTGCGGAGTTGATCCAGCTTGACCGGCTCCCCGCGGTCAGCGTCGCCGGATATTCCCTGGGCGGGAATGTCGCGCTCCGGCTGGCAGGCGACTATGGCGCGGACACGCCGCCTGAGGTACGGGCCATCGTGGCGATCTCACCCACGATGGATCTGGGGCTGTGCGTCGAGGCGCTCGAACGCCGATCCAATCTCATCTACGAATGGAATTTCGTGCGCAACCTCAAGGCTCGGATGCGACGGAAAGGTCAGGCGTGGCCCGGTCGTTTCGACCTGGGCCCGCTCGACACCGTGCGGACCGTGCGGGAATTCGACGAGCGGTTCACGGCGCCACACCACGGCTTCCGGGACGCCGACGACTACTACTACCGCGCGAGCAGTCTCCGAGTCATCGACCGGGTGCAGATTCCGACTCTGATCGTCAGCGCCGAAGACGACCCCTTCGTGCCGCCGGAGCAGTTCGACGACCCAAGTGTGGCAGTCAATCCACACGTGACCGTCCAGGTCACACGTTATGGGGGACACTGCGGCTACTACGCGGGGGCCGCCGCCGATTTCGACGGCTACTGGGCCGAACGGCGGATCGTAGCGTTCGCGCGGGAATACGGGGCCCCGCTGGCCGACGCCCCAGTCATGCCCTCAGCGGACCGACAGCGGGAGTGCGTCCAGCAGTAGTCGCGCAAACTCTGGCCCCTTTCCCTCGTCTTCATGTTTGAAGTACACGAAGACCTCGCCGCAACTCCCGCACGCGGTCGCGATGGTGTCCGCCCACCGCGCGATATCGTCACGCTCGTAGCCTTGGTCGCGCAACCGGAAGTAGCCGTACGGGGCAGTCACCTCGACGGGTGTGGTCAAGCGCTCGCTGTCCGCAACGCAGAGCGCCAGCCGGCGGGCTCGAAGCCGGTCGAACACGTCCGGGTCGTGCCAGGAATCATGACGAAACTCGAACGCGGCGCGGACGCCCGGTGGCAGCATGTCCAGAAATCCGTCGAGCACCGCCAGGTCTTTCTTGAAAGACGGTGGCAGCTGAAACAACAACACGCCCAGTTTTGGCCCCAGCGTCTGGGCCGCGTCACAAAACGCCGTGACCGTCTCCTCGCACCCCCGCAACCGGGCCAGATGCGTGATGCGTCGCGGTGCTTTGAGCGTGAAACGGAAGTGATCGGGCGTTACCTCGGACCAGCCGGCCAGCAGACGGTCCGTCGGCATGCGATAAAAGGTGTAGTTGATCTCGACGGTGGACAACCGTTCCGCGTAGAACGGGAGCATCTTCTTGGCGGGCAGCTTCTCCGGATAGAAACTCCCCTTCCATTCGGCATAGTTGTAGCCTGAGGTCCCGACCAAGATGCGAGAGGCAGCGGCTCCGCTGTCCGGTCCCTCCGCGAGGGGTGATGACGACATGACGGTGAGTGTATCGCAGCCACCCGACGGCAACGAGCGGATGCACCACAGCCAGGCAGCGCCCCCGCCCACTCCGGCGTTCACGCCACACGAGGGCCGATTGATCAGCCGATTGCGCACCCCTCGCGCCGTCCAGCGGTACCTCAACGCGCTCCCCTACAATGCGGCCGGCGGACCTCTCACGCTCCGGAGTTTTCGGGGCGTCGTACGTCACCAGACGGCCCATTGTCTCGAGGCGGTGCTCCTGGCGGCGACCGTCATGGAACAGCACGGATTCCCTCCCCTGGTGCTCAGCTTCGAGTCTGTCGACCAGCTCGACCACGTCCTGTTCGTGTATCAGCAGCGGGGCCGATGGGGTGCCGTGGCTCGGTCGCGTGACCCAGGACTCCACGGACGCAAGGCGGTCTACAAGACGATCCGCGCCCTAGCGCTGAGCTACGTCGAACCGTACGTCGACGCCACCGGTCGCCTGACCGGGTACGCGATCGTCGATCTACGGACACTCACGCGATACGACTGGCGTCTGTCGGAACGGAACGTCTGGAAAGTGGAGCGCATGCTGCTCGACTATCCGCACCGACCTATCCGGACGCCAGACCATCGGGTAACCCAATGGCGACGCCGGTATCGCGCATTCGTCGACAGATTCCCTGACGACAAGCCGAGGTTCTTCGCGGGGGAAGACGGATGGAGCGAGCTGCCAGCCCCGTTCCGCCAGGTCGTCGGACGCGGCGAAAACCGCCGCAACGTCGGCTGAAGCGCACCTGGGGTTTCCGGACGAGGCGTTCGTCTGGCAAGGCGCAACGAGGGAGCAGCCAGGCAGGCTGTGACCGAGGCCGCAACGCCGCCAGACGGACGCCTCGTCCGGAAACCGTTAGTCTAGGTCGAATTCTCGTTCGGGCCTGGTAATTGGCTCGTGCCGCGCTTGCTCGAGTGCCTCATCGAACCGTTTGGACAACTCGTCGCCGCGCGTCTGGTTGTCGCTCACCGACTGCTGAAACAAGGCTTCACGCCGCGCCGCCTCTTCAGCCAGGATCTGCTGCGCGTGGTCCAGTTGCGGCTTGTCTTCGCGCTGCGGTTCGAGATGCGCGACGACGCGTTTCAGGTGCAGGTCGACCGTCTGTGTCGTGCCGCAACACGGACAGACCACGTCGAACTCTGACGACAGCTTGGACATGGCAATGTTCCTCGGCTCTCCGCTCACACGCCGTGACACGACGCACGACCGGATTGGTATCATAGACCGCATGAGACGTTCCGGGCACGACTCTGTGATACGGGCGACCCACCTCGGTTGCCTCCTGGGCCTCTGCACGCTGTTCGCTGTCTCCTCGGCGCACGCGCGACCGGGCCAAACGGCCAGCGGATCCGTCGCAGGACAGCTGATTGACGCATCGAACGGCGAACCGATCGCCGACGGCGTCCTTGTCCTCCGCGACCTCGCAAGTCGAGAACAACGTATCGTCGCCACGAATGCCGCGGGCGAGTTCCGACTGGACGAGCTCTCGGCGGCAGCGTACTCCCTGCACGCGACCGCGCTTGGCTACGTGAGCCGGCAGTACGGTCAGCGACACCCGCTGGAAGTCCCAGTCGCCATCGACCTTGCGGCCGGCGAGACACGGTCGAACGCCGATGTCGCACTGACGCCGGCTGGCGCCATCATGGGTCGCATCACCACCGAGACGGGACAACCGCTGGCGTTCGCGGAGGTCGAGGCGCTCCGGCCGCAGCTCGACGGTAACCGCCGGATCCTGTTACCGGTGGGACGCACTGAGGGCAACGCACGTGGCGACTACCGCATCGAGGGGCTGGCTCCTGGTCGCTACTACATAGCCGCGCTCGATCCCGACGACCTGGGCACAGAAGATGCGACCGGTCGTATACAGATGGTACCAACCTTGTTTCCTGGCGTGTCGACGCCAGGTGCGGCCGAGCGCGTCGAACTGCCGAGCGGCGGAACCCGGACCAATATCGACTTCCCACTGGTTGGCGCCTCCCGGGTGAGCGTGCGGGGTCAACTGGTGCACCCCGACGAGGCCAGGCTGGCCACTGGCTCGGTCATCATGAGCCCCGCGTCAGACGGCGGGTTGGGGCTCGGCATCGCGAGACCGGCCGTGGTCCGGCCAGACGGCGTCTTCGAGTTTTTGAACGTCCCCCCGGGACGCTACCATCTGCGGGCCAGCGCCCGCACCAGCGTCGGACGAAGTTATCGACGGCGGTCTGGCCTACGGACCCGCAGCACTGGCACGGCTGTCTTCGGCTCGCGCCTGCTCGAAGTTCAGAGCACCGACGTAGAGGATGTCGCGGTTGCCCTCAGCCCAGGCGCGCGTCTCGCAGGGGTGAGCTTGATCCGATCCCGTGGACACTTTCCGAAGGGCGGATACGATGTCCAGAGTGGAATCAAACAAGGCAGGCCGGCGAGCCCGGCGGCAGTTCTCTGAAGAGTTCAAGGCCGGGGCCGTCCGGTTGGTGTTCGAGGAGGACAAGACGGTCGGCGCGGTGGCGCGGGAGCTCGACCTCACGCCGTCGGCGCTCGGCAACTGGGTGGACCGGGCGCGCGCCGAGCGCACGAAGGGCAAGAGCGGGCTGATGCAGGCGGAGCGAGAGGAGCTCGCCCGGCTTCGCAAAGAGAATCGCATCCTCGCGGAGGAGCGCGACATTCTTAAAAAAGCGGCGGTGAGTTCAACCGGTCAATGCAACAGGGTGGCTGCCAGCTTATCAGCTGGCGTGGCGTAGCCGAGCGTCTTGCGCGGTCGTGAGTTGAGACGTTGTGCAACGCGGTCTAGATCCGCCTGGGTGTAGGTCGCCAGGTCGGTACCATGTGGGAAGTACTGTCGAAGTAGGCCATTGGTGTTCTCGTTGGAACCTCGCTGCCACGGACTCTGTGGGTCACAGAAGTAGACCTGGACCTGGGTGGCGAGGGTGAAGTCTTTGTGCGCCGCCAGTTCAGACCCGCGGTCCCACGTCAGGGACGCCATAAGTCCCTCTGGCAACGCCTGCACCGCCTGCGAGAGCGCCTCGACCACGGTGGCGGTGTCCTTGCCGAGTAGGCGCACCAGGAGCACAAACCGCGAGTGTCGCTCGACCAGGGTCGCGATGTGCGAATTCCGGGCGCCCGACAGCATGTCGCCCTCCCAATGGCCGGGCACCGCGCGGTCCTCGGCCTCGGCAGGACGGTCGCGAATGGAGACGGCGTCGATAATGCCGCCCGCTCGTTGCGGCCCAGCACGCTTCGAGCGCCGCATCCGCCGCCGGCGCCGCAGGTGCGCAATGAGCGCTTTCTTCAGCACGCCGCGACTCTGGACAAACAGGCTCACGTAGATCGTCTCGTGGGACACCTGCATGTGAGGATGCCCCGGAAACGTCTGTTTCAGCCAGCCCGCAATCTGCTCCGGCGACCAGTCCGCAGCGAGTTTGCTGGCGACCAGCGAACGAAGCCTGGCCGAGGTGGCCAAGCGACACGGCTTGGGGCGCCGGGCGCGGTGCCACGTGCGCGCGTCGGCCACGGCGGCACGATAGCGAGCTTGGCCCCCGTGCCGCTGGACCTCACGGCTGATGGTCGAGGGTGCGCGACCGAGTCCAGCGCTGATCCCCCGCAACGAACAGCCACGTGCCAGGCCGCGCGAGATTTCTTCCCGCTCGGTCAGCGTCAGCGCACGCCGGGACCGTGTTCGAGGAGGCGGGGCGACACCGCCTCGCGCGGCAAGCACGTGGAAGATGGCCCCAGGGACGCGTTCCAGCGCTCGGCCAATGTCGCTCAGCGACTCGCCGCACTTCCACCGCTGCCACACCTGCGCTTTCTCCGCTGCCGATATACGTGGACGACGAACGCGTTCCATGATCCCTCCTCACAGTGATCATCTCTGCGTTGCATCGACCCCTTGAACTTACCGCGGCCTTCTTCGCGAAGCACAGCCGATGAGGTTTCAGTTCATCGCCGTGGAGAAGGCCTATCACACCGTGACGATTCTGTGCCGATGCTTACAGGTGACCCCGAGTGGGTTCTATGCGTGGCGTGGGCGCCCGGAGTCGACGCATGCGCGCGACGACCGCCGCCTGAAGGTGCTCGTGCGGGCGTCCTTCGACGCGAGCCAACACCGGTACGGCAGTCCGCGCGTCCACGCCGATCTCATCGACCAGCGGGAGCAGGTCAGCCGCAAGCGCGTCGTGCGGTTGATGCAAGAAGAGGGGCTCGTCGCGCGACAGCGTAGACGCTACAAGCACACCACCATGAGTGACCACGATCAGCCGATCGCCGCCAATCTCCTGGATCGCCGGTTCGACGCGGCTGGACCGAATCAGCGCTGGGTCGGCGACACCACCGAGTTCGTGATCGGCACCAGCGGCAAGCTCTACCTGGCCGCCATCCTCGATCTGTACTCGCGCTTCGTGGTCGGCTGGGCCGTCAGTGCCGTCAATGATCGCCATCTGACCCTTCACGCACTAGAGCGCGCGCTCAAGCGTCGGTGCCCCGGGGTCGGGCTCTTGCACCACTCCGACCAGGGCTGCACGTACGCCAGCGCGGACTATCAAGCACGCCTCACCGTGCACGGCATCGTCTGCAGCATGAGCCGTCGGGGTAATTGCCATGACAACGCCGCGATGGAGAGCTTCTTCTCGACGGTCAAGCACGAGCTCGGCGACCAGTTCGCCAGCAACGGGGACGCCAAGATGGAATTGTTCGACTACATCGAAGTGTTCTATAACCAACGGCGTCGGCACTCGACGCTCGGACAAATCAGTCCAGCGGCATTCGAGCAACGAGCACAGACTCAAGCGGCGTAGTTAAACCGTCCACGGGATCGGATCAAGCTCAGGGGTAGTCGAGACCGTCGTCGGAGCTACCACGCCCGCCCCAGACCTACGCGACCTCTGGGTGAGCGCGCCGGTCGCCGACGGCACGATGGGCTCCGGACTCACACAGAGTCAGGTGGACGAGAACGACCGCTTTCTGCTTGAGACGCCGGACGGGCAGCGGATCATCCGGCTGGACGGGTTACCGTTCCCGTGGTCGTTGGAGTCGACGGTCTACGAAGAGCGCGACCGCATCGACATCCCGTTCGACCTGCGGTCGGGCGAGACGCGGGAAGGGGTCCGTCTGGTCGTCACAGACCGGGTCACCCGTCTGACCGGCACCGTCCATGACCAACAGGGCCGCGCGGCTACGGACCCGGCCGTTGTTGCACTGCCCGTCAATCCCGCGCTGTGGCAGCCCCGCAGCCGTCACGTCCGCCTGACATATCCGGATGCCTCGGGACGCTATACGATGACCGGCCTGCCGGCGGGCGCCTACCTCGTGTCCGCGGTGTCAGGAATCTACGAAGGCGATCTCTACGGAGCAGCGGTGTTTCAGGAGATTGCAGCGGCCGGAGTTGAGGTGGCCATCGAGACGGGAGAGAGTACGACGTTCGACCTGACGCTCACGCGCTAGCGCGGTGCACTAGCCCTCTTCTTCGTAGCCTTCTTCTTCCATCTGGCTGACACGCGTGGAGGGTCTGAGCGCCTCGCGGTAGTCGTAAATCGGTAGCCCCTCGACATGCAGAGATAGCCGGCACCCTGGCGACTTGCGGTCGACAAGCACCGTCACCGGGCTGCCCGCCACCCCTTCGCGAAACGCGAGACGGCACCCGCATGGCAAGTCAGCGTGGACGAACCCTTTCAGCATGTGTAACCCCCCTCGCGCGGCCAATCATACTACAGCCGTACACTGGCGGCGTGCTCCCTCACGGGCGTCCGCACGCCCGTACACGACAACGCCGACCCTTCCGGGTCGGCGTGTTGCCAGAGGAGCGCATCACGAGCGCCAAGCCACCACTACAGCAGATCCGTGATGTCCTTCTCGAACTCTTCCCGCGCGGCGATCCCGGCATGCGTCCGACACAGCGCGCCGTCTCGGTCGATGAAGAACGTCATCGGCACCCCCCAGATTGGCCCGTAGGACTCCATGAAATCATCCCGCTCCAAGCCGACCAGCATCGGGTAGTCGACATCGTACTCCGCCGCGAATTCCTGAATTTTGTCCGGTGTGTCGTCGATCGACACCCCAAGAACCACCAATCCCTGATCCTCGTACTGGTCGGCGAACTCGACGAACCACGGCATTTCAATTTTGCATGGGCCGCACCAAGTCGCCCAGAAGTTCAACAGCACGACCTTGCCCTTCAGTTCGCTGAACGACACATCATCGCCGTTCATATCTTGCAACGTGAAGTCGAAGTCGGCCGGTCGTGCATCGACATCGCACGCTGGCGCCATCGTGCCCTCGACCGCTCCCGCGGTCTCCGCCGTGTGCGCATGCGTGTGCGTCAGCTCGGCCGGCAACGTGAGTACGGCCAGCCCGAAGGCCGCCACGCCTGCAACCATCCAGCGAAGCGTCATGGTGTGATCGTTCCTCTCATATTTTGGCACCAACAGGTTATCTCCCATAGGCTCGCATATACGCGGCAACCTTGTCCATGACCTCGGCGTCCCCCGCATCCCCGACCAGGACGTACCCCACGTCGGCGGCGGACCAGAGGCGCGCCTGGTGCCCCACAACCTCAAGCGAGCGCTCGGCACGCGACCCGTCGGGCACTACGAACAGCGACACCTGCCGTCCCTCAACCTCGTACAGCAGGTGCGCCATCCGACCGCCCTCGTACTCGCAACTTCTCGCGTCCACCAGCTCCACGTGCTCCTGGTCGTCGCCGACCGGCACCACCACATCGACACCGTGCTCCGTCGCCAGGTAGTCCTCCGCCGCCGCGGCATCAAGCGGGGGGTGACCGGTCCCAAATTCGGTGAAGCACTTCTCATGGTCGATCGCCAGCTGGGCGGCGAATGCCGCCTCCAGACGCTCCTGCTGGCCGACCATGAACACACCACCCACCGCCAGCAGCAACGTCGCGGCCATCGACAGCGGAAGCCATCGTCGCGTTCGCGAACCCCGCGACGCCGGGCGCGGCGCGGCATCTCGCGTGGACACGGCTCCGACGCATCTCGCACGCAAGGACGCCGGCGCGCTGGCAGACAACGTCGACGCCCCGGCCTGCACCAGGCGACGCGCGGCCTCCTCCGTCCGAGCCCGCGCCCGACACAGCTCACAATCGCCGAGATGGTCCTCGACCGCCTGCTTGACCGCGAAGTCCACCTCGCCATCCACGTAGGGGGTCATTAACGAGTCGATTTCTTGACAGATGGTCATTGCTCAGTCCAGACGTGAGGCCTCACGACCCACGATTCGGAGTCCAGGTCCACCAGGCTGCTGTTCAGTAAGATGCCGATACAGCATCCGACGCCCCCGGGAAATACGCGACATCACGGTACCGGCCGCGACGTGCAGAATTCCCGCGATCTCCTTGTAGGAGAACTCCTCGACGTCGCGCAACCAGACCGCCTGCCGGAACGCGTCTGGCAGGGCGTCGATGGCCGCCTGCAGATCCACGCCCAGCGCGCCCCGCACCAACAGCTCCTCGGGTGACGGCCCGTCCGTCACCCGCGCCGGTGCGCTGTCCACTTGCTCGCTGTCGACGTCGACGGGATCACGGGTGGCCCGGCGTCGCTGGTTGAGAAACGTATTGTGCAGAATCGTGTGCAGCCACGCCTTCAAATGAGTCCCCGGTTTGAACTGCTCTTCGAACCGGACCGCTTTGACATAGGTGTCCTGCACCAGATCTTCGGCGTCGGCGGGGTTGCGCGTCAGACGCATGGCGGCCCCGTACAGACTATCGATATGGTCGAGAGCCTGGTCCGACATGGCGCGGAGATCCGCCATGGCCCCATCCGCCGAGTCGCTGGCTAGGCGCATGTGTCGCAACATTGTTAGTAGGCCCCGGCCGCTATGACCATGAACACGGACGCGGCCTGAATTATTCCAGCGCTCCAAGTATATCGGGCCGGTGGACCTCTCGTTCGCGCCTATTCTCCCGACAACCGGGGGCTACCACTGGTGTCGCCTAACGGGGGCATACTTCGCCGGATGTGGACACCCCGCCGTCCCTGTGGCACGCGGTTGAGAGACCGCGGTGCACGTGGAACGAGCCCCCGCTCGTTCGCGGGCGGTTTCCTCGCTGATGGCAGGCCGGGGACCCCGCCGGGCCTCAGCGCCGCGTCGAGACCCAGGGAATCCGCCAGGCCATCTGACTGCGCAGGCGGGCACGCCTCTTGCTCCTACTCTCAGGGTCTACCCGGCGGGATCCACATCATTGCGAGGCCCGTCATAGCTACAGTAAGATGGCTCCAGTCTCCGCCAGCCCACTCAGACACGCCGCTGGCTCCCTCACGAGGTGCATCATGAGCCGTACTCACCGCGGGCGCACTGCCCACGGCCGCTGGGCTGTCATCTGTCTGACCAGCCTGCTGGCGCTGGGTTGGACGGCCGAGTCATGGGCCCAGGGCGGGTTCAACCCGTACTACGGAAAGAACCGGGTCAAGTACGACGACTTCGACTGGCACATCTACGAGACGGAGCATTTCGAGATTTTCTACTACCCCGAGCTTGAGCAGCACCTGGAACGAATCGCGTCCTACGCCGAAAGCGCCTACGCGCAGGTGAGCGCCGACCTGACGCATGACCTGGCCACCTTGGTGCCATTGGTCGTCTTCAAGACGCACAGCGAATTCGAGCAGCAGAACGTCATTCCAGGGGCGGTCTCCTCCGGCGTCGGCGCGTTCGCCGAGCCGTTCCGCCGGCGTATCCTGCTGCCTATCGACGAACCGCCGGATCAGCTCTACCGCCTGATTACCCACGAACTGACGCACCAGTTCGCGTTCGATATCGTCCCGCGCTCGGCCATCCGGCAGGGCATCCCGCTCTGGGTCGACGAGGGGCTGGCCGACTACATGGCCGGCATCTGGCGCCCGATGGATTTGATGCAGGTCCGCGATGCCGCTCTGGCCGACATTCTTCCCAGAATGAGCGAGTTCAACGGGTATGGCAACTTCAGCAGCCTCCGGGTGGTCTACAACCTCGGCCACGCCGCTTTCGAGTTCATAGAAGAACGGTGGGGCAAAGAGGGCGTGCGCGAGTATCTCTTCTCGTTGCGAAAAACCGCGATTGGCGGCGGCGGTGACGTCTACGACGACGCATTCGACATCCCGGCCGAGGAGTTCGACGACGAATTCGAGGACTACATTCGAGAACGTTTCCAGGAGTTTCGCGACAAGGAACGCCCCGACGACTACGGCCGCGACCTTGCGCCAGACCCATTGGAAACCCAGTACGCCGCAACTGTCTCGATCGAATCATCACCGTCTGGCGATCTGATTGCAGCCTTCGCACAAAATCGGAAGGACGGGGAAATCGACCTCGTGCTGCTGTCGGCGACCGACGGTGAGGTGGTCAGAAACCTGACCGACGGATTCAACCAGGACCTCGGATTCGAGTCGTTCGGCCTGCCACTGGCCCGGTTCAACCAGGTGCCGTGGTTGTCATGGTCGCCCGTCGACGATCGACTGGCCTACTTCGTACGCAAGGGTAAATTTCGGTCGCTCGTGCTCCAGAACGTCGTGACCCAGAAGATCGAGCAACTCCTCCCGATGAACGACGTGGACGCGCCCGAGTCACCAGACTTCTCGCCTGACGGCCGCATGGTCGCCTTCTCCGCGTTGCAGGGTGCGGTGGGCGATATCTATCTCCTCGATCTGGAAACCGAGGAGATCACGAATCTCACGGAAGACGGTTTCGCCGACTACGCGCCCACGTTCTCACCGGACGGCTCGTATCTTGTGTATGTCGCGCGTATCAGCGGCAACAACAAACTGTTCAAACTGGATCTCGAGACGAAAGCGAAGACACAGCTGACCTTTGGCACGGCCACCGAGGCGGCGGCGCAGTTTCTCGACGACCATACGCTGACGTTTGCGTCTACCGCGACCGACCCCCTGGCGCCGATCGACCCCACCCAGGCAGCCAATGCGGAGATCTACAACATCTGGACCCTCGACCTCGACAACGGCGAACTGCGACAGTACACCGACACCGCGACCGGCAACCTGTCCACCATCGTCCTCCCGGGCGGCGACGACGAGGAGGACCGCATCGCGTTCGTGACGTACTTCAAGGGGTTCTACGGCATTCACACGCTGGTGCGGGAGGAGCCGCTCTACGCGGCCGCGACCACTGACTTCGGCGGCCCCGGCGCCAATATCGATTTCCAGGCTCCGCTGACACACAACGTCATCGCCGCCAACAATCGGCGGAAAGGCCGTTTCGAGAAGATGTTCCTGGACGGCGCGCCGCCCATCAATCTCGGCGTCACCAGCAACGGTGACGTCTTGGGCGGCACCGCTATCTCATTCACGGACGTGCTGGGTGACCAGAGCTTCCAGTTTCAGGCCTACTCGATTCAGCAGTTCCGGACCATTACCGGGTCGTATTTCAACCTGAGCGGTCGCCTTCAGTACGGGTTCCAGGGGTTCTCCCAAGAATCGTTCTTCTTCGGCAACAGTGGATTCTACGACCCCTCGCTCGCGTTTCTCAGCCGCGACGACGCCCAGGCCGTTTCGAGCACGCGGGGCGGCACGGCGTTCGGTATCTATCCCTTCGACCGCTTCAGACGCCTGGAATTCTCCGCCGGCCTAATGCATTCGACCGAAGAATTTCAGAATCAGGCGCTCGAGCAGCAAGCCCGGCAGTTCCAAGAGCAACAGTTCGGCACTTCGTTTTTTCGCGATGGCGCCCAGGTCCCGTTCGGGGTCAGCTTCGTCCAGGAAACAACGGTGTTCCGTGAATTCGGTCCCGTTGACGGCAACACCATGCGGTTCGCGTATCAGTACGCGCCGTCGATCGGCGCGACGTTCCTCGGCAAACAGACAGTGGACGCGGACGCCCGGTACTACAAGCGTATTGGGCAGACCGGCGTCCTGGCCCTCCGCGGACGGTGGTTCAACAGCTTCGGCGATTTCCCGGACTTTCACTTCTTTGGTGGCAACGGCGACATGCGGGGATTCGAGTATCTCGAATTCATCGGCCACGAAGCCGGCCATGTCAACGCGGAGCTTCGCTTCCCGCTGATCGAAGCGATGCTGACACCGATCGGCGTACTCGGAGGTATTCGCGGCACCTTCTTCTTCAATTTGGGTGGAGCGAGCTTGAACGGCACGCCGTTTAAGCTGTCTTCGGGAAGCACAGAACTCTTCACCCCGGTGACTGGATTCAGGCAGGAAGCCGTGGTCCAGCCGGACGGTTCGCTCGGGTTCCAAGTCGTCCCGACGTTCGGCCCAGAGCAGTCGGTCTCCGGATTTCGACTCATCGACAGCAGGGCCGCGTACGGCATCGGTCTGACCACGTTCGTCATCGGCTTTCCCGCCCACTTCGACTGGTCATGGCGCACGCTGTTCAACCGGGACTGGGAAGATGTCCTCTTCGCGAGTCAGGGCGGGAGCGCCGACTACCGCAAGCCGAGGTTCGACTTCTGGGTCGGCTATGACTTCTGAGTTTGGCCAGACTCGCACGCCCTCGACCCGGGCTCCGTGCTCGCGGGTGGTGGCGCTGTTGGCCGACTACCTGGAGGAGCGGCTCCAGCCCCAGCATCACGCCGAATTGACCCGTCATCTCGACGACTGCCAGACCTGTCTCGCCCAGCTCCACACCTACCGTTCAACGGTGTCCCTCCTGCGGTCGCTCAAGGAAGAAGACCTCCCGCCGGACCTCCGGCGCACCCTGAGCCTGTTCTTGGAGACGAGTAGTTAGACGGGGCTACGGGCGTGGTCCGAGGCGGGTCCAGGTCCAGGGGCGCTAGATCTTCTTTAGCTTCATCACGCTGCGGTTCAAATCGAGCGTAACTCTGTAGTCGCTAAGAAAACTGTGGCCGACGATGCCGCCGATCTGAAAACCGAGCAGGGCGCTTGGTCGATGGAGATTCAGGACGACGACCGAGTAGTTGCGATACAGCAGCTGATCGAAGGCCAGGTTCGTACCAGGACGGAGATACGCATCGTCGTCCCACCCGGATGTGCCGTAGACCTTGATCGGCACCTGCCGCACGGTAAGCGGCGCCAGCAGGTTCGCCGTGCCGCGACTAATAGAAATGACCTCGCCGCCCGTATCGACGACAAAGCTTCGCGGGTACTCGTCGTTGACCACACCGCGCACGACCGGCAGTCGGTGCTGCCGCAGCGACAGCATGATGTCCGACGGTTCGTCCGGCAGGTCTTCGCCGATGAACAACTGCTGCGACCCGTAGTCGATGGTGACTGAGAGTCCGAGCGCCAACGGCGAGAACCCCTCTGCCTCTGGCGTGGGAAGACCGCCCAGAGGCGGGCTCTTGATGATGGCCGGCAGGTTGGTCACCTCGAACGAACCGATGGCCAAGGAATCGATCCGGCCGGTCTGTAGCCCACGCAACCCAACGGCGCCAACCCCGGCGCTCAGGGTGGTGGTGATCGGATCCACGCCGAGGGCGCGAGCGACCGGTTGCGACAACACCGTCTGCTCCGCCCCGGTGTCAATGACGAAGTCCACTGGATCGTGGCCGTTGACCCGGCCGCGCACGATGACCTTGTCGCGTTCAAGACGGAACGGAATGGTGTGAACTCGCCCGGGCTCGGAGAGCTGGACCGCCGGCCGATCACCGAACGACCGTAGGAACTGTACCTCGTTGCGCGCCCAGTCCGCCTTTTCCGAGTTCGTGGCCACGGACAGCAGCGCAACATACCTCTCGTAGGCGTCCGCCGCCTCGCGATACCGGTGCATCTGCTGGTAAATCGAACCCACCGTGTGGTGGAATGAGGGCTCGTCCGGCGCAGTTTCTAGCGCAGCCTGGGCCCACTCGAGCGCCTCCTCATGCCCTTGGCGGGTTGCCAGGCTCCTGGCGAGACCATTTCGGCCTCCCCCTGACGTCGGGTCCAGCGCGAGCACATCGCGATAGACCGCCTCTGCCTCGTCGAACAATCCCGCTGCCCACAGCGCGTCACCGACCAGCGACATCGCCACCGGGTCACTCGGCGCCAGCTGGCGCAATGTCAACGCTTCGTCAAAAGACTGCGTGAACTCCGCGACGCGCAGCGCGCTCCGTAGGCTGCCACTGGTCGCACGTACCAGCTGTTCGGTCGTGGCCCCCGCCTTGGCCATGTCGTAGGCTCGGATCGCCTCCCAGTAGCGCTGGTCTCCCTGCAGAAGGTCGCCTAGTTGGATCCGAGCTTCACTCCGGGCACTCGCCGGCGTCGACTGGGCGTCGATAACGATCGGCGCGGCCACCGCCGCGGCCGCCACAAAGACCAAAGAACGAGTCGTGAACCTCATGCCACCTCCAGCTCCACCAATCCGCAGAGCGTCGCCAGGACCACCCCGTTCCAGCCAGATCGGTCCGCACCCATCGCCACTATCCCCCAAACGCTGAAACGGGGCAAGGCGTATTCACCGTATGACGCCGCCGCACGCGACCGATTGGCCACAGCACTTGCGTGCCTGAAATGGACAGGAAAAACGATAAGACAAGTCACCCGTCCGAGACGGATGGCCGTAGGCAGGATCGCAGGGCCTCAGCGGGAATATTGCTCAATCTCGACGCCATCGTACATTTCGTCGACCCGCAAAATCTGCTTTTGACGCTCGTAGGAGCCAAGCTCGTAGTCCTCGCTCATGATGAGCGCCTTCACCGGTTTGGTTGGACAGACCTCAGCGCATAACCCACAAAAACTGCACCGGGACAGATTGAAATCGAAGTAGTCCAGCACCTTGATCTTGTGCCCGGGCTCGCGGTGCCCCCCCAAAACGATCAACTCGTCGGGGCAGGCCTTCGCGCACTGGTCGCAGACGATGCAGGTCTGCGCTCCGGTCTCGGGCTCGACCTGCAGCCTGAGCACACCACGAAATCTGGGTGCAACCGGCCGGCGCTCGGCCGGGTACTGGAACGTGAACGCCGGTTGTGGGGTGTATTTGAGCGTGACTAGCAGGCCCTTGATCAGGTCGACCAGGAAGACCATCCGAAAAAACTTCGCCAGCTGCTGCGCCATGTTATCCAGGTCTCTCCTGATGCTACCCGTCCGGATGTTACCCGCGATCCTCGACGAGAATGGACTCGGTCGCCCCGGACATCACGACACGCTTCTTACGAAGCACCGTATCTTCTTTACGAATCTTGTCCTGCAGCCGCAACAGCCCGTAGAGCAACGCTTCAGGACGAGGCGGACATCCGGACACATAGACGTCGACCGGCACCACCTTGTCGACGCCCTGCAGCACCGAATAGGTGGGGAATGGACCACCGGCGTTCGAGCAGCTCCCCATCGAGATCACCCACTTGGGCTCGGGCATCTGGTCGTAGAGCCGCCTGAGCACCGGCGCCATCTTCTTGGTGACGGTGCCGGCCACGATCATCAGGTCCGCCTGACGCGGGGACGCGCGAAACACCTCCGCGCCGAACCGCGCGATGTCGAACCGAGACGCCGAGGTCGCCATCATCTCGATCGCGCAACAGGCCAAACCAAAGCCCATCGGCCAGAGTGACGACTGGCGTGCCCAGTTGAGCACCTTGTCGAGGTTGGTGGTGATGAAGTTGTCTTCGAACCGATGGTCGATCAATCCCATGGGTGTGGTCGCTCGCCTACTTGCCTTCGAACCAGTCGGCGTTGGTTGCCTTGAAGCTTTCCCACTGTTCCGGGACCTCGTCGTTCTCAAAAATGGCTTCGACGGGACATGCGGGCACGCAGGCACCGCAGTCGATGCACTCTTCCGGATGAATATAGAGCATCGTTTCCGCTTCGAACTCTTCTTCGTCCTTCCGCGGGTGGATGCAGTCCACCGGACACACATCTACGCAGGCGGTGTCCTTCGTCCCAACGCATGGTTCACAAATGCTGTACGCCATCAAACTCCTCCGTGTTCGTCACCTTCACGATGCGCCGACGGCTCCGGCCGCCGGACCCGAATCAGTGCAACCTGTCCCGTTGGTCGGGACCGTCTACTCTGATCGTCGCCGAAAGAATAACCCGCGTGGGTGCTTCGATTCAAGAGGGTGGTCGTGTCTAGACGATCTTCATCCGACCGGCGAAGCCCTCATCGTACCCGTGGAAATGCAGAACCGCAGATTCAGGATACTTCCAGCAGTAATAGCCCTCACCGTTGTCGAAGTCCACCAGCCACAGTCCCTTCACCACCAGCCCCATCCCCTGCAACTGTTCGGTCCACCTGGCCACCACCGCCTCCAGTGCCTCCACGGTCTCGGAGCGAGCGGGATCGGCCGACGACAGACGCTGCAACCTGCTCGACAGCTGCTCGGCCTCGGTGACCGCCTCTTCTGTCAGCGCCCGAATGCCCGGCAGCAAGTCCTGCGCCTCGGTCAACGTAAATCGTGTCTTCTCAGGTCCGTCAGCGCTCAATTTCGACTCCTGCTTCCGAAGGGCTCCACCCTTGGTCGTCACGTCACGAACTCGTTTCGCCTGGTTGCAACTCGAGCACGGAAATCCCCTTCGGCTCCACCAGGGCGCGAAGCGCGGCCGGAGTCCCGGTCAACTGGGGGAACGTCCCGTAGTGCATCGGGATGACTTGTCTGACCCCCAGCCACTCGCAAGCTCGGGCGGCCGCAGATGGCCCCATGGTGAAACGATCGCCAATGGGCAGGATGGCGATATCCGGCGAGTACAGTTCGCCAATCAACCGCATGTCACCGAACAGGGCCGTATCCCCAGCCACGTACACCGTCAAGCCATCCTCGAAGCCCAGTACGTAGCCGACTGGATCCCCGAGATACCAAGTCGGATCGTCCTCGGCCCACCCGCCGCTGTGATCGGCGCGCACCATGGTGACCGTCACCCCGTGCACACGGATCGTCCCACCCTTGTTCATCGGGTGTAGATGTCGAATGCCCTTGGTTTCCAGCCAGTGGCACAACTCGACAATCGCCACCACGCTGGCGCCGGTCGACCGAGCAACCGGAATGAGATCGCCAATGTGGTCAGCGTGCCCATGGGTGACCAGCACCAGGTCGGCCCGGTCAATCTGCTTCGACGCCTCTGGGCAGGCGGGATTCGTGGTTAACCACGGGTCGATCACGACGACCACACCAGCCGGTGTCTGCAGCACAAACGTGGCATGCCCCAACCAGGTAATGCGCAACGGTGCGGCGGCGGAACCAATCATCTGCGGCGGCATTCTATCCCAGCAGCCCGTGGCAAAAGTCCCGCGGCATTCGACCGGCGCTGAATCCGGCCGATCTGCGTTGTTCATCAGTCAAATATTGCCGGTATTTTCCTTCTTCACGCCTTGCAATGGACCGGCCCGGCATTGCCACTTCAGGGTCTCGGTGCGACGCGGGACTTTCACCACGGACTGCTAGCCCGATTGCACCCGCTACGGGCGAGACGCTAACATCCGGTCATGACCATTCCGGGCTCCACTCAAATGCCAGGCACCGTACCGGCGACGTTCTTCCGCGGGCGACGCGTGCGGCCTGATAGCGGGCCCGCCGGTGGAAAGCCGCGTTGGCTGAAGGTGCGGGCGCCGGGAAGCGAGGGATATCGGCGACTCAAGCGCCTGATGGCCGAGCAGTCCCTTCATACGGTGTGTGAAGAGGCCAACTGCCCGAACATCGGCGAGTGCTGGCACCACGGCACCGCGACCTTCATGATTTTGGGCGGGGTGTGCACCAGAGCCTGCTCCTACTGCAACGTCGAACACGGACGCCCGGGACCGGTGGATGAGGCGGAGCCGACGCGTATCGCCGAGGCGGTCCGAACCCTCGAACTCGAGTACGTCGTGATCACCTCGGTGGACCGCGATGATCTTGAAGACGGCGGCGCTTCTGCCTTCGCCGCCACGATCACGGCGACCCGGGCGCTGTCCCCGGCCTGCCACATAGAAACCCTGATCCCCGACTTCGGGGGACGAGCCGCCTCGCTGGACACCGTGCTCAGCGCAGCGCCGGACGTGCTCAACCACAACATCGAAACAGTACCGCGGCTCTATCGGTCGGCACGCCCAGGCGGCAACTACCGCCGCGCACTCCAGCTGCTCGAACGCGCGCACCGGGCACGTCCCGAGGCGCCCACCAAGTCGGGACTGATGGTTGGGCTGGGGGAGACGTGGGACGAACTGCTCGCGACACTGGCCGACCTGCGTCGTGTCGACTGCGGCATTCTCACCATCGGCCAGTATCTGCGGCCGTCGCCGGCCCACCTGCCGGTGGCCCGGTACTACCACCCAGATGAATTCGCCGCCCTGAAGGAGGCCGCGCAGGCGCTCGGCTTTGGGCACGTCGAGTCCGGGCCGCTCGTACGGAGCTCGTATCACGCCCACGAACAGGCCGAGTCATTCGCCGCCACGGGCGTCTAGCAGCCCGTGGTGAAAGTCCCGCGTCGCACCGAGAACGGCGCCGGACCGGCCGAGCAAGGCGAGAAGAGGGAAAATACCGGCAGTATTTGACCGATGAACAACGCAGCTCGGTCGGATTCGGCGCCGGTCGAATGCAGCGGAACTTTCACCACGGGCTGCTAGGGACGGGGCGCCCGCTTCGGGCGGTAGACGTGCGTGCTCTGACCGAAGAAGACCTCTGCCGCCTCCATCACGGTTTCAGACAGCGTGGGATGCGGGTGGATGCAGAGTCGGAGATCGGCCGCTGTCGCCCCCATTTCGATGGCCACGACACCTTCGGCGATCAGCTCCCCAGCGCCGCTGCCAGCGATCCCCACACCCAGAATCTGCTCCGACTCTGGATCGATGATTAGCTTCGTGACGCCGGCGGGACGATCAAGCGTCATCGCGCGGCCCGAGGCGGCCCACGGGAAACGGGTCACCTGTACCGTCCGGCCTTGTGCCTTGGCCTGACTTTCAGTCAGCCCGCACCAGGCCAATTCAGGGTCCGTAAAGACGACGGCGGGTATCGCGGCCGGCTCGAACCCGGCTTTGTGCCCCGCAATCGCCTCAACGGCGGTGCGGGCTTCGTGGCTCGCCTTGTGGGCCAGCATCGGCTCTCCCACCAGGTCACCGACCGCAAACAGGGTCGGCTCATCCGTCCGGCGCTGCCCGTCCACCAGCACAAAGCCGCGAGCGTCTCGCTTGACCGCTGTGTACTCCAACCCCGGGATCTCGGAGTTGGGCACCCGTCCCACCGCCACCAGCACCCGATCGAAATGGCGTTCCGGCTGCTCGACTGCGTCGCCCTTCAACGTGACGCGCACGCCGTCGCCATCTTCCGCCAGTCCGACGACGGTGGTCCCCAGCATGACCGCTTCGCAGATCCCGCCCAGCCGCCGCGCCACGACGGACACGAGGTCCCGGTCGGCCCCGGGCAACAACCCAGGCGTCATCTCCACGACGGTCACTGCGGAACCCAACGCCGCGTACACCGACCCCAACTCGAGCCCGATGTATCCCCCGCCCACCACCAGCAGCGACGCCGGAATGGTCGGCAGGTCCAGCGCACGGGTCGAATCCCAGACGCGGTCGCTGTCGAGCGACAGCGACTTTGGCACCGCCGGACGCGACCCCGTCGCCAGGATCGCGTGGGCAAACGTCAGGTCCACCGGCCCGTCGTTCCCGTCAGGCCCGGCCGAGTCCGCGGTTCGCGTCACGCGGAGCGACGTGGGCCCGAGCAACTCCGCCCGACCGCGCAGGAAGGTGACGCCGCGCTGAGTCGACAGCTGTCCCAACCCGCCAGTGAGCCGACCGACCACGCCCTCTTTCCATCCACGCAACCGGTCGAGGTCAAGCGCCGGTTCCGCAAAATCTACGCCCCACGCCCGCGCCTCCCGGGCCTCAGTGAGCACCTTCGCCACATGCAGGAGGGCCTTCGACGGCATGCACCCACGGTAGAGACACACTCCGCCAGGGTCCGGGGCCTCGTCGATGAGGGTGACCTTCATCCCCAGGTCCGCGGCGAGAAAAGCGGCAGCGTAGCCACCGGGGCCCCCGCCAATCACCGCAAGGTCTGTCGAACTCGTCATTGTCTGTATCCAGTTCCGATGGAGCAATCATCCGCCAACACACGGGCACCCGCCGGCGACCGAGTTGCGCTGTGGGCGCCCACCTGGGCCGCGGCCCGGCTCCCGAATCGACTGAGCCGGCCTCTGACGTCGGCCCTTCAGTGTAGCAAGGCCGCTCCTTGCCATGCACCGGCGCGTCGTTCCATCATGGGGGGACCCCGCCTGACTGCGGGGTGCACCGTCGGCGGCACAGTCACGAGGAGTGTGGGCATGAGCAGGCGCGAAGCATCCTTCAACGGAGAGACCCGCGGTCTCTCCCATGTCGCTATCGCCCTCCTCGTCGGCATCCTCGCCCTCAGCGCGAGCGCGAGAACGGCTGCTCAACAGGAAACCACCATGACTCGATTGTTTGCCCCGGTCGAAATCGGTGCCGATCTGTCAGACCTTCCCACCTCCGAACGGCTGGCGCTAGCCCATATCGTGGACGCGGCTCGGGTGATGGACGGCCTCTTCCTGCAGCAGGTGTGGGCCGGCAACCCGTCGCTGCTGCTGTCACTCCTGGGCGACCAGAACGCAACGGGCAAGGCCAGGCTCGATTTCTTCCTCCTCAACAAGGGACCGTGGTCGCGTATCGAAGACAACAGGTCATTTGTGCCAGGAGCCCCTGACAAACCTGCGGGCGCCAATTTCTACCCACCTGACGCGACCCGGGACGAGGTCGCCGCGTGGTTCGACCGGCTCGACGGGGCGGCGCGCGCGGAGGCGACGGGGTTCTTTACGACCATCCGACGCGGTCGCGACGGCGAGTTCACGGCCGTGCCCTACAGCGTGGAGTATCAGGGCCCTCTCGCCCTTGCCGCCGAACACTTGCGCGCCGCCGCCCGCGCAACGACCCAGCCGACGCTGCGTCGCTACCTCGAATACCGGGCCGACTCGTTCGCGTCCAATGACTACTACGACAGCGATGTCGCCTGGATGGAACTTGACGCGTCGATCGAGCCCACGATCGGTCCATACGAGGTCTACGAAGACGAGTGGTTCAATTACAAGGCGGCCTTCGAGGCTTTTGTCACCGTGCGCGATACGGCCGCCAGCGGGAATCTGACCCGGTTCAGCGATCAGCTGCAAGGGCTGGAGGACACGCTTCCGATCGACCCGGCGTTCCGGAATCCGGCCCTCGGCGCGCTGGCCCCGATTCGGGTGGTCAACGTGGTCTTCACCTCGGGTGAGGCCAACAGCGGCGTCCAGACAGCAGCGTTCAACCTCCCCAACGATGAACGTGTCGTGCGGGAAAAAGGGTCGAAGCGGGTGATGCTCAAGAACGTCCAGGAGGCCAAGTTCGAGCACGTGCTGACCCCTATTTCACGTGTCGCCCTGCCCTCCGTCGAGCTGGACGACGTCACGTTCGATGCCTTCTTCACCCATATTTTGATGCATGAGCTCATGCACGGATTAGGTCCCGGGACGATCACGGTTGATGGCGTCGAGACAACAGTCCGTCGACAGTTGCGCGAGACCTACAGCACCATCGAAGAGGCAAAAGCAGACATCTCCGGACTCTGGGCGCTGCACCAGCTCATCGATCGCGGAGTGCTCGACTCGTCCCTCACGCGCAGCATGTACACGACGTTTCTCGCGTCGTCGTTTCGATCCATCCGGTTCGGCATCAATGAAGCCCACGGACGGGGCGTCGCGATCCAGCTCAACTCGTTTCTCGACGCCGGTGCGGTCACGGTCGACAGCGACGGTCGGTTCACGGTTGACCACAGCCGAATCCGTGGCGCCGTCACGGCGCTCACGACCGAATTGATGACGCTACAGGCCACCGGCGATGTCGGAGCCGCGGAGCGCATCCTCGAGACGCGTGGCGTGGTCCGTCCCGTCGTGCAGCGCGTGCTTGATCGGTTGGGCAGCGTGCCCACCGACATTCAGCCGCGCTACGTCACCGCGGTACAACTGACCCGCGAGACCCGCTGAGCCCCCCCAACACGCGACTGCGTGCGGTTCGGGGCATGGCCCCCGTCTAAGTTAGAATGACCACCATGGCCCAACCGGAACACCTCGGAGAACTTCGTGCTGCCGTCGCCGCGGGCACGGTCCCACATCGCTCGGTCAAGCTGGAGATGCGGCAGAACCTGATGGATCTGCTGCGCCGCAACGAGACATTGCTTCCCGGCATCGTTGGTTACGAAGACTCAGTCATCCCGCAAATCGCCAATGCGGTGTTATCGCAACACAACTTCGTCTTGCTCGGGCTCCGCGGCCAGGCCAAGACCCGTATTCTGCGCGGGCTGACCGCCCTGCTGGACGAATGGCTTCCGGTGGTCCCGGGGTGCCAGATCAACGATGATCCGCTCGCGCCGCTGTGTCGCTCGTGCCGTACCCGGGTAGCTGAAGAGGGTGATGCCCTCCCCGTGGCTTGGCTTCCGCGGGACCGTCGATTTATCGAAAAGCTGGCCACCCCTGACGTGACCATCGCGGACATCATCGGCGACGTCGACCCGATCAAAGCGGCGCGCGCCGGGCTCGAACTGTCCGACGAATTGACGATGCACTACGGGCTGCTGCCACGTGCCAATCGGTGCCTCTTCGCCGTCAACGAACTGCCAGACCTCGCCGGGAAAATCCAGGTAGGCCTCTTCAATGTGCTTCAGGAGGGCGACGTCCAGATCAAGGGGTACCCGATTCGACTCCCCCTCGACATCGTGATGACGTTTACCGCGAACCCCGAGGACTACACGGCGCGTGGCAAGATCATCACACCGCTGAAGGACCGGATCGGATCGGAGATCCGCACCCATTACCCCCGCACCAGAGTCGCCGGCATTGCCATCACCGCGCAAGAGTCGTGGGTCGCGCGCGGCGATGACGGCAATGGCCATGACGCGCCGGGCACCGTGGACACCGTGGTTCCGCGCTACATCAGTGAGCTCGTGGAGGAAGTGGCGTTTGTCGCCCGCGACCATGCGAAGGTGGACAAGCGTTCAGGCGTCAGCCAACGGTTGCCGATTAGCTGCCTGGAGAACGTGGTCTCCAATGCCGAACGGCGCGCGCTCGCCCACGGCGAATCGATCGCGGTCGCGCGTGTCGCAGACCTGTATTCTGCTCTCCCGGCCATTACCGGCAAGTTCGAACTCGAGTACGAGGGAGAACTCCGAGGCGCGGACCAGGTGGCCCGCGACATCATCCGAACCGCGGTCGGGCAGGTGTTCGATGGCTGGTTCACCGACGTTGATACCAGCGCCGTGGTGGAGTGGTTTGATCTCGGCGGTACGCTGCAGGTCGGCGACACGACGTCCGCGGCTGACCTGCTCGAACAGACAGCGTCGATTCAGGGTCTTCGCGAACTCGCGGTGCATGCCCAGGTAGACGCGTCCGCCCCGGCGCCGACCGCGGCCTCGGGAGTCGAGTTCATCATCGAAGGCCTGTACGCGCGGAAGAAAATCAGTCGGAGCGACGACTGGCAGTATCACGCCACGCCGAAACGACCCCGCACGTCACAGACGGCGGAACAGCTGTTTGACGCGGACATGCGGATTCCGCAAGGTAAGAAGAAATACTACAACTGACCGACATCGCAGCAGCCGGTTGACGCGGACATGCGCATTCCGCAGGGCAAGAAGAAGTACTACAACTGAATGAAATACACGTATACGCGATACACGGGCGACGACCTCGAGGACATCGACATCGAGGAACTCGTCTCCAAACTGTCGCGATTGCTGCTTGCGAGCGGTTTTGGCAGTCCGGCGGGTGACGCGCGCGACCCGGATGACCCGACAGACGCCAGCGACCAGCGTCCGGAGCAGGACCTGCACGACGCCATGCTCGAGGCGCTCCTGAACGGCGGGCTGCTGTCGAGCGACGCCATCTCGCAGTTGCTGGGTGACGCCGCCGACGGCGACGGCGCGTCCAAACTTGAGCAGTTGGCGCAGCGCCTCATCGAACAGATGGCGCAGCAGGGTTACATCACACGCCACCCCGACCTGGACGCCGAGCGGCGCCGGCGCGAGGGACAGGGCGACGGTGACGGACCGGACGGACCGATGCGCTTCGAGGTCACCGACAAGGGACTCGATTTTCTTGGATACCGAGCCCTGCGGGACCTGCTCGGGTCAGTCGGACGCAGCAGCCTTGGCCGGCATGACACGCGTGACCTGGCGACCGGCGTCGAGGCCAGCGGCGCCCCCGAAGCCGTATGCATTCGGCGACACCCTCAACCTGGATTCAAGCGCGACGATCCTGAACGCGGTCCGACGCATGGGACCGGACGCCATCGCCGGTCCTGGCATCGACGTGGAGTACCAGGACCTGATGGTCGCGCAAGAGCGAATACCAGAGCGCCTGCGCCACGGTGCATCATGCTCGACTGCAGTCACAGCATGATCCTGTACGGGGAGGACCGGTTCACGCCGGCCAAACGCAAGTGGCCCTGGCGCTCGTCGCACCTCATTCGGACGCCAGTATCCGGGTGACACGCTCTACGCGGTGGTCTTGTTCCACGACTCCGCCGAAGAGATTCCGCTGCGAGCAGCTCGGGCGGGTGCGGGTCGGGCCGCACTACACGAACACGCGCGCTGGGCTCCGGCTGGCGCGGCGGATCCTGGAGCGGCAGCAGGAAGGACATGCGCCAGATCGTCATGATCACGGACGGCAAGCCGTCGGCGTTGACCCGGGCCGACGGCGAGATCTACCAGCAACGCCTTCGGGCTCGACCCGTGGGTCGTCGCCGAGACATTCGCGGAGGTGGCTCAACTGCCGAAAAGGCCGGGATCTTGATCAACACGTTCATGCTGGCGCAGGACCAGGACCTGGTGGCGTTTCGTCCGAAGCGCGTCGCCGCAGATGTGCCGCGGGAAGGCCTACTTCACGACGCCGCTTCACGCTCGGACAGTACGTGCTGACGGACTATCATGGACAGGAAGACCCGAACGGTCCACTGACCAGCCGTCCAAGACGCTCGCGTGGGGGTTTTGAGCGCGGCCCCATCCTTAGTCATGCTTCCCGCCATCATCCCTATCTTCCCGCTGCCGAACGTCGTCTTGTTCCCCTCGGTGTTCCTGCCCCTGCACATCTTCGAGCCGCGGTACCGTCAGATGCTCACGGACGCGCTGCGCGGCGACCGGATCATCGGGATGGTGCTGACCAAGGAGCATCAGGAGCCGTCGATTGAGGCGCCGGCGGTCTATTCGATCGGGTGCGCCGGACTCATCAGCCACGCCGAGACCCTGCCGGACGGCCGCTCGAATATTGTGTTGCGCGGCCTGGAGCGCTTTCGCGTTGGCTGGGAACAACAGGACCGGCAGTATCGGCGAGCACACGTCGAGCCTTTACCGGAGCCGCTGACGGATACCATCCGTCAGGACGTCCGCGCCGCTCGCTCCACGCTTGAAGACCTTTTGGGAGACCGATTGGAAACCGCCACAGGAGAGGCGATCGTGCCGGGGGACATGCACGACGAAGACCTCATCAACACGCTGGCGCAGTACCTGGATCTGGACCCAGTGGAAAAGCAGGCGCTGTTGGAGCGGGACGACATCGCGCAACGGTCGCGTGCGCTCATCGAGCTGATCGAGATGCGGGCACTGACGACGCAGCCCCTGGCCGGTCTGGGCTTACAGTAGCAAGCCGACGGGCGCATCCTTCGGCGCGCCTCAGTCTGACGTGCCAACAGGCTCGCCGCGACTCGGGGCGCGATCAGCGGCCAGACGTTGGACGATCTCTTTTATGACGCGCTCCCCATGGAAACGTCCATTCTCAATGAAGATCAGCCCGCTGTGGATCCCTGAAATCACCTGTCCGGCGACAAACAGGTTGGGGACGTTGGTCTCGTAGGTGTCCGGCTCGTGGGACGGCACCATCGTCGTCGCATCCACGTCGATACCAAAGCGTTTGAGCATCGACGTGTCAGGATGATAGCCGGTCAGAAGAAAGACGGCGTCGGCGGGCAGCGTCCGGCGTCCGGCGGCATCCTCCACCACCACATCTGCCTCGTGAATCTCGACCACGCGCGTTTCGAACAGCGCTTCGACCGAACCTTCCTTGATGCGATTCTCAACATCTGGCCGTACCCAATACTTGATCCCGCTGCCCAATTCGGCATGTCGGTGTATCAGCGTCACCTGCGCCCCTGATCGGTAGAGTTCCAGAGCGGCTTCGGCCGCCGAGTTCTTTCCCCCGACGATGACGACCCGTTTGCGGTAGTACGGATGCGCCTCGGTGTAGTAGTGCGACACGTGCGGTCGGTCCTCGCCCGGCACACGGAGCATGTTTGGACACTCGTAGGCGCCGACCGCCACCACCACCGTCCGCGCGCGCCGCCGACACGTCCCCGTCAACGGATGCCGCGTATCCACCGCCAACAGCGGGTGGCCCGCCTCGTCCTCCACGCGCTGAATGGCCTCGACGTCGTGCCCGAGGTCCACCTTCAGATCGTAGGTATCCACGGCCCGCCGATAGTACCGAAGGGCCTCGTCGCGCGTCGGCTTCTGATACGGGGTCACGAACGGGAGCCCCCCAATCTCAAGCAGCTCCGGCGTGGTGAAGAACCCCATGTGCGTCGGGAAGTGCAAGATCGAGTTGACCACAGCGCCACGCTCGATCACCTCACAATCGAGTCCAGCCTGCGTGGCAGCGATGGCGCTGGCCAGGCCCGCTGGCCCCGCCCCGACGACAATGACATCCCGGACCGATTGCACGGCACTTCCCTGACTCATCTCGCTCGATACTCCACTTGCACGTCGCTGATCACCGCGATCGGACGGCCCGTCGACGTAAATTGCTCCCGACCATCACGGCGCTGCACGTCCAGCTCAATTCCAACGATGCTGATCTCCGTCACATCCTCTTCGACGGTCACACGAATGCCCTCCGTGGCGACCGGGGCTACCGCTTTGACGCCACCAGGACCCGCACCGCCGCCAATGCGGTCGGCGAGATCGGCCTCCGACCGAAACTCGGCCAGGACCATCGGCCGCGACAGCACGAGCTCCGTGGTGGCCACCACGGTGCTCACGAGATAGCGCGCGTAGCCGCGCCCGCGCGCCACTTCATCCTCGGAGTAGGTATGACGACCATGGAGCGCGAATGTGACCGTCGCCGGACCGCGGTGGGGAGGGATCACCACGATGATCCCATCGGCTACCTCCTCGCCAATCAGCACGTCGCAGTAGATACGGCCCGTGTCAATACCAACGCCCAGCACCGACGGACAACGAAACTCCGCAGGCTCGACCCGCGTCGCCTGCGCCGATGCCCCCGTCGCCGCACCGAGCAGCAGGCACAGCCCGACCAGTCCGAGCCGGCCCACGCCTCGCCGACCCGCCCTAGAAGAGGTCGTCATCGTGCTCAAACGTCGTTGCGGCACGCATGCCCCCCGCGCCGCTGCTCCCTGGCCGCAGCAAGTCCATGAACTCCATGCGCGTGCGCGCGTCGGTCCGAAACACCCCGCGCATGGCGCTGGTCATGGCGGTTGAATTCTGTTTTTGCACGCCTCGCATCCGCATACACAAATGTGACGCCTCGACCACCACGGCCACTCCGAGCGGATCCAACTTATCCGCGATCGTCTCAGCGATCTGGTTCGTGAGCCGCTCCTGCACCTGGAGCCGCCGGCTGAAGACCTCAACAATCCGGGGGAGCTTGCTCAACCCGATGACCTTGTCACGCGGGAGGTAGGCCACATGGCAGCGCCCAAAAAACGGCAGCAAATGATGCTCGCACAAACTGTAGAAATCGATGTCCTTGACGATGACCATCTCGCTGTAGTCAACGGTGAACAAGGCGTTGTTAATGACAGCGTCGATATCCTGCTCGTAGCCGCTGGTCAAGAATCGAAGCGCCTTGTCGACCCGAAGAGGGGTCTGCGCCAGCCCCTCACGCGTGGGGTCTTCGCCCAATTCCACGAGCACGGACCGCATCGCCGCCTGGACCCTTTCGGCGCTCGGGTCCAAATCCGTATCGACGGGTGCCGGAACGCGTTCCTCAGTACTGATAGAAGCCATGACCGCTCTTACGTCCCAACCGTCCAGCCAACACCATCCGCTTCAACAGCGGTGGCGGGGCGTAGGCGGCATCTCGGAACTCCTCAAACATGATGTTCGCGATGTAGTACGTCGTGTCCAACCCGACGAAGTCGAGCAGCGTGAATGGTCCCATGGGGTGCCCGCACCCCAGCGTCATCGCCGTATCCATATCCTCCAACGTGCCACAGCCACTCTCAAAGGCTTTGACCGCGCTGAGCAGATACGGGATGAGCAATCGATTCACAATGAACCCCGGACGGTCTGGAGCGGTGACCGGTTGTTTACCCAGTGAACCGGCGAAGTCGAAGACACGTCGGTAGGTGTCGTCGGTCGTGGTCAGCCCCCGAATCACCTCGACCAGGTTCATGATCGGCACCGGGCTGAAGAAATGTAGCCCCGCGAACTTGTCAGGCCGCCTGGTCGCCGCCGCCAGCTCGGTGATGCACACCGAGGACGTGTTGGAACAGAACACCGTGTCTGGACCGACGACCGCCTCGACCTCCGAAAACACGGCCCGCTTGGCGTCCACGTTCTCCACGATCGCTTCGATGATCAGATCACAATCGGCGAGAGCGTCCACCGACGTGGAACCGCTCAGACGTCCCATCGTGCTGTCACGCGCCTCCGCCGTGAGCTTCTTGCGCGCGACCCCGTTCTCGAGAAATTGCTCGATGCGACCCAATCCCCCCTCGACTCTGGCCTGATCGACCTCGCGGACGACGGTGCGATACCCCGCCTGGGCACACACCTGGGCGATACCCGAGCCCATCAACCCGCAACCCAGCACGCCGACTCCCCGTATTTTCGTGTCGTCCGCCATCGTCTCCTTCCGTCCGCTCACGCCCCGGCCGCGACGTCCGTATCCACCGGGCGTCACCTACCTCGTGGCGGTGAACCATGGATCATAACAAAATGCTCGGTAGCGGCACCGAGACCGGCGCCGCCGTGTGCTATGTTGGCGCCCATGTCGGATGCTGACCGCCGCGCGCACGAGCGAGTCACGATCGCGGGCGACCTCCGGGGCGAGGTGCTGGTCTACCAGCCCTTGACGCTCACCGAAATCTCGCTCTCCGGCGCATTGGTGGAAACCACCTTTCCCCTGTCGGTCGACTCATCCCATGATCTCAGGTTGTCATTGGGCTCCACGCCGGTCATGGCCACTGCGCAGGTCGTACATTCACGCATCACCCAGATCGAGGGCGGTCGTCTCACCTACCAGAGCGAAATCGAGTTTATTGAACCATCCGACGCAGTCATCGACGCCATCAACGGCCTTCTCGCAGAACTGCGTGGCACCAAGTGGGACTAGCCGCAACTGGGACGAGTCCTGCGGCACCCGACCGGCACTGAATCCGAGATTGCCACCGCACGGTCTCGGTGCGACGCGGACCTGCACCGCACCACCGGTGGGCGGGGGCCGATTCTCGGCGGGTGGGCTACGACTCGTCGGATGACGACAGGATCAGGTCGAGCGCGTCAGAGGGGATCCAGAAGGACAGGGTCGCGTAGGCACCGACCCCGCTGAGCTGCAACGACTCAAGCATCGTCTGCAGTTCAGGACGATCGTTCGTCTGCATGGTCGCGAGCGCCAGGAACCCGCGAAGTACATCGCGCAGGTTCTGTCCGGCTTCCTCATCACGACCTTCTATAGAGAGCGAACCAGTGACACCATCGGTGACGCGACCGCTGACGGCGAACGCAGACACCGCGGGCATCTGAGACGACACGTCATCGGGGAGGAAGCCGAGAGCGCTGAGGTCGCCGAACTGACCGACGGCCCAGGCATTGCTGTCGTCTTCGACCAGCTCAAGCAATGCCATCATGTCTGGATTTGAGGTCACGTCCGCCGCCTGCAACCCGCGAGAAATCGCTTGTTGGACGGTCGACAGATCCCCCACCGCGACCAACCCAGGTTCCATGAACACCATCGCCAGGGAGCCGGCGTCACCGGCCTCGACGCTCACCAGTCGCTTTCCTTCGTAGGTTTCGACCGTAGCGCCGCGGCCGCGCGCCACCCCTTCGAGGCGAGCGGTGTCGAAGCGCCCACGGAACAAGGCAAGCCCGGCGGGTCGATCGTCCTCGCTCGGGGCCAGAAACGCGACCATGTGGTCAATATCCAGCTCAACGTCGAGCCCGAGCTGTGTCTCTAGCTCATTTTCCCCGACGCCGTCCGGCGCCAGGTTGCGGATTCGCTCGCGGACATCCGAGAGCATGACCTCCCGAATGTTCGCGTAGCCGACCACGGACGCGTTGGCTGGCACGTAGCGCAGCTCGATCGGCCCAGCGCCGGACACGGCCAGGGCGGCCTCGCGATTCACGTACGCAAACAGGCCAGTACATAGGCCCACGACGAGCAATCCGCCCGCTCCGAGCACGAAAAAACGGGTCTGACGCGTCATCAGGTTCTCTGCACCGTTCGGCGCGCTCGCGGCGCCAACGGTCGGTACCAAATTATACCGGCTACGGCGCGTAAAAGTTCCTCCAGACGGCTCATTGCTCGAGCACATATTCGCGACGTTCCACCAGCCAGGTGGCCAAGCCCAGACCACCCACCAGAATGGCACCGAGGCCAAGCACGCTCATCGCCGCTGACGGGAACACCTCATTCGCCTGCAGGATGCTGAGAATCGTCGAGACGAGCCCCTCCTGCGGCATGGCATGCGGCACCAACCCCTGCAGATAGTACGAAACGGTCAACCGCTTCATGTAGCCCGGCACGACCACCACGATCGGTTCCCACCCGAAGATGAACACCAGTCCTGTCAGCAGCGGCCGCTTGAACCAGGCGCCGACCAGCGCGAACAGCGCACCGTAGACCGCCAACCCAAGGGCCAGCAGCGCCAGATCCGTCACCAAGCTCGGAAAGGCCGACCCGATCTCGCCGCCAAGTACCGGCACGACCAGAAAGAACACCAGCATCACCGAAGGCAACACCACCAGGCCGGTGCTCACCAAATACGCCAGATACTTGCCGACCAGCACGGCGCCCCGCGACAACGGGCGCGTGAACAGGTATGTGATGGTCTTGTCCTCGACCTCGTCGGCAATGAGGGCGGTGCCGTAGAACACCCCGAGCAGCGGCACCGCGAACCGCAGATAAAATCCCCAGATCATCAACCCGAAGATGATCGGTCCGTCCACGGTGATCGGGCGGCCATCGACCATGCCACGCCCCGACAAGAGATCCATACCCACGAGCGCGCGCACGATGATCGCGACGACAACGGGCCCACCGACCACCAACGCCATGAACACGGTTCGCCGGGACCAGAGCATCTGACCGAGAGACAGGTCGTAGACCCGCCACGCCGACTGGATGAAGGACGGCGCGACGACAGGGTCTCTGGTCGCGGGGGGGCCGCGGAACTAGTCGTCGTGGCCATTGCTTGTCTGTCTTCCACGCTGGTCCTACTTCACCAGGTACTCGAACACCGCCTGCAGGTTGTCGTCTGGTGAGCTGACCTCATAGACCTCGCCGAGCTCGCCGCTCGCCGCGACCGCTGTCAAACGCCCGTAGAAGGCGTCCGGTTTCCCGGTCTCGACGATGACCGCACCGTCCTCGAACTTCAGGCTTCGCAGGTCGTCGTGGTCGAGGAACGCGCGGGCGAGACGTCGCGGGTCACTGCCCCGGATCTTCACCGTATGCGGATGCTCGTCGATAAGGTCCCGAATCTGATGGATGTTGCCTTCGGCCAGGATACGGCCGTTGTTCATCAAGAGAATGGTGGACGTCATTGACTCTATTTCGTGCAGGATGTGACTCGACACCAGCACGCTCTTCCCCTCGCGCCCCCAGCGCTGAATGAGTCGGACCACCTTACGACGCGCGATCGGATCCATCCCGGCCAGCGGCTCGTCGAGCACGAGTAACTCCGGGTCGTGCACCACCGCCTGGGCCAGCTTGACCCGCTGCCGCATGCCCTTGCTATACGCGCCGATTTTCTTGTCCGCGGCGTCCAGGAGGTCGACCGTGTCCAGCGCCTCACGGGCGGCGTCCCTGGCCGCGGTGACGGACAGACCGTTCAGACGGACCAGGGCCGTGACCCATTGCAGCCCGGTCATCCGCTCGTAGAACGAATCCTGCTCGGGACAGAATCCGACGCGCGCATACAGTCCCGGGTTGCCCCAAATCGGTTCCCCCAACACATGCACCGTGCCCTTGCTGGGCTTCAACTGTCCGGTGACCAACTTCAGGAACGTCGATTTCCCAGCCCCGTTGGGCCCCAACAATCCGGTCACGCCAGGCCGCACCTCGACCGAGATGTCATTGAGGCCGATGACCTGCCCGTACCACTTGGAGACATGGTCGGCAGCCACCACCGACTCGCTCATGTCACCACCTCCACCCCTCGCACGCGCCGCTCGAGCACGAACACCGACAGACCGATCAGGAGCGCCACCACCACCACCGACAGAAACCACGAAGAGTCATACCGCGGTGGCAGTCGGAAGATGACATCTCCAATCTGATCAAGATTGGCTCGGAACGAGAGCCACGCGAGCGCCGAACTGTTGGTAATGCCGAACAGGATGCTGAACAGCGCGGCCGTGAAGAGGACCACACCTGCATATAACATCGCGGTGTAACGCGCGCTGGTGGTGAGCGACGACAGCGCCAGCATCGTGAACGCCGACAGCAGGACCTCGACCAGGGCGTAGAGGGTGATGGCCGGAATGAGAAAGAGATTCGCTCCGACGAACGCGACGCTGGCGGAGAACATGATCTCCAGGAACAACAGGGCCAGCGCTGGAGCCAGCGTGACGAGCAGCAGGAAGAACACAAGCGTCCCGAGCTTGCCGACGACATACTCGACCCGGGACAACGGCTTCGACAGATAGATCTGGATCGCGTTCGACCGCCGATCGTTGGCCACCAGCCCGGAACCGACGTAGACGGTCACGAACAGGACAAAGATCTCCTGAATCTCGAAGAACTGGCGAAACGTCTCGACCGACGGGGCGAGAATCTCGAGGTTGGGAAAATTCGCGGACAGGTAGAACGTCACCGCGCGCACGAAGAACTGCCCCCACGCGGCCAGGAGGACCAGCAGAAACAGCTTCTTCCCGAGAATCGTCCGAATGCCGGTCGTCGCGATCGTCAGCCACGCGGAGCCAGGCTCCTGGCGGACGCCGGCATAGCGTCGATAGCTTTGATCGTGGATGGGTGTCATTCCTCTCCAATCGCCTCCGCGAAGACGTCTTCGAGGGTCGGCACGCTGGGTCGCAGGTGCCTGACCTGCACCTGATGCCGCGCAGCCAACGCGAACAGATCACGCGGCCCCTGGTCTGGTGTCACCAACACGCGCAAGAGGTCCTCGCCCGTCCCGTGGCACTCCGCACCTGCTGTCTCGAGGGCACGGACAAACGTGTCGACATCGCCCTTGACACGCACTTCAAAGACCTGCCGACGTCGCTGCTTCAGGTCCGCGATGGTCCCTTGGGTGGCGACGGCACCTTCATACATGACCACGACGCGGTCACACGTCGCTTCGACGTCGGGTAGCAGATGGGACGACAAGATCAGGTTCACACCCTTCCGGGTGGCGAGATCGACAACCAACTCCAACATCTCGTCGCGGCCCTTGGGATCCATGCCGTTCGTCGGTTCATCGAGAAACAGCAGGTCCGGGTCGTGCACCAGTGCCTGAGCCAGTTTGATCCGCTGCTTCATCCCGGCCGAGTAGGTTTCCGTGTTCCGATAGCGCGCCTCGCCGAGCCCCACGTAATAGAGCACCTCGTGAGCGCGCTGCATCGCGTCGCTACGCGGGAGACCCGCCAGCTGCGCGCAGTAGGCCACGAAGGAGACCGCGTTCATGCCCGGAATGTGGCCGTCCGACTCTGGCATGTACCCCAACCGCGCGCGCACCCGCTGTGGGTCCTTGGCGACGTCGATGCCGAGCACGTCCATGCGCCCCGCGGTTGGCGTCACGAAGCCGAGCAATGCCTTGAGCAGGGTGCTCTTGCCGGCACCGTTCGGTCCGAGCAACCCCACGGCACCAGGCGAGAAACTCGCGGTCACGTCCTTGAGCGCGTCGTAGGCACCGAATCGCACGGAGACGTTGTCGAGCCGGGCGACCGACCGGTCCTCGGTTCCGGAAGTGGGCATCACTGTAGGAGCAATACGGACATGGGCCTGTGTAGGTTCGACGCGCTACAGGGTCCCGCGGAGCCCGAGTTCGTCGGCGCGCTCGCGCATGAAGGTGATGACGTTGGCAATGTGCTCGTCGAGCGACAGCCCCACCTCGTCGGCACCCTGTCGGAGGTCCTCACGCGGCACGGCGCGCGCGAAGGCCTTGTCCTTCATCCGCTTCTTGACCGACTTCGCCTCCAGGTCAAGCACGCTCTTGGACGGGCGCACCAGCGCGGCGGCGGTGACAAACCCGGACATCTCATCACACGCAAAGAGGGCGTGCTCCAGCCGCGTCTCACGGGGCACGCCGGTGTACTCCGCGTGGGAAAGAATCGCGCGCGTCACGTACTCGGGATACCCCGCAGCACGCAAGATCTCACAGCCACGATACGGATGATTCTCGGGATCAGGCCACCGCTCGTAGTCGAAATCGTGCAGCAACGCCACGATGCCCCAGGCCTCTTCGTCCTCACCAAATAGCCGCGCGTAGCCGCGCACCGAGGCTTCAACCGCAAGTCCATGCTTCAACAGGCGGTCGTTGCTGGTGTATTCCGTCAGGAGGCTCCAGGCCTGGTCGCGTTCTGTCATGTCAATTCATGCGAGGCTCCGCCGCGCGGCTCGCTAGACGGCAGGTCGGACTGTGGCGAGCTGCCCTTCGCTTGCGGCGATGATCGTGGCCACCGTGACATCTCCAGTCACGTTGGCTGCGGTGCGGGACATGTCGAGAATCCGGTCCACGCCGAGAATGAGCGCGACGCCGGCCGCCGGCACGCCGATCGCTTCCAGGATGACCACCAGCATCACAACGCCCGCGCTGGGCACGGCCGCGGTCCCGATCGAGGCCAGCAGCGCCATGAACACGATGGTGAGCTGAGCGGGCAGATCGAGTGGGATACCGAGCGTCTGGGCGATAAACACCGCGGCGACCGCCTGATAGAGCCCGGTGCCGTCCATGTTGATCGTCGCCCCCAGCGGGAGCACGAACGAGGCCACTTCCTCGGAGACGCCCAGATTCTTCTGGGCCGTCTTCATGGTCACCGGCAAGGTGGCCGCGCTCGACGAGGTCGAAAAGGCCACCATCTGCGCTTGGACCACGCCGGGGAAAAACTGCCGTAACGTGATCGGCGTGAATAGGCGCAACAACGTGGGATAGACGACGAACATCTGGATCGCGAGCCCAAGTAGCACCGCCAGGCAATAGAACCCCAGCGCCCCCAGCAACTGGGGCACATCGGCCGGAGAGTCGCCGGCCACGCGCGTGATCGTATCGGCGATCAGTCCAAACACGCCGATCGGCGCAAAAATGATGACCAGTTCCACGATCTTGATGATGACGGCGTCAAGACTCTCGAACAGCGCCAGAAGCGGCGCCGCCCGCTCGGACGGAATCAGCATCAGCCCGACACCGAAGAGCATGGCCACAAACACGATGTTGAGCATGCGGCGATTGTCGGACGCGGCCCCAACGATGTTGTCAGGCACCATGTCGACCAACGGCTGGAGTGGACCCCGCTCACTCGCGGCCGCCGCCATCTCCTCCCGCGTCGCCACATCGCTCTGGTAGCTCTCTTGTAGCGTCACTCGGACGCTGTCCGGCACCATGCGACCCGGCTGCATCACGTTGACCAGCGTGAGGCCGATCACAAGTGCGATGAGGGTGGTAGCCAGATAGATGGCGATCGTCCGGCCACCGATTCGGGACAGCTTATTGAGGTCGGAGAGCGAGGCGATCCCGGTGACGAGCGAGGCGAGCACCAACGGCACCGCCACCAGGAGCAGCAGCCGAAAGAAAATGGCCCCGAAGGGGGCAATCCAGTCAGACGTAAACCGGCCCCATCCCGCGTAGGCGGCGATGACACCGTAGACGAGGCCCAGCACGAGGGCGATGAGGATGCGCCAGTGGGACTGTCGGTGCCAGGGCATGTGGTGAACCTTCAGGTAGCCGGGATTGCGCAGTCACGTGACCGTCGCGCGGTTGAGCCGTGTGGCAGACACGCGACGGTAGCACCCGGGTTTCGACCGTGTCAACGCAACGAGACAGCTCGCCGAATGACCCCGAGCGTCGTCTCGGTCAGGGCGTACGACGCCAGATTCTCGGGGTCGGCAACCGCCACCGCGGTCGCGTCTGATCCTGGACGAAGACGGCCCTCGACCTCCTGACACAGGTAGTCAGCGATGACGAAGTGGTATCGCACCCGGCCGTCCGGCTCACGAGTGATGTGTTCGCACAACTCGATCAGCGGCCCGACCTGCGTCTCGATGCCGATCTCCTCTCGCAGTTCGCGACGCACCGCCGCCGGCAGGGTCTCGCCGACGTCAACAGCCCCCCCTGGAAGGCTCCACTGCCCACGTAGGGGTTCATGCCGACGTTTGACCAGGACCACGCGCCCCTCGATGAACACGACGCCCCCGACCCCGATGATCGGCCGGGCGGGATACTCCCGACTCACGACGCGCCGCCGGTGGCGAGCGGCAGCGTCGGCAACGCCTTCAGTTCCCGCGAGGCCGTCGCACCGGCGCGCAGCTGACGCAACCCGGCGGCGGCGATCATCGCGGCGTTGTCGGTCGCGAGATGCAGGGTCGGAAACAGCACCGGTACACCCCGCTCGTGTCCCTCGGCGGTCGCGACCTCTCGCAACCGGCTGTTGGCCGACACGCCACCCGCGATGCCCACGCTGCGGGCCCCGAACCGGCGCGCGGCCTCAAACGTGCCGTCGAGCAGGGCGTCCACGACGGCTCGCTGGAAACTCGCGCACACGTCGGCCAATTCACGCTCGTTCAGGCCGCGACCATGCTCCGCAGTGTGCCGCTGCACATACCGCGCGACCGACGTCTTGACGCCACTGAAGCTGAAATCTAGTCGCCCGGGCGTCATCGGAAACCCCGGAGGCTGCACAGTGGGCGCACCGGGGGCCCGGTCGGGGTGAGTCATCCGGGCCACGGGGAACCGAATGGACCGCTCGTCGCCAGCGCGGGCCAGCCGGTCAATCACCGGCCCCCCCGGGTAGGACAACCCGAGCAGCTTCGCGACCTTGTCGAACGCCTCTCCCGCGGCGTCGTCGCGCGTACGTCCGAGCAGCCGATAGGTGCCCGCCTCCGGCAAGTGATACAGGCTCGAGTGTCCGCCGGAAACCACGAGGACGACGGCGGGCAGGGCGAGGTCAGGATGGCAGAGAAAGAGCGACTCGATGTGGCCCGCGAGATGATTGACCGCTACCAATGGACGCTCCAGCGCGAGCGCCAGAGACTTGGCAAAGGCCACACCCACGAGTAACGACCCGACCAGACCGGGGCCCTGCGTCACCGCGATCGCGTCGAGATCGGTCCAGCCGACGTGCGCGTCACTCAGCGTCCGCTCAACGACCCCGCACAAGTCGCGCAAATGCTGGCGTGAGGCCAGTTCCGGCACCACGCCGCCCCACTCGCGATGGATTTCGACCTGGGAAGCAACCACGCTCGACCGGACTTCTGGCGCCGGCCGGTCTTGCCCCCCGTCGACCGCGACGGCCGCGGCGGTCTCATCGCAGGAGGTCTCAATGGCCAGCAGCGTAGTCTGGTTCATCGCATCCGCCCGTCAGGCGGCATCGCAGGCCTCACGCAGACTCTTGTCGAACGGCGGACGACAAATACCGTGTTCCGTAATGATGCCTGCCACATACGCTGCCGGTGTCACGTCGAACGCCGGGTTCCACACCTTCGCACCTTCCGGCGCAAGCTGGGTCGAGCCCATGTGCGTCAGCTCCTTCGCGTCACGCTCCTCGATGGGGATCCCCTCCCCGTCTGGCGTCGAGAGATCAATCGTCGACACGGGCGCCGCCACATAAAATGGCACGCCGTGCGCCCGCGCGAGCACCGCCACCGTGTAGGTCCCGATCTTGTTGGCGACGTCCCCATTCGCCGCAATCCGGTCGGCTCCCACCACAACCAGATCCACGCGTCCGGCGCGCATCAACGATCCCGACATCCCATCAGTGATGACCGTTGTCTCGATGCCGTCCCGGACAAGTTCCCAGGCCGTCAACCGGGCCCCCTGCAGGAACGGGCGCGTCTCGTCCGCAAACACGGTCACCCGTTTTCCCCGCCTCGACTGCCCCCCGAATCACGCCGAGCGCGGTGCCGTAGCCGCCCGTCGCCAGCGCTCCAGCATTGCAATGCGTCAGCACCCGCGCATCCGCCGGCACGACCTCGGCGCCGTGCTTGCCCAGGGCTCGACAGTTGGCGACGTCTTCGTCGTGCACGCGGGCCGACTCGGCGTCCACGGTAGCTTTCAGCTCGTCGGTCGACTGTCCGGCTCGCATCGCCGTGGCGAACACGCGCTTCATCCGCTCGATCGCCCAGAACAAGTTCACCGCAGTCGGCCGGGTCGCGGCCAGCAGATCGCACGCCCGATAAAATTCAGTCGCCAGCTGCGTCGTGCCGGTTGCGGTGCTCCGCCGCACGGCAAGCGCGACGCCCATGGCCGCTGCCACCCCAATGGCAGGCGCGCCACGGATCACCATGGTTCGAATCGCCTTGGCGACCTCTTTCGCCGTGCGACACCGTACGTAGACCTCGCGGCCCGGCAGCTTCCGCTGGTCGATCATCACAACGTCGCCGTCTTCCCAGTCAATTGTCGGTAGCATGTCTCGGCTGGTCCCTCCGCAGCGGTCAATGATAGCGAATGTCACCAGGCGCCGTACCTGACGGCGCCTTGCGTCCGGGCGACTGACCGGGACCGGTGCCCCGCAGCGTCCCCGAGGTTCGCGGGCGGTTGCCCCCTGCTGGCGCGACGGCCCGCTTACAGCAGCATCGACGCCAGGGCCGCGTTGATCAGCGTCGCCAGAAACCCGCCGAGCAGAGCGGTGGGGCCAAGCCGCGCTAGATCCGCTCGACGCGTAGGAGCCAATGCGCCGATACCACCCAGCAGAATACCGACGGAGCCAAAATTCGCGAAACCGGTGAGCGCGAACGTCGCGACCATGCGCGTGTGTTCGCTCACCGCTCCGAGATAGGTGTCGTTCAATTTGATGAACGCCACAAACTCGTTGGTTGCCAGCTTCGTGCCCAGCAGGTCCGCAACCGCCGGCACGTCGCTCGACGCCACGCCAAGCAAGGCCGCCACCGGAGCGAAGAGCCATCCGAAAATCGCGGCCAGGCTGAGATTTTCGCTGAGCTGCCCCAGGCCGAAGTCGATCATCGCGATGAAGGCCAGGAACGCGATCAACATCGCGGCGACATTGATGGCGAGCCGCGTCCCGTCCGAGGCGCCCGAGGCGAGCGCATCGATCACGTTGACATGTTCACGTTCGACCACGATCTGCACATCGCCCACGGTCGCTGGCGTCTCGGTCTCTGGCAGCAGGATCTTCGAAAGATACAGACCGCACGGCGCCGCCATGACGCTCGTCGCGAGCACACCCACCGGGTCGGCCCCGAGGCTGATGTAGATGGCCATCACCGTGCCCGCAATGGTGGCCAGTCCTCCGGTCATCAGGGCCAACAGCTCTGACTGGGTCATTCCGGCAATGTAGGGCCGAATGACAATGGGCGCCTCTGTCACCCCCAGGAACACATTGGCCGCCGCCGACAGGCTCTCCGCACCGCTCGTCCCCATCACACGCGCCATGATGCGGGCCATCACCCGGACCACCACCTGCAGCACCCCAAGGTGATAGAGCACCGTGAAGACCGACGACATGAAGATCAGGATCGGGAGCGAGGCGAACGCCAGGACCATGCCGTTCGGAAACTGCTCCCCCATCTGCTGGGGGTCGGCCAGCACGCCAAAGACGAACCGCGAGCCGGTATTGGTAAATTCGAGAAAGTGCGTCGCCGCTGACGCCACGGCGGCGAAGAACTGGTAGCCCGGTCGAACCCCGCCAATTTCAACTTTTAGAATCAGGACGGCGAGCCCGACCTGTAGAGCCAACCCACTCACGACGAGGCGCAGGTTGACGGCGCGGATGCGAGCCGAGCAGGCACCGGCAACGGCGAGAAACGCCACGACCCCGGCCAGCGCGCGGGCTCGCGGATCGAGCGCCTCCTGCCACCACAGTGCCGCAAGACCCAACAGACCGGCACCGCCGCCTAGCGCCAGGCGCAACGGCCAGTCCGCAGACGGGGCCGACTCACTCTCTTGGGTGTCCATCGCGACGAAGCGATCATACGCGGATCATAGGAAGCACGGTGGGCTTCCTAGCGGACCGCCGGCTATGATATTGGTGACCTGTCTGACCATGACTGACGCCACGACCCAAGAGCCGCTCGACGCCGAACACGGCGACCGTCTCATCGGGTTTGCACGCACTTGCGCGGTCGCCGTGCGCGCGGTCTCGCTGTATCCGGCCAAACACCCCGCAGTCGATGCCGCGCTCGCTCGGCTCGTAGATTGCGTGACGACGATCACGGCCAGTGAGGCCCTCCGCGCCACCGTGCTCCCACACACCCTGCTCATCGACGGTCGTGCCCCCGCCAAGGCCGATCCCGCCCTGGCGAAGTTGGCCACAGCGTTGCACCTGCACCGTATCAGCGGCCTTACCGTGCGAAACGCTGGTGATGCGTCGATGTGGCAGCAACTGCTCGCCCTCGTGGGTCGCCCCACGGAAGAGATCCGTGAGGCCGGCGGCATCGGGCACCTGTGGAGCGAATCCGGTGGCATCACGAACGCCACGTACCTACGTAGCGTCGAGGTGCGCGAGGTCGACTACGAACAGTTGCTCCGCAACCAGGCCCTGGGGGATCCCCTCACCCTGGAGGAAATGTTCGACCGCCTCGAGTCCGGCACCCCTGAGGCGATGGGCTCGGCCGCCCAGGCGCTCCTGGCTGAGATCGTCGCCGACGCGGAGAAGCTCGAGCTGTTCGGGGTGAAGTTGGCCGAACGCTGCGGCGGCCGCGCGGCACACGCCGATGCGCTGACGCACCTGCTGCGTCAGGCGGTCGACGTGGCGGGCGGTGCCGATGCCGGTTCAGGGTCGGAATCTCTGCGCAACCTCGCCGAACTCCTGACGGGCCTCGACGCGCCGACGGTCGCCTTCGAGCACCACCTCCGCGTCGACGGAACCGGTTATCCAGATGTACGGCGTCCATCACTCAATTTGGCGACCATGCTCACCGGCATCGCCGACGTCTACGACGCCATGCGGTCACAGCGCGCCTATCAGCAAGCCTTCCCAAGCGACCGTATCCTGGCGGTCATGAAACGCAATGACGGGAAGCAGTTTGATCAAAATCTCGTTCGGCGATTCGTGCAGCTTATCGGTATCTATCCACCCGGTACGGTCGTCCGGCTGAGCACCAATGAGATCGCCATCGTGCTCCAGGTGCATGCACCCGACCCTCATCGTCCGCGTGTACGAATTCTGCGAGACAGCCAGGGTCGCCGAGTGCCGTCCGAACCGACCAGGCACCTGTGGAAAACCCTCGATGGCGCCGAGGACGACGTACATGTCACTACGCCGCTGCACGCGGCCGACTACGGCGTAGACCCGCTCGAGTATCTGTAGTGACAGGGCGAATGGATCTCACGGATGCCGACCTCGCGTTAATCCTGGCTTGCGTGGTCATGGCGCTGGCCCTCATCCGGTTGTCACTGGCGGCGTCGCGCGCCGACCCGGCTGCGGCGGACCGGTTGGTCGCCGAGCTGCGGCTCGCCCAGTTCGCCGCACTGATGCTGGTCCTGACGGCCGGGGTGTATGTCGGATTCGCTCTCGCCCACGGCTCGAGCCCGGGAAGCGGTCTAGACGTGGCGCTGGCGGTCGGGTTCCTCGTACTCGCGTCAGTGGCCATCACGCAGGAACCGGGGCACGCGCTGACACTACTGGCCCTGGGCTTCGCCGGTCACGCCGTGGTCGATCTGCTTCACGGCGCCGGCACGCTCCCATCCAATGCCCTCCCGAATTGGTATGCGACCGCGTGCGCGATATACGACGTCGGCATCGCGGGGGTATGCTATCTGCCGATCGTACGCCGGCCGTAGGTCGGTATCGCGACACGACCCGCAGCGAGGACAACGACTATGACCGACGCTCCCAACACGACCTGGCTCGACATCGCCCGCGCTCGCCTGGTCGTGCACCAGGCGGGCCAGGTTCGCGCCTGTCTCGACGCGTTGAACGACGGACAAATCTGGTGGCGCGCGAACGAAGGCTCCAACAGCATCGGCAACCTCGTGCTCCACCTCAGCGGCTCGACGCGATGGTTTATCGGCCACGGCGTCGGAGACAGCGGCTTCGTCCGCGATCGCGACGCTGAATTCGCCGAGCAGGGACCAATGCCGAAAGACGGGTTGCTGGCCCACCTGGACTTCGCGGTCTCGGAAGCGGACCGGGTACTCTCAGAGTTCGACCCCGCGCGGCTACACGAGACGGCCGACCGGATCGACCAACCGATTACCTACGAAGAGCTAATCCTCAACCAGGTCCTTCACTTCACGACCCACGCCGGCCAAGTCGTCTTCGCGACCAAGCTCATTCAGCAGGGCCTGATCCACGAGGTGTGGAAATCGACTCCGAAGAGCTAGCCCCACGTGCTCGGCGCGCTCGGACTCCGGTGGTGGGCCCGGATGGCCGCCCACACGAGGTGCGGACGTTCGAGACCCAGGTGCTCCACGCGGTGCGACGGATTCCGCGGGGCCGGGTCGCCACCTACGGCGATGTCGCGGCGATGGCTGGCCGGCCGAGAGCCTGGCGAGCCGTCGGCACGATCATGCGGACATGCCGGTCGCCCAGTGTGCCGTGTCACCGGGTGGTCGGTGCCGGCGGACGCCTCGGCGGCTATAGCGACCAACTCCTGAAACGTCGCCTGCTGCGGGACGAGGGCGTCATCGTAGGGCCCAGCACCATCCGTCAGTTCGCCGCCGTTCGCTGGACGCTCGGGGACGAGCCGGCCAGACTGAGAGCCGGCGGCCTTCTGCCGCCATGTGCAGTTCTGGTACCATGGGCCCGGCTCGGGCGCACGCTGATCCCAGCAGCCTGCGGCACCCGCTGCGGGAGGGAACATGAAGCGACAGCACACCACCAGTCTCATCCTGGCATCTGCCATCCTCGGATTCACCGTCGGTCCCGCCAACGTGGCCCGGGCACAGACGGCACCGGCCAGGGTCGACGTACCGGCCGGCCAGGTCGCACTGGGATCCGTAGAACTGCCGCGGCGGGTCATGGCCAACGGCGAGGCACTCGCTTCTGGCACATACGAGGTGCAGGTCACCGGCGATTCGGCCACCCCTGACGCTCCCGGCCAGTTGCAGGTGCTTGAGCGCTGGGTCGAGTTTCGCCAAGGGGACGAGGTACGCGGCCGCGAGGTGGTGAGTATCGTCCCTCAGAGCGAAATTCAGAAGCGTGGCGAAGACGGCGCCGCCGGCGAGCGGCACATCGCGGGTCGAGCTACTCAGAGGGAACGACTACCTGCGCGTGTGGTCGAACCAGAACAACACCCACTACATCATCCATCTGGTCGTAGGCTAGCCGACACCGTTGGAGTGGCCCCGGCAAGGCTACCCCGTGCCGTCATTGGCGCGTCGTCGTCGTGGCGCCGGCCGGCGCCGTGCCTACCCTCTCTCGACGGTCATGACGTCGAATTGCTCGTGATGCAAGAGGGCATCCGGGTGCAGGACGATCTTCCGATCGAGCGTGCGCTCGATTTCCTTCATGACGCCCCGCGCTTCGGCCTTGAGCGCGCGCGCGACATCTGGATTGACGCGGAGTTGCACGCGGTGGCCATTCAGGTCGCTGCTGATCTTGCGCAGTTCAGACAAGATCTCATAACAGATCGCTGACGTCGACTTCACGACCGCGCTCCCTGAGCAGTACGGGCACGGTTCGGTCAACTGACGTTCCAGGCTCTGCTTGACCCGCTTGCGGGTGGTAATGATGAGGCCGAACTCGGTGACCTGGACCGCCTTCGATGGCGATCGGTCGCGTCGAATCTGCTGCTCGAACGCCTGATAGACGCTTTGGCGGTTCTTGCGCTCCTCCATATCGATGAAGTCGAGGACGATGATGCCCCCCAGGTCGCGCAAACGGACCTGCCGGACGATCTCGGTGACCGCCTCGAGGTTCGTCTTCACGATGGTGTCCTCAAGACGACCGCTCCGCTTGCCCACGTAGCGCCCGGTATTGACATCGATCGCGACCAGGGCCTCGGTCTGATTGATGACGATGTAGCCTCCCGATTTCAACCACACCTTGCTGCGCAGCCCCTTGTCGATCTCGGCCTGCACGCCGTATTCCTCAAAGATCGGGAAATCCTTGTCGTACCGATGTACGCGGGACACCATGTCCGGCATGATCCGCTCAACCAGCTTGACAGCCTTCTGATATTCGCCCGCGTCGTCGATGCGGATGGTGGAAAAGTCGTCGGTCAGGAGGTCACGCAGGAGCTTCGCGACCAGAGCTCTCCTCACGATGGATACACACCGGCGCCCGCCGGTTCTCACCCTTCTTGACCGTTTCGGTCCACAACTCATGGAAATACGTGAGATCGCTGATGATGTCTTCTTCGGGCCGGTCCGCCGCCGCGGTGCGGATGATGACGCCGCCTGGCATCCCGTGCTCGGTACGGAAGTCTCGGACAATCCGTCGAAGGCGACCGCGCTGGTCTCGAGACGCAATCTTTCGTGACACGCCGATGTGGTCCACCGTCGGCATGAAGACCAGGAACCGGCCTGGAATCGAGACATGCGACGTGATGCGGGCGCCCTTGGTGCCGAGCGGCTCCTTCACCACCTGCACCACGATCTCCTGCCCGGCGGTCAGCAGCTTGTCGATCGGCAGGTCTGACTGATTGCGGTCGCGTCCTCGGCCGCGTCCGCGGCCACGTCCACCGCCCGACCCGGCGCTCGGTGCGCCTCCGCCGTTCTTGGTGTCTGGCTCCGCGTCTCCGTCTCCGTCGTCATCGGCGTCGATCCCATCCATCGACGCCAACGGATCGATGACATCGGCGACATACAGGAATCCGTCGCGCTCCAGACCAAGGTTGACGAAGGCGGCCTGCATCCCTGGCAGGACCTTCGAGACGCGTCCCTTATAGATGTTGCCCGCCGCGCCCAGCGATTGGTCGCGTTCGACAAAAATTTCGACCACTTGGTCGTCTTCGAGAATGGCGGCCATCGTTTCGTGACCGCTCGTGGAGATGATCATCTCCTTGTTCATGAATACAGCTCCAGATGCGGAAGCCCAGTCTCACCCTGACTCCACCCGACACACCGGTCTCTCCCCAGACGCTGCACACGCCAGGGGCGTCTGCGAGCGTCGGCGGTAGGACAGGGTCCGCGGGTCTGGTCATCGGCAGTATCGACCGCTTCCGTTGCCATCCGCGCGGCGCTGTTCCCAGCGTCGTGCGACGGCGAGTGTGAATGCCGCGCGCGAAGGTGTCACTCCCAACGCCCGCGACGTGCCTCAGTTCGTAAATCTACGCATCCTCACGTTGAGGACAAGTCCGAACGCCGCCAACGTAGCAATGACGGAAGACCCGCCATAACTCATCAACGGCAATGTGAGTCCTTTCACCGGCGCGAGCCCAGCTGACATGGCGATGTTGTAGATCACCTGGAACGCAAACCCGGACATCAGACCGACCACCAAGAACGTACCCAAGCGGTCTTTGGCCAGCCGGGCGGCGTCAAGCCCCCGCAGGATGACAAACAGATACAACCCAAGCGCGACCACCACGCCCAGGAACCCTTGCTCTTCAGCGAGCACCGAGAAGATGAAGTCGTTGTGTGCAACCGGAAGAAAGTTGTACTGGCTCTGGGTGCCGCCCAGAAACCCCTTTCCAAGCGGACCGCCGGACCCGACCGTAATGCGCGCCTGAATCTGCTGGTAGCCGGCGCCGCGTGCGTCCTGCTCCGGGTCGAGGAAGCTCGAGAGCCGCTGCTTCTGATAGTCCTGGAGCCCGTAGGCCCACACGACCGGTGCGGCCAGCGCCGCAAGCAGCACCACGACGGCGACATACCGTAGACGCAGACCGGCAAAGATGAGAATCCCGAAGCAGACCGGGAGCAGGGTGACCGCGGTGCCCAGGTCGGGCTGCCGCGCAATCAACAGGAATGGCGTACCGATGATGAGCACCGTCATCAGCCAGCCCGTGGGCGTGTGTGGTCCGCGACGGCGATCAGCGAAGAGCGTCGCCAGTGCCAACGCCACCACAATCCGCGCGAACTCGGACGGCTGCAGATTGAACAGACCCAACCCGATCCACCGACGAGCACCGCCACCCTCCGTCCCAAACAGCAACGCGTAGCCGAGCGCGGCCAGCAACGCGAGACCAATCAACACCGTGGAATCCGAGAACCACCGGTAGTCGACCGAGAGCATGACGATGAACGCGACCAGCCCGAGACCCAGTGCCCACATCTGCGTGGACACCTGCGACCCGGCGAGCCCGGTCGTCGGGTCATAGGTCGTGCTGTAGATCATGGTGACGCCAATCGCGCACAGCAGCAGAATGGCCAACAGCAGCAGCCAATCGATGTGCCGATAGAGTCGTCGCTCGAGCATCCTAATTGGTCACCACGGCCGTCGAAGCCAACGGGGGAACGACTGCCGGGGGGGCAGGTAGGGGCAGCACTGGCAGCGGACGACCGTCCTGCTTGGCGAAGTACGTCTCCATGACATGCTTCGCGATGGGCGCACTCAGTGACCCGTGTTCGTTGTGCTCACCAAACACGACCCCGGCGATCTCCGGCGCGTGCGCGGGTGCCGCGAAGACAAACCAGCCATGGTCGAAGAACGCGGGATCCGTCTCTCCGGCCGCCGCACGCCCCTTCAAGGAGATCACTTGCGCGGTGCCGGTCTTGCCGATGACGTCCCGACCCTCGAATCCGGGCCCGGCCACCGGTGCCGGTCCGGTTGACCACGTTCCAGAGCCCGTCAGTGACGGCACTGATCGTCTCCGGGGAGAGGGTGACCTGGGAGCGCGGCCCAGGAGGCTGGGCCGGGACCCAGCCGTCGCCGTCGTTCACGGCCTTGAGCAGATGGGGGGTCACCCGGGTGCCGCCATTCGCCACCGTGGCCATCATGACCGCCAGCGACAGCGGCGTGACGTCCACAGCCCCCTGCCCGATCGCGACGGAAATCGTCTCGCCCGGATACCACGGCTCACCACGCGCTTCGCGCTTCCACGCCGTCGAGGGCACGAGGCCCTGAACCTCATGCGGGAGGTCAATACCGCTGAGCACGCCCAGCCCGAGCGCGGTGGCCCACTTGTGAATCTGGTCGACCTCCATCTTCTGGCCCAGCGTGTAGAAATAGGTATTGCACGACTGCTCGAGCGCCTCACGCATATTCACGCTGCCGTGACTGCCCCAGCACTTGTAGAACCGCCCGTAGAACGTGCCACCGCCGTGGCACGCGACGCGATCGTCAGCGTCGATGATCCCCTCCTCAAGCGCCGCCACGGCCATCGCAATCTTGAAGGTGGACCCAGGAGAGTATCGGCCCTGTAGCGCCCGATTGTTCAATGGCCGCCGTGTGTCCTCGTTGAGTCCGCTCCAGGTGGCGCTATCAATCCCCATGGCGAACGCATTGGGGTCGTAGGCCGGCAGACTCACCAGAGACAGGATCTCGCCAGACCGCGGGTCCAGCACCACGGCGGCGCCATCGAAACCGGCCTGCTTGAACGCGGCTTCGGCCGCCTCCTGGAGATCGTAGTCGAGGGTCAACTGGAGTTGCCGGCCTTCGCTTGGCGCAATCTCACCAACGGTGTCGATCTCGCGACCGATCGCGTCAACCACCACCTGGCGGGCACCGTCCGTGCCCATCAGCAGCTGGTTGTAGGTGCTCTCGATACCGGACTTCCCCACGACCATGCCGCTGCGCACGCCCTCGAATTCGGCCGTCCCCAACTGCGGGTCGCTCACCTGCCCCACGTAGCCAAACAGATGGGCCGCGACCTCCTCCGCCTCGTAGTGTCGGGCCGGCAACTCCTGCACAGAGAGCCCTGGCATCTCGAGCGCGTGGGCCGCGACCGCCGACACCTGTCCGATGGTTGCGTCTCGGATCAAGACCACCGGTTGGTAGGCCGGGGCTCTCCGGTTCCGCTCGACAACCGACCAGAGTGCAGTCGAGGGGACCCCCGCCACCTCAGACAGCAACGTGATGGTGCGTTCAAGATCTGGCGACCTGCTCACGCACGAACGAGATGTTCAACGAATTCCGGTTCTTCACCAATATGCGCCCGTCGCGGTCGAACACGTTCCCTCGGGGCGCGCGAAGACCGACCGTCCGCCGGTGGTTGTTTTCTGCCAGCTGGTGATATCGGTCGTGCTGCCCCACCTGGAGCGACCAGAACGCCACCCCGAGCGCCACGAACGCGAGGACCACCGAGGTCCGCAGCAACAGCAGCGGAAGCGTCATGCTATCGCGACGTCCCTCTCCGTGTGTCTCGAGTTCGCCTGTCATCACCGCTCTTCCTGAGTTCGCACCATCACCCGCCTAGCCTCCGAAGCGCCTGGTCAGTCTGCGCCGACGTAGCCGCCGACGCGTGAGCACCTCCGGTGCGGCGCTCAACGCCATCGCGACTCCGGCGGCGACTACCGTGTTGGCCGCGGCTTGCGTCAGAACGCCCCCGTACGACGTCACCGTCCGGTCATCCGACAGTAAACCGTACAACCCGACAAAGCAGGCTGCGTGTAGGAGCGAAGCCAAAAACACCACCAACGCCTGGTACCACGGTCGCGACACGTCGAACTGCACCGCTAAAGCGCCGACCGCATACCCCAACAGCGTCTTCGTGAGCCCCCCAACGCCGATCACACCGCCGGACAAGGCGTCTTGAACCAAGCCGCCAACGGTACCGGCCCACAACCCACCCACCGGACCACTGGAAATCGCCACCAGCACGACCACCACCAAGACCAGGTCTACGGTCACCCCAATTCCGGCAAGCAGCGGCGCCACCGTCGTTTGCACAGCCAGGGCGACCGCCAGCGCCAACCCGACCCAGGCCGTCTTCATCCGCCACCGGCTGCGGCCGTCGACGCGGTGGACTCCGCGACGATCACCAGCACATCTTCCAGGTCTCCGAATGCAACCATCGGCCGCACGTGAATCGTCTGATAGAGACCGGGGCCCCCCCCGACCTCGGCCACCTGTCCCACCGGCACGCCTTTCGGGTACACACCATCGGCACCCGAGGTCACGACCATGTCTCCGACCCGAACGTCGTCCAGCTTCGACACGTATTCCATGCGAAGCAGGTCCTGGTCGAGGTCGCCCATCGCCACGCCCTGCACACGGGTCCGTTCAATCAACACCCCGGCCGCGGCGCTCCGGTCGATCAACAGTTGCACCTTGGCCGCTCGGGAACCGGGGTCGTTGAGCACCCGGCCAACCACCCCATCGGGCGAGACCACGGCTGCGTCGCGCAGCACGCCGTCGCCTGTACCCCGGTCGATGGTCACGGTACGGAAATACGGTGTCGCGTCTCCCGCGATCACCCGAGCACTGACGGTCGAAAACGCGACATTGCGGCGGAACCCCAGCAGCTCTTCCAGGCCCCGTGCTCGCTGCGCCATCGCACGTTCTCCCTGCAGCCGTAGCTGCAACTGAGCGACGTCCTCGCGCAGCTCGCGGTTCTCCGCCTCGACGGAGACAAGACCGACATACCCCTCCCACAGGCCGGTCGCGCCCCCGATGGCCCGCGCGACGCCCCCGCTGCACCTCCGAAAACACACCGAACGTCACGCCTTCCAGCAGGCGTACGCCGGACGGCGTGTTGACCTGGACGGAGATCAACACGAGGTGGCCGACGACCACAGCCAGCAGCAGGACGCCGGTGCGACGGCGCAATTTAGTCGATCGAGATCTTCCGCAGGAGAGCGAACTCGGAGAGCATCTGCCCGGCCCCGAGCACGACGGACGACAGCGGGTCTTCGGCCATCGCGACGGGCAACCCGGTCTCCTCGCGCAGATCGCTTGTCGAGGTTCTTCAGGAGGGAGCCGCCGCCAGTGAGCACGATGCCCCGGTCGACGATGTCGGCGGAGAGCTCGGGCGGCGTGCGCTCGAGCGCGACGCGGACCGCGTCGACGATGACGTTGACGGTCTCGGCGAGCGCCTCCCGAATCTCCTCGTCGGTGATCGTGATCGTCTTCGGGCATCCCCTTCAATCAGGTGGCGCCCCTTGATCTCCATCGTGCATCGGCGCGTCGAGGCCATACGCGGAGCCGACCCGCATCTTGATGTTCTCGGAGGTGCGCTCGCCGATGAGCAGAGTTGTAGGTCTTCTTGATGTACGTGGATGATGGCCTCGTCCATCTCGTTGCCCGCGACGCGGACCGCCTTGCTGTAGACGATGCCCGCCAGCGATATCACCGCGATGTCGGTGGTGCCGCCGCCGACGTCGACGATCATGCTGCCCGCCGGCTCGGTGATGGGCATGCCGGCGCCGATGGCGGCGGCCATCGCCTCCTCGACGAGAAGCACCTCGCTCGCCTTGGCCCGATAGGCGCTGTCCTTCACGGCCCGTTTCTCAACCTGCGTGATCTCGGACGGCACGCCGATGACGATCCGCGGCCGCACCCAGACGGTCCGGTTGTGGGCCTTCTTGATGAAGTAGGTGAGCATCTTCTCGGTCACCTCGAAGTCGGCGATGACGCCGTCCTTCATCGGCTTGATGGCGACGATGTTGCCGGGGGTGCGCCCCAGCATGTCCTTCGCCTCACTTGCCCGACCGCCTCAACGCGCCCGTTGACCTTGTTGATGGCTACGATCGACGGCTCGTTGACGATGATCCCTTTCCCCCGCGCGTACACACACGTATTGGCGGTACCGAGATCGATGGCCAGATCACTGGAGAACAACGCGAACAAAGAACGGACACCCAACAGAAATAGTCCTCCTCGCCACCGTCAACTCGCTCGGCGTGGCCTACGCCACTGCCTTCGCGAGTCGGATGCCATCTTTCCCATGTGCCTTCACCCGATACATCGCGTCATCGGCCGCCTGCAGCAGGCCGTCGACGGTGGGCACCAAGTCAGGCAACGTCGCCACGCCGGCTGACGCGGTCAGCCGGCAATTCAATCCCTCTCTCGCGAGAAAGTCGTGCTCTGCGATGCGCTCACGGACGCGCTCGGCCACCACCATGGCGCCGTCGGCGCCCGTCTCCGGCAGCACGACCGCGAACTCGTCGCCGCCAAACCGCGCGACCACATCGCGTCTCGCGTGCGCAGGCCCGAATAACCGCGCCGGCCTCAACCAAGGCGCGACTGCCGTAGAGATGCCCGCGCGTGTCGTTAATTTCTTTGAAGCCGTCGAGGTCAATAAACAGCAACGACAACGGCTGCCGTGACCGAACCGCCCGCTTGCCCTCCCGGCGCAGCACCTCACCCAGGTAGCGCGAGTTGAAGAGTTGCGTAAGGTCGTCGGTGCCGGTCAGCGCCTGTGCCCGCTCCATCCGAATCGCGTTGTCGAGTGCGAGTGCGGCAGGCTCCAAGAGCCTGTGCATCGCCTCCCTGACCCGCGCAGACAACACCGGAACACGTGCCGACGTGGTCATGTCTGTGCCGACCAGCGCGCCGATGGTGCGACCGCGACACGACAGCGGGAACGCGAGGGCGGCCACCCCCGCGGCGGTGCTACCGCGCCGGTCCTGGCTCAGGTCGCGCGACCCGGTGCCCTGCTCCGAACGCATCACCTGCGCCCCCAGGGCGCACACCGCCGCTTCCAGTTCGATCGGTAGTCGCGAAGTGGCTAGCAATGCGGGCGATCCGGTCTCGTCCGAGCCCACGACCGCCCAGTGCGCGGCGGGCAGCCACGCCGCCGCGCGCCCCACCAGCGCTTCGGCTACTGGCAACGGCTCGAACGACGCCGCCACGTGACGGGCGACCTGCGTAAACATCGGGACCCGATCCAGAAAGCGAGCCAGCGGCACCTGGGTGCGCCGCCACCGAGTGGCCAGGTCTCCGGGAACGGCCAGCGCAATGTGATGGGCCACATCAATCGCGTCCAACGGGGTTGTCAAATGGGTCGCAAACCCGAGGTCACGTGAGCGTTCAGCGACAGCCACAGCGCAATCGGCCGAATAGGACGCGACCGGCCTCTCGCCGGCGATGGACCGCAGGCGGAGCCAGTTCGGCCGTCGTCCCGGTGACAGCTCCCAGAACACCGCACCAACCGGTCCGAGGTCGCTCGCCGTCAGTGCGGCGGACGCCTCCTCCTGCGAGCGGCACACTACCCGGTAGCGCTTCAGTCGTTGCAGCGAGGCGATATGGGTCTGAACGTCCGAGGTGGGATGATGAAAAACGGCGAGCGTCAGGGCTGCGGGGGGCGTGTTGTGCCGTCGTTGCGCGGTCCTGCTGTGCCCCCGTACCGGCATGCTAAGTCGCCCCGTTTGCAACCGCGGCGGGTTGGCCCCACCGATGCATCCCGTAGCGGCTGAGGCGAGCCCCCGCGCAAGCGAGTTCTAGTACGGCCCGATTCTCTCCGAAATGGCGCGTGACGGAGCGGGCGTGTTCTCGTCTTGGGTGCTTCACCGCAATCGCGAACGGGATCACTTATAATTTTGTTCTGTCAGTTCCCCTAAGTCCTTCACTGTCTGCAAATATAACATATTTAGTGTGCCAGGACGCACCAAAGTAGTGCACTCAGACTGGCATCCGGGACCGCCAGACCCGGTCAGCGAGCCATCGACCCGCCAACCGCCTCCGCTTGACCGTCCAGGGGACCGAATTCGCCGGTATTCGACCAAGACGTTGACCAGTTCTCAGCCGGCCGATGCCCCAGTAGGTTGCCGCAAGGTCGCAGCCTGACGTAAAATCGAGTGTTGAGCCGCCCATCACGTGCGGCCCGAGCCAGATACCCGGCATGAACGAGGGGTTGCGGCGTCGGGTCCGGCACCGCGATTGCGGTGTTGCCCAGTTGGAATAAATGCATGGCGCGTCGTCCCGATGGGATGCCGCCGGACGAGCGCAGCCGGGAGAAGACCGCGCCGCTCACAGGAGTCGACGAACGATGACGATGCTCGATCGCATGCGTCAGCATAAAGGCTGGCTAAAGTGGAGCCTGGCGCTGGTCTGTCTCGCCTTCGTGTTTCTGTATGTTCCGTCCTTCGTGCAGCAAGCACCAGAAGTGACCGGGGCTATGACCGACGTGCTTGCGCGCGTGGGCGACGAAGAGATTACGGTCGGCGAGTTCCGAAACATCTATCTGCAGCAGCTCCAGAGCTATCAGGCGCAATCGGGCGGCGAGATCACGTCAGAGATCTTGCAGTCGATGGGTATCGACCGCCAGTTGCTACAACAGATGGTGGACGAATACGCAGCCTATGCGGAGGCGGAGCGCCTGGGCTTCGATGTGACCGACGCTGAAGTGCGCGAACGCATCGTGTCGTTGCCGGCATTCCAGCAGAACGGACAGTTCGTGGGCGAAGCGGCGTACTCGCAATTGCTCCGCGTCCAGCAGCCCCCCAGCTCGCCGGCGCAGTTCGAGGAGAACGTACGACGGGCGCTGACACTCGAGCGTCTGCAAGCGGCCGTCACTGACTGGATCACCATCAGCGACGACGACCTGCAGCAGGAATACACCAACCGAAACGAACAGATCCGTGTGAGCACCATTGCCTTCCGGGCCGACGACTTCCGCGAGGGTATCGAGGCCACGGACGAGGACGTCGCCGCCCTCTACGCGCAAGATGCCGAGGACTATCTCGTCCCGCAAAAGCGACGGCTGCGATTCGTGCTGATTGACGTGCCCGCCCTCAAGGCCGCGTTCGCACCAATCGACGCCGACGTCCAGGCGTACTACGACAACAACCTCGATCGCTATACCGAGCCCACGACCCTTCGCGCCAGCCAGATTCTGCTGCGCACCGGCGGCCAAGACGTCGCCGCGGTGCAGGCGCGAGCGGAAGCGATTGTGGCTGAGGCCCGCGGAGGGGCCGACTTCGCCGCGCTCGCCGCCGAGCACTCCGACGACGAGGCCACCAAGCTTGTCGGCGGTGACCTGGGGGAAATCGCCCCGGGTCAGTTCACCCCCGAATTCGAAGGCGCCGCTTTCGCGCTCGACCAGGGCGAGATCAGCGATCCCGTGACCAGCCTGGTCGGCATCCACATCATCACGGCGACCGAGAAAACGGGTGGCGTGTCGCAGACCCTGGACAGCGTCCGCGCGAGCATCGTGGATCTCCTGAAGCAGGAAAGTGCGGACTCCCGCGCGACTGCCCTGGCCGACGCCATGGCGTTGGAGATCACGACCGCGGCTGACATGGACACCGCCGCATCGCGACGTGGTCTCGAAGCGCAGGAGAGCGCATTCGCGGCACCCGGTGAGCCGATTCTCGGGCTCGGCTTCTCGTCGGAAGTCACGGCGCGCGCGTTTCAACTCGCCGAGGGCGAGGTCGATGGCCCCATTCAGACGCCGACTGGCCCCGCGTTCGTCACGGTCACCGGTATTCAGGATCCGTATGTGCCACCGCTCGAAGAAATCGAGACGCGACTGCGCGACGACGTAATTCGCCGCAAGGCGTACCAGGCGGCGCAAGCACGGGCCGCCGAGATTGTCGCGTTGCTGACGCCCACGCCGGATGCCGAGTTCGACGCGGCTGCGCAGGAGGCCGGGCTTGACGTGAATACCAGCGAGCTACTCGCGCGCGGCACTGCGATTCCGGGTATCGGACTCAGTCCGGCCGTCGAGGCCGGCGCCTTCGCGCTTCCGGTCGGCGAGACGAGCGCGCCCATTCTCACCGGCAACACGGCTGTGGTCCTGCGCGTGCTGGAACGCCAGGAGGCCTCCGACGCCGACTTCGCCGTGGCGCGCGAGACCCTCCGCTCGCAGCTCACGGCCGAGCGGCAGAATCAGTTCTTCTCCGCCTACATGGAGAAGGCGAAGACCAAGCTGATCATCGATATCGACATGGCCGCGTTTGCGCAGGCGATCGTCTAGCGACTAGGTGGGTCTAGAACACGAACACGCTGGGCATCAGGGCGAGGGGCTCGCCGCTTCGGAACATGCGCAGCGGCGCAGCGACGGCCTCTAACGCCTGCGGCGAGACCGGCAGCCACCCCAACCGGGCGGCCGCCTGCGTCACCGTGAACCCCTCGTTCAACAGTTCGAAGAGGCTCTTCGGACGCGGATAGACGATCAGCTGGACCTCCTCCTCCGCGTCAATACCGACGTGTTCCTTCGCCAAGGCGATGGCGCGGGGCAAGCCCCCAAGCTCGTCAACCAGACCACGCTCGTGCGCTTGTCGTCCGGTCCAAACCCGCCCTTGCGCCAACTCGTGAATCGCATCGCGGGTGGTCCCGCGTCCCTCAGCCGCCTTCACGAGAAACTGTTCGTAGATGGCGTCGATGTGTTCCTGCATCTTGGCCCGCTCGACATCCGAGAACGGACGGACCGGCGAGTAAATCTCGGCGAACCGGCCCTGGCTCACCGGCTCGATGTTGATCCCGAGCTTCTCGTAGACGCCCCCGGTCGTAACCTTCCCCGCCACCACCCCGATCGACCCGGTCAAGGTCGCCGGCTGCGCCACAATCGCGTCAGCGCCCATCGCAATGTAGTACCCGCCAGACGCCCCGAGGTCGGACATGGACGCGATCACCGGCTTCTCTTTCTTCGTCAGCATGACCTCGCGCCAGATCGCATCAGACGCCACGGCCGAACCGCCCGGGCTGTCGATACGTAGCACGATCGCCCGCACCGCGTCGTTGGCCCGTGCGGCCCGTATCGCCGCCACCAACGTGTCAGACCCGAGTACCTCGCCCCCCGTCAGGCCCACCCCGCCGCTGCCTGAGTTGATCGTGCCGACGGCGTAGATCAGGGCAATACCCCGGCCGCGATTGAGGCCAACCGACTCGAGTCCGATCTGTCGATAGTCACGATCGGTGATGACCCGCCAGTTCACTTCGTCAAACGGCGCCTGCTGCTTCACCTCGTCTGCATAGACCAACGCGTCCACCAAACCAGACGCCAGCGCATCGGCCGGCAAGAACGGCCCGTCATCGATCAGACCCCGGACCTCGTCCTTCGTCTTGCCCCGCCCGTCGGCGATGCCCTCGATGATCTGCTCATAGAGGTCACGGTTGAGCGACTCCGCCATCTCGCGATGCGCCGGTGTCATCGTGGTTTCCGTGTAGACGTTCGCCGCCGTCTTGAAGTCCCCCGAATTGAGCATGTCGGCATGCGCCCCGACCTTGTCGAGCGCGCCGCGGAAGAACATCTCGTAACTCGCCACGCCTACCAGGTCCAACGGGCTTCCCGGCATCAGAAACACTTTGTTCGCAGCCGAGGCCACGTAGTACTCCTGCGTCCCGCCGAACTCGAGGAACGCCACGATCGGCTTTCCGGACTCCCGGTAGTCCAGCACCGCGTCGCGTATCTCCTGCGCCTTCCCCCACAGCGGCTGCGGCCCCGACGGCAACAAAATCACACCGCGAATACGGGAATCGACCTTCGCCTTGCGCAGGCTATCGACGACCGACCGAATGGTCGGCGCGTCGCCTGAGAATGAGGTCAGGAACGGATTTGCCTGCCGCTCCGAGAGCCCCCCAGGCAACCGCAGCGAGAGCACGGAATTGGGCGATACCGTCGGCGCCCGGGACACCATGAAATACATCACGGCCAGACCGGTCATCGACGTGACCACCGCCAACAGCAAGAACACGACGATGAATCTGCCCCCGCGACTAGTTCGCACGGCGCGCCTCCTCGTGTGCCGACCCCGTCGGCACCTAAACCACTATGCAGTGGACCTTTAGCGACACGACACTCGCCACCCCATGGCCGTGTCCGGGCCGCCTCGCGGCTACACCTGAGTATACGTGACCGGCCCCGCGCGGTTCGCGCCGACGTCACCGCTGGCGCCCCCCAGCTTGGTTGGGTATACTTGCGCGTTCGGCTGACCCGCCGAACCCTCCCTCACTTGCGGAAGTGGCGGAATTGGCAGACGCGCAGGCCTCAGAAGCCTGTGAGACTTAGTCTCGTGGGGGTTCAAGTCCCCCCTTCCGCACCAACACTTAGGCCCGTAACGACGGGCATTAACGGATATTTTCGCCGCCGATTTGCTAGTCCAGAGATGGACCCGCGGATTGGTCGATGTGCGACGAATGTGCGACAGATTCCTTGAATTGTGCGCGGCATCCGGCGCCCGCGCACCCGGCTCGGTATAATCGGCCACACATCTCATGGCACTCGCCCCCGGCACATCGCTCGGGCACTACCAAGTCTCTGCTCGGTTCTGTCAGGTTGAGCCCCCGCGTGACAGAGTGAGCCGGATGAGCCAGCAGCCGTCCGCGTACCGCGTGATACCGCTTTCCGCCCGAGATCATTCGCCCACGCGGTGTGGGTGTACCTCCGTTTCGGCCTGAGCTTCCGGGACGTCGAGGATCTGCTCGCGGAGCGCGGTGATGACGGTGACGTACGAGGCGATCCGGCCGTGGTGCCTGACGTTCGGGGTCGAGTACGCGCGGCGGTTGCGGCGCCGGAGGGGCCGCATGGGCGACACGTGGCACTTGGACGAGGTGTTCGTGAGGACCCGGGGGCGGCGGCAGTACCTGTGGCGGGCGGTGGACGAGGACGGCGACGTGATCGACATCCTTGTACAGTCGCGGCGGAATCAGTCGGGCCGCCGGCGCGGTTCTTCCGGAAGCTGTTGAAGAGGCCAAGGCCGGGCGCCCCGGCGGCTCGATCACGGACAAGCTCGGCAGCTACGGCGCCGCGCACCGCACTGCGATGCCGTCGGTGGTGCACAGCACCCGGCAGTACGAGAACAACCGCGCGGAGGCCTCACACCAGCCGACGCGGCAACGCGAGCGCCAGATGCGTCGGTTCAAGTCGGCGGCGCATCTGCAGCGCTTCGCATCGGTGCACGGCGTCGTCCAGAATCTGTTCCGGGTCGGCCGCCACCTGCTTCGCGCGGCTGACTACCGGCTGCTTCGAGCGCAGGCCTTCCTCGCGTGGAAGACAGCGACGTCTGCCAGCTAAAGACGCACGGGTACGTTTCTCGACGCCGAACTTCGCACCGCCTTTGTTAAGTTGACAAAGCCGGCCAACAGGTCCTCGACGCCATGATGGAGCAGGACCGCACCGAGTTGTGCGGGCCGCGCGGAAAACACAACCCCGACCGACGGGCGGGCCGCGCGGGCACGGCGCCGAGCGAGGTCACGCTCAGGGGGCGCCGGATTCAGATGACGCGCCCCCGCGTCCGCAGTCAGGCTGGGCAGGAGCTCACGCTGCCCAGCTTCGCGTTCGCCTCGGACCAAGACCCGCTGGACGCGCAGACGGTGAACGCCGTGGCCTGCGGGATCTCGACGCGAAAGTACGCCCGGAGCCTCGACCCGCTACCGGACGAGGTCAGTGAGCGGTCGACGTCGAAGAGCGCCGTCTCGCGCCGGTATGTCGCGCTGACGACCACGCAGCTGACCACCTGGCTGACGATGCCGCTCGGGGACCGCCACTTTCCGATCGTGCTGATCGACGGGATCATCCTGGGCGACCACACGGTGTTAATCGCGCTGGGCATTGATGGCGAGGGCAAAAAGCAGATTCTGGGCCTGCGCGAAGGGCACACCGAGCACAGCCGCGTCGTCAAGGCGCTGCTCCGCGACCTCGTGGATCGCGGATTGGATCCCGACCGGGCGCGCCTTTTTGTGATCGACGGCGCGAAGGCCCTCACCTCGGCCATCCGCACGGTCTTCGGGGCGCTGGCCGCGATCCAACGGTGTCAGCTCCACAAGCAGCGCAACATTCTGGGCCACCTCCCGGAGCGATTGCACGCGAACGTGACGGCCAGGCTGCGGGACGCCTGGACCGCGGGAGACGTCGCGGTGGCGCACCGACACTTGAAGCGCCTGGCCACGTCGCTCGAGACGGACCATCCTGGCGCAGCGGCGTCCGTGCGCGAGGGGCTCGACGACACCCTCACGCTCCAACGCCTCGGTGTCACCGGCGTGTTGTATCGGAAGCTCCGCACCACCAACGCGATCGAGAACTTCAACAGCACCATTGCGACCTACTCGCGCAACGTGAAGCGGTGGCGCAACGGCATGATGGTCATACGCTGGGTCAGCGCGGCCATCGTCGAAGCGGAGAAGACGTTCAGGCGGGTCCACGGCTGGCGCGACATTCCGAAGTTGGTCGCAGCCCTCGATGTGCTCGAAGCCAAGGAGGAGGCGTCTACCGAGCGGGTCGCATAGAATCACAGCAGAAGCCGCCGCTCGCGAAGATCAACAGCGAGCGGGACAATCCCGTATTTCCAGAGCGCAACGAAGCTCACCGTCTCGACGTAAGTAGCGTAGCGTGCGAAGGTCCCGCCATCATCGCGACGACAGGCAGAAATAGGGCTCAAAGTGCGGTTGTATCTCATCGTCGGCGTGCTTGCGTTCATGTCAATCGCGTCTCCCGGGAATAGTGCGGCGGAACAAGCGACCGCTGCGTCGACGGATCAGCCTGCCACGGAGATCGAAATCGCCGCCGGCCGGTTCAGCTTCGCACCCGACGCCATCGAGGTTCAGGAGGGTGAGCGCGTTCGACTGATCGTCCGTTCGGTCGACGTCGCCCATGGCATCTCGATCCCCTCGCTGCGGATTCAGCAGCAGATTCCCGCAGGCGGCGAGCCGGTCGTCATTGAATTCGTGGCGTCAGAGCCGGGCACGCACCCTTTTTACTGCTCCGTGTACTGCGGTGTCGACCACGAAAGAATGAGCGGCGCCATTACGATTCGACCGGCGAGTGGCGAGTCTGCTCCCGACCTCGGCGACCTTCCGGTCGAAGACAACTTCACCGTCGTGACGATGTCCACCACCCGGGCCCTTCCGAAACACAAGGGTGCGTTCCGTTTGACCCACCGCTTCACTCGGCCACTGGAGGACGGCAGCTTTGGCAACCTCGCCGAGGATCTTTTCGGGTTCTATTCGTCGGCCTTTTTGGCTTCAAGTATCGATACGGTCTGACCTCGTCAACCCAAGTAGGGGCCTATCGCACGAGCGCCCGGACCATCCAGTTCCTTGGACAACAGCAGGTTCTGCGACAGGGCGACCACCTGGTCGGCCTGGACTTGATCGTCTCGATCGAGGTAACCAATAACTTCCGGGACGAGTACGCGCCAGCCTTCGGGGCGGTTATCTCCAGAACCCTTTCAAGCCGGGTCGCGGTCTACGCGCAACCAGTCTGGGTGGGCAACACCAACAACGGTGAGCTGATCCATCCAAATGTTGGTTCATTTCTTTCAAACGACGAATCGACCTTCATGGTGGGTGTCGGCGGTCGTG
>CALLXD010000017.1 GCA_937766455.1 Vicinamibacterales bacterium | reverse complement strand
CTCGGTATACGCTCGCCGAAGGCCTCGCAGATGTTCGTGAACGTCTCTTCCTTGCCAGACTCCCGCATCACGGTGTTGGAAAAATTCGCGTGCATACCGGAACCGTTCCAGTCGGTGTCGCCCAGTGGCTTCGGATGGAATTCAATCGCGTAGTCGTATTTCTCGCCGATACGCTCAAGCAAGTACCGGGCGACCCACGTCTCGTCCCCAGCCCGCTTCGCGCCCTTGGCGAACACCTGGAACTCCCACTGGCCTGAGGCGACCTCGGCGTTGATGCCTTCGACATTGATGCCGGCGGCCAGGCAGGCGTCGAGATGCTCATCGACACACGAGCGGCCGTAGGCCTTCTTCGCGCCGACCGAACAATAATACGGACCCTGGGGCCCCGGGTAACCACCGGGAGGAAAGCCCGGCGGCAGATGCGTCATCGCATCCCAGAGGAAATATTCCTGCTCGAACCCGAACCAGAAATCTGCGTCGTCGTCATCAATCGTCGCGCGACCGTTGGAGGCATGCGGTGTGCCGTCCGCATTCAGCACCTCGGTCATGACCAGATATCCGTTCGTGCGCTCCGGGTCCGGGAAAATCGCCACTGGCTTCAAGAGACAGTCCGAGTTGCTGCCGTCGGCCTGCTCGGTGGAACTACCGTCGAAGGACCACATGGGGCACTCTTCCAACGTTCCGCCAAAGTCTCGCTGCACGCGAGTCTTCGAACGCAGGCTCTGGGTTGGCTTGTACCCGTCCAACCAGATGTATTCCAACTTGCTTGGCATGTTCGTGTTCCTCCCTGTACGTCTGTCGCGGTTGTCTATCCGAAAAGCCCCTTCAGGTCGTCCACACCGTGCCCCGTGCCAACGCCCGTCATTCTAATGGTTCGATGGAAAGCAAGACACGGGCCAGACGACAAACCAGCCGATCTGTGCCTTTTACACGCCTGGCCTCGACACCAATGTCGTGAAGATCATCCTAATTCTACATTCCTGTTCAACCGGCGTGTCAGCCCCGCGTCACCCCCCCCCAGGCACCGCGAGCCAGACGGGATGCGGAATCGCGGCGAGATGTATGAAACCGGCCCGCGTCAGGACCGCGTCGACGACGACGCGCAGCCGCGTGTGACCATCGTGCGAGAGCCGCCCCAGCGTAGCCCCAGGGGCCACGCTCCAAAAGATAGGACGGCCGAAAATCACGCCGGCTCGTCGTCGACGATTCGCTGCTTGTTCTCACGCCACCAGGTGACCGTTTCCGCCAGCCCCTCCTCGAAGTCGATCATGGCGCGGAACCCGAAGCGCTCTCGCGCTCGGGTCACGTCGAGCATCCTCCGGGGCTGCCCGTTCGGTTTGCTGGTGTCCCAGACGACACGCCCCCCGTAGCCCATCTTCTCGGCGAGTCGAGCGGCGAGATCGCCAATCGAAATCTCCATCCCGGCGCCGATGTTCACCGGCTCAACATCGAGGTAGTGTTCAGTCGCGAGCACGACACCTCGCGCGGCGTCCCTGGCGTGCACGAACTCCCGCGTCGGCGACCCGTCGCCCCACACGGTCACCTCTGACTGCCCCGCGTCGATCGCCTCGTCCAGCTTGCGGATCAGCGCGGGGATGACGTGACTCGAACTCGGATGAAAGTTGTCGCCAGGGCCATACAGAGTTCACGGGCAGCAGAAATACACCGGGGAAGTCGTATTGCGTGCGGTACGCCTGCAGCTGCGCGAGCATCATCTTCTTCGCGAGGCCATAGGGCGCGTTGGTCTCCTCCGGATACCCGTTCCAGAGTTCGTCTTCATGGAACGGGACCGGCGTGAACTTCGGATACGCGCAGATCGTCCCCACGCCCACAAACTTCCGCAACCGCCCGTACTTCCGTCCCTCTTCGATGAGCTCGGCGCCCATCACCAGGTTTTCGTAGAAGTAGCGCCCTGGATTGTCACGGTTGGCACCGATTCCCCCGACAACCGCCGCCAGATGGATGACGATGTCGGGCTCCACGTCGCGGTTAGAGCGCCGCAACCTGTGACTTGTCGCGGAGATCGTAGTCTTGCGTCCCCAGCGGCCGAATGTTGCCCTCGGCGGCGCCGGCGCTGGCGAGTTGCCGACACACGTACGAGCCGAGAAAGCCGCGTCCGCCGGTGACCGCGATGACCATCGCACTGAGATTCAGGCTCATGTCTGCGTCCCGGCGACCCCGTCGATCGCCGACCTCCCGGTCAGCCAGCAACTGTAGCACTAGAGGATCGGCGCGAGCGTGGCGACGACGATGGCACGCGACATCGTCGACCGGCGCCAGCGGCCGCGTGCGCGATCCGGCGACGTGCCCGCCGGAGTTGGGTACGACAACGTGTGCGCATTGCGTAGCTCGCTACAGAACGGCAATTATCCAAGCGCTGACGTCGAGGCTGGCCTCCCCCTCCAATTCCTATGGTAGCCTCCGTCGCAACCGCGTCCGACCGTCGTTCGATGGGGGCGTGAAGCAGGAGACAGGGGTGCGACGCAACATCGTTCATATCGGCGCCGGTGAGCTCACCTACGCCATCCGCGAAATCGTCGAGCAAGCCGGGCGTATTGAAGCCCTCGGCGTGGACATGTCGTGGGAAAACATTGGGGATCCCATCCAGAAGGGTGAACGCATCCCCGACTGGATCAAGGACATCGTCGCCGACCTCGTGCGCGACGACGCGTCGTACGCGTATTGCCCCACCCGTGGCGAGCCGGCAACGCGCGAGTTCCTAGCCACCCGGGTCACCGCTCGAGGCGGCGCGCGGATTGGTCCGGACGACATCCTCTTCTTCAACGGGCTGGGCGATGCGGTGTCCAAGGCAATGGGCTTTCTGCGCCGTGAGGCGCGCGTCATCGGGCCCTCTCCGGCCTACTCGACGCATTCATCGGCCGAGGGCGCCCACGCCGGCGACCACCCGATCACGTACACGCTCGATCCCGATCGGGCCTGGCAGCCGGACCTGGAAGAAATTCGGCAAAAGGTGCGCTACAACCCGGCCATCGCCGGCATCCTGCTCATCAATCCGGATAACCCCACGGGGGTGGTCTATTCCCGGGACACGCTGGAGGGGGTCGTTAAGATCGCGCGAGAGTTCGATCTCTTCGTCATGTGTGATGAGGTCTACATCAACATTACATACAACGGCGCGCCGGCCGTGCATCTGTCGGACGTCATCGGCGACGTGTGCGGTCTGTCACTGAAAGGCATCTCCAAGGAGATCCCGTGGCCCGGATCCCGGTGTGGGTGGGTGGAGTTCTACAATCAAGACACCGATCCGATCTTTGCCAGATTCGCCAGGAGTCTCGTAGACGCCAAGATGCTGGAGGTCTGCTCGACCACGCTCCCGCAGCGCGCGATTCCCCGGATCATGGGCGACCCGCGCTATGCGACGCACCTGGTGACACGGGCGACGGAGTACAAGCGCCGGGCCAGCGAGGCGTGCGCCATTCTCGGTCCCGTGCCAGGCATCACCGTCCATGAGCCCCAGGGCGCCTTCTACTTGACGGTGCTGTTCGACCGTGACGTGATCACCGGGTCGATGTCCCTGCCGATTGCAGACCAGCGGGTGCAACGGGTGGTCGAGGAATTCATCCTCCACGCCAGCGCCGAGCCAGATTTCCGATTCGTCTACTACCTCATGGGAGCGACCGGCATCGTGGTCGTGCCGCTGTCGTCCTTCTGCTGCCAGCGACACGGGTTCCGCATCACGTTGCTCGAGTGTGACGACGAGCGCCGCCGCCGGATGTTCGAGACGCTGGCGCGCGTCATTGGGGAGTATCAGGAGTCGGCTGTCTCGTAGCAGCCCATGGTGAAAGTCCCGCGTCGCACCGAGACCCTCGCCTGGCAATGCCGACCCGGCACAAGGCGAGAAGAGGGAAAATACCAACACAGATCGGCTGATCAGCGCCGGTCGAATGCAGCGGAACTTGCACCACGGGCTGTTAGGGCCGACCCGGTGGGGGTTGGGACTCAGGACGAGGCCGCTCGCCGGCGAGGGTCATCCGGTGGCCGAGATGTGTCTGAATGGATAGCCACCCCAGTCCCGCGCGGGCGGTCAACGCCGCCAGTTCACCTGGGCGAAGTGCACGGCGCACCGAGAGCGGACCATCCGCCCGCAGCACAGCGTTGAACGGGCGGGTGAACAGCCAACTCCACACGTAGAGACGCCAGCGGCGGATCAGGTCGTTGACCACGATTCCCCGCCGCGCCACCCGGTCGAACACGCGCAGGGTGCGCACGACTTCGTCGTCCGTGAGGTGATGAAAGAACAACGCGCACGTGACGTAGTCGAAGGCGCCATCGCGGAACGGCGCGTTGTGCAGGTCGGCGCACACGAACCGGGGCTGGTCACGGGGCTCCCCACGGCGACGCGCGGAGTCCAGCGTGCGGGCGCTGATATCCAGCGCGGTGACCTGAACATCGAAACCCCGGGAACGTCCCCAGACCTGGAGCGCGCGTGCCACGTCGGCCCCGCCGCAGGCGACATCCAGTATGGAAATGCTCGAGCCAGGAGTCCAGTCCGCGCTCAACTGCTCGAACCGGCGCAGGGTCGCGCGGGTCCCGCCGAGCCAGCGACTGATCGCGCCCAGGAACCAGTAGACCTCGTCCAGAATTGCCTGGGGAGGCGTGTGGTCGTCCATGTGTTCCCGCTCGAGCGAGCGGCGTGCCTGCCACATCATGCTTGACGGTCGGAGGAGGGCTCGCGCGCCACAGCGAGGTCGAGCAGCCTGGGCACGATGGCCGAACAGTGGCGCAGGAACCAGGCCCCTCGACGCTCGGTGCGCGACAACCCGAGCATGAGACGGCCCAGGCGACGGGCGTTCGCCCCCCGCGCCAGGCGACGCCGCTGATACGAGCGCCAATCGCCGGACACGATGGCCGACGCCGCGTCCTGCGTCGACGAGAAGGCCAACGCCAGCCCGTCTCCGACGATCGGGTCAGGTGCCCCGGCGGCATCCCCGACCAGGAGCAGTCGCTCCGTCGCATCGACAATACGCGGCACGAACGATCCCAGCGGGGCGGACGCCAGGACGGGCGTGGTGAACTTGATTCGATGGGTGCGGGCACGCATCGCGGGAATACTCCGTAGCAGCCGCGTCAGCGCATCCGGGGTGAACTGTCGGTAGTCGAACAACGCTGAGATCAGGACCTCGTCGTCTCCGGTAGGGGCCAGATACAACTCGCCGTCACCGTGAAAAAACACCTCAACCCTGTCCGTTACCCCCTCGACGCCAATGGCGTGCGTCGACAACCCAACGCGATGGGGTCGAGCGGCTTGTGCGGGCAGACGGCGATGAAACATCGACTGTCGTCCATCCGCGCCCACCAGGATGGGCGCCCGAGTGCCCGTGTACGGTGTGCCGGGACGCGCATCGACGTTGGGTGTCGACGCCGCGTGCTCGAACAGCCAGGCGTCAAATCGGTCGCGACGCACCACCAGGCCATGCCCGGTCGGAAAGTCGGCGTCCACCGACTCACCCCCAGCCCGGAACCGCAGCCCTCGCACCGTCGGCACCTCAGGCAAACCGACCAGATCCCGCAGCGCGGAGACACCGTGCGGCAACAGCCCCTCCCCGCAGGCCTTGAGCCTCGGATGGCGCGCCTTCTCGTACAGCTCGACACGAACGCCTTGACGCCCGAGCGCGACGGCGAGCGCCGAGCCGGCGGGGCCGCCGCCGACAATCGTGACGTCGGCCGACCTCACCACGTCAGGGTCAGCATCTCCGCCGCGAAGCCGGGCCCCAACGCCATGAGCACGCCGCGGTCGCCCGGGGCGGGCTGGCCGGACGCGATCAGGTCGTGCAGCATGAACAACACCGACGCGCTTGACTGATTGCCGTAGCGACGCATCGCCTCTCGAGCGTGCCGGAGGGCATGCTCGTCGAGCCCGAACGCAGACCGATAGGTAGACATCACCTTCGCGCCGCCCGGGTGCAGCACATGATGCTGAAGCTCGGCCACCGTCAGGCCCTGCTGCGCCAGAAACCGCTCGACGACCGGCTTGACACTCGTCGCGACGAATTCGGGCACGCCCCGCGACAGAATCAGCCGCATGCCGTCGTCGGTGAAACGCCAGCCCATGAGGTCTGGCGCCTCGTGAAACAGATGCGTCCGGGTGTCCTCCACCCTCGGGCCGTCGGCCTCCACCTCATCGCCCGCCAGCAGGACCGCCGCGCCGCCGTCACCGAACAGGGCGACCCCGATGAGGTCGGTCGCCGAGGCGGCCATCGGCGAAAACACCAGGCTGCACAATTCGACCGACAACACCAACGCCCGATGTCTCGGATACGCACGGAGCATGTCGTTGGCCCGTACGAGAGCCCCCGCACCGCCGGCGCATCCGAGCCCGAAGAGCGGAAACCGACGCACGTCGGGACGGAACCCGAGCCGGGCGCAGAGCCTCGCATCCAGACTTGGGGTGGTCAGACCGGTGGTGGTCACACAGAAAATGTGATCGATATCGCCCGGCTCGACCCCCGCCCGTTCGAGGCAGGTCCGGGTCGCCTGTTCAATCAGATCGAACGCGACCTCGGCATAGACGTCGTTGCGCGCCTCGAACGTTTGTCCGCCCGCGTACCACTCGAGAGGACGGGCAAACGCGCGCTGCTCGACCCCCGTCCGGTCGAAGACTGGTAACAGACGCTCGATTTTTCGATTGCCGCGACAGACCCCAGCCATCGCCTCCTTGATCTGGGTCTGCGTGAAGTGATGTGGCGGCAACGCCGTCGCGATAGCAGAAATGCTTGGCATGGATTTGGGGAATGGCTAAAATGGCGCGACCAGACGCCGCTGATCAAGTTTCTCGGACGTCCGATGATACACGGTCCGCCAGGCGTCTCGACGACGCCCCGTGGTGGTTGGCAGGTGCTCTCGACAAGGCGGCCCCGAGCCCCCGTGTTCCAGCCACTCGGCACGAGACTTCGTCGTCGGTTTGTGGGATACTCAAGTGCACGTATCTATATGCTGCGTGGCTCCGGATCGGAAGTTTCCGATCACGGGTTCCCGATTCGATCAGTCCCGCATCCGTCGTCAAGGGTGCCAGGAGAACTGCTTGTGAAACTGGTCCATTCCGCCGTTGCGCTCTCGGTCCTGTCGCTCGCGTTGCTTCCGACTGGCGCCTCCGCGCAGGTCCCTGCTGAACCGACGTTCGCCGATGACATCGCGCCAATATTTTACGACTCCTGTGTCACGTGTCACCGGCCAGGCGAGATCGCACCGATGTCGCTCATCAGCTACCAGGACGCGCGTCCGTGGGCCCGCTCAATCAAGAACAAGGTTGAGACTCGTGCCATGCCTCCGTGGCATCTGGACCGCGAGATCGGGGTCCAGGCATTCCTGAACGATCCGTCGCTCAGCGACGATCAGATCGCGACGATCACCAAGTGGGTGGACAACGGGGCGCCGCAGGGCAATCCAGCCAACACCCCGACACCGCCTGAGTTCGCCCCGGCCGACGCCTGGCAAATTGGTGAGCCCGACCTTGTCGTGCAGTTTCCGGCTTACACGGTGCCAGCGGCGGGCCCTGATATATTCGGCGATCTCTATACGGATTTTGGCCTGACAGAAGATCGCTACATCACGGCCATCCAGACCAAGCCAGTCGGCGACAAGGCCCGACAGGTCGTCCACCACGCGCTCTCGTACGCGGTGGAGGAGGACGAGTCAGGGGACCGCATGGGCGGCGGCACGTTCCTGGTGGAATACGCCTCCGGCAAGCAGGCCGAGGTCTACCCCGCTGGATCGGGCCTGAAGCTTCCGGCCGACAGCGAAGCGCGGCTCAGCTATCACCTCCACTCGATTGGGGAACCCACCGACGCGGTGGTCGAGCTCGGCATCAAATTTCTTCCCGTCGGCACCGAACCGGAGCATATCCGCTACTCCAAGCAGCTCGGCGGTTCGCACGGCAACACGATTGGCGTCCTCGATCTTCCGGCCGGGGAGATTTCTCGCTCGGACGGCTACGCACGGTTCAACAAGGCAGCGCGGATCACGATGTTCCAACCGCACATGCACATGCTGGGCACCTACCAGTGCATCGAGTTCATCTATCCCACACAGCCGGTGCAGGCCGAGACGGTGAACTGTGCGTCCTTCGACTACAACTGGCACATGAATTACAACTACACCGATCAGGAAACACCGCTGATTCCGGCGGGCACCATCCTGCACGTGTCGAGTTGGCTCGATAATTCGGCCGCCAACCGGGCCAACAAGGACCCGAAGAACTGGGTCGGTGCCGGGCAGCGCACCATCGACGAAATGGCCTTCGCGTGGATCGGGTGGTATGACCTGGAGGACGACGAATACGAGGCGGCGGTCGCGGAGCGCCAAGAAGCCCGGGAGCGCACCGAGAACGATAACTAGGCGCTCGGCGGTTACGTTTTCTGAAGCCCCTCCGTGATGAGGCACGGCCCACGCCGTGCCTCATCACACCACCGCCCGCCCGCCAGAGTCGTCACGGGCTCTGACCACAACGCACGACCCAACGAACAGGACGGTCTTCCTTGGGAGGAAATCTGATGTCGACATCGATTCGCTGGATGAGACTCGCGCTGGGAGTCGCTGCCATATTGAGCCTGACCGCGCAGGCGCAGGCGCAGGCCGACCCGCAACAATTCATGTTCAACACCGGGCAATCGATCCAGCCGTTCTTCGACGGCTGGGCACATAACCCGGACGGTAGCTTCGAATTTCACTTCGGCTATCTGAACCGTAATTACGTCGACGAGCAGCACATACCGGTCGGTGCGGACAACCACATCGTCGGTAGCGACCCGGACCAGGGCCAACCCGACTACTTCTATCCTCGGAAGCAGATGCGCGTGTTCAGCATCACGGTTCCGGCCGACTTTGGTGACCGTGAGGTCATTTGGCAAGTGACGGTCGGCGAGGAAATCCACCAGGCCGTAGGCTGGCTGCAACCCGAGTGGGAAATTGACGCGATCCCCGGCATTCAGCGGGTCGATCCCGCGGTCCTGGCGGTGAACGACACGCCGACCCTGAGCGTCAATGGCCCAGCAAGCGCCGCGGTAGGTGATGCCGTCGCGCTGACGGTCACCGCCAGCGACGACGGACTTCCGCCGCCAAGGGTTTTCGGTGGTGGCGGTCAAGGGGTACTGCCCACTTTCGAACCGGTCCCTGGTCCGACGGTTCCGATCAACGTCCCGCGCGCGCATGCACGCAGCCGTCACGCACCGACCCGAACCGAGGTTGATGGCGTGACCGTGAGGCTCAAGCAAATGCGGGGACCGGCCGGGGCGCGACTCCAGACGGATCGCTATGCGGAGGGCGGGATGGCCACCGTGTCCGGCTCATTCGCACAGGCCGGCGAGTATCTGTTTCGTGTGACCGCGTCCGACGGCCCGGCAACGGCCACCGAGGACATCACAGTCACCGTCCGTTAGCCAGCAGACGTTTCGACTATCGTGAGTGCGCACGCCCGCAGGGTTCCTCTGGGATCCTGCGGGCGTGGTTACGTACGCCACGGCCCCCCCGGCGCGAGTGGTAGCCAGTCCCCACATGAGGAGGCAAGGCGCACATTGGCCCGACCCGAGGGAGGGCCACAACACGCCGGCTCAGTCTCCCAGCAGGCGCTCCACGTGTGGCCCAAGCTCCTCGTAAGGAAGATCGCCCGGGTTGTAGAGCCGGACGATACCCTCACGGTCGATGACCACAAGCGTCGGCGTGGTACTCACTCCGAAATCAAGGAAGTTCTGCTGACTGATAGGGACGCTCATCCAATCCGGGAGGGGAAATCGCTCCTGGTACGTCCCACGGAGATACGCCAGCTCTTGCTCCGGAGTCGCGTCCTCCCCACGTGACACGTAGCCATACAACTGCGTCGGCCCAATGATGGCGACCTGATCACCGTAGGTGTCATGCAACTGCTCGAGCGCCGGCAGTTGCCGCTTGCAGTCCGGGCACCAGTGTGCCCAGAAGAAAGCGACGACGACCTTGCCCTTCAGACTGTCGGCGGACGGGAGCGCCGGTCCCAGGTGTTCTTCGACGTCGAGTTCAGGAAAGGGCTGACCTGCAAGACCCAGGAGCAAAGCGTTTTTCTGAATGCGCGTTTCGATGGAGGTACCCCGATAACGCTCGCGAGCCTCTCCCAGAAACTGGACGGCGCCGGCGTTGTCACCGCGCGCGTTCTTGGCCTGGCCCAGCACCTCGATTCCCGCGCCCAACGCCAACGGCAACTGGGCGTCCGTGTCGAGGTCCCTCACCGAGAGTAGCGCCTCGCTGCCGTCGCGCGCTTCCTGCGCATACTGCTCTGCCACGTCCCACTCCTCGGCGAAGCTGGCGCCGCGGCCAAGCCAGGACGCGGCGAGGAGCCAGTCAGGGGACGCCGTGTCGTGATGAGGCCGCTGCGCCTCAATCAGCTCGCGCGCCTCGTCGACTTGTCCCGCCCAGGCCATATCCCGCAGTTGGCCGACCACCTCGGCGATGTCGGACGATGTGCTCGACGGCGCTTCCGCGGCCGCGACCTCATGACCTGCGGGTTCACCGTCCATCGGCGCGGGCCCACACGCGGCACCAAGGGCCACCCCCGCTACCAACCCGATTCCCGCGAATGTTCTGGTGACCATGTGATGTTTCTCCTGTACCGGCACGGGCAACACGTTCCTTACTGCGTCAGACGCGTGGACGCCGCGTCTGGATTCAGACCGACACAGGCGCCAGCGCCTCAGTCCCGCCGTGCAGCGAGAGCGCGGTCTCGATGAGACGCCAATCTACCGTAGTCGAGGGCACCGTTCAATGATGTCCTGAATCACGGCAGGCCACCCCGACGAAGGAGTCTCTGTCAGCGGTCCCACACGAGCCGCGCGTCCAAGTCGACCCAATCGCCGCCGTCCCGCACCTTCACCGGGAGCGGTCCCCTGCTCTCGAGCATCGTCCGTCCGTCAGCCGAAAATACCAGATCGACCTCGGGGGCCAACCACCGGACGAACATGCTGTTCGCCTCCATGCGGAGCGCGGCCGCTGGACGACCCAGATGCTCGGTCTCGCCCCGATGGATCAGCCGGAATCGTACGATACGGGCACGGTCCAACGCCACGAGTCTGAACGCGACCTCCTCCCCGTCGATCAGTCGATCCCACTGACTCGTGACGAAAGACGGCAGTTGATCGATGGTCAGCGTGTCAGGCGTCCAGTCCCGCCTGGTCCGCGAAGTCTTCCCGTCTCGTACCGCCTCGAACCAGGCATCGCCGTCCGAGACGGTCATGGTATGGCGTTCGTCCACCTGGCGTTGCTCGAGTTCGGCTCCCACAACGTTCTCACCGACGTAGGTCACGCGCTCTGTTGCCACCACGTGACCAGTCGGGTCCATGAATCGGACGGCCGCGACAGTGCGGCCGTCGGCCGTTGTCACTGTACGTTCCAGCGAGAAGAGCGGCGCCGACAGGTCGCCGTCGCGCGCGACGACCGAGGCACGTTCCACCGATCCCGCTTGGAGCGAGGCCACCAACCAGAGAAGGAGAACGGGACTCATTATTTCCTGTCGAGTGTTGTATGGTATCGCCACAATTGTTGACTCACCAGCCGCCACCACCCCGACGCTCGCGTCTGAGGACCGACCGGCACCAGAAGTTGGTCGCCCTGCTCGTCCTGCTAGCCTCCATTGGTGGGTGTGTCTCTCGACTCGGTCGCCTCGAGCCCCTCCCGGCCGAGGTACTCAGGTCGACCCCCGCGCGGCTCGCTCGCGGTGCCTACCTGGTCGAACACGTGACCGTGTGCCTGGACTGCCATTCGCAGCGAGACTGGGACACCTACTCGGCCCCGATCGTGATCGGCACCGAGGGGCGCGGCGGCGAGGTATTTGACGGTCGGTACGGCGTGCCCGGCGTGGTCTATGGCACCAACATCACGCCGGCCGGCCTCGCAGAGTGGACCGACGACGAACTACTGAGAGCCGTCACGACGGGGGTCAACCGTGAGGGAGACGTGCTGTTCCCCGTCATGCCGTATCGGAACTACCGACACCTGACGCAAGGCGATGCGGCCGCAATCGCCAGCTATGTGCGCACGCTGCCCCCCATCGACCATGCCGTGCCGCCGCGCCAATTGAACTTTTTTGTGGAATTCCTGATCCGATCATTTGCCATCGACGGGGTGCGTCTGGCCCCCTCTGTCGGCGAGGGCGGCGTGCGAGACGAGGCAGAGCAGATCCGGCAGGGACAGTATCTGACGCAATTGGCGAACTGCGGAGACTGTCACACGCCGAGAGACCTGGCAGGCACACCGGAGCCGGGTCGACTGATGGCCGGTGGGATCAAGTTCACCCTCCCGCAGGGCACCGCGTGGGCCGCCAACATCACCCCGGACCAAGACACCGGAATCGGTCGGTGGACCCAGGAGGCCTTCGTCGCGCGGTTCAAGTCGTTCACGGGTCCTCGATCTCCTGCCGGCAGGGTCGACGTCGATCGCCGGAATACCCCGATGCCCTGGACCATGTATGCGGGTATGACCGAATCCGACCTGGAGGCCATCTACGTCTATCTGCAACAGGTACCGGCCGTCCGCAATCAAGTGGCGGCGTTCGCCCCTGATCCCGAGCCCGCCGTGACGCTGCGCTCGGCCGCAGAGGAGCGTTCCGTCGAGCCCTGACCCCGACGCATCGCGCGCTCGAATTTGGACAGAAGACCACCGTATACTCACCGTCACATGCGAAGGACTCAACCGGCTGACGTCGCTCGCCTCTCGGCACTCCTCTGCCTGCTGTCCCTGTCGGTGATGGGCTGCACGGCATCTGGCCCATCCGAAGCACCGGACGCCGATGCGACCGCCCCGGTCGTCGAGGAGCCGGTCGTGCCGCAGGCAACGTTCATCAACTTCCTTCCCTGGGGAAAGGTCGACTTCGCGCGCGGTCAATTTCCTTCGGCCGGCGACTGCAACGCATTCGTCCGCGGGCTGCCAAACTACTCCGGCTACACGACGGCGGAACGGTGCCAACCAATTGACGACCCGGTGTACTGCACCGCCTGGCAGGACGAGGACGGGAACCACCTCGACTGCTTCAAGGGGGTCGGCGGATGCGAGGTCGAGCTCAAGCGCCACGATCTGCTGGCCGAGAGCGGCGCCTACACCGTCGGCGCGCGTTGCGAACCATCGTCACTCGAAGACGCTTGGGCCAGATTCCAAGACGAGGCGAAGACCGGCGAGTAGGCCACACAAGACGTCTTGCGACAGCATCTGACGTTGTATGAACCGAGACACGCGCACTACCTGGCCTTTGGCCACGGCTCGGGCCTGCGGAGGAAGCGAACGATGAGCACGGTGCGGTTGCTGGTTGGCACATGCAAGGGCGCGTTTATCCTGACCTCCGACGCGACGCGGAGGCAGTGGACCGTCGACGGACCCCACTTCGGTGGCTGGGAGATTCACCATGTCACCGGCTCCCCCGTCGACCCGGATCGTCTCTACCTCGCGCAGTGGACCGAGTGGTTCGGACAGGTCATTCAGCGGTCCAACGATGGCGGGAAGACCTGGGCTCCGGTTGGCAACGCGTTCGCGTATGACGGGGCCGTGGGCACCCACCTGTGGTACGACGGCACGCCTCATCCATGGGAATTCAAGCGGGTCTGGCATCTGGAACCGTCGCCGACGGATCCGGACACCGTCTATGCCGGCGTTGAAGACGCGGCACTGTTCCGAACCACCGACGGCGGCAACTCCTGGCATGAACTCTCGGGTCTCCGTCGCCACGACTCTGGCCCCCAGTGGCAGCCGGGGGCCGGTGGTATGTGCCTGCACACCGTGCTGCAGGACCCGAGCGACCCGAACCGAATGTATGTGGCCATCTCGGCGGCTGGGGCGTTTCGAACAGATGACGGCGGGCAGACGTGGCGACCGATCAATCGCGGACTCAAGTCGCCGGACATGATCGCCGACCCGGAGGCGGAAGTCGGACATTGCGTGCACCGCCTGGCATTGCACCCGTCGCGGCCGGACGTGCTGTTCATGCAGAAACACTGGGACGTGATGCGGAGCAATGACGCGGGCGAATCGTGGCACGAAGTCAGCGGCAACCTCCCCTCCGATTTCGGGTTCCCGATCGCGGTGCACGCCCACGAACCGAACACGGTCTATGTGGTCCCGATCACGAGCGAATCCGAGCACTACCCACCGGATGGGAAACTGCGGGTCTATCGCAGTCGAAGCGGCGGAAACGATTGGGAGGCCCTGACGAGGGGCTTGCCTCAGCAGAACTGCTATGTGAATGTGCTCCGCGATGCGATGACGGTCGACACCCTCGAACCGTGCGGCATCTACTTCGGAACCACCGGCGGTCAGGTCTATGGCTCTCCCGACGGTGGCGACACCTGGACGCCAATCGTGAACGATCTCCCTCGCGTCCAGTCGGTGGAGGTCCAGGTCCTGCCATGATCCGAGTCGCGTTACCCACGCATCTCCGAGTTCTGGCACAGGCGGCGGACGAGGTGCGACTCGACCTCACGCATCAGGCCACCATCGGTGAGGTGCTCGACGCACTTGAGACCGCCTACCCGATGTTGCGAGGCACAATCCGCGATCACGTCACCCAACGCCGGCGTCCGTTCGTCCGCTTCTTCGCCTGCGCGCAAGATCTGTCCCTTGCGTCTCCAGACACCCGACTCCCCTCCGACGTCACGAACGGCACCGAGCCATTTGTCGTCGTCGGCGCCATGGCTGGCGGGTAGCCAGGAGCGCGTGCCTGGCGTGCCGGGGCGAAGCTGCCAGGCACGTGGCCTCATTCGGTGGACTGACGTCTACAACCCGGGCATCTGGCCGTCGGTCGCCAGTCTCACTCGATAGAGACCAGTACTTGCCGTCATGTACAGCGTGCGCCCATCGTCGCCCCACGCGACATTGGCGGTGACTTCGCCGGTCACGATGGTGCCCAGGTGGACCCCGTCGGGTGAGATGATCCAGACACCGCCCGGGCCGGTGGCAAAGAGGTTGCCGGCACTGTCGACCTTCATACCATCCGCCGCCCCTGGCGCGTCCTGGTCATTCACGTCGTAGAAGACCCGCCCGTTCGACGCACCACTGCCGTCGAGGTCGTAGGCCATCCAGACCTTGTTCTCCGCGTCCGAGTTCGCGACATACAGCGTCGCTTCGTCCGGCGACAGAGCGATCCCATTCGGGCGGGTCTGGTCGCGAACCAGCAGCGCCAACTCGCCATCCGGGCTCAGCCGATAGACGCCGTTGAAGTCGAGCTCTCGGTCAGGCGATTCTTCGAGGCCTTCGAGCCCATAGGGCGGGTCGGTGAAATACAGTGAACCATCAGACCCGTACACCGCGTCGTTCGGGCTGTTGAGCTGTCCGCCCTCGTACGACTCGACGACAACGGACCGCGAGCCATCCGCCTCGACGCGCGAAATACGTCGGTGTCCATGCTCGCAGATGACGAGCCGGCCCTCGGCGTCGAGCGTGAGCCCATTGGAGCTGATGGACCGTTTGCCAGTGCGGTCCCCCTCGAAGACCGGGTCGATGAACGTGCTGGCCCCATCGGCTTCGGACCACTGGTAGATCTCATTGCCGCGTACGTCAGAAAAGAGCAGCCGCGCGTTCGGGCGGTCCCAGACGGGGCCTTCGATGAACATGAACCCATCGGCCAACTTTTCAATGGCCGCATCAGCTGGAATCAGAGCATCCACTCGAGGGTCAACCCGCTGGATCTCCCCGATGAGGTCCGGTGCGGGTTGCGGCGCGGGAGCCGCATTCTCCATCGGGGGCTCAGGCTCAGGGGCACCGCAGGACACGGCGAGGGCGGTTGAGGCAACGACGACAAAATGGCGAAATCTGGTCATGGGCTCTCTTTCTGGAAGAGGTAATCTTAGCAGCCATGCGTTCCCGACGATCGTTCGCCGCGTTCACACCACGCCGCGATTCCAGTTCAGAATGCCGTCGATGACGGCCGTGGTGCGAGCCCACTGACGCGCTCTTTCTCGAGCTGCGCCCGCATCGCACCTGTCTCGTGCCGAGCGACCAGGGGTGGAGCCGGTCCCGCGGCACGGCCCATCAACACCAGAAACACCAGTGATACGGGGGTCGGTAGTAGGTGATCAGGCGACCACACACGATGACCCCGACCCAGCAGGTCAGCGACACCGCCGCGGCGGTCCGCGCGCTGGCGGGAACCGCGTTCGCGCCAGCGGCTCTGACGGGACCGAACACGAATCGATAGAAGAACAGCACATTCAGCCCGGCGATGGCCATGAGCGACAGCTTGACCTGGAAGGCCGGGTTGAACAGATATTGGTCTGGCGCGCTCACCACGAACATGACGCCGGTCGTGACGTTGAGCAGATACCCTCCCACGCCCCAGGGCACAAGCTTGTGAAGCGCATGCATCGGGATGCCTCTTGCCAGCCCCAACATACGGAGGTCGAACACGCCGACGGTCCCGATGAGTAGACACAGCCCCGTGAAGTGTAGCGACTCGACCGTCGGCCAGCCCCAGGCCGAATGCATGAAGTCGTAGATGCCGCTCCGCTGACCGAAGGCGAGCAGGGTATCCATTTTCGTCAGTACTGATGGGACGCCATCATCATATTGTGCGTATAGGCCAGGAAACGGCCCGCCGTCACCGCAGCCGCCCAGAGCAGGAGTGACGCGGCCGCCAGCCACCGGGCCTTCTTGGGCGCGGGCGCATCGTCATAGCGCGGGTCTCGCAGACACCCGCGTAGCAACGCACGGGTGATGCCAAGGGCCGCCAGCACGGCGACCAGCTTGAAATAGAACACCGGGTTGGTCAGACCCTTCGCCGGGTATGCGGCAAGCAGGAGTACCCCCGATACCGAGACGACCACGAGACTGACCCAGAGGACAGAAAAGAAGCGCCGCATGAGGGTGAGCGGCACACGCGGAGCGACACCGAGGATACGCAGGTTGGTGGCGACATGGACGCCGACCACGAATCCCATGGCGACCGAATGAAAGACGAGGCTCGAAAAGAACGCCGGGCCTGACTCTCGCATCCACGTGCTGAACGGTGTCTCTTCCAGCCAGACCAGGTAATCAAGCAGCATCGCGAGCGCTCCGAGGGTGGCCACACAATACCACCTGAACATCTCGTCGCATCAGACAGGTCGGTTCCCGGTTGACCTGTGGCGATGGTAAAATCCCTCATCATCGGAGCAGTGGCACGAAGGCGGTCCACTCGACTAAGTCAGCCCGCCCGCCGCTCTCCCGCCACACGGAGAGAACGTCATGTACCGACAGATTCGAGGGCTGGGACTTGCCTGCGGCGCGGCGCTGGCGATGACCGGCAGCGCGAGCGCGCAAGAAGTCATTACCGATGAGTTTCGCGGAGATCGTGGCCGCGGCCGACACCATCGTGGTGGCGGAGGCCATCGACGCGCGGGCGGAGTGGGTGACGAGCGGGGCGTCCCGGGCCATCGTGACCCGGGTCACGTTCCGGGTGAGCGACACGCTCTAAGGGCCTGGACCGCACTGTTGCTGCCGCTGGAGTTTCTCGGGGCGGCACCATTGGTCGACGTGACACCACCATGGAGGTGTCGGGGGTCCCGACGTTCGAGCTCGGCGACCGCGCCGTGCTCTTCGTATCAGGCGAACGGGCGATCAGCCCCGTTGTTGGTCACTTCCAGGGCGAGTTTCCAATCAACACCGCGCCTGATGGCACCGACTACGTGACGTTGCACGACCGCCGCGCGTTCTCTGCCGTTGGACAGATCGGCGCGACGGTCACGGTCAGCCCCGTGGCTATTCCCACGATGTCCCTAACTGCTTTCAGAGAGGCCATCAATAATGTCACGCAGTGATCTGTCGCAGGGCCAGACCCCTGTCGTGAGGCGAAATCAGATACCCAAGACCGTTCGAATGGCAATGCTCGTCGTCGCCGGCGTGGCGGTGGTATCGGTGACCCACTCGCTGGTCGCCTTCAATCTGCTTGGCCGCGCATGGCCCCCGGGCACGGTCATTTGGGAATCGGGCTTGGGCCCCGCACCAGGACTCGCCAACGGGGCCGGGAGCTGGGATGAATGCGTCGCCCCGTCATTCGCCGCGTGGAACGCCGTCCTCGCACCGGCGGGGGTCAGTTTTGCCCCTGTCCCGGCGACCACGACCCCAGGCGCGCCAGACATGGTCAACAGCATGTTCTTCGCCGACGACCTCTTCAGCACACCATTCGGCGAGAGCACACTCGCCGTGGCGCAGTCATGGACCATCACTCCTCCTGGGGGTGGGATCGGAAGATCGGTCGAATCCGACATCGCCGTCAACAACGCCAAGAAGTTCAACTGCTACCCAGGACCACTCACCCTGGGTCCGAGTTCCGGAAGGTCCGGTCGGCGCAGTTGACTTGGGGCGGGTCGTGACCCACGAGATAGGACACGCCTGGGGCATGGGTCATCCCGACGACATCGGTCAGACAGTCGCGGCCATCATGAACGCATTTATCAGCGACACCGATGTACTGCAGGTCGACGACATTGCGGGTGTGCTGACGAATTACGGCCGACCGGGCCCAGCACCCGGCGCAACGGGCTCAGGTGCTGGCTCCCGGTCCTGAGGTACGGCTACGTTGTGCGCGGCAGAGGCGGCGCTGGTGCGGAACGCCCCGGGTTCCCCAGTGGCGGACGTAGTGCACCACGGCGCCACTTCCGCCGCGCAACGTCTCCTCGACTTCCGCACGCAACCTTCAGCGACGCCTGGCCGCGCCGACAGTTCATCGCCGGGGCGGCGAGTCTGCGCGGACAGTGTATCTGTGGATCGGGTCAACGGCTGCGGAATAACCAGCACGCGCCGCTCGCACCTGCGCTCAGATCGTACGGGCACGCACCGGCCTGCGCCACGTGGATCGCATCACCCGCCGCGGGGGTGACCGGATCCTCCTCGATACCCTCATGACCGAGAGTTCCTTCTACCGGCTGGGTCGCTTGGCCGGCGCCAAGGCCCGGAAGGTCCAGTGGATGTGGAGTTCGTTGACCGGTAACGACGAGGCCGCGATCCAGGCGGAATACGGCGTCGGCCGAGAAATGGCGACCGTTGTGCAATCGCGCAGCGGGGTCGAGGCCGACCCGGAACTCCAACGCCTGCTCGATGACACCCGCGAGCGGCTGGCCGCGGTGGTCCGCAACAAGCAGCACCGCTTCGCGGTCGGACTGCTGGGCGACGACCAGCCGACGGCATACGCCCTACCGGGCGGTTTCATTTTTGTCACGAAGGCGTTGACCGATCTGTGCGACCGCGATAGCGATGAGTTGGCGTTCGTGATCGGCCATGAAATGGCCCATGTCATTCGTCGACACGCCATCAACCGCGTGTTGCGGCAGGCCGCGTTCGCGGCCGCCTCGATGGCGGCGCCTGGTCGGGGCACGATTGGCCCCTGGCTCCGCAAGGTGGGGGTGGAGTGGTTGGAACGAGCCTACTCCCACGAACAGGAATTCGAGGCGGACGATCTGGGTGTCCTGCTGACCCGTGCCGCCGGATTCGATACCGCAGGTGCCGTCCGCCTGTTCGAACGGCTGCGGTCGCTTGAGGCCGAACCCGAGACGTCTGGACTGGGTACCTATCTCTCGACGCATCCGCCCGTCACGGAACGCATCGAACGACTGCAACGCGCCGCGTCACACCCCGCGTCGTAGCGGACATCGCCTGCAACACACGCAACGACGCGGGCTCAGTCGTCGCCGCCCAGCGCTGCCTGCAGGCCTTTGAGTGCTTCCCGTTGCTGCTTGTAATTGCGCAAGAAAAACTCCGCGTCCGCCCCGATCTCTCGCAACTCGGTGTTCGAGAACCAATCGCCCGACGACGTCCGGGCGGCGATATCGCGGGCAATATGCGTCTGGTCGAGCACCAGCTTGGTGTCCTCTTGCAGAATGCTCAGCGTCGCGGAGACCAGTTCACGCAGTGGAGAATCTTCGGCGGCCGCGACGAGCCGGCGTACCGGCTCGAGCCGGTCAGGAGATTGATCAGCCATCTACTCTATGCCCCTCGAAACGCTCAGACCGCTGGAAGGTTGAGACCGGTATTCACGGCCGACGATCAGGTTGCCGTTCCGGCGGCCGGGTCTGACGTGGCGCCACTTTCGCGCCGGACAGCGGACTCGGTCTTGCGGCGGGCGCCCAGGGCCTCTTGATCGGCCACCACACATTCGTAATGACCGAGATGCAGTACGCCTTGAATCCACGCCACGCATGGTTGCAACTGTTACACCGATACCACGCACCACCAAGGCTCCGCACGGACTCGTGCGACGTACGCCGCCCGCAAAACACACAGGTGGTCTGCATCGGTCCACACCACGTTCGGCTTGGGCCAACCACGGACGCCAAGCCGGTGCACCGGCTGCAGACGCGTCATCGAACCGTGCGTCTGCGGCGGATGCGTGAACTCCGCACTATGAGGCCCACAGTATGTCATCTGCCAACGCCACGCAACACAGCGACCGCACCGAACGGCGGCCCTCCCGCACCGCGGCGGCGCCGTTCTGTCCATGACCGGCGGCCGACGCCCAGCGCCAGACACGTGCCAGTGCCAATACGTCGCGCCGTATAATGACGCCAGTGAGAATGCGAGGAACAACCGCCGTGCTCTGCTGCGCCATCGCGGCCTGCGCTGAGCCGAGCACAAAGGGAGCCGTCACCCCGGAACCATCGGGAACGGAGGCGGTGGTGCTGACCGTGGCTCCTACGTCGGCCTGGCGGGAGCTCCGTCTAGACGGCACGACCGATCTGCCAGACGGTGCCGTGTTGTCCTACCGGGTCACCCACGCGGTCGCGAACGAACTGCCGCCGAGCGAGTGGCCAGCACAAAATCTCATGTCCGACGGAACCGCTGTCGTGCTCGACGGCCAGTATGGCGCGCGGCTCAATACCACCTACTGGCCCAAGGGAAGCGTGCGAGTCGAAGTGCAATTCCCCATCGCGACGCAGCCGACTGACATCAGCACGCGGTACGGCGCCTTCGGCGAGGCACTCATGGGCGACAACATCACAGTGCTCGGTTCGTCGAAAGTCGTCACGGCGGCAGACACCTTCGACTGGACCCGCTGACCTCTCAGCATCATCATCCCCAAGCCCAAGTCCCGTGTCATTGTTCCGCCCCACCATCGACTCGCTGCGCGCCTACACTCCGGGCCGACAACCGGCCGCCGGTGCGCGCGTCATCAAACTGAACACAAACGAGAATCCGTATCCCCCGAGCCCCAGCGCCGTTGAGGCGCTGCGCGCCCTCGACCCGGATCAACTTCGTCGCTACCCGCATCCATTCGGCGATGAGTTCCGCCGGGCCGCCGCCAGCGTACTGGGCGTCGACCCCACATGGGTGCTGGCTGGCAACGGCAGCGACGATCTCCTCACACTACTGGTTCGGGCCACGGCGGGGCCGGGTCGACCGGTGGTGTACCCCACACCGACCTACGTCTTGTACCGGACGCTCGCGGCGATTCAGGACGCCCCGGTCGTTGAGGTGCCATTCGACACCGACTTCGCGCTGCCGGTCGACCGCCTGGCGGCGGCCGCTGGCGCGCTCACGTTTGTCGCCAATCCCAACAGCCCCTCAGGCACCGTGGCGTCACACGAACGTCTCAGCGCGCTGGCCAACGCACTCGACGGCGTCCTGGTCGTTGACGAAGCCTATGCCGCCTTCGCCGAGGAGGACGCTCTCGCCCTGCTCGAAACACATCCGAACCTGGTGATCTTGCGCACGCTCTCGAAGAGCCATGCGCTCGCCGGCCTGCGGTTGGGTTATGCGATTGCCCACCCTACCCTGCTCGAAGGCCTGGCCAAGGTCAAAGACAGTTACAACGTTGGCGCGGTGGCCGCGTCCGTGGGGAGCGCCGCCATTCTGGACACGGCTCACACGGCCACCACCGTGGCCCGGATTCAGCGCAACCGCGCGCAACTGACCGAGGCGCTGCAACGGCTTGGCTGTCGGGTGTGGCCGAGTCAGGCCAATTTCGTGCTGGTGCGCCCCCCACACGGCGACGCTGCCCGTGTCCACCGGGAGTTGGAGCGCCAGGGCATCCTCGTGCGCTATTTCGACGAGCCGGCGCTGGTCGAGGTGCTCCGCATCACGGTTGGCACACGCGCCGAGCAGCAGACGCTGATCGCCGCGCTGGACGCCATCCTGGGGCCGCTGGACTCGGCCTGACCGTGAGCACGCCGGGGGGGGACTATCGGCCGTCCGTCGAACGTCCGATACCCCGGTATCATGGTGCAATTCTTGAACCCGAACCGACCCTCGGACCAACCAGTGACCGTCTGGTGCGAACCCGGTGACGATGGTTTTCGTCTGGTCCGCCGCGACCCAGGCGGCACGGTGCATTCGGAACAGGTGGCCACGCGGTCGGCGTTGTATGACGCCACCGTCCGGATGCAAGCCGACCTGACCCGGTCAGGGTGGACACCGGTCGTCCCGACGGGGACGTCGACGTCACGACGACGCGCCGTCCGCTCAGGGCACTTCCATCGATAGCGGGCGATGAGACCGATCGCGGTCGACGTCGCGATCCTCCTTCCACCGGCCGCCCGGCGCCGGCTTCAACGGCTGAACGCCGTGTATCCCGCCACGGCCGGTCGCGGGTTTCGGTTTGACGACACGCACCACCCGCACGTCACCCTCGGACAGCATTTTGTCGACCTGGACGGTGTCGAGGCGGCGCGAGCCGACCTCACGCCCGTCTTCGCGCGTCAGTCGCCAATCGACCTGCAGATCACTGGCGCGCGAAGCGGCCATACATCCCAAGCTGCGGTGGTCAACCCCACCCCGGATCTGCAACGTCTCCACGAACGGGTGCTTCGCGCATTGGAATCGCACGAAGTCACCGGGACCCGCGATGCCTTTCAGGTGGATGACCATCCCGCGCGCGATGCGGACGTCCGATGGGTCACCCGCTTTCGCCCGGACTCCGCGTTCGACCGGTTCGACCCGCACATCACCATCGGCATCGGCCCGGCACCAACGGCTCTTGCGCCGTGGCGCCTCACCGCGAACGCGGTCGCACTCTGCCGACTCGGCCGGTTCTGCACCTGCCGAGACCGTCTGGCTGACTGGACGCTATAATTTGGTTCGCCCATTCCGTTTCATCTTCACCAAGGAGGTCTCATGTCGCGACGGGTTCCCGCGTTGGTCCTGTGCAGTGCCGTCATCGCGGCGTGCGGCGCGCCGCCGCCGGTCGCCGTCGAACAGACGCCCGACGAGCCAACGAGCGCGGCCACCTCGGAGGTCTTCATTCCACACGACGTCACACCGGCCGACATTCCGGCCGACATCCACGACGACTCCTGGGCGCGCCTCCCGACCGTGGCCCGCGAGACCCTGGGCCCCGACGATCAGCGGATCTTCGACAGCATCGTGCGTCCCGAGAGTCGATATAGCACCGGCCTGCGTGGGCCGGTTGGCATGTGGATGTACAGCCCGCAGATGGCCGAGCACATCTTCCCAGCCAGCACCTATCTACGGTACGGCGCCGACGGACAGCGGGATCAACGGCTGACGGAACTGGCGATCCTGGCGACGGCGCGCGAACTCAACAGTCAGTATGAATGGTCGGCGCACGAGGGTCTGGCCCGCACCGCGGGGCTTGAGGACGAGATCATCGAGCTGGTGCGCTCAGGCGGTCCCCTCACCGCCGCGCCGCTCCCTGGCCTGGACGAGCCGGAACGGACCATCATCCGGGTCGCCCGCGAGCTGGTCAATGAACCCAAGCTCAGCCGTGAGGCGTTCGAGACCGCGCAGCGACTGTTCGGAAACGAAGGCCTGGTGGATCTCGCGGGCCTCGTCGGCTACTACACCTTCGTCAACTACACGCTGAAGACATTCGACGTGCAGCGGGCGCCGGGCACCCAGCTGCTACTCCCGCTGCACTAGTCGCTCGGTTCAGGGTCTCACGATGCTTCTGGTGCTGCTGACGCTCTGCGCCATCGGAATCCTGATCTCTGGCTACTTCACGGGGGTCACGTTTCGGTGGGTCAAACCGGATACCCGGTGGATTCCGCCGGTGTGCCGGTTGGGCGAGGACACCTGTGCGCTGGTGGTGTTCACACCTCAGGCCCGCGTCTTCGGTCCACCCAACGCCGTCCTGGGACTCGTGTTCTACGTGATGCTCGCAGCCGCGGCACTTGAGGGGGGACTCGACGAACCGAGTATCCGCCTGGCGATGCTCGGTGCAACCGGTGCCACGGTAGCGCTGGGTCTGTTCCTGACCTACTCGCTGTTGTTTGTGATCCGCGTCAAATGCGTGCTGTGTCTCTCGTCACACGTGGTCAATCTGGCGCTCTTCGGCATCGTGCTCACCCACGGGTAGGACCATCCGATTCCTTACCCTCAGCGGCTACCAGGCGCCGGCGCTCCGAAAGAATCAACCCGTACTCGGCCGCTCGTTTCCAGACCCGGTTGGCCATCTCGGTCAGATGCACCGCCTTGAGTCCAAAATACAGGAACAGCGCGCCAGCAGCGCCGACCAACAGCGCTTGTAGCAGTGTGACTGTGCCGTCCCCCAGTTCTGGGGCCAATTGGGCGACGCCTCGATACACGAGAAACCCCATCACGGCGAGAAACGGGCCGGTCACGGTGCGCACGCTCCACGACGCCACCCGAGACTCCTTCTCCATCAAGGACCCGACGGTGCGGAGCCGGTCAAGCGCCACCGAAATGTGGTCGAATTCCGTGCCGGTCAACACCTCACGAAGCGTGACCTGCGCGCGACACGCCCGCGCCACCCGCCGATCTCCGCGTAACCAGGACACGGTATTGACTCGATAGTTGAATTCTGGAAATTGCTCGCGCAACCGCTCTAGCAACCGCACCTGCCCCGCCAACGTGTGCTCGTGCAGCGTGGACGCCAGGTCGATCTCGATCCGACGTTTCGACGGCGTCAACACGATTTCATGCAGTTCCCCGCTCGCACGATCCTCCACGTACGCTGCGGCATGCGGGGCAATGCCCTCATGGAGCATCGCCTCATGGTCCAGACAGGGCAGATGCGGAACCGGGGGGGTCAGTTCGACCCGCAACCGGTAGGCCTTGACGGCTCGGACCTGGCCAAACCGCTCGAGCGCGGTCAGCACCCGGAGACAGTCGTCGCAATCTTCAGTATCGGACAGGGACTCGGGGACGAAGCGCGCGGCCGAGACGGCCGTGCCTTCCGAGGGCCGGTCGTCGCCCGCAGGCCGCGCGGCCGTGGGTTGGGACCCGTGTTGCATGGCTGACCTCGCTCACCGGGAGGGGCGCGCACGACAGCCGTCCGCGCTTGGCGCCTCACGATACCACAGCGCCTCGGCCGCTATAATCTGGTCTGGGTGAACCGTCCAATCCCCACAAAGGAGAGCGCAGATGTCGGAACAACAGTGGTACATGGCCAAGAACGGACACCAGATCGGGCCGATGTCTGAAGCCGAGCTGGTCGACAACATCCACAACGGGAGCGCGGACGGCACCACGTTGGTGTTCACGGCAGGCATGTCGACTTGGACCGCGGTAGCGGAGATTCCCCAGTTGGCCACGCCTGGCACCGACGCGCGACACCCGCCGGCTCCACCGCTGCCGCCGGGGCGCACCGCTCACGAGATCGACTTCACTATCGAAGGCACTGAGATGCAGTACGTCGAAGTCGAACTCGACCCCGGCGAGAGCGCAGTCGCCGAAGCCGGCGCCATGATGTATATGACCGGCGACATCGAGATGGAAACCGTCTTCGGCGACGGCGGCGCCAAGCAGCAATCCGGCGTCATGGACAAGCTCATGGGCGCCGGGAAGCGGCTACTGACCGGCGAGAGCCTCTTTATGACCGTCTTCAGCAATACCGGCTCTGGCAAGCAGCAGGTGGCGTTCGCCGCGCCCTACGCGGGCAAGATCCTCGCGATGGATCTCTCACAGCTGCAGGGCGAGCTCATCTGTCAGAAAGACGCCTTCCTGTGCGCGGCGAAGGGGGTCTCGATCGGTATCGCATTCCAGAAAAAGATCGGCGTGGGACTCTTCGGTGGCGAAGGGTTCATCATGCAACGCCTCGAGGGCGACGGCCTCGCCTTCCTGCACGCGGGCGGCACGGTCCATCTCGTCGATTTGAAAGCTGGAGAGACACTACGCGTTGACACCGGGTGCCTGGTGGCGCTGCAACCGAGCGTGAGCTATGACGTCCAGTTTGTGGGTGGCGTCAAAACCGCGTTGTTCGGAGGCGAAGGACTCTTCTTCACCCACCTCACCGGTCCGGGTCGGGTGTGGCTGCAATCGCTTCCGCTCAGCCGATTGGCCGACCGCATCTACAAGGCGGCGCCACAAACCGGTGGTCGCCGGAAGGGCGAAGGTTCTGTGCTGGGCGGACTCGGAGACTTACTGGACGGGAAGTAGGGCGGCGGGGGTCGATGATATACTGAGATGGGTCGGCGCCGCTCTGGCGCGACCTGACATCCGGCGGCAGCATGGGTGCCACCAGTGACCCGCCGCCACTATTCACGAGGTAATAGAGCTATGCAGAACCCGTCTTCAGGCCAGAACCGCCGCGTCACTGCGGCGTTGCTGATCGCGGCGCTGTGCCCCTTCGTGGCGTCGCTCGTTCTTGCTCCCAACCGGGCTGACCGCCCTGCGCATGCGGCCACGCTAGCCGCGCAGGACGAGACGATCTGGGACGGAGTCTACACCGACGAACAGGCGGTGCGCGGCGCAAAGACCTACGAGCAGGAGTGCGCCGCCTGTCACCTGGACGACCTCATGGGTGACGGTATCGCGCCCGCACTGATCGGTTCGTCGTTCTTTTTCCGCTGGAGCGAGCTCAGCGTGGGTGACATGTTCACCGCCATCAGAACCACCATGCCGCAGGGTGCGCCAGCCAGTCTGAGCCCGGCCGGTTACGCGGATATTACCGCCTTCATGCTGCAAGAGAACAAGGTGCCGTCCGGTGCCGACGAACTGCCGACCGTGATGGACGATCTCGAAGCCATCATGATCACCGAAGCGCAGTAGACAGTAGTAGATTACGGCGACGAGTCGTGCGGCGCAGCCATCCGTTGCGCCGCACGCTCCGCTTCCTCACGACCCGGATAGCCGATTCCCCGGCGGTGCAGCTTCAGCGTGTAGATGCTGAAGGGCGACATCCGGTGCGACTGATACACGCTAGCGACGGTGGCCGCCATGAGCGGCAACATGATTCGGTAGTCGTTGGTCATCTCGAACAAGATCAAGATTGACGTCGTGGGCGCCTTGGCGGTCGCGGCAAAGAAGGCGGCCATCCCGACCATGGCGTAGGCCCCCGAACCGGCGGTCCAGTCCGGAAACATGACATGGGCCAGCGTCCCGAACGCGCCGCCCAGCATCGCCCCCATATACAAGCTGGGAGCGAATACCCCACCTGAGCCCCCAGACCCAAGCGTGAAGCAGTTGGCCAGAAACTCGGCCACGAACAGCCCGATCAGCAGTTCCCAGGGCAACCGCACCCACAGGGCCGCCTCGACCGCGGGAAAGCCAGCGCCGTACACCTCCGGGAAATATCGGAGGACCAATCCCGCCATCAAACCGCCCACGGCTGGCTTCAAATAGTCGGGGAATCGCCAGGCACCGAACAGATCTTCGGCCTTGTAGAGTGCCCGCACGTAGAGAATCGCGGCCCACCCGAGCACGAGCCCCATCAGAAAATACAACGGCAGTTCGCGACCACTCACGAGATCGTAGGCCGGCGCCGTGAAGGCGGGGTAATTCCCGAGGTAGGACCGCGCGACCATGCAGGAACTCAACGAGGTCAGCAACACGAGTAGAAAGTCGGTCCGTACCCGCCCGATGAGCACCTCCATCGCAAAGATCGCGCCCCCGATCGGTGCGTTGAAGGTGGCCGCGACGCCACCGGCCGCCCCGCAGGTCACCAAGGTGCGCACGCGGTGAGGATCCAGCTTCGTCCACTTCCCTACCGCAGACCCGATGGCAGACCCGATCTGCACCATCGGACCCTCCCGGCCGGCCGTCCCTCCGAAGCCGATCGTCAGTGACGACGTGATGACCTTGATGGATGCCACCCGTTTGCGAATATGGCCGCCCCGATTCGCCAGCGCGGTCATGACCTCAGGCACACCATGGCCACGCGCCTCGCGGGCGAACCAATGGATCAGCGGACCCGCGAGTAGTCCTCCGATCGCCGGTAGCAACACGAGGTTTGCCGGACCGAAGATGTCAAGCAACGACGCGACCGGCCCCACGGCAAAGTCGGCGATCGCTTCGAGCACGTAGATGAAACCGACCGAGCCAAAGCCGGTCAGGATGCCGACGACGACCGCCAGGATAATGAGGTAGTTCTGTTCGGGCAGGAACGACGCGCGGAAAAATATCTTCGCCCACCGCCAGATCGGCAGTCGTTCGGCGCACCAGCGGCAACCGGACACAACGACCTGACCGACGGCGAGTCCGATCTGCTTGAGGAATTCGAGGATCAGACCCCCACCCGAGGCGGACATCAGTTGGTGGCGCCGTCGAGGGGGACGACGGCGACCATCCGTACGTGGTCGGCTCGCTGGAAAGTCACTATGGCAGACTCGCCGCGCTGCTCCAGCCGCTCAAACAGCGCGCGCGCGTCGGGATCAGCCACCGGCCGGCCGTCGATCGCAATCACCAGGTCATCCAGTTGGATCCCGGCGAGTGCGGCCGGTCCGCCATCGACGGTGGCACCAACCCGCCATCCACCGGTCGCATCCTGCGGAGGGGCGCCTGCCCAGCGAAGCGCCAACCCATACCGCAGGAGTTGCACTGGCGGGTCAGCGATCGGCTGGCAGTCCTGGGCCGGGAGAATCGTGTTGCCAGTGAGCTGACGGCGCCCCCGAAGAATACGGTACCCGTTGAGTTCCCCCGTCACGCTCGCAGCTGCGCGGGTCTCGAAGGCATCGACCGTGGTGACCGGCTCTCCGCCCCACTCCAGGAGGATGTCGCCGGCGTGCAGCGACGGTTCCGGCCGAAACGCGTCCTGCCGCACCTGCTCGATCAACAGGCCAGCGTCGATGTCGAGCAGCTCCAGCACATCGGCGCCCAGTTCGGTCACCTCCAGCGGGCGGCACAACACCGGTCGCTGTAACTCACCCACAAGTCGGCGGACCACGCTTGACGAGAATAGACGTGGACCGCGCCCAGGGTTCGCCCCACTAATCCCGACTCCCACCAGCGCTCCGTCCAGATTCACCACAGCCGTCGCCCCCCAGGCGGGCACTGTCATTGACACGGCGAGCGACGGATCGCCCTGTGGTTGCGAATCAGCTCGCGCTGCCACCAAATGACCGGGCGCGATAGCCGCGCGACCCGCTCGGTCCCTCGACACCGCGGCGACGTATGACCCCGACGGCACTGCAGCCGGCGGGACGAGCAACAACGCGTCTGCGTCAGCCACCGCAAACAACGACATCCCACGGTCGCTATCGACCGCAACCAGCCCGTAGGGATGGCTGGGATCGGAGGCGGGCAATGCCGCCTCTGCGACTACCGGCTCATCCTCGCTCTCAGGCCCCTCGGTCGGCTCGGTTGTGTCGTCGGCGGCGACAGACGGCTGGTCAGGATCCGCGTCCGGCGGAGGAACCAGCATCCGGGCGCGCGCCATCTCTGCGAGCACCGCCTCTCCAGCCTCGGCCGAGGTGATGGCCAGGCCTGGCAGCACCACGACGGCCGGCACGGAGCCTGGCCCGACAAGCACGATACTGCCCTCGACACGCTCGCGTAGCTGCCGCCAGTAATCATCGAAATACGTCAGCGGGGTCTTCTCGAGGTCAGGACGACGCACAACAGGTGGCGCAACTGGCGCGGACCGGACGTCTGGGCTGGACGCCTCGACGGGCTGGTTTTTCACGAAGGCGCCCTGCGCCAGAACGCCCGAGACGACCAGAATAACCACCGCCGGCAGCAGCAGGTGCCGCTCGTGCAGGGTGCGAACAATGGGGATACGGAAGAATCCTCCCACGCGATGCCTCGAAATCCTAGCGCTCGCCCTGCGCCCCCAGGGCGCGCGGGCCTACCGACCGCCGGCAGGGACCTTGCGTCGATGTCTGGTGTGATGCCCGGCGCACGTACCAACCAGCGCGTCAGGCGACTGGCTGACAGTTGTGCGGGCAGCGTGGCCACCTTCCACAGATGCGCCAGCCGGCTTGCTCATTCTATCGGGTAAGAGGCCCCTGGCGCAACGCCGTGCCCCCCTCCGAAGGCCCTTGCTTGGCGTAGCGCCGTGTCCCCCTCCGGAGGCCCTTGCTTGGCGCAACGCCGTGCCCCCCTCCGGAGGTGTCTGAGCGGACGCCGGTGGGGCGGCGGCTCGCGCACGGACGGGCCGGGATTCGTATCCGTGCGTCGTCGTCAGCCCAGGAAGAACGGCACGATGAGGAGGACCAACGTCGGCACCACGGTCACGGCTGTGAGGTCCATCAACACGCCATATTTGATCATGTCCGTAATCGAGACCCGACCAGACGCATACACGATGGCGTTCGGGGGGGTGGAGACCGGAAGCACGGCGGCCACGGAAGCCGCGAGCCCGGCCGCCACGGCAGGAATGATCGGGTTAATCCCGACCGCCTGCGCCATCGAAATGACGATCGGAATCGCGATATTGGTCGCGGCGGTGTTCGACATCGCCTCCGAGAGCACCACCGTGAAGACCGCGGCGGCGAACGTCAGCGTCCACAGCCCGCTGATCGGGAACAGCCCGGTGATCCCCTCGGCGACAACCCTAGCCAAGCCGGTTGAACCCGCGAGCGCGCCCAGGGCCAGCCCGCCGCCGAACAGCAAAATCGTACCCCAGTCGATCTGGGACGCTTGCTTCCACGTGATGGTCGACGGCTCTGTCCGGCTATTCGGAAGTACGAACAGCAGCACGACCCCCGCCAGCGCCGCCACCGCCGCCGGCACGCTGGTCGTCAACGCGGTGACCATGGCGTGATCGGTCCCGAGGATCAGGGCCAGCACGCCCGGGCCAATCCAGAGCACCACCGTGACGCTAAACGCGATGACGGCGTTAATCTCGCCCCGCCGCCAGGGGCCAAGCGCTCGTTTGCGCTCGGCGATGATGGCTTCGGTCCCAGGTATTTCGTCGACCCCCGTCCTCCCCACCCACGCCAGATAGACGAACACAATACCCAACAAGACCAGCACAATCGGCGTGGAGAACATCATCCACTGGACGAAGGTGATGCGCACGTCAAGTTGTTCGCCGATCATCTCTACCGCAATCAGGTTCGGCGGCGTCCCCACGGGAGTGGCCATACCGCCCCGCGAGCAGCAGTAGGTCGTCATCAACATCAGGGCGGTCCCGTACCGCTTGGGGATATTCGCCTCTGATTCCATGAACCGCAGCAGCGTCAATCCGATCGGCACCAGCATCGCGGCGGTGGCCGTATTGCTCATCCACGCAGACAGAAACGCCGCCAGGAGACCATAGGCAATCAGAATACGCGTGGGGTGGGCGCCAATAATCCGAAGCGACAGGACGCCATACGCGATCCGCTCGTTGACCCGATGAACAAAGAGCGCCTGCGCCAGGATGAAGCTCCCGATAAACAGGAAAATCGTCGTGCTCGCAAACGGTCTGAAGATGAGTCCGGCTGGCGCCACTTGCAGCATCACCGCCAGGGTTGGTCCAAGCAGTGCGGTGACCGCCAATGGCAACGCCTCGGTGACCCAAAAGACGATCACGAGCGCCATGATGGCCGCCAGCCGATGGCCCTCAGGGGTGAGTGACGAGAAGGGCCACGCCAACACCAGAAAGAACACCAAGGGGCCAACGACGATACCGATCTTCCGTCGAGATTCGTCGAACCGTAGCTCGGCCTCGGTCTTGGCGGGTGTCTGCGGTTGCTCTGGTTCTGTGGACATCAGCCAGACAGTTTATCACATTTTCAGGCACGGACAAAGTCGAGGAGGCTGAGATACCATTGGAAACCGTCCATCGCGCTGCACACACTGCACCGCGACGAGGAACGCGGCTGTCGCACATGAACCTGCATGCCCCCCATCGGTAGCCTCGTCCAGCACTACGAGATCGGCGAACGCCTCGGCAGCGGTGGTATGGGCGACGTGTATCGAGCCCGGGACACCAGGCTTGGCCGCGCAGTGGCCCTGAAGTTCATCGACCCGGCGCACGACCGTGATCCCGACCGCCGGGAGCGCCTCCTCAAAGAGGCCCAGGCGGCAGCCATGTTGCGGTCGCCAGCAGTCGCCACCACCTACGACATCGGCGAAGAGGACGGCACGCTCTTCATCGTGATGGAGCTCGTCGATGGCGAGACCCTGGCGGACCGGTTGCTGCGGGGACCGCTGTCCGTACGACAGGCATTGGGCATGACGCTCCAGGTCGCCGACGCACTGGATGAAGCCCACGGCCTCGGCATCATTCACCGGGACATCAAGGCCGCGAATCTGGTACTTGACGATCAGGGTCGGGTCAAAGTGCTCGACTTCGGGCTGGCGAAGTTCACCGGGCCCGAGGCCGATCGCGGCACGGCCGAGACGATGGCCCAGACCAGTCTCGGGGTCATCGTGGGCACGGTGTCCTACATGTCTCCCGAACAGGCCCTAGGACGAACCATCGATACGCGCTCCGACCTCTTCTCCCTCGGCATCGTCGTCTTCGAGTCCCTGGCGGGGCGGCTCCCCTTCGAGGGCGACACGACCACCGCGTTCGTCGATTCGCTGGTGCACGCCGACCCTCCACCGCTTGCTCGGTTGAACTATGACGTTCCTCCGAGACTGGAGGACGCGGTGCGCAAGTTGCTGCAGAAGGACCCCGACGCGCGATACCAGTCGGCCCGCGAGCTGCTGGTCGACCTCCGCGCGGTCAAGCAGGAGTTCAGCCAGCGACCGGCTCCCGACGCCTCCTCGATATCCGGGCTCGGCGTGGCCATGCGCGCCCCCGAACCGGTAGCGCCCGCCAATTCCGTCGCCGTCATCCCTTTCACCAACATCACCCGTGAGCCGACCGACGACTGGATCGGCTCAGGTATTGCAGAAACAGTCAGCGCCGACCTGAAGAGCATCAAGGGACTGGTGTTGATCGGCCGCGAGCGAGTCTTCGATGCCCTACGGGTGCTCGGTTCGGGCGGCGGGAGTGGCCTCGAAGAGCGGGCCGCCATCGAGGTCGGTCGGCAGTTACGGGCAACCTGGTTGGTCACCGGCGGATATCAGCGGCTGGGGGATCTCATCCGTATCACGGCGCGATTCGTTGAGGTCGAGTCAGGTACGGTGACGCGTACGGTCAAGATTGACGGCGCGATTGGCGACATCTTCAGCCTCCAGGACAAGATCGTGTACGAGTTGAGCCAGGGGATGCAGCTGCATCTCCGGGACAGCGAAATGGCGGCGATCGAGCGCAGGGAAACCGCCTCGGTGGAGGCGTACGAGAATCGCTCCCGCGCCATGATGAACATCATGGATGGCAGCCCACAGGCACTTGACCACGCCATCCTGCTTTTGGAGAAGGCCACGACACAAGACCCCGAGTACGCCGCGGCCTGGGCGGCTCTGGCCCTCGCGTATGACTTCAAGGGTTCCTTCACGAGCGTACGGGAACTCTCCGAAAAGGCCGTAACCGTGGGGCGGCGCGCCATACAATTGGACCCCAGCCTGGCCGACGCCCATCGGTGGCTCGGATCCGCCCTCCTGTCGCTCGGCCGGTTCGACGAGGCCATCAGCGCGATTAGTGAGGCGGTCCGTCTGGAGCCTGACGACGCCGGTGCGCACCAGTCGCTGGCACGCGGCTACTGGATCGGACGCGGCGACATCGTCGCCGGGATCGGCGAATTGGAGCGGGCGATCGCCATCAACCCCGACCTGGGATACGCGCACTTGCAGCTCGGCTTGCTGTACGCGCTGCAAGGCAGGTACGTCGAGGCCGAACGGTCCTGCAACGTCGCCGTGGATCTCCAGGAACGATTCGTCTCCGGCAAGGAGGGGCTGCGGATCGTCGGGGCCCATACACGCCTCGGGTATGTGCACTATCTGCAGGGTCGACCGCTAGAGGCGATCCCGTTGTACGAACAGGAAGTGGCCGCTCTGAACGCGTCCGATCACGCCCTGAAGGAACGCAGCCTCATTGAGCTCCAGGTCAAGTTGTCGGCCGCCCATCAAGGGGTGGGCCAGACGGAGGAGGCCGACCAGTACTTCGCGGCGGCGGTCGCCAGCTTCGAACGGCGGGTCGCACGGGGCGCAGACGACCCGTCGACAAAATACTACATCGCCACCCTGTACGGGCTGCGTGGCGATGTAGAGAAAGCCGTCCGGTATCTGCGGGAGTCGATCACGGCGATGCCAGCCCTCAACCGCGCGCGAGCGGCGGCCGACCCCGACTTCGACCCGATCCGGGCCGACCCCGCGTTCACCGACGCACTCGCGATGCCCCCTACCGGATAGGGGGTTCGAGACAACGCCGTGATAATCTTGGTAAGCGGATTCTCGCGACCTTTGGAAGGTGTGTCCATGCAGCAGCCAGTGATGTTCGCGCTCTTCGGCCCGATCGGGATCTGGGAACTGGTCATCATCCTGTTGATCCTCATGCTCATCTTCGGCGCCAACCGGTTGTCCGGCCTCGGCAAGGGGATGGGACAAGCAATCCGGGGCTTCAAGGACGAGATGGGCCCGGGAAAAGACGACAAGGACGACGCCTGACCGCGCCACAACAAACTGGCGTACACACGAAAGGACCGAGACACGCATCGCGTGCCCCGGTCCTTTTTTTGTCTCTACCGTATGCTCGTCAGGCCCCGCGCCCGTTGGCGCCAGGCGCTAGACGCTACTCAAGACCCAATGACGCCATGTGCGCCACGAGATCCTGTCCGGCCGTCGACGGATTCACCTCTTTGTCGATCTTGAGGATCTTCCCGTCGCCACCGATGATGTAGGTCCACCGAAACGGGAACGCCCGCTCCGCCGTGACCACGCCATAGGCTTCAGCGACTTCTTTCGTCGGATTGCTCAGCAGCGGGAAGTCGGAATCGAGCGACTCCGCGAATTCCTGATTTGTCTCAGGGTCATCGACACTGATCATGAAGTACTTCATGTCGATTTGGCTCAACTCGTCGCTGGATTCACGCAGCGACTTGCATTGGGCCGTTCAACCACCGGTAAACGCCTTGGGAAACCAGGCCAGCACCACTGGCGTACCCGAATAGTCAGACAGACTATGGGTCATACCATCGGTGCCCGGGAGACTAAATGCCGGCGCCATGTCGCCGACCTTGAGCTCCTGGGCCTGAGCCCCCCCGACGGCCACCACAGCCACGGCCATCACGGCCATGATGCAGCTTGCGACGAGCATTTTCATTGAGTCCACTCCTTGGATGACGCGGTCTTGGCGACCGCACGGACGATCGTCACACCGTAGCAGACTCGGCGCTCGATTGGCAATTCTGGACGGGGTCGGCCAGGACCTAGTCGAACACGGTTGTCTGGGGAAACTGGGCGTACCAGCCGAACCAGAAGGCACGGTGCGCGGGCAGCCGCGCAAGCCGCATCGTGGAGTCACCTTCGGCGACCAGCTCGTCCTCGGTCAGCAACCAGATCAACCCGTCGTCATCCCGCACGCGCCGTTCGTCCAGCGCCGCGTCAAACTGTCGCCCTGCCGATTCGTAGACCCGGCTCGCGCCCGACTCGCTGGTCACGACGACAAACGGCTGCCCCGCGACGTCCGCCTGAAAGATCGGCTGCTCCGCGAGAAATTCTGTCGAGAGCGCCACCGGGTGCCGACCGCCGCCTGACGGGTCATCCAGGAGCATCACCACCATCTCTGTCTTGTTGTCGAAGCGATCGTCCTGAGCCGGCACCTGAAACATCAGCTGGTCATTGCCGAAGTACTCGCGGTAGGCGGCTCCCTCCGAGTAATCTCGGTCATGCCCCGTCTCCACCGACAGCACGACAGTCTCCGGATGCCGCCGTCGCCAGCCGCCCCAGGTCGTCGTCACCATGGAGCGCCGGGCCAGTTCCAGTCCGCTGTCGACGAGACTGCCCACCACCGGACGTCCTTCCAGCGTGCTCCACAGGCTCTTGGTCGCCTCGTCGAACATCAACTTGTTCGACCGATACAGCAGCCCGCTGGTGCCAAACCTGATGTGGCGGCCATCGACGACGTTTTCGTAGGGGATGACCGTGCCGCAGAGCGTGCAATAGACGATGGTGAGGTCGACACCACCCACGCCGTCAATGGCCATCTCGTGCCACGCCAGGATCCGCTTCGGATAGGCACGGGCGTCTCCCGCAACCTCGATGCCGAACACGATGTCGTCGTCATCCAGGTAGTCAGCCTCGTCGGCCGGGACGTGGTCCGGATACCGTAGTGGCGGAATCCCGTTGGGCGGCACACCGCCCCAGTCGACTTCGTCCAGACGGATCACCGACTGCACTCCGTCCGGGAAAAATTGGGCGAATCGCGGGTCGATCTGGCTATACCAGCGCGCCTTGAACGTCCCGTACTCCGGGTGGGGCTCGTACGGTTGCTCCCAAATCCACTGCTGCCATCCCAGGATGTCGTTCCCTATCCGCTGGCCCGTCTGTTGCCGTAGTAACCCCGCCAACCGGCGAAACACTTTGGTACTGGGATGTTCGGGCTCACGCGGCTCCAACTCTTGGCCGCCACCGGGACCCGTGGCGTTCCCGAAGTCCGGAGGCACAAGCGGCGCCTCGACTGGCGGCTGCATAAACCGAAGCATGTCCCAGAGCATCCCGGCGTACCCGTCGCGCCAGCCGTCCGCAATGGCATCGCTCGCGGCCGCTGCGGCGTCGTCGTCAATGGCGGTCAACAGAAAGAACTGCTGCAGGTCGACAGCGGCTGTCGTCTGCGCACGCGTGGCACCGCGCCCCATGAGACTGATCGCCAGCACGATCGCGACCGGCAGCACCACAGCCGGAAGTGAGGAGCGCATAGCCATACTTTCTCAGACGCGGGCCCGCCTAGTGCGGTTGCCCAGTTTCTTGCTCTGGCTCGCCGCTCGCCGTGACGGCGGGGAGCTCCAACGACGCGATATACGGGAGATGCCTGAGCTGCTCATCGTGGTCGAGTCCATACCCCACCACGAACCGGTTTGGCATGGTGAATCCGACGTAGTCCACAGGCGCATCCACGGTTCGCCCGGACGGCTTATCCAACAAGGCAACGGTCCGCAGCGAGCGCGGCCGCCCTCGGCCCAGGTGCTCAAGCAGCCACGCCAACGTCGCGCCGGTGTCAATGATGTCCTCGACAATCAGCACGTCCCGATTCTCCACTGGCAGGCGGAGATCGTGGCGCAGCCGCACGTGTCCGGTCGACCGCGTACCCGCGCCATAACTTGAGACCGCCACAAAATCGATGGTCACCGGACGGTCCAGCGCCCGGGCAAGATCGGCGAGAAAAATGCACCCACCTGTAAGCACAGCCACGAGGTGTAGTGCCGTGTCCTCCGGGTAATCGCGGCGGATTTCGGCCGCCACCCCCGCAACCCGAGCGGCAATTTCGTCAGCTGTCAGCAGCACCGTGTGAGACGCCTCGGACATGCGGCGATGGTACCAGAAAGGAACGCGCGACTCGACCATCACGCCGCCCTCATCCGCGCCTTGGCATCTAGGGAATGCACCAGAGCACGGCCCGCGCGCCGCCGGCTTCGAGCGGTCGTTTCAATTGGAGGCGCAATGTCCGGGTTGCGACTCAACGCGCTGAAGAACTCCGCCGCGATCGCAGCCCACCTCGTCTTGACTTCGGCCCTCCGCGCGGGCACGCTTCACACGCAACACTCGGCTGGGGCCGTCATCCGCCTGTGACGGAGGGCCCATCTGCCATCGAGGGGGTTGGACCGGCGATCGGGGGGGCTTACACCGGCGATACTGCGGTCGTCCTACAGCCAGTCCGCCCGGACGTTGCCTGCCATCGTCTGAACTATTTCTATTCGGCAACCGGTCAGCGAGCGCCGGTGAGGATGCCGAGACCCATTTTTACCACGGAAGCGTGCGAGACAACTGATGAACGAGTTCGCAGGGAACGAGGCCCGTGACCACCTCCCTTTCGCCAAACATCATGCCTTCATAATCGGCATCGACGCCTACGAGAAGGTGTCGACGCTGCAGACCGCCGTCGCCGATGCCCAGCGCTTGGCCGAGGTGCTGAGCGAACAGCAGCATTTTGCGGTATACCCGCCCCTACTCGATGCCAAGGGCAGCGATATACGCAGGCTGTTTCAAACCATGTCTGAGCAGGTCGGGAAGGACGATCGGGTCTTTTTCTACTTTGCCGGACACGGTATCGCGGCCGATGGTGAAGACGTTCATTCCCATGGCCGATCTGCAGAGGGCTTTGGACGGGCTACCCTGCCGGCACCTGCTGGTGGTGCTCGACTGCTGCTTCTCAGGCGCGTTCAAGTGGTCGAGTCGGTCGCGGGACATCGGCATGCTGATGCCCAGGCGCATCTACAAAGAGCGCTTCGACCGGTTTATCGCGGACCCGGCCTGGCAGGTGATCACGTCGGCGGCCTACGACCAGAGAGCGCTCGATGTGTTGGAAGGCAAAGCGACGGGCGACCGCGGCAGGACCAGCTCGGCCGACGACACGCCGCATTCACCATTCGCGCGGGCTCTGTTCGAGGCCCTCGCCGGTTCCGCCGATGTCAAAGGCGCAAGGGAAGGCGACGGCATCATCACCGCCACCGAACTGTATGCCTTCATCCGTGACCAGGTTGAGCCCGAAACCATCGAAGCAGGCCAACAGAAGCGCCAGACGCCCCGTTTCTTCCCGTTGAAGAAACACGACAAGGGTGAGTTTATCTTCCTGCATCCGAGACATCGTCTCAATCTTCCACCGATTCCGAAACGGAGTCCCTACAAGGGCCTGGAGTCGTTCGACGAAGATGACCAGCTGCTCTTCTACGGCCGTGACGATGCGATCAAGGAACTGAGGGCTAAAGCGCAGCACAACAGGCTGGTGGTGGTGAGCGGCGCCTCCGGTACCGGCAAGTCGTCTGTCATCAAAGCCGGGCTGTTGCCGGTGTTGCGGGCCGAGGGGTTCCGGATCTTGCCGGTGATGCGGCCGGGCAGCCATCCGGTCGCGGAGCTGGACAGGGTGCTCGAGGAGGCCCGGACGGTCCCCGACGGTGCCGACGAGCCGGCGGGTGGGCGAGGATCGGTTCTGCTGATCGATCAGTTCGAAGAGGTGATCACGCGTTGTGCCGATCTGCAGGAGCGCGAGCAGTTCGATGCGCGGCTGCGCGAACTGCTCGACGATGGTCGTATTCACCGCCTCATCCTGACGGTGCGTGCCGACTTCGAGCCACAACTCGACAGCGGGCCGTTGCATGGCGATTGGCTCAAGGGCCGCTACACGGTGCCCCCGTTCAGCCTGGAAGAACTGAAGGAAGTCATCGTCCTCCCGACGCTGCAGGAGGTGCTGATGTTCGATCCGCCAGAGTTGGTGGACGAGATCATCGCCGAAGTGGTGCAGTCGCCCGGCGCGTTACCGCTGTTGTCGTACACCCTGAGCGAGCTGTACGAAGCCTATCGCACGAGCGGCCGGGAGGATCTAGCGCTGAAGCAGAACGACTACGACAAGCTCGGTGGCGTCATGGGCGCGCTGCGCACCAAGGCCGAAAACCTCTACGCGTCGTTGCAGCCCGCGCAGCGGGCGACCATGCGCAAGATCGTGCTGCGTATGGTTTCGGTGGAAGGGGATCTGGCGGGCAGACGCGTTCCCATGGCCGACCTCGAATACTCGGCAGACGAGGACCCGCGCGTAGCGGAGGTAATCGAGCGCCTGGTCGGGGCCCGGCTGGCCGTGAAGGGACGCGACTACATCGCACCAGCGCACGATGCGTTGGTGCGCGCCTGGAAGACGCTGCACGACTGGGTTCACGCGGCGGGTCGCGACAAACTCCTCCTCGGCGAGCGCCTCGGCCCGGAGGCAGACGAATTCGCACGGACCGGCAATCGCGCCCTGCTTTGGTACAACAAACCCCACCTCGCCGTTGCCGCCGTCGAGCTGCACAACCCCGAGCACGGCTTCAATGCCAAGGAGGTTGCCTTCATTCGTAAGAGCGTGGCCCGCAACAAACGCAACACAGGCATCATCAAGGGAATGTCCCAAGACCTGTTGATCTTCTGATGTAAGAGCGGCGGCTTCTTCACCCTCCGTGTGATACGGAAGGGGTAACCAAACCAAGAAGGAGCCACCGCCATGACGAAGCATGCCAGGAAGTCGCCCCGTCTCCAAGCTGTAGAGCAGTCCAAGGCCGCGACCATAGAAGTGCCTCTGTCGGTGCTGGGCGCGTTTGCGCGTATCGAACGCTCGTATTTCGATCTGTGCATTCGTGCGGGCCAACAGGTCCTCGACGCCATGATGGAGCAGGACCGCACCGAGTTGTGCGGGCCGCGCGGAAAACACAACCCCGACCGACGGGCGGGCCGCGCGGGCACGGCGCCGAGCGAGGTCACGCTCGGGGGGCGCCGGATTCAGATGACGCGCCCCCGCGTCCGCAGTCAGGCTGGGCAGGAGCTCACGCTGCCCAGCTTCGCGTTCGCCTCGGACCAAGACCCGCTGGACGCGCAGACGGTGAACGCCGTGGCCTGCGGGATCTCGACGCGAAAGTACGCCCGGAGCCTCGACCCGCTACCGGACGAGGTCAGTGAGCGGTCGACGTCGAAGAGCGCCGTCTCGCGCCGGTATGTCGCGCTGACGACCACGCAGCTGACCACCTGGCTGACGATGCCGCTCGGGGACCGCCACTTTCCGATCGTGCTGATCGACGGGATCATCCTGGGCGACCACACGGTGTTAATCGCGCTGGGCATTGATGGCGAGGGCAAAAAGCAGATTCTGGGCCTGCGCGAAGGGCACACCGAGCACAGCCGCGTCGTCAAGGCGCTGCTCCGCGACCTCGTGGATCGCGGATTGGATCCCGACCGGGCGCGCCTTTTTGTGATCGACGGCGCGAAGGCCCTCACCTCGGCCATCCGCACGGTCTTCGGGGCGCTGGCCGCGATCCAACGGTGTCAGCTCCACAAGCAGCGCAACATTCTGGGCCACCTCCCGGAGCGATTGCACGCGAACGTGACGGCCAGGCTGCGGGACGCCTGGACCGCGGGAGACGTCGCGGTGGCGCACCGACACTTGAAGCGCCTGGCCACGTCGCTCGAGACGGACCATCCTGGCGCAGCGGCGTCCGTGCGCGAGGGGCTCGACGACACCCTCACGCTCCAACGCCTCGGTGTCACCGGCGTGTTGTATCGGAAGCTCCGCACCACCAACGCGATCGAGAACTTCAACAGCACCATTGCGACCTACTCGCGCAACGTGAAGCGGTGGCGCAACGGCATGATGGTCATACGCTGGGTCAGCGCGGCCATCGTCGAAGCGGAGAAGACGTTCAGGCGGGTCCACGGCTGGCGCGACATTCCGAAGTTGGTCGCAGCCCTCGATGTGCTCGAAGCCAAGGAGGAGGCGTCTACCGAGCGGGTCGCATAGAATCACAGCAGAAGCCGCCGCTCGCGAAGATCAACAGCGAGCGGGAGGGCAATCACGGTCGCCACCCTAGTGGCCATGTTGGCACTATCGATATGGGCGTTGGATGAGCGCGCCACAGCCACCGCAAACGCGCGCGATGCCGTGACCGAAAAGGAGCGCGCCGAGACCGAAAAAGAGCGCGCGTTGCAGGGTATGTTTTCGGCGCTCCGCCTGAACATGAACTATGGGCAGCCGGGCAGCGTCTGCGTGTCTGGGCTGTGTGCCGAGGCGCCCCCAGGCGATGGAGACGATGCTCCATGGCTGTCGATTGGAGATCTGTCGCCGACCGCGGCCAGCTTCGTTGGCACGGCAACGTCCAGGGTCTTCGCCGCCGTGCGCCAGTATGGCCAAGGACATGTGCTCGTCTATGCTCACGACGGTTTGCTTCTGGACAGAGAGCTCACACCCGGCAGCGACAACCTACAGTTCGCAGAGAATGCGCTGCGTTGGCTTACGCCGCCGCAGCAGTCGTGCCCAGGGGGCATCACTATCTTGCTGTGGCAGGGCACCTATGCCCGTGTGGATAGCCTTGAGCAGGTGAATAGCTTCATCAAGCGCCGTGGCTGGACGTTGCACGTGACCAGCGACGAGACGCTTGAAGACGACCTGCGCTGCGCCCAGGTGCTGTGGTACTTGAGCGATTGGGATCCGCCGCAGAACTTCGCCTCGCAGCAGGTGCCCCTGATCAAGGGTTTCGTGCAGGGCGGGGGCGGTCTGCTCGTGGGCGGCCTGGGCTGGTCGTACGCACAGCAAGGTGGCCCCCAAGGTACCGCGGCGCTCGATCCCTACGCCGCCAATGAGCTCGGCGCGCCATTCGGCTTCGCGTTCACCACGGACGCCTTTCAGTTCGATCGCAACGAACCAATCGAGCTCCTGTCTGGTCAATGACCCGAAGGCGGCTTCCGAGCGAATCCAGTCAGGATTGTCGCCAAAGACGATCAACAGCTCAGCCGCGGTGTGGCGCCGACCCCGAAACGTGCAAGGGGTGCGTGGCACTCGTGGGTGTCCCCGAAGCCCCATCGACGGGGGGATCGTGCCAATCACAGCCGGCCAAGACGGCGCGTTCAGAAATTCCGTTGCATCTACAACAAAAAGGGACAACCGCACATCGCGATTGCCCCCATGATATGAGTGGTGGGCGCTAGTGGATTCGAACCACTGACCCCCGCCGTGTGAAGGCGGTGCTCTAACCACTGAGCCAAGCGCCCACTCCGAGCCGACAGTAGCGCGTAGTTTACCTCAGGCCAGACCTTGATCACCGGGTCCCGCCACGCGGACTATCCAACGAAAAGCGCGTCGTCGTTCTCAGACGGGGGCTCAGCCGCAGGTGCCGCAGCGGTGTCCGCAGCCTGCTCAGGCGCCTTCTCGGGCGCCGGCTTCGGCTTCGGCTTCGACGAGAACGCCTCCCGCAGACTGTCGAACAGCGCCAGCCCCCGTTGCGCCGGGACGACCAGCACCTGTTGCGCAAGGTCCATGGTCTCGTCGGCGCGCTTCGAGAGTCGCGCCATCATCTCGTCGGCGCGCTCGACCTGGGCGACCGCGAGCTTTGTCGCGCGACTGGCGTCCGCGCTCATCTCGGTGACGCGCCCCATCACGGGGTCAATTTCGCGCTCCACGCGATCGGCCAGCTTATTGACCCGGTGGGCCAGACGTGCCCCGTAGATGATGACGCCGACCTGAATCAGGGCCATGACGCCCGTCGCCAGGGCGATGGCCGCGAGAAACACGGTGGCCCAATCGGTCACGCGGGCGCCTCTGTCACATCTTCGTCAATCGCGGGAACCGCCGCAGGGGCCGTCGCCGTACGGCGTTCGTAGGCCTCGCGGCCACGGTCAATCGCGGTGGCGAGGCTGTCGCGACCACGGCTCACGAACTCACGCCCCTGCCGTGCAGCGTCGCCCGCGCGCTCGCGCCCCTCGCGCGCTTTCTCGTTGAGCAACCGTCGCGTGTCTTCGCCCGGGCTCGGCGCCCACAGCAGGGCCACCGCCGCCCCGCTCACCGCACCCAACACAAAGGCCATGAGCACCGCTCCAGCCTGTCCGTCTTGGTTTCTTGCCATAACACTCTCCTACTCCGTCATCATCTCATATTCGTACGGGGCGCGCGGTTACCGCTCATCACGAACCCGGAGGCACCGTGCCTACCTGCACCCTGGTCAGGCGAACGCCTGGCCCGGACTCTTGAGCGCATTGATTTTGTCACGCAAGAGCGCGGCCCGCTCGAACTCGAGGTTCGCAGCGGCGGCGCGCATCTCGGCTTGAAGCGCCGCCATGTGGGCCTCAAGGTCCGCCCGCGTCGCGAACTCCTCGGCCTTTTCGCGCACCACCGGCACCGTCAGGCAGTCGCGCTCATAGACGCTCGAAAGCACGTCGTCGATCTCCTTCACGATCGACTGCGGCGTGATCTGATGTTCTCGGTTGTAGGCCTCTTGGAGCACCCGGCGGCGGGCCATCTCGTCCAGCGCCGCGCGCATCGATCGGGTCACGACGTCCGCGTACATGAAGACCCGGCCGTTGACATTCCGCGCTGCCCGGCCCGACGTCTGGATGAGCGCCCCCGCCGATCGCAGAAACCCCTCTTTGTCCGCGTCCAGAATCGCGACGAGCGACACTTCGGGCAGGTCCAGTCCTTCGCGAAGCAGGTTGATGCCCACCAGCACGTCGAAGACGCCCCGGCGCAGGTCCCGAAGAATCTGGACCCGTTCGAGCGTGTCGATCTCTGAGTGGAGGTACCGCACCCGGACCCCAAGCTCCTGGTAGAACTGGGTCAGGTCCTCCGCCATGCGCTTGGTCAGCGTGGTGACCAGCACCCGCTCGTTGCGACCAGCCCGCAGGCGTATTTCGTGCAAGAGATCGTCGACCTGCCCTTTCACCGGTCTGACCTCAACCTCTGGGTCGACCAGGCCAGTGGGCCGAATGACCTGCTCCACCACCACGCCTTCGCTCTGTTCCAGCTCGTAGGGGCCAGGCGTGGCGGAGACGAAGACCACCTGCCCGGCACGGCTCTTCCACTCGTCGAAGTTCAGCGGCCGATTGTCGAGCGCCGATGGCAGACGAAATCCGAAGCCAACCAACACCTCCTTGCGCGCGCGGTCGCCGTGGAACATCCCGCGCACCTGCGGAACGGTCTGATGGCTCTCGTCAACGATGGTCAGCGCGTCTGGCGGGAGATAGTCGAGGAGGGTGGGCGGCGGCTCCCCCGGGGCGCGGCCGGTCAGATGCCGCGCGTAGTTCTCAATCCCGTGGCAGTACCCAATCTCCCGCATCATCTCGAGATCGAACATCGTCCGTTGATGCAGCCGCTGGGCCTCCAGCACTTTGCCCACCGACTCCAGATCGGTGCGCCGCTCGACCAGCTCCGCCTTGATCGTCTCGACCGCTTGCAAGGTCTTCGCGCGCGGGGTGACGAAGTGCGACTTGGGATACACCGCGGTCTTGTCATGTCGCCGGAGGGTCTCCCCCGTCACGGGGTCGAATGACACCAACTGGTCCACCTCGTCTCCGAACAACTCGATCCGCAAGGCGATGTTTTCGTACGACGGGTACACCTCGACGATGTCCCCACGGACACGAAATGTGCCCCGCTCGAAGTCCTGGTCGTTGCGCTCATACTGAATCTCGACCAATTTGCGGAGAATCCAATCGCGCTCCACCCGTTGGCCTCGCTCGAGGGGCAACAACAGGCCGTAGTACGCCTCGGGCGAGCCCAACCCGTAGATGCACGACACGCTGGCCACGATGAGGACATCGCGGCGCTCGAAGAGCGACCGGGTGGCAGACAGCCGCATCCGGTCGATCTCGTCGTTTACCGTCGCTTCCTTCTCGATATACGAGTCGGTCGACGGCACGTAGGCTTCTGGCTGGTAGTAGTCGTAGTAGCTGACGAAGTACTCGACGGCATTGTCGGGGAAGAACCGGCGGAACTCGAGATAGAGCTGGGCCGCCAGCGTCTTGTTGTGCACCATGACCAGGGTCGGTCGGTTCACACGCGCAATGACCTGCGCCATCGTGAACGTCTTTCCGGAACCGGTCACACCGAGCAATACCTGGTGCGGGTCGCCCCGCTCCAATCCGGCGGTCAGCTCCTCGACGGCCCGTGGCTGGTCACCACGCAGCTCAAAGTCAGAGACGAGCTTGAAACGATCGTAGGTAGCGGACATGGCCTAGTGTGGCGAGAGCGCGTCGAAGTCGCAGCGACACGGCGCGCGTCGCGGTCTTCACCTCATCGAGCGTCTGGCCCGACCTCCTCGAGGTAGCGTGCGAAGTAGCCCCCTCGGGCCCGGATGGTCAGCTCTCGCAGTTCGGGGCGCGCATCCGACAGGGTCACCGCCACCGAGCGCCAGGCACCGTCCGTGGTCATGTCGCTGGAGACGTAGCCCAGGGAGTATCGGGTGTCCAGGTCGTCACGAATCTGCTGGTAAATGCCATCGAGATCATCCAACGAACCGGGAAAGTACGACTGGCCACCGCTCAGGTCGACAATCTCCTCGAGCTGGTGCCGGCTCCTCATCCGATCCGTCGCGCGGTTCTGCGTTTGAAACCCGATGGCATAGATGGTCACGTCGGAGGCGCGGACCAATTCGAGCAACTCGTTAAGTCGCATGCGGCTTCGTGTGTCTCCGCCATCGGAATACAGCAGCAATACTTTGCGACCGTCTTGGTCAAAAGCGCCATCGAGATAGACGCCAAGGGCGTCGTAGAGCGCGGTCATCCCCTCCGACTCCTGGGCGCGCAACCGCTGGGCCAGCCGCGGAAAATCGCGCTGGGAGAAACGACTGACGCGTACTTCAGAATCGAAATCGACGAGCGTCATGTCCTCGGCGAAGTCGAGGCCTCGCAGAAACCGCAGGGCGGCGGTCTTGGCGAACCGGGCGTCGCGCCCCATGCTCCCGCTTGCGTCGAACAGCACACCCACATGGAACGGCATGGTGTCGAGGTCGCTCGCGACGCCACTCGAGAAATACGTCACGTCTTCCGAGCGCGCGTCCTCGGTGACGACGAAGTCTTCGACTGACAATCCTTCGACCGCGTTCCCGGCGTCGTCTACGACGGTGACCGCGACCCGCACCAAATCCACCCCGCCCCGAAAGACCGGTTGGGCGGACACCGGCACAACGGCCCCAACCAGCAGCAGCGCCCCCGCCACGCCTCGAATCGCCGTATTCCTCATCAGCGCCGAATGTTACCCGATCCGACCGCCGTCGCTGGTCGACTACACCAGGGAGACCGACCGAAGATCGGGCGTCCCGGGACACGCGTATAATGTCCCGCTGGGAGCATGACTTTGCGGTCTCAACGATGAAGTGCCTTGCGGTGTGCCAGGAGGAGCTGGTCATTCGGCTCCTGGCTCGCGCCCTTGCTCCCTCCCTGGATATCGAGTTTCTCGTCGAGGACCGGCTGCTGGCGCGGCGGCTCAAGGATGCCGACGTCACGATCCATGTCGGCGACTCTCGACGGGTAGAAACATATGTCCGGTTGGACGTCGGACCGGGGACGGCGGTACTGGTCGAGGAGGCGGGGCGCCGAAGCCCCAAACGGACTCTCGAGGCGATTCGAGATGCGGGCGCCACGCTCGTCTACCTCCTCAATGTCGGCTACCCGAGTACCCCCAAGCGACAAGAGATGCTGCGGGCCAGACTCCCGGAGGTCACGCGCCTCTCACTCGGAGACCTCCTCCGCGGATCGCTGGCCGGCACCCTGCATCTGTCGATGACGCGGGCCCGGGTGCAGCAGTACCAGCGGTATCTTGCCGACGCGGACCGCGTGCTCATCCTGCTGCACAATGACCCCGATCCGGACGCAATGGCCAGCGGCCTGGCGCTGCGCAATCTCCTTCACCGCACCAAGACCACGGCGATCATCGGCGCATTCCAAGGGGTCACCCGCCCAGAGAATCTCCGGATGGCCAACCTGCTCGACATCCACGTGGAACCGTTGAATCATCAATCTCTGGCCCAGTTCGACCGCATCGCCACGGTTGACGTTCAACCACACTACTTTGGCGGTCTGGTCAGCAAGGTTGATCTGGTGATCGACCATCACCCCGAGCGCCCCGGCTACAGTGCAGCCTTCAAGGACATTCGGCCGAACTACGGCTCAACGTGCACGATCCTGACGGAACACCTCCGAGCGGTGGGCGTCAACATTTCAGAACGCACCGCGACCGCGATGCTCTACGCGATCAAGTCCGACACACTGTTCCTGTCCCGTCAGACAAACGCAGGAGACTTGGACGCCTTCCGGTTTCTCTATCCGCTCGCGAACGCGGCGCTGGTGCGCAAGATGGAGGGCTCAGAAACGACCGTCGAGCGCCTGCAATGTGTGGCGGAGGCCGTCCGCAGCGGGACCGTGGGCGGGACCCTGTACACAGCGCACCTCGGGCACGTCGCACGTGAAGATCTGATCACGCACGTGGCCGAGTTCCTGCTGCAAGTCGAGGAAATCACGTGGTCCGTGGTCTCCGGCATCGTCCACGGCGACGTCGTGGTCTCGGTCCGGAATCTCGGTGATTCCCGGCATGCAGGCGAGTTTGTGAAGGGCGATTTCAGCGACATCGGCAGCGCCGGTGGTCATCGAGCGATGGCCAAGGCGGTCGCGCCCATCGACCGCTTCACGCAGAAGTTCGGGTCAATCGACCCGGAGCGTATCCAGGCCACGGTGCACGAGCTGGCCGAACGCTTCCTGCGGTAAGTAAGTATCCCCCGGCAAAGCCGGGGGCTTTAGTTGTGAGCCGCTCAAAGCGGCCTGAGGAACGTGGCCGCTACGCGGCCACTTGAGCCACCCTACGGGTGGCTGCTCTCATCCAACCGGAGCTGCTCTACGCGACGATCTTCTCGTTCCTGGTCCTGGATGTACGCGCGAATCGCCTGTTCATCTCGACCGACCGTGGACACGAAGCACCCTCGAGCCCAAAAGTGCTGTCCGACGAAATTGCGAGGGCGCCCCGCGAAGTTCCGGGCAATGTGGATCGCGCTCTTTCCCTTGATATAACCGATGACATCCGCCACCGAGTACTTCGGCGGAATCGACAACATGAGGTGGACGTGATCGCGCATCAGATGCCCCTCCTCCACCTCGCTCTCGCGACGCTGCGCCAGACGCCGAAGCACGTCCCCGAGATACCGGCGCAACTCGCCGTAGATCGCCTTCTTCCGATACTTCGGGATGAACACCACGTGATACTGACACGCCCACTTCGTGTGGTTTAGACCGCGATAGTTCGTCATGGGGACTCCCTTTCGTGATGCTTTGGCGGCTCACGACTGGGAGTTCCTCATTCATTCCCGGAATTGTCAAACTCTGGGTGCCGCCCCGGCAGAGCCGGGGGGTCTCCCCCGCTGACGCTAGTCGCCACCGCGGCCTACGCCGCTAGGGGTGGTTCGCGGCATCCGTGGCGCTGGCGCCCGCTCGATCTCCTCACCGCTGGCGCCGATCACCGGCCCGACGAACTGACGATGTCCATCTTCGTAGCCCCGCTCGACAAGTTCCCCGATGGATTGCTCCCGGTCTGACCGCTCGTCGTAGCATCCTGCGAAATCGAACGGACCGAGCGGATTGTGTCGCGGCCGAATCTCAAACAGCTGCTGAAAGAGGCCGGCCCGCGTTCGCACCGCGTCGCGCACCGCGGCGGCCTCCATGGCCGCCACAGATTCCCCAATCCGTCCTCGTCCGTCGCGGCGACCGGCCCCCAGCGTGTGAGGTCCGGTTGGCCCGGGCAAGGCTGACACCAGAATCACCTGCTCGGCGCCGGCCCGAGCCACCTCGTCCAAGAGGTGCCCCAGCGCGTCTGGTCGATCGCACACGCGGTGGGTCTCGCCCCGCCAGCCACTCGACGGCGCGAAGGTGAGCAACCAGGGGTCAGTCGCGACGGGCAGACTCAGCGCCGCGGCGCACGCATCGAACGCGGCCGGACGCGCGTCGCCCGCCAAATCGACCGACTCCAGCTCTCGATCTTCATGCGCCGCGCCGACCTGCCCTTCAAAAAATCGTCGCCGATACGGGTCCGCCAGCAATGCGAAACTGACATCGCGTCGCCCGTCGAGATCGTGGGCCATGATCAGCAATTCGCGAAACCCGGGCTGGCCAAGGTTCTCCAGCAGCAGGTCGCCATATTGCTGCCCTATCTCACCCGGCGACGGTTGCGCGACCGACCCTGCGCCGCGCATCAGCTTCCACAGTCCGTCGGCGAACCACCCACGCGCGCCACGCCCGTCGAGCGGCGCCCCCAGCAGCAGCCACCACAGCGCGCCGCGACTCCGTCGCCGACGCCGGGCTCGGAACCAGTTCACACCGGCGGACCCGATCAGCACCGCGAGAAACGCAACCAGCGCCACGACCACCACCCGCGGGAGCCAGGTTGGCAACGCGGCCGGCGCGAACACCAGCTCGACCAGGCGACCGAACGCGATGTTCAGCGTCTCGGCGCCGGGCAGCCCCCCAACGCGAAGCAGATACGCCAACGGATAAATGAGCGCTGCGACCAGGACGATCCCGAGCGGTAAGAGCACCGCCGCCAGCGTCAGACCCAGAATCCAGGCCGAAACACGAAGCGTGGGACGCCAGCGATACAACTGCGTGGCGCTGGGCGAGTGCCACAACCCACCCGACGCCCAGAGCTGCGCGGCGCCGTCGACCGCCGCGAAGGCGGCCCCAACCGCACCGATCCCGCGGCCGGCGACCAGGTCGATCTTGACACCGGCTTCATGCAGAGCGCGGAGGACGCCGGCGTGATAGGCGCCAGCGGTCCCGGTCCCAGTCAGGACCAGGGCGGTGCGGCGGTGAGGCGCGTACGAGCCGTGCGACGCTGGGGAGTGACGAGCGGCGGCGCTCGCGAGGTCGTCTGCCACAGGCCGGAGGGTCACGCGCCGTGAATCGTGACGAGCTTGAGGACCTCGAACTCGCGCGTACCACTTGGGGTCGGCACCGCGACCTCGTCGCCCTCTTCCTTCCCCATCAGCGCTCGCCCGATGGGAGAGGCGGTAGAGATCCACCCCTTGTCAGGATCGGCGTCCTCGGGCATGACAAGCTGATAGACCACGGCTCGCGCCGCCGGACTCGCGCAGATGCACCGTGGAACCGAAGGAGGCGCGGTCGTCTGGGTATCCGTTCCAGATTCATCAGCGACACCTCGGCCACGCGCTTGTGGAGCATCGACAGTCGCGCTTGGACAAACGACTGCCGATCCTTGGCGGCCTGATACTCGGCGTTCTCCCGCAGATCGCCAAGCTCGCGCGCACGCTTGATCTCTTTCGGGAGCTCGCTATTGAGCTCCCGCATCAGTATCGCGATCTCGTCTTCGAACCGCTTGATAAGCTCGGCTTTCATGGTGTGTCAGACGCTCTCACATCCGCCGAGGAAGGGCGGCGCCAGTCCGGTAACGATAGCACATCTGCTATGCTCACCTTCGCCGCGAACAGGACCGAATCGTGCAACACATTACCAGCCGCCGCAACCCGATCGTGGCGCGTTTTCGCGACGCCGCGCGGCGGTCCGGCCCGGCCAGCGCACCCTCGCTGCTGGAGGGTCCTCGTCTCATCGCCGAAGCGCTCGACGCCGGCGTGACACCCGACCTGGTAGCGGTGAGCCATGCCCTGGCGACCCACGACCGCTGGTCGGACCTCCTCGATCGACTTGACCGTGTGACCGAGCTGGTTGGCGTGTCACAGCCCGTGATGACCGCGCTGAGTCCCGTATCCGAACCAAGTGGACTCGTCGCGATTGCCAGCCTTCGACCGGCCCGATTCGAGTCCACGGTGAGCGCGGCCGGGCCTCTGGTGCTGGGACTCCTCGGGGTGCAGGATCCCGGCAACACCGGCGCCGTCATTCGCGCGGCCGAGGCGGGCGGCGCCAGCGGCGTGGTGACCGTCGGAGGCGCCGATCCGTACGGGTGGAAAGCGTTGCGAGGGTCGATGGGGAGCACGTTACGATTCCCAGTGGTGCGCGCCGACGACGCCGGTGGCATCTCCGCCGACGCTCGTGCCAAAGGACTACGCCTGCTGGCCGCGGTCCCGCGTGGCGGAACACCCACCGTAGAGGCGGACCTCTCTCGCCCCTGTCTCATCTGGCTCGGCACGGAGGGTGTTGGCCTCTCGCCCACCGTGGTCACGGGGGTGGACGAGCTGATCTCGGTACCGATGCGCGGACCGGTGGAGTCCTTGAACATCGCGGTCGCAGCCGCGCTGATCACCTACGAGGCTGCCCGACAGCGGGCTCACCACGCCGTATCGGCCACCGACAGCCAGGGACGGTCAGCGTGACGTCACGGTCGTTGTTCGGCGAATCGGATGTCGGCGTCCCCCCAGCGGCCTCAGCCACCGCGCCACTCGCAGATCGGATGCGCCCTGCCAACTTCGACGAACTGGTCGGACAGGACCAGGTGCTCGGGCGTGGTCGCCCCCTCCGCCATGCCATCGAACGGGACACCCTGCAGTCGATCATCCTGTGGGGACCGCCTGGCACCGGGAAGACGACGCTCGCGCGGCTGATCGCCGCGGTCACGGCCTCACGTTTCGTCGCGTTTAGCGCCGTGCTCTCCGGCATCAAGGAAATCCGTGCCGTGATGGCGGAAGCCGAAGACGCGAGACGGCGCGGCGAACGACGCACCATCCTGTTCGTCGACGAGATTCACCGATTCAACAAGGCGCAGCAGGACGCATTTCTTCCACGCGTCGAAGCGGGCGACATCGTGCTCATCGGCGCGACCACCGAAAACCCCTCGTTCGAGGTCAATGCCGCGTTGTTGTCCCGGTCCCAGGTCTACGTCTTGCGGGCGCTGACCGCGCCGGACATCTCGACCATTCTGCAGCGCGCGGTGAGCGACGACACCCGGGGCGTCGGGGGGCTTTCGGTCCACGTCGAGGCCGACGCCATTGCGGCCATCGCGCGGCACGCGAACGGGGACGCACGCGCGGCGCTGAACCTGCTGGAGCTGGGTGTCGCCGCCGCCGTCGCGCGGGCGGCGGAGAGCGGCGCCCCCGAGTCAGCTCGGCTCGACCTTGCCCTTGCCGCCGACGCGATGCAACGTCGCGCCCTGGTGTACGACAAGGACGGCGAAGAACACTACAACTTGATTTCGGCGCTGCACAAGTCAATGCGCAACAGCGATCCGGATGCTGCGGTCTACTGGCTGGCGCGCATGGTCGAGGCGGGCGAAGACCCGCTCTACATCGCCCGCCGGCTGGTCCGATTCGCGTCCGAGGATGTGGGCAACGCTGACCCGCAGGCGCTCGCACTCACGGTCGCGGCGAAAGACGCCGTCCACTTCATGGGCATGCCCGAGGCCGCGACCGCACTCGCGCAAGCCACCGTCTACCTCGCGTCCGCGCCGAAGAGCAACGCGGTCTACACGGCCTACACCCAGGCTGCCGCGGACGCCCATCGCGAGGTGGCCGACCCCGTACCGCTCCATCTCCGCAACGCCCCGACGCGGCTGATGAAACAACTCGACTACGGGAAGGGCTACCAGTATGCCCATAACGAGCCTGACGCGGTGGCCGCGATGGATTGCCTCCCGGCGTCCCTCCAGGGGCGGCAGTACTACGTGCCGACGACACGTGGTTTCGAGAAAGAACTGGGGCGCCGGTTGTCGGCCTGGCGCGATCTGAAGGCGCGTCGGCGCGCCGGCACCACGGAGCCGACCGACCTGATGCCTGGGGCGCTCTACTACATCGGCCGGGGGCTGCAGCTGCTAGGTATGGCCACCCTGCTTGAAGCCATCCTGATCGCCGGTCCGCTCGGTCCGAGCCCGCGGATTTTCGGCTTCGGCGTCGCCGCCTTTATCGTGGGCCATCTCCTGGTCAAGCAGACGACGGACTAGGAGCCCGTGGTGACGTCGCGGCTAGATTCGCTCGAAACGCCGTTCGATTTCCCTGCGCGACAACCGCAAGACGACGGGACGACCATGCGGGCACACCGACGAATGCGCGGTACGACGTAGCTCGTCGAGCAGGTAGACCATCTTCTCCGGCGTCAAGCGGTCGTTGGCCTTGACCGCGGCGTGGCAGGCGGTGGTCGCGGCCATGTGTCTCAGCGCCTCATCAATCGCGGCCCCCTGGTCCAATCCGTCCAGGTCCTGCGCCAGCGCTCTGAGCGCGGTCTCGCAGGCACCGACATCCACGATGGCGGGCAACGCGGCGACCCGCAGGCTGTCGCCGCCAAATGCCTCGACATCGAAACCGAGCCGTGCAAGCGCCTCGCCGTGGGCGGCGAGCGCCTGTCGCTCGGCCGCCGACAGGTCGATCACCATCGGCATGAGCAACTGCTGGCTCTCGAGCGCGCCCGCCGTCAGTCGCTCCATGACCTGTTCGAACAGAATCCGCTCGTGGGCCACGTGCTGGTCGATGATCGCGATCCCCTCATCGTCGATCGCGATGATGAAGGTGTCCCGAAACTGCCCGAGCGGCTGCAGGGGCCGGTCGACCACCGGAGCCGGAGCGACCGTGTTCGGACGCATCTCCCGTACCAGGTCGCCAATCGAGTGCGCGGCCGCATCCGCGGGGAACCCGCCGGACACGCCGCCCATGAGGGTCGACGCGCCCCCCCACCCTGGCGGCCCTGGGGCCCCTGCCCCAAACGCCATTCCCTCGCCCGCGACCGTCCCGCGCCCCACCCCGACGGCCGGGGCAACGGGGTCAAGGCCGATCTCCGGTGCAGGCCCTTGCTCGAGTGCCTCGCCGATCGCACGTCGCAGCACCTCGTGCACCAGCGACTGTTCCAGAAAGCGCACCTCCGCTTTCGTCGGGTGCACGTTGACGTCCACGCGGTCTGGTGGCATCTCGATAAAGAGATGGACCTCCGGACTGCGTTCTTTGATGGTCGCGGCGCTGTAGGCGTGAACGATGGCGTGGCCGATGGTCCGATCCTTGACCCCACGGCCGTTGACGAAGATGTTCTGCGGCCCGCGCCGCGGTCCCTGGCCCGGACCGGCCAAGGCCGCCACAAACCCGGTTACCGTGATGCCTGCGGCCTGCTTCCGCACTTCGACCAGGTCGTCTCGATCTTTGTAGAGCTGAAACAGCCGCTCTTGGAGACCGGCGGCGGGCGGACATTGAATCAACTGCCGGCGGCCGCTGGTCAGGCTGAATCCGACCTCCGGATGCCCCAACGCTAGTTGGGTCACCAGCCGCGAGACCTGCGTGGTCTCGGCGCCATCAGACTTGAGAAATTTCCTGCGAGCGGGCACGTTGTAGAAGAGATCCGTCATCTCGAAGGTCGTGCCTTCAGACGCACCAATCTCTCGCGTCGACACGGTCACGCCACCAGAGACCCGAATCTCGGTGCCCCGCGACGCCCCGCGTGCCCGGGTCCGCAGTAGCAGATGGGAGACCGAGGCAATACTCGGCAGCGCCTCGCCCCGGAACCCCAACGTCGTGATGGACGCCAGGTCTTCCAACCGGCGGATCTTGCTGGTCGCGTGCCGCTCGAGGGCCAGTGCCGCTTCCTCCGCGGTCATCCCGTCTCCGTCGTCCTCGACGCGCACCAGTCGTTTGCCGCCCAACTCGACACTCACCCCAATGCGGTGGGCACCGGCGTCGAGCGCATTCTCGACCAGCTCCTTCACGACCGACGCTGGGCGCTCGACCACTTCGCCAGCGGCGATCTGGTTGGCCAGTTCGGTGGAGAGCCGGGTGATGCGGGACGGTCGTGTCACAGCGTTGGTCGCGAGCGTGGTCCAGCCGCTCAGTCGGCGTCTGCCAGCGCGAGGGCGGACTGCGCCGCGGCGAGACGAGCCACGGGCACGCGATACGGTGAGGCGCTCACGTAGTCGAGCCCCACGCGATCGAAGAAGTGAATCGACGCTGGGTCGCCCCCGTGCTCGCCGCACACCCCCACCTTCAGGCCCGGCTTCGCCTCACGGCCCGCGCGAACCCCCATTTCGACGAAGGCCCCGACCCCGGTCGTGTCGAGACTGGCAAACGGGTCACGCTCGATCAATTTGCGCGCCTGGTACTGCTTGAGGAACTTCGCGGCGTCGTCGCGTGAGAACCCAAAGACCATTTGCGTCAAGTCGTTGGTGCCGAACGAAAAGAAGTCGGCCTCACCTGCGATGGCCCCTGCCGTGACCGCTGCACGCGGCACCTCGATCATCGTCCCAACCAGGTACTTCACCGTGACACCCTGCTCTGTCATCACGGTGTGGGCCACCCGGTCGATCACCGCTCGTTGGTCGCGCAGCTCCCGCACGTCGCTGACTAACGGGATCATGATCTCCGGAACCACCGTCAGCCCTTCCTTCCCCAGCGCAGCCGCGGCCTCAATGATGGCGCGGGTCTGCATCTCGGTAATCTCAGGGTAGCTGATCCCCAGCCTCACACCGCGGTGGCCGAGCATCGGATTGAACTCGTGTAATTCCTCGACACGCCGCAGCAGCCGGCGTTTTTCGCCCAAGCGTCGGGACCGGGGTTTCGTCACCTCCAGCCGCGCGATCTCGACCAGCAGGTCTTCCCGCTTCGGCAGGAATTCGTGCAATGGCGGATCGATCGTTCGAATCGTGACCGGCTGGCCCGCCATGGCCTTGAATACACCGTAGAAGTCCTGTCGCTGCAACGGCAACAGCTCCCGCAGCGCCGTCCGACGGGCAGCCTCGGTCTCGGCCAAGATCATGCGTTGCACGATCTCGAGTCGGCCCTCGCCGAAGAACATGTGCTCCGTACGACACAGCCCGATTCCGCGGGCCCCGAACGCGCGTGCGACCTCCGCTTGGTCAGGCTGGTCCGCGTTCGCCCGCACACCAAGCCGCCGCACCCGGTCGGTCCACTGCATCACCCGCATGAAGCGCTGATAGATGTCCGACTTGGCCGCCGGCAGGTTACCGGCCACCACCTGCAGGATCTCACTCGGCTGGCTTGGCACCGAACCAATCTTGACCTCACCCGTCAACCCGTCGAAGGAAATATCGTCACCCTCCTCGAGCACGAGTTCGCCGATCTGTAGTCGTTTTCGCCGCTCGTCCACCTGGATGGCGGCGCCAACCACCGAGGGCTTGCCCATCTGTCGCCCGACGACGGCCGCGTGCGAGGTCATTCCGCCGGTCGCCGTCAGCACGCCCTCGGCGACATGCATCCCGTGGATGTCATCCGGAACCGTCTCTTTGCGTAGGAGCACCACCCGTTTGCCCGTGGCGGTCCAACGCTGCGCGTCATCGGCCGTGAACACGAGCTGCCCCGAGGCGGCCCCTGGCGAGGCCGGCAACCCACTCGTCGCGACAGGGATACCGGCCCACGCGACCGGATCAAACACCGGGGCCAAGAGCTGTACCAGCGCCCCGGGGTCAATCAATAACAATGCGCGCTTCGCGCTGACGAGGCGCTCATCGACCAGATCGGTGGCAATCCGGATCGCCGCGTGGCCGGTCCGCTTGCCACTCCGAGTCTGCAACATGAAGAGTTGATGGTCCTGAATCGTAAACTCGAAGTCCTGAATGTCCTTGTAGTGCCGCTCAAGCCGGCTGGTGATCTTGCGCAGCTGCTTGTACGCCGTCGGCATGATGCGTTCGAGTTCCGCAATCGGCTGAGGCGTCCGGATCCCCGCCACGACATCTTCACCTTGCGCGTTCACGAGGAACTCGCCGTAGAACTCTTTCTCACCCGTGGCCGGGTTCCGGGTAAACCCGACGCCGGTCGCGGACCGTTCTCCGGTGTTGCCAAACACCATCAGCTGCACGCTGACCGCGGTGCCGATCTCATCGGGAATGTGATGATTGGTCAACCATTCCGTTTGGCAGTAAGGTAAACCATAATGTTGCAGTGCCAGATTGCTGCCTACTAACTGCTCTATGAGGATAACGGTGGTTTCCGTGTAGTGATCCTCTAATAATAGAGTTATACTCGAGCTCTATTTTATTTTTATAAGCTAAATTAATGTTATTTTCTTTAGATATAGATGCTAGAGTTTGTTTTAATTTGTTTGAATGTAATGTTTGATTTGTTTTTCCCGAACTATGTTCGTTTTGAAAATGATTTGTTTGATTAGACCTACTAGTAATTACACTTAAATTTTCATTTCGTAATACATTTGTTATCTTTCTAGTAGGTCTGTTATTCTTTGTATTTTGTATTGGTTTATTTGACTCTATGAATTTCTCAAATTTATTGTTTTTCGTAACTATTATTTCTTTCGTATTAACTTCTTCTTTTATTTGTTTCATTACTGGTATAAAAGGTTTTTTCTTAGGTTTTGGTATCTCATTATCTTTTGTTTTACCTTCAGTATATTTTACTCCACTTGTAGAGTTAATTAACTGACTTTTGTTTGGATAATATTTTTGTTCTACAGATTCACGTTTCTTTTTGGTGTTAAGTTGTGTTGTAACTTCTTTTGACACTCTACTATCTGATATATGTTCAGTCGACATAAACAATAATTGAATGTTATTATACTTAGGATGTAATATTCTTACTTCTCTGTTTTCTACCTGCATCATTGAAAAAAACAATAATTGCAAACCAAGTGCAATAAAGAAGGCTAATGAAGTTTTCCAAAGGGAGAATATCATGTGCTTTTTTTCTTTTTAAAAGTATTATTACTACTTAATAATAAGATTCATATTCGTAGTTTAAAATAGTTAGATATATCAGTTTTTTCGAAATCATATTACAAACAATTAACGAAACATCTAATACTGTAAGTCTTAATAATAATTCATAGCCACCAAATACAACTAAACGATTTAAATATATCTGTTGATAAAATATCATATAGTAATAATTTACTATAATACCGATATAATAAATATTCTTTAAATTACCATTTTAACTAAATAACACTCTTGAAATATTAATGATTCCAGAATACGAATACACCTGAAAGGTTGGAGGGGTGGCCGAGTGGCTGAAGGCGCACGCTTGGAAAGCGTGTATACAGGCAACTGTATCGTGGGTTCGAATCCCACTCCCTCCGCCATACCACAGTCCGTCAGCGTCCATAGACGTTCATTAGTTATATATAAAACAATAGTTTATGTAATTTAATGTTTGGCGACGTCTGCCAGGCTATGCTATAATCCACCCCTGTTTATGGGTAGGTTTGTGGGTAGTATTATGGCTCGCGGTATAAACCGGTTATCAGCTAAAGCAGTGGAAACGACTAAACGTCCTGGTCTGCTCGCCGACGGGGGCGGCCTGTACCTGCAAGTGTCCCGGGCCGGAGCTAAATCGTGGCTCTTTAAATTCATGCTCAAGGGCCTCGAGACACGCCGCCCCGACCGCATTCCTGTTACGCGTTTCATGCTCTTTGAGCAGGCCGTTGCCGACTAGTAACGCGACGCCACCCTCGCCTATCTCAACCGGCGCGACCATAAGCACGCCCCTCTGGCGGCGCTCCCGGAGGCGTCTTGCACGGATGGTGGATGTAGGTTCATGTGCCATGTAACTGGTTGTTATTATAGCATAAATAGAAAAATATATCCAACGATTAGATATAAATTTACTGCTCAATGTTTGAGCCAAGCCCTGTCTTGGGGGTTCGATCCCACTGTACTTCCTCCCCCAACCATGGCGACATATGAGCCTAGAAACGGTTCAAAAGCGTACGGTTTGTGTTAGCTGAAAGAATTAGTTGATGGAGGGGCTGACAGACTATGTGAGGTTCGATGTTACGGTATAGGCTTCCGTTGACTATCCCCCGGCTAATTTCTTTATGCCTATTCAACAGTGATGTCACCAGACACATCAGACCGCTCTATCGATATCTCTTCAAATTCGTCATCACCAACTTCAACAAGTACATATTCCCATTCACACATTCTAACACACTCCACTCCACTAAAGTTAGACTCCCCAACATCACCAAAATATGTCAGAGTTTTTGTATGAGAAAATTATTGATTCGCTATATAAATCCTGAGTTACAAATAATAAAAGAACTTACTTAAATCAATAAGTTATAGGGTAATTATTATTGAGTGGGAATAAACAATAATAGACTCAAAAATAGGAAATTAAATAGTTGCTTACAACATGTACGAAGCAGCGTTCAAGAGCGTTTAATGGAACTAACTATCGAACAAGCACTGCAGCAAGGTGTTGCCGCGCATAAAGAAGGCAAGCTTCAAGATGCCGAACGTCTTTATCGCGCTATCTTGCAATCTCAGCCAGCAGCATCCTGATGCCAATCATAATCTAGGGTAATAGCCGTCTCAGTTAATAAAACTGAGGCTGCGCTGCCGTTATTTAAAACTGCTCTTGAAGCCAATCCAAAGATAGAACAGTTTTGGCTGAGCTACATTGATGCTCTAATCAAGGAAAAGCAGTTTGATAATGCAAAGCAAGCTTTTGAGCAAGCCAAGCAGCAGGGGTTGGCGGAAGAGAAATTAAATGCACTTAGCCAGCAACTAAGGTCAGAAGACAATCGCACATCGCCGTCTCAGTCAGAATTAAACAGCCTTCTAGAGCACTATCAGAACGGACGATATGGTGATGCTGAGACGTTGGCACTATCCATCACTCAACAATTTCCCACCATGCATTTGGTTGGAAAGTACTTGGAGCGTGTTACGTCAAACAGGCAGGAACCTGAGGCTTAAGAAAAAGCAGTGAATTAGCGCAAGATGCCGAAGCCCATAGCAACTTGGGCAACGTCAGACTAGGAAGTAGAAGAGGCTGAGCAAGCTTAGACAAGCGATAGCGCTGAACCTGACATGCCGAAGCCCACTAGCAACTTGGGTAACACGCTCAAAGATCTAGGCAGATTAGACGAGGCTGAAGCAAGCTATACGCAAGCAATAGCGCTGAAACCTGACTATGCCGAAGCCCACAGCAACTTGGGTAACACGCTGCAAGAACTGGGCAGATTAGAAGAGGCTGAAGCAAGCTATAGACAAGCGATAGCGTTGAAACCTGACTTTGCCGAAGCCCACAGCAACTTGGGTAACACGCTGCAAGAACTGGGCAGATTAGAAGAGGCTGAAGCAAGCTATAGGCAAGCGATAGCGTTGAAACCTGACTATGCCGAAGCCCATAGCAACTTGGGTATCACGCTGCAAGAACTGGGCAGATTAGATGAGGCTGAAGCAAGCTACAGACAAGCGATAGCGTTGAAACCTGACTATGCCGAAGCCCATAGCAACTTGGGTATTACGCTTAAAGAACTGGGCAGATTAGAAGAGGCTGAAGCCAGCTACGCACAAGCGATAGCGTTGAAACCTGACTATGCCGAAGCGCATTACAACTTGGGTATACGCTTAAAGAACTGGGCAGATTGGAAGAGGCTGAAGCCAGCTACGCACAAGCGATAGTACTTGAAACCTGACTATGCCGAAGCTCATTACAACTTGGGTATCACGCTCAAGGAACTTGGTAGATTAGAAGAGGCTGAAGCAAGCTATAGGCAAGCGATAGTACTTAAACCTGACCATGCCGAAGCTCATAGCAACCTAGGTATAACGCTGTATCATTCTGGTAGGTTGGAAGAGGCTGAGGCAAGCTCCACAAAAGCCATAGCACTTGAGCCTAATAATGAATCTTACTGGAATAACATTTTTTTTCGCCGTTAAAGCACAGCAGTCTTCCAGGGAATTGCACGGGGAACAAAGTAGCTCTTATAAGGATGCATTAAGCGCTGATGTCTTAAACAATGTTCATCATGATATTTTAGAGTATAGGCTCGCTGCCTTTACGCCTCATTTAGCAGATGATGCTTTTAAAAAAGCGACTAATTCTTTACCGTTGATCTCACAAGAAGAGATACCAAACCCGTCTAGTGTTTCCTCAAACCCCCAACCATCTTTACCGCAGAAGATGATAGGTCTTTTACACTTTGGCCGAAGTGGCACGGGTCTTTTACATAGTTTAATCGATAGTCACTCAGAGATATCAACGTTACCGAGTATATACTTCAGCGAGTATTTTAACGGTGATAGCTGGAAGAACCTTACAGCAAATGGATGGGAGGATATTGCCAAACGATTTGTGAGCCAGTTTGAGGTGCTCTTTGATGCGAGCTCTTCTGCTCCTATCCCTCAACTCAATCGTACAAGAAATGATCTTGGCAAACAGGAGGGTATGACTACTGTGGGTCCCGGTAGGGATGAGGTGTTGTGTGTAGACCGGGATCGTTTCTGTTTGCAGCTACGCGGTCTTATGGATTGCTATCCTAAGCTAGACCCTGCCACCTTTTTTTCTCTGGTTCATGTTGCCTATGAAGCCACCTTAGATAATCCATCTGATAAAGACACTATCTTTTACCATATCCATAATCCTAACCCCTATACAGCGCTGAACTTCCTGAGATATTGCCCTGATACGCGGTTGGTGATGATGGTACGTGATCCCATACAAAGTTGTGAATCCTGGATTACTAGGGTCTTTACGGATGAAGAAAAGATATAGCATAAAAATATATCAACTCGGATAATGACGATGTTATTTGATTTTGATCAGATTGCTTTTCGTACTCAAGATTCGATAGGGGTTCGCCTTGAGGATTTGAAGCTACACCCTAAGGAGACCCTCTCTGCTTTGTGTGACTGGATGGGTGTAGAGGAACAAGACAGTCTCTATGAGATGACGGCGCAGGGAAAGAAGTGGTGGGGTGATCCTAGCAGCCCAAATTATAGTAAAGAAGGAATGTCTCCCTTCGATCCTTCTTCTATCAAGAGAGAGGTAGGAAGTATTTTTAGCGATAAGGATCAGTTTATACTTCGCACGCTTTTTTATCCCTTCAGTGTCAGGTTTGGTTATGCGGAAGAAGATCTTGCTGGTTTTAAAAAAGACCTTAAAGAGATCGGTCCGTTACTGGATGAGTTATTTGATTTTGAAGAAAAGCTAATACAAACTACTAATAGTGATCCGGAGACCTTTAAAAAGTCTGGTTCTTACCTATACCTCAGGGCAGGATTAAGGGATCGCTGGAATGTACTCGATGAACATAATGACTACCCGCATATGCTCAAACCTTTGCAGATTGACCTATGACCTTATCTATTGATCAGATTTTTCGAAAGGCCAAAGCTCACGCAAAGAGAGGCGAGTTGGCCGAAGCATGCGAGATATACCAGTTTTGGCTGAGTTACATTGATGCTCTTATCAAAGAAAAGCAGTTTGATAATGCAAAGCAAGTCCTTGAGCAGGCAAAGAAGCAGGGTGTGGCTGAAGAAAAATTAAATGTCCTGGAGGCACAATTAGCTCCTAAACCAAACAGAAATGTTGATAGTGCAAGCCCATCTCAGGAACAACTCAGTAGTCTTTTAGAGTACTATCAAAACGGACGATTCGGTGATGCTGAAAAGCTAGCAGTATCTATTACTAACGAATTTCCCAAGCATCAATTTGGCTGGAAAGTGCTGGGCGCTGTACTTAGAGCAAACAGGCAGAAAGTCTGAAGCAGTAGATGCTAACCAAAAAGCAGTGCATTAGCTCCTCAAGATGCCGAAGCCCACAGCAACTTGGGTGTCACGCTCAAGAACTGGGCAGATTAGAAGAGGCTGAAGCAAGCTATACACAAGCGATAGCGTTGAAACCTGACTATGCCGAAGCCCACAGCAACTTGGGTAACACGCTCAAAGAACTGGGCAGATTAGACGAAGCTGAAGCAAGCTATACACAAGCGATAGCGTTGAAACCTGACTATGCCGAAGCCCACAGCAACTTGGGTAACACGCTCAAAGAACTGGGAAGATTAGACGAGGCTGAAGCAAGCTATAGGCAAGCGATAGCGTTGAAACCTGACTATGCCGAAGCCCACTAGCAACTTGGGTAACACGCTCCAAGAACTGGGCAGATTAGACGAGGCTGAAGCAAGCTATAGGCAAGCGATAGCGTTGAAACCTGACTTTGCCGAAGCCCACAGCAACTTGGGTATCACGCTCCAAGAACTGGGCAGATTAGACGAGGCTGAAGCAAGCTATAGGCAAGCGATAGCGTTGAAACCTGACTATGCCGAAGCCCACAGCAACTTGGGTGTCACGCTGCAAGAACTGGGCAGATTAGACGAGGCTGAAGCAAGCTGTAGGCAAGCGATAGCGTTGAAACCTGACTATGCCGAAGCCCACAACAACTTGGGTATCACGCTCCAAGAACTAGGCAGATTAGACGAGGCTGAAGCAAGCTA
>CALLXD010000016.1 GCA_937766455.1 Vicinamibacterales bacterium | reverse complement strand
GGTCGCCGGCCGTTGCCAGTCCGTCACCGAGCCCGACCGCCACCGTGCCTCGCACCACCTTCACCACGCTCGCAAGCGTCACGCCCGGCAAGAATGGCTGCACGAGGGTCAGCCCCCGCATGCTGTGTCACGAGTGCCGAGAGAGAGACGCTGGGTCAACGCCCCCCTGGCCGATCGAGCTGGAACGACCGCAGCCGGTAGTAACTGAGGCCCATGGTCGGGCTCCCCATGGACGCGAACGTCGTGCCGTCTCGGGTGCCCTCGAGGAGGTGTTGACCCGCCCCGAGGCGGGTCTCCGTTCGTTGGACGTCCAGCACCGCGCTGAAGAAGACGTCCGCCAGACCGGCGGGGTTCCAATAGTTCGCGGTGGCGTCGTCGGCCACGGCCACGAACGCGCCGCCCATCCCGAGCGCGCGAACGCCAACGGTCTCAAAGGACTGCGCCTGGACGGGCCGTCCCGCAATCAGCATCACGGCGCACACGGCGCAGATGGTCATCCGTGCGGCCCTGCGTGCGCGGTACGGTCCGGTTATGTGCATCATCGCTCGATTTTCGCGCAGCGCGTCTGACCCTCCGATGGCCTGACCTCCCGCACGCCCTGGGCCGCCGCTCACCCGCCCTCCGGTGGGCTGCCCCCCCCCGAACACCCTGGGCCGCCGCTCACCCGACGACGACGGCGGCGGCGATCACAGTCGTCCAGACCCCGCTCTTGTCCCCAACGGCCGTCTGCGTAATATTCTGTGTCCTGACAATCTGGTTGGACAGCCGGTACACTTCCTTCTTCTCATCCCAGCTATGGTCTGGGTCAAAATCGAGACCGAGCGTCGTCGCGAGCATCTCAGCCGCCAACTCCTCCGCGTAGTCGCCGGCCGTCTCTTCGTTCTCACCAAAACTGTGATGCTCCGACAGATAGCCGAACAGCTTGCGGTCGCGCGGAATCGCGACGCCGACGGTCGCTGCGATCAGCCGATGCGCTTCGCGGGTCGCCGTCTCTGACATCACAACAAAGGTCACCTGGCCAGGTTTCAGCTTACGGATGCCAGCGGTCTTCGATAGGATTTTGCAACCTGGCGGGAAGATACTGGATACCCGGACCAGATTACACGCGGCGATACCGGCCGCACGCAGGGCGAGTTCGAAAGAGGTGAGCTTCTCGCGATGCTTACCAACCCCCTTCGTGAGAAATAGCTCTTTCGGGACAAGTTCGATCACGTCGCCCTCCGGGAAACGCCGACGGTATCAGGAATACTGACAGGGCCTCAGACCAGCTCTGCAGTCTTGTCGGGTCATCCGCCGGCCCGCTGCAACTCGCACGGCGTTAGCGCACTGGGCGAACGGCAGGCCGCGGGCAGGCGGACAATGATGTCACGGCGACGGTGACAGCGCCGGCGGCACACTCTCCGCGCCCACATGAGGCCGGCATCTGAAACGGGACACTAGGTCAACGTCTTGCGCCGTGTCAAGACGCGGCACCCACCTCACGAGGAAACATTCGGCTGCCGCTGCTCGTCTAGGAAGACAGGGTGCACTCCGCCTACCGCAGAGGAACCGGCGCCAACGCGGTAGAATCGCAGTGGAGCGAGACCCGTCCGTGCCACGGCAGGTATCGCCGGGACCCGTCGATCCCGACCCACACCGATCATGTCCGAAACAGCGGAGCGGAGACGGAGCGCACGCGCCGACGTGGTGCGCCCACCAACCGACCGGGACATGGGTCTGGTTGGACGCTTGGTTGGGGTCATCGTCGCGCCGAGGCGGACGTTCGAGGTCATCGCACGGCACCCACGATGGCTCGGCGCGTTGCTGACCGTCGCGCTGATCATTGCAGGCGCGAGCAGCTGGCTGGTGAGCACGGAGCTCGGCCAACAGATGCTGCTCGAGCAGCAGGTTGACGCCATGGAGTCGTTCGGGGTCACGGTCTCTGAGGAGATGTATGACCAGCTGAAGCGGCGTCTCGCGAGCGCCGTGTACTTCACCGCGGGCGGGGTCCTCGTCATGATGCCGCTGTTCTCGCTCGTCGTCGCTGGCGTGGTGTGGACCGTGGGCTACGTCGGATTCGGCGGTGGCGCCAGTTTTCGCACCATGTTCGCGGTGGTGGTGCATACCGGAGCGATCAGTATCGTCCAGCAGGTGTTTGTGGTCCCCCTGAACTACGCGCGAGGCGCGATGGGGAATCCGACCACGCTGGCCGCCTTCTTTCCGATGCTCGAGGAGGGGACCTTCGCGGCCCGCGCGCTCGGACTGATCGACGTGTTCGTGATCTGGCAACTCTTCGTGCTGTCGGTCGGCGTCGCTGTCACGTACAAGCGACGGACCGGCCCAATTGCCACTGGTTTCTACCTCCTGTACGCCGTACTGGCGATCGGCGGGGGGTTCGCATTGTCCCGGATGGGGGGTTGAGTCGTTGACCGGTCTTCGCAAGGTACTCCTGGTGTTCGTGGTTCTGGCTATTGGCGGGGCACTCGTCTACGTCAATCTGACGTTTGACCGGGCCACTGGACCAGAAATTGAGGTCGAGGCCGTCGAGCGCCGCAATTTGGAGGCGCTCGTCTCCGCCTCTGGCACCATCGTGCCGCAGCTGACGGTGGATATCAGCGCCGACACGATGGGACGTGTGACCCGACTTGCGTTCAACGAGGGCGACCGCGTCGATCGCGGACAGTTCCTGATGGAGATCGACCCGGAGACACTACGCTCGGCGGTGGACCGCGGCGAGGCATCGTTGCGCGCCTCTCGGTCTTCTGAGCGACAGTTGGAAGTCACGGTCGAAACGGCGAGGGTCAACCTCAAACTCGCCCGCGACAACCTCGTGCGTCAGGAAAACCTCTGGGATTTGCGGTTGGTCTCTCGAGAAGCCTACGAGCAGGCCACGACCGATGTCACGCTACGCGAGACGGAACTGCAAGCGCGTGAGGTTGATGTGCAGACGCAGCGCGAGCGGATCTCTCAGGAGGAGGCGAACCTCGACAGCGCTCGCTACGACCTGACGAAGGTGACGATTACCTCACCGTTTGCCGGGGTGGTCACCCGCCGCAACATCGAAGAGGGCGAAACGGTGGTCATCGGCACCATGAACAACGCCGGCACCGTGCTGGCGACGATTGCGGATCTGTCCGTTATCGAGGCGGAGGTCGAGGTCGACGAGACAGACATTCCGAGCATTGAACTGGGGCAAACCGCGGAGGTGACCATCGACGCCCTCCCGGACCAGGTCTTCACCGGGATCGTGACCGAGATCGGCAACAGCCCGATCCAGGCCGCCCAGGGTGCCGGGACACAGGCCACGAACTTCAAGGTGGTCGTGACACTGGACGACGAGATTCCAAGCGTCAGGCCCGGCTTCACCTGCACTGCCGACATCACCACGGCGGTCCGCGAAGACTCACTGGCCATTCCGATTCAGGCCGCGACTGTGCGCGAAGTCACCCTCGACGCAGACGGAACCGTGATTCGTGAGGAATCGGATTCCGCGTCCGGGGACTGCCGGCTCGGCCGGCAACGTCGACGGCGCGAATCGGAGCGACGACGACCTGGAAGAGCTCGAAGGCGTGTTCGTTGCACGCCAGGGCGAAGCTGTCTTTGTTCCAGTCAAGACCGGGATCGCCGGGGAGCGATATTTCGAAGCGTTGTCCGGCATCGACGAGGGCGAACTCATCATCATTGGTCCGTTCAGCGAAGTCCGCAATCTTGAAGACGGGGACGAAGTCAGGGTCATCGACGGCGACGACGACGCGTCAGACGGGGGCGGATTCTTTGGCAGGGTTCAGAAGGGCGAGCGGCGATGCGGAGAGCCGTTGACCTGACGCAGATTGCCCTGCACGCGATTTGGGGGAACAAGCTCCGATCGACGCTGACGATCCTTGGCAACATCGTCTCCGTGGGATCGATCATCGCGGTGGTCTCCCTGATCCAGGGCGTCAACGACGAGGTGGCCGGCGCGATCGTCTCGCAGTTCGGATCCGACTCGTTCAGGGTCTCCCGGACGGGGCTGCTGATGAGCGAGGAGGACGAAGAGGCGGCCCGCAGCAACCCGCGCATTTCGCTCGACGATGCCGAGGCCATCCGAAGCTACGGCTCGAACATCGGCGCGGTGATGGCCCAGGCCGGTCGAAACGGCGAGGTCAAGTATCGCGACCAGGTCCTTGAGAACGTCGGCGTCCGGGGTGTCACTCGGGACTACGTGGAATTCCCCACATTTACGGCTGAGCGGGGCCGACTGATCAGTCCTTCCGAAGTCGACCGAAATCGTGGGGTGGCGCTCCTCGGCTACGACACCTCGGATCGGCTCTTTGCCAACCTGGACCCCATCGACCGGACCATCAAGATTCAGGGCGTCAACTTCCGGGTGGTCGGGGTCAGCGAGCAGACGCCGGCGACGTTTGGACAAAGTCAGGATGAGTTCGTCATCATCCCGATGGGCAACTTCAGAAAACTGTTCGGCTCGCGCCCATCGATGAACGTGATGGCGCGTCCCAAGACCCCGGAGCAGCTCGACCAGGCGATGGACGAGGCGACAGTCGCGTTGCGCATCGAGCGTCGCTTGCGGCCCAGGGAAGACGACAACTTCGGGCTGTTCACATCCGATACGGTCCTCGATCTCTACGAGCAGGCGACTACCGGCATCTTTGCGGTACTGATCGGCATCGTCGGCCTCTCGCTCCTGGTGGGGGGTATTGTCATCATGAACATCATGCTCATGGTGGTCTCGGAACGGACGCGAGAGATTGGACTACGCAAGGCGCTGGGCGCACGCCGACGCGACCTGCTGTGGCAGATTCTGGCGGAATCGGTATTCCTCTCGGTCCTGGGTGGCGTTATCGGTACCGCGCTGGGATTTGGCGTCGCCATCGCGCTCAGTTCGCTGAGTCCGGTGCCGGCCGCCGTACACCCGTGGTCCGTTGTGCTCGGGATTTCCATGACCGCCGTGGTGGGCGTGTTCTTCGGTCTCTATCCGGCATCCCAGGCGGCCGCGCTCGACCCCATCTCGGCGCTGGGCCGAAGCTGAGTTCACCACCATGTCCAAACCTCTACGCGGTGGACTGTTCAAGGAGATCGTCTCCATGGCGGTCGACACCTTGGTCGAGCAGAAGGTTCGCTCGGGTCTGACGATCCTCGGCATCGTCATCGGCATCATGTCCATCGTGGGGATCACGTCGCTGATCCGCGGCCTTGACGAGTCGCTGCGCGAGAGCATCAGCTCCATGGGAGCCGATACGATCTTTCTCACCAAATTCAGCGCCATCAGCCTGGGCTCGGGTCGAGAGTTCACCGAGCTCATGCGACGGCCGAATCTCACTCCAGCCGACGTGGACGCCATGGACGCGCAGGCTGGATTCGCTGGCGTCGGTCAACATCGTGTTGGGGCAGGGCGGCAACCCCACCCGCGAGCGGGTCTATTACCGGTCCGACCAGACCAAGCAGATCAACGTGTTCGGATCGGCGGCGAACTACCCCGACGTGTTTCAGATCGAGATCGCCGATGGCCGGTTCTTCACACCGGGGGAAACACGCCGCCGAGCCCCGGTCGTGGTGCTGGGACAGACCCCGGCTCAGGCGCTCTTCCAAAATCTTGACCCGATCGGAAAGCGGGTTCGGGTGGGCGCCACGCGCTACACCGTGATTGGTGTCCTCGGAGAATCGCCGAGCCCCGGCGGATTCGACGCCGGGCAAGATGACTTCGTCGTCATACCGCACACGTCCTACCAGAAACAGTTCGGCATCCGGGCTGAGCGAATGTTCGGTGGCGAGATGCGCGCCGTCATGATCGCCGCGGTGCCCCGCGACGGCGTGGACCGCGCCACCGCCATCGCAGACATCGAGCGTGTCATGCGTATCCGACACCGGCTGCGTCTTGACGAAGCGAACGACTTCGACCTCATCACGCAAGATGCCATTCTGGGGCTGTGGGATCAGATCAGCGGCGCCACCTTTCTGTCCTTGATCGTGGTCTCGTCGATCGCCCTGCTTGTCGGCGGCATCGGGGTCATGGCCATCATGACGATCTCGGTCACCGAGCGTACCCGCGAGATCGGGACCCGACGAGCCATTGGGGCGAAGCGAAGAGAGATTCTGTGGCAGTTCCTGCTCGAGGCGGGCTTCCTGACCGCCGTCGGTGGTGTGATCGGAAGCGTGCTGGGTGCCACGCTGGGCGTCGGGGTCCACTTTGCGACCGGTTTCCCGATCTCCCTCCCGTGGTGGTCATTTGCCCTCGGCATCGGATTCTCAGCGACCGTCGGCATGGTGTTCGGCCTCTTCCCCGCGATCAAGGCCTCCAACCTCGATCCGATCGAAGCGCTCCGCTACGAGTAGGGCGGCCGCGCCCCCCTTGAGCGCTACCCCGGAGTCGACATAGGATGTGGTTTTGGAGGCTGAACTGCGCCCCAGACCGCGCTCCAGGAGGACATTCACATCATGAAGGTCTACGACGCTCCGCACATTCGCAACGTCGCGCTGGTCGGTCATAGCGGTGCCGGGAAGACACAGCTCGCGTCGGCCATGTTGTTCGACGCCGACGCGGTCAGTCGGTTGGGGCACGTCGACGAAGGCACTGCCGTGACCGATTTCGACGAGGAAGAGATTGCGCGCAGGCACACCTTGTCGGCAAGCCCGGCGTATGCGGAGTGGCAGAAGACCAAGATCAACCTGATTGACACCCCCGGGATGGCCAATTTCTTCAGCGACACGTGCTCCGCGATGCGAGTCGCCGACGCCGCGGTGGTCGTGGTTGACGCCGTCCACGGCGCCGAGGTCATCACCGAGAGGGTCTGGGACGAGGCCGCGGCACTCGGGCTACCCTGCGTGGTCGTGCTGAACCGGCTGGACCGCGCGCGCGGAAGTCTGCAACGTTCGCTCGAGTCGCTGCAAAGCGCGTTCGGACGAACCGTGGTCCCCATTCAGCTTCCGATCGGCGTCGAGGCAGAACTGCGCGGAGTCGTTGACCTGGTCGCTATGAAGGCCATCACGTTTGGCGATGACGGGCGGACGGTGTCCATCGAGGAAGTGCCTGACGAACTGGCCGGGGAGGCCGGCGCCGCCCGGGAAGCGTTGATTGAATTGGTGGCCGAGGCCGACGACCGCCTGATGGAACAGTTCTTTGAAGCGAGTACGTTGAGCCAGGGGGAGCTGCTCGTGGGGCTCCAGACCGCGACCGCCGCGCGGCAGGTGTTCCCCCTGGTGTGTACGTCGGCAACGGCGAACCTGGGTATCCAGCCGCTCCTAGACGCCATTGTCAGCTATGTCCCCTCTCCTGTCTCGCGCGCACTGCCTGCGGTGAATTCCACAGGCGAGGCGGCCTCCTATGACCCGGGAGACACCGTTCCGACCGCCCTTGTCTGGAAGACAATCGCGGACCCCTTTGCTGGGCGCGTGACCTTGTTTCGGGTCGCCAGCGGGGTATTGAAGGCCGACTCCGCGATACACAACGTCAATACCGATGTCCACGAGCGCATCGGCGCCGTCACGCTGATGCAGGGCAAGACGCAAGAGTCTATTGGCGAAATCCGGGCCGGTGATCTTGGCGCCGTGACGAAACTCAAGGACACGCGCACAGGTGACACGCTGGCCAGCAGGGATTCGGCGTGGCGGTTCGCGCCATTTCGATTCACCGACCCCGTGTTGTCCTACGCCATTGAACCGAAGAGCCATGGCGACGAGGAAAAGATCAGCACCGCGCTTCACCGGCTGGCGGAGGAGGATCCGACGATTCGCTATACCCGCGATCCGCAGACGGGACAGCTGCTGATGTCAGGGCAGGGCCAACGGCATATCGAAGTGACCGTGGCTAAGCTGAGACGTCGCTTCGGGGTGGAGGTCACGCTGAAGCTGCCGAACATCCCGTATCGGGAGACCATCAAGGCCGCCGCCGAGGCGCACGGGCGCCACAAGAAGCAGACCGGCGGGCATGGGCAATTCGGCGACTGCAAGATCAGAGTGACGCCCCTCGAGCGAGGCGAGGATTTCCAGTTTATCGACGAGATCTTCGGTGGGTCTATTCCGAGAGGATTTATCCCTGCTATCGAAAAGGGGATCCAGGAGGCGAGTAAGAGAGGCTATCTTGCCGGGTACCCGATGGTGGACTTCTCCGTCACGCTGTACGACGGGTCATTTCATCCGGTGGACTCCAACGAGATGTCATTCCGAATGGCCGGGCGACTCGCATTCCGCGATGCCATGTCTCGCGCCAAACCGACCATCCTCGAGCCGGTGATGACTGTGGAAGTGTACGCGCCGAGCGACTTCGCCGGCGATCTGATGGGCGACCTCAATGGTCGGCGCGGCCGGATCGGGGGCATGGAAACGCGTGGCGCCTCCACGGCGATAAAGGCCCACGTGCCCATGGCTGAAATGCTGACCTACGAGCAGCAGCTCACCTCCGCCACCGGGGGACGCGGTTCGTACCATATGGAATTTTCGCACTACGAAGAGGCCCCGGCCCACGTCAGGAACCAGGTCGTTGCAGATGCAAAGGGTGAGGGGGACACACGGGACGACGATAGCTAGAGCGGACGTGAGCCCAGCGAGGAACGACGGGACCACCGGGAGGTGGTCCCGCCCGTATTATTCCGCGGCGTCCTCGTCCGTCGGACTCTTGTCTTTGCTGCCGCCAGTCAGGCGCTTGGCCGCGGCCCGCAACCGGCCGCCGACGCCAGGCGCCGCTTCCTCCGGCTGGGCTGACTCACTCGCACTCTCGGCGGCTGGATCATACTCGCTGCCCACCAGCTCGATCTGAGCAATCTCCGCGGAGTCTGATTTGCGACGCCCCAGACGGAGCACGCGAGAATAGCCTCCGGGACGCTCGGCGAATCGGGGCGCAATCGAGTCGAACAGTTTGCCGACCACTTTCTTATCAGCCAGGTGGCGGGCGACAAGTCGGCGCGCGTGTAGCGCCCGGGTCGTATCCGCGCCGTCCGCGATGCCGCGTTTAGCCATCGTGATCAAACGCTCGACGAACGGACGAAGCTCTCTGGCTTTGGCCAGCGTGGTGTCGATACGCTCGTGGCGCAACAACATCGTCGACTGATTGCGGAGCAAGGCCATCCGATGTTCGGATGTCCGCCCCAGTCTGCGGTGCGCTAATCGATGACGCATATCTACGCCTCCGCTTCGACGTCAGCGACCGCCGGCTGGTCGAGTCGCATACCCAGGCCGAGCCCCATGCTCTGCAGGATTTCCTTGATTTCGTTGAGTGACTTGCGCCCGAAGTTCTTCGTGCGCAACATCTCCGGCTCGCTCTTCTGCACCAGTTCACGAATCGTTCGAATATTCGCGTTCTTCAGGCAGTTGTATGACCGCACGGAGAGCTCGAGTTCCTCGACGCTCTTGTCCAGGTGCTCGTTGGCCTCGGACGGAACCACGTCGGCGTCTTGCTCGGGCTGCGCCTCCACCGGGTCGTCGAGGTTGATGAAAATACTCAGGTGGTCACGCACGAGCTTCGCGCCCAAGGAAATGGCGTCGCGCGCGCTCACTGTGCCGTCGGTCCAGACGTCAACGGTGAGCTTGTCGTAGTCGGTCGTCTGACCCAGGCGAGCCGCTTCGACCAAGTAATTGACCTTCCGGACCGGCGAATGGACAGCGTCGACCGGAATCCATCCGAGGCCCAGGTCCTCATCGAAATTCTTGTCGGCCGCCATGTAGCCACGCCCTTGCTTGACGCGCATCTCCATGTGCAGCGAGCCACCGTCCGCGATGGTGGCGATGTGCAGATCTGGGTCCAGAATCTCGACGTCCCCGTCGGACTCCAGATCCGAGGCGGTGACTTCACCGGCCTTGTCTGCTCGCAGGTAGAGAGTCTTGGTCTGGTCGCTGTGCAGCTTGATCGGGATCTCCTTGAGGTTCAGGATGATATCGGTCGCATCCTCCACCACACCCGGAATCGGGGAGAACTCGTGCTGCACCTTATCTATCTTCACGGCGGTCACCGCGGCGCCCTCGATCGCCGATAGCAACACCCGCCGCAACGCGTTCCCGATGGTCGTCCCGAAGCCGCGCTCGAACGGCTGGGCATAAAATCGGCCGAACCGTTCGGTCAACGTTTCGGCGTCGAACTCCAGCCGCTTCGGTCGCTGGAAGCCTTTCCACAACATCGAGTAAATCCTTTCTGTATCCGGTACCGGGCGGATCAACCGCCCGGACGGCGCACGCGTCTCAACTACTTCGAATACAGCTCGACGATTAGCTGTTCCTGCACTGGCAGGTTGATCTGTTCACGCGTCGGCAACGATGCCACTCGGCCGGTCAACGCGCCGGCATCGAACTCCAGCCATTCTGGAATCCCCCGGCCTTTGACCTCTTCCATGGCATACACGATTGACACCTTCTGCGCACTGCGCTCGCGCACGCTCACCGCGTCCCCCGCCTTCAGGGAGTACGAGGGGATATCCGCACGTTTGCCGTTGACGCGCACATGCCCATGGCGCACGAGCTGACGCGCCTGCGGTCGGGAAGTCGCCAGCCCAAGACGATACACCACGTTGTCGAGCCGGCGCTCGAGCAACTGTAGCAACGTCTCGCCGGTAATCCCGCGCTGGCGGTCAGCGGCGGCAAAGTAGCGCCGGAATTGGCTCTCCAGCACGCCATAGGTGCGTTTGACCTTCTGCTTCTCGCGAAGCTGCTGGCCGTAGCCCATCACTTTGTTCGGGCGACGCCGGCGGCTCTGCTGCCCAGGCGGAACATTGCGCTTTTCAATGGCGCACTTCTCCGCGTAGCAGCGCTCGCCCTTCAGGAAGAGCTTCATGCCCTCCCGCCGGCAAAGCCGGCACACGGGTCCTGCGTATCGTGCCATGCTGATCGTTCTCCTCTACACTCGACGTCGCTGCTAGACCCGCCGCCGCTTCGGTGGTCGGCATCCGTTATGGGGGATGGGCGTCACGTCGTTAATCGACTTTACGCTGAGGCCGACCGATGCCTGCAGCGCGCGGATAGCGGACTCGCGTCCACCGCCAGGCCCTTTTACACGAACATCCACGGTGCGCATCCCGACGGCCTTCGCACCATGGCCAGCTCGGACCGCGGCCTGGGTCGCGGCGAACGGCGTGCCCTTCCGGGACCCACGAAACCCGATGCCTCCGGCACTCGACCACGCGACGACGTTCCCCTCGGTGTCGCTAATCGTGATGATGGTGTTGTTGAACGACGCCTGGATGTGGACGATGCCGTGGTGAACAACGCGTTTTTCCTTCTTCTTCTTGAACGTCTTCTTCCGCTTTCCGGCCGGTTTCTTCGGCGGCGGAATTGACGCGTCAACCGTTTCCAGCTTTGCCATTCGCGAACAGTCCTTTCTCGACGAACCCAGTGCTCAGGGGAACCTGGGGCTGCGCCCCAGCGCGTGAGCCATCCCCGTCACCGGTCTAGCTGCTCTTCTTCTTCGCCACGGCGCCCTTGCGGGGCCCCTTGCTGGTCCGAGCGTTCGTATGCGTCCGCTGTCCGCGGACCGGGAGGTTCCGGCGGTGGCGCATGCCACGATACGAGCCCACCTCCATCAACCGTTTGATGTCCATGGAGACCCGCTTTCGGAGGTCTCCCTCGACACCGCCTTGTTCCTCAATCACTTGGCTGATCTTGCGCGTCTCGTCTTCTGACAAGTCCTTCACACGCACGTTCGGGTCGACACCCGCCTCGGTCAAAATCGTACCAGCGCGCTGGTCACCGATACCGTAGATATATGTCAGACCGGTTTCGATACGTTTGGTCCGTGGAAGATCGACGCCTGCTATTCGAGCCATGGTTCCGCCTTACCCTTGCCGTTGCTTGTGCTTCGGGTTCAGGCAGATGACACGCACCACGCCTTTTCGCCGCACAACCTTACACTTGTCACACATTCGCTTGACTGATGCTCGTACCTTCATTCCGTGCTCCCACGCCGGGTTATCCGTCCCCGCGCCCGATTTCTGGCCGTTAACTCCACCGTCACGCGATCACCGGGGAGCAGCCTCACGAAGTTGCGCCGCGGCGCGGCATCGACGTGGGCAACGATCCGACGATGCGATTCATCCAGGCGCACCGTAAACAACGCGTCTGGCAACTGGTCAACGACCACGCCCCCGTGTGTGGCCGACCGTCGGCTGGCAACCCGGGGCATGACTCCGTCTACCCTTCCGACTACCCGTGAGGCACCGATGCCGGCTCGCGGGAGGCAGTCTCCACTGCTGTGTCCCGCGCACTCATTTGCGACAACACCCGCGGACCCGAATCAGTCACGGCCACCGTGTGCTCAAAATGGGCGGCCAGACTGCCATCCCGTGTGACCGCCGTCCAGCGATCATCCAACACTTTCACCGCGGGTGCCCCCATGGTCACCATCGGCTCAATCGCGAAGACCATTCCAGACGCCAACACCGGTCCGCGTCCTGGTTCACCATAGTTCGGGATTTGCGGCTCCTCATGGAGCGTCGCACCGATACCATGGCCGACGAATTCTCGCACAACCGCGAAGCCGTTCGCTTCAACGTGCCGCTGCACCGCATGACCGATGTCCGACACGTGGCCACCGACCCGCATCTGCTCGATGGCCAAATCGAGTGACTCGCGTGTCACCCGCAAGAGATCCGTCGTGCGGTCCGGCACCTGCCCCACCGGAACCGTGATGGCCGAATCGCCGTAGAATCCGTCGAGCACGACACCCATGTCGATCGAGACGATATCCCCTTCAACCAGGGGCGTCGCGGACGGAATGCCGTGCACAACCGCGTCGTTCACCGACGCACACAGGGTTGCCGGATACCCGTGGTAGCCCTTGAATGCCGGCACCGCGCCAGCCTCCAACACCTGCCGTTCCGCGACGGCGTCCAATTCGAGCGTCGATACGCCCGGGGCCACCAGTCGGCGCAACGCGGCAAGCACCGAAGCCACCAGCCCGTTGGCAGCCCGCATAAGTTCCAACTCCGGGGCGGACTTGCGCGTAATCATCCGGCCGTCCCCTCCGCAAGCATGTCCTCAACCGCCTGGGTCAACGCGGCCCCAACCTCGGCGGGACTCTGCTGTCCATCCACCGCGCGGAAGTTCGGTCGACTCGAATAGTAATCGACCAGCGGCTTCGTGGTCTCGGCGTACACCCGGAGACGTTCCCGAACCGTCGCTTCGGTGTCATCACTGCGCAGGACGAGTTCGCCTCCGCACCTCTCGCACGTGGTGCGTGACTCACCGGCCGCGACGCTGGTTGCATGGCCACATTGGCCGCACACGCGGCGTCGCGCGAGGCGCTCGACGAGCGCGTCGTCTGGTACCGCAATGTCTACGACCGCGAGCGGCCCGTGTCCGGTCATGATTTCGTCGAACGCGATGGCTTGCGCCACCGTGCGCGGGAACCCGTCGAGGACAAAACCCCTGGCGGCATCCGGATGGGCCAACCGCTCACGGACGATGCCAATCATGAGCTGGTCATCCACCAAGCCACCCGCGTCTATCGTGGCCTTGGCGCGTCTTCCAAGTTCAGACTCCGCCCGGACCGCATCTCGCAGGATGTCGCCAGTCGAGATGTTCGGGGTGCCCTGGCGTTGCGCGAAGTCAACCGCCTGCGTCCCCTTACCGGCCCCCGGGGGGCCCAGCACGACTAGGTTGATCGGGCCTCGAGTCACTGCGCCGGTCATCCTCGCCGTCCTCGAACGCGCGTCTTACGCATGAACCCATCGTAGTGACGCATGATCAATTGGGACTCGACCTGCTGTACGGTGTCCATCGACACGCCGACAATGATGAGCAACGACGTGCCGCCGAAGTAGAAGGTCACGCCGAGCCCGTCCGTGATCCAACTCGTGATCGGGCTACTGCGGAGCATGCCATCCAGCGTCTCGCCAACGAGCGGCAGGGCGCTCGCCCTGAACCCAACAATCATTAGATCGGGCAACACCGCGATGAGCGCAAGATAAATCGCTCCCACCAACGTAATGCGGGTGAGAATCGTGTCGATATACTCCGCCGTCCGTTTCCCTGGCCGGATACCAGGCACGAACCCGCCGTACTTCCGCATGTTTTCTGCGACGTCGTCCGGGTTGAAAATGATGGCGGTGTAGAAGTACGCGAAAAAGATGATGCCCCCCATATAGAGGAGGTAGTAGAGCGGCATCCCGTTAGCCAGGCCATCCGTGAGCGACTGGCCGAACCCACCGGGGGGAAGCGCGGAGGCAATCGTGGCAGGGAACGCCAGCAACGACGACGCGAAGATCACCGGGATGACGCCGCCGGTATTCACCTTCAACGGAATGTGCGTACTGGTCCCGCCATATTGGCGTCGGCCGACGACCCGCTTCGCGTACTGCACGGTGACCCGCCGCTGCCCGCGTTCGACAAAGACGACGGCTCCGATGACAAAAATCATCACCACACCGAGCAGCAGCAGTCGGAACAGTCCGATCTGGCCCGTGCGCAGGGTGTCGATGGTATTGAGCACCCCGGCGGGGAAATTTACGACAATCCCGGCGAAGATAATCAGCGACATGCCGTTGCCGATGCCCCGCTCGGTAATCTGTTCACCCAGCCACATGATGAGGCAGGTGCCGGTGGTGAGGGTCAGCACCGCCATCAAGCGGAATCCCCATCCGGGGTTGAAGACCAGGGGCAGGCCAGCGCCCCCGAGATTGGTCTGACTCTCCAACCAGAACGCGATCGCGAACGCCTGAACGGCACACAGCACCAGCGTGCCGTATCGCGTGTATTGGGTGATCTTGCGACGACCGAGCTCACCCTCTTTCGACAGGCGCTCCAGGTAGGGCCAGACGACCGTCAACAACTGCAAGATGATCGACGCGCTGATATAGGGCATGATGCCCAGCGCAAAAATGGTCACCTGCGCCAGGTTGCCGCCGGAGAACATGTTGTACAGCCCGAACATCGTGCCCGCCGCTTGCTCAGCGAGGATGGCCAACGCCTCGGTGTTCACCCCGGGCGTCGGCACAACGCCGCCCACGCGATAGACCGCCAGAACACCGAGTGTGAACAGCACGCGGGTCCGAAGATCGCTGATCGTGAAGACGTTGCGCAGGCTCTCAAGCATCGGTTGGTCTCTCAGACGTCTGAGCTGGCGCCGTCATCGGCGTTGTCATCATCGACGGGTTCAGCCGAATCGCTGGGTTCACCCGCGGCATCGGGGCTCGGCGCCGCCACGGCATCAGCCTCCACGGCACGGTCCTCCACGACCCCGTGGCGAGACACCACTTCGGTTCGCCCGCCGGCCGCGACGATCTTCTCGCTCGCAACGCCGCTGAACTTGTGCGCCCTGACCGTCAAGGCCGTCTCGATGTCGCCCCGGCCCAGAATCTTGATCAGCTTACTCGAGCGCACCACACCGGTGGTTCGCAGCAGTTCCGGCGTCACCTCGGTGCCCGCCGCGAATCGCTCATTCAGCGTATCGAGATTGACCACCGCGTACTCAACCCGGAACGGGTTGAAAAATCCGCGTTTCGGCAGCCGGCGATGGAGCGGCATCTGCCCACCTTCGAAACCGCGCTTCCGGTGGTAGCCGGACCTGGACTTCTGGCCCTTGTCGCCGCGCCCTGACGTGACGCCATGGCCGGAGCCGTAGCCGCGGCCAACCCGTTTCTTCGCGTGTTTCGCGCCCTTTGGCGGTTTGAGATCACTGAGATTCATCATCAGGCGTCCACCTCACTGACGCGAACCAGATGCCGGACCTTCCGGATCATGCCGCGTATCGACGGAACATCCTTGACTTCCACGGTGTGCCGGATGCGGCGCAGGCCGAGCCCCCTGACAACTTCCGCTTGGCTTTTGTTAAACCCGATCGTGCTGCGCACGAGCGTCACTTTGACGTGACCGGCGCTCGCTGTATTGGTCATGTTGCTACCTGCCTCATCCAATCGCCACGTGCCTACCTAGGCGGTTGGTTGTGCGATCAGATCCTCGAGTTCAATGCCACGCAGCCGGGCGATATCCGCGGGATCTTTGAGTTCGGTGAGCCCCGCAAACGTCGCGTGTACAACGTTGTGCGGATTGTCGGTGCCCAGCGACTTGGTCACGATATTCTGAATTCCGGCCGCTTCCAGGACCGCGCGCACCGCACCGCCCGCAATGATCCCGGTGCCGTCTGGCGCGGGCTTCAAGAGCACGCGGCCAGCCCCGAACCGACCAAGGATCCGATGTGGAATGGTGGTGCCACTCAGCGGCACACGCACCAGCGCCTTCTTCGCGGCTTCGATGCCCTTCTTGATCGCCGAGGGCACCTCTTTTGCTTTGCCAATGCCGTAGCCCGCAACGCCGTTGGCATCGCCGACGACGACCAGAGCGCTGAAGCTCAGGTTCTTGCCGCCCTTCACGACCTTGGTCACACGATTGATCGTGATGACCGTGTCCTTGAGGTCGAAGTCTGCCGGGTTGATCTTCGGTCGCGTCTGTTTCATGACAGTGTGCCGCAGTCCTTCAGAACTTGAGACCAGCATCACGCGCCGCGTCCGCTACCTTGCGCACGCGCCCGTGATACAGAAATCCGCCCCGGTCGAACACCACGCTGGTGATGCCCTTCTCGAGCGCCCGCTCCGCCACCAGCCGGCCAATGACCTGGGCACCGGCGACATTGCTGCCGCGTGCGCCATCGGCCAAGCCCGCCTTGATCGTCGGTTCGGTACTCGAGGCGGACGCAACCGTGGTGCCGGTCAGGTCGTCAATGACCTGAGCCGAGATATGAGACAAACTGCGAAACACGGCCAGTCTCGGGCGTTCCGCCGTCCCGGTGATGACCTTGCGCTTCCGCAGCGCGATCCGCCGACGTCGATCCTTCTTCGTCTTTACCTTCATGACCCGTTCAACCCGTCTGCCTCTAACTAGGCCCCGGTCTTCCCGACCTTTTTCTTCAGTACTTCACCGGTATAGCGGATCCCTTTCTGCTTATAGGGATCCGGCTTCCGTAAACTGCGAATGTTCGCGGCCACCTGGCCCACGAGCTGTCGATCAATCCCCGACACGACCAGATGCGTCTGACTATCCACGGTCACGCCGATGCCGTCTGGAATCGGAAAGATCACCGGATGGGAGTAGCCGAGGGCCAGCGTCATCCGCTGGCCAGACACCTCAGCCCGATACCCGATACCCACGATATCGAGTTGCTTACTGAAGCCCTCGGATACGCCGGTCACCGCGTTGGCGACCAAGCTACGCGCAAGGCCGTGGAATTTCCGCAGTGCCCGCTCGTCCCTCTCGGGCTTGGCTTGCAGCTGTCCGTCTTCCATTTCGACGGTTACCCCTGGGGGCAGCGGTTGACGCAGCGTCCCTTTGGGTCCTTTGACCTCGACCGCGTCGGACGAAATCTGGACGGTGACCCCACTAGGGATCGGAATCGGTTGCTTACCTATTCGCGACATGACGTGACCTTTACCAGACGTTGCACAAGACTTCGCCGCCGACGCCGGCCGCCGTGGCCTGACGTCCTGTCATCACACCGCGCGACGTGGTCAATATGCTGGTCCCCAAACCCGCGAGGACCGGCGGCACGTTGTCGCGACCGAAGTAAACCCGACGCCCGGGCCGGCTGACTCGCTGGATGCCGGAGATGACGTTTTCGCCGCGCGCGCCGTACTTCAGCTGGATACGGATCATCGGGCGGGCCATCTGCCCCTTCTCCACAACGATCTCGACGTTCTTGAACGCGTGTATGTAGCCTTCGTTCTGCAGAATGCGCGCGACCTCCGCCTTGAGCCGTGAGGCCGGAACATCCACGCGTTTCCGCTGGATGGCCGTGGCGTTGCGAATACGCGTCAACATGTCGGCGATGGAATCAGTCATAACTCTCTAGTTCCCGTCCTACTGCGGTGCCGCCGGCCTCGAACCGGCGACCGGTTCGCGTCACCAGCTGCTCTTGGTCACACCGGCAACGTCGCCCTCAAGTGCCAACTTACGGAAACACAAGCGGCACAAGGCGAACTTGCGTAAAAAGGCACGTGGCCGGCCGCACAGTTGGCACCGGTTCCGTGACCGCACCTTGAACTTCGGCGTTTTCTTCTCTTTGGCGATTTTCGCGGTCGTAGCCATATCAGCCCCAGCCTAGTTTGCTCGGAACGGCATGCCCATAAGCTTGAGCAATCGCCGGCCTTCTTCGTCAGTCTTGGCGGTCGTCACCACCGACACGTTCATGCCGCGTGACTTGTCGACCGTCATGTAGTCGATTTCAATAAACATTAACTGGTCGCGCAGACCCAGTGTGTAGTTGCCGCGCCCATCGAACCCGGTGGGGGACACGCCACGGAAGTCTCGAACGCGAGGCAAGGCAATCCCGATCAGCCGGTCCAGAAACTCATACATGCGGTCCCGGCGCAGTGTCACCATCGCGCCGATGGCCTGACCTTGCCTGACCTTGAATTGGGCGATGGACTTGCGCGCCTTGGTCGTCACCGGTTTTTGGCCGGTCACCTGACCCAGTTCACCGCTGCCGATATCAATCAGCTTGGCGTTCTGTGTGGCATCGCCGATGCCCATGTTCACGACGACGCGCTGTATCTTCGGCACCGCCATCGTGTTCGTGTACCCAAACTCCTTCGTGAGCGCGGGGACAACCGTCTTGTGATATCGCTCTTGCAATCGGTTCATCGGTCGACGACCCCGTCGCACTTGCGACAAATCCTGACTTTCCGACCGTCGCCGAGTAGACGCCGGCCTATGCGGGTCGGCGCGCTACATTCGGGACAGACAATCTGCACATTGGACGCATGGAGCGGTGCCTCGCTCTCGACCACGCCGCCCTTCACGTTCTGCCCGGGGTTCGGTTTGGTGTGACGCTTCATGAAGTTCACACCCTCCACGATGAGCCGGTTCTTACCCGGCACCAAACGCAGTACGCGTCCCCGCTTGCCACGGTCCTTTCCGGTGACGACAATCACGTTGTCGTTTTTCCGGATCGGGGTTTGAATGCTCGACATGGTTAGCTCCAGAAGTCAGAGGAACAAGTTCCGCCTCCTTCTCTACAGCACCTCCGGCGCGAGGGAGATGATTTTCATGAACTTGCGCTCCCGGAGCTCACGCGCCACCGGGCCAAAGACGCGGGTGCCTACCGGCTCTCCCTGTTCGTTTACCAGCACGGCCGCGTTTCGGTCGAAGCGAATATAGCTACCGTCCCGCCGACGGTACTCCTTGGCGGTCCGGACGATGACCGCCCGAACGACCTGGCCCTTCTTGACGGCCGAACGAGGCACGGCCTCCTTGACCGACGCGGTGACAACGTCACCGAGGCCTGCGAACCGGCCGGTCGCACCACCAATCGGATTGATGACCGCGAGCTTGCGGGCTCCGGAGTTGTCTGCGACCTCAAGGGTCGTCTGCATCTGGATCATGGTCGGTCTCGCTCTACAGCCTGCTGCTACCCGCTAGATGACCTGCGACCGCTGGATGACTCGCGTCACCGCCCAGCGCTTGCGGCGGCTCAACGGACGCGTTTCGACGAGGGCCACGGTGTCGCCGACCTTGATGTCGTTGGTTGCGTCGTGCGCCATGAATTTCGACGTACGGCGCTGAATCTTGCCGTAGAGCGGGTGGCGCACCTTGCGCTCCACCGCCACCACGATACTTTGGTCCATCTTGTCGCTTACCACGACGCCTTGAATTTCTGCCTTGGTTCCCATATCTCTGCGTCCGCTTACGCCTCGGTCGTTGAGGCCGGGGTCGACGCCGACAGAGCGTTCTCTCTCAGGAGCGTCTTCACCCGGGCCAAATCGCGCCGACTGTCTGTCAGCTTCCGGGCCGCTTCCTGCTGCCCCATCGAATGCTGCAACCTCAGCCGAAATATTTCCTCAGCCAGCTCGCCCTCACGCCGCTCGAGGTCCGGCACACCAAGCTCACGCAACTCAGCGACCTTGGTCATGACACCTCGCCTTCGCCAAAGCGAGTGGCGAATCTGGTATGAATGGGCAACTTCGCCGAGGCAAGCTTCATGGCCTGGCGGGCAGTGGCCGCATCGACGCCCTCCATCTCAAAGAGAATGCGGCCTTGCTTGACCACCGCGACCCACCCCTCAGGTGAACCCTTACCCTTACCCATCCGGGTTTCCTGCGGTTTCTTGGTGATCGGTTTGTCTGGGAACACCCGGATCCAGATTTTTCCACCGCGCTTGATGAAACGAGTCATAGCGACCCGCGCGGCTTCGATCTGGCGGTCCGTGAGCCAGCACGGCTCCAGCGCTCGCAACCCGTAGTCACCGAATGACACTGACGAGCCGAGCCAGGCCTTGCCGGTCATACGACCACGATGTTGCTTCCGATGCTTGACCTTCTTTGGCATCAACATGACGAAATACCCTCGTAATCGCTGCCGGCCCTAGGCCCGGCCACCCCGACGTGGTGCCTTGTACTCTTCATCACGGGCCAGTTGGGGCTCGTGCCGATCCCCTTTGTAGAGCCACACCTTCACGCCCAGCTGCCCGTAGGTGGTGTGAGCCTCGGCGAATCCGTAGTCGATATCCGCCCGCAGGGTCTGAAGGGGTAGCTGTCCGTGGAGGTACCACTCGTTCCGAGCGATTTCAGCGCCGTTCAACCGGCCACCGACTCGAATCTTGATACCCCGAGCCCCGAACCGAAGGGCGGATTCCACCGCTTTCCGCATCGCACGTCGGAATGCGACGCGCTTTACGAGTTGCAGGGCCACCGATTCGCCGATCAGCTGCGCATCGAGCTCAGGCTTTTGAATTTCCTGAATATTGATAAAGACCTCACGCTTGGTCCGCTGCTGAATCTCCGTCTTCAGCTTATCGACCTCGGTGCCTTTGCGCCCGATGATGATGCCGGGTCGCGAGGTGCAGATGTCAATCTTCAGCTTGTTGGCCGCGCGCTCGATCTCGATCTTCGATACCCCGGCGTGCGCGAAACGCTTCTTGAGATCTGCGCGCAAAGCGAGATCCTCGTGCAGCAGCTTCGCGTAGTCGCGGTCGGCGTACCAGCGTGATCGCCAGGTCTTGTTGAAGCCCAGCCTGAACCCGTACGGGTGAACCTTCTGCCCCATCTAGTCGGACTCCTTCGTGGCGGACTCGGTCGGAGCGGCCGTGTCCTCCGTCGTAGCCGTCGCCTTCATGGCATCGCTCTCGCTCGCCGACGATTGCGGCGATTTCCGCGCCTTACGTCGGGCGGGTTTCTCCGGGCGGTCGGTCGCAGCGGCATCGGCGCCGCTTTCGGGGGGCCGCGCCGGCACCCGGACCACCGCCTGAGGACGCTCCTCGACCTGGACCGTCAGATGGGCCGTGCGCTTCTGTATGCGAAACGCGCGGCCCATGGGCGCGGGACGGATCCGCTTTTGTGACGGTCCCTGGTCCGCGTAACAGCCCGCAACAAACATCCGGTCGGCGTCGCCGCTGGCGCCATCCTTCTGCTGCGCGTTGGCCACCGCAGACCGCAGAACCTTCTCGATATCCTTGGCAATACGCTTCCCAGAAAAACGTAACGTGGAGAGCGCCAAGTCGACGTTCTTCCCCCGTATCAGATCCATCACGAGACCGGCCTTTTGAGCCGAGGTCCGGACGTATCGGGCCGTGGCCCGCCCTTCAATCATCGCCCTCAGCCCTTCCTGACCGGTGCGGCCTTGTCACGCTTGCCCGTGTGTCCACGAAACAGGCGCGTCGGCGAAAATTCGCCGAGCTTGTGGCCCACCATGTTCTCAGTGAGATACACCGGGATGAATTTCTTGCCGTTGTGCACCGCGATGGTATGTCCGACCATCTCCGGCACCACCGTGGAGCGCCGCGACCACGTCTTGATCACCTTCCGGTCACCTGCCCGGTTCATGACCTCGATCTTCTCCAGCAGTGGCAGGTCCACGAACGGTCCTTTTTTCAGCGATCGACTCATACACGCCTCGTCTTAATTCCCGTCATTCAGCCTCTGCTCGGTCACTTCCGTCGCTTCCGACGTTGCGTGATGAATCTGTCGGACGGCTTCCGACCCCGGGTCTTATAACCCTTGCTCGGCTGGCCCCACGGTGACACCGGATGGCGCCCCCCAGCGGTACTGCCTTCACCACCGCCCAACGGATGGTCAACGGGGTTCATCGCGACGCCACGCACATTGGGTCGCCGGCCTAGCCATCGCGAGCGCCCCGCTTTGCCGATCGAGATGTTCTCATGATCGACATTGCCCACTTGGCCAACGGTGGCCACGCATTCTTTAAGAATGCGCCGGACCTCGCCGGAGGGCATCCGCAGCGAGGCGTAGTTACCCTCTTTGGCTATCAGCTGCACCGAAGAACCTGCACTGCGCGCAATCTGACCGCCCTTGCCCGGCTTCATCTCCACGTTGTGCAACTGCGTGCCGAGCGGAATATTCTTCAGCGGCAACGCGTTGCCCGGCAGAATATCCACGCGGTCACCCGCAATGACGGCGTCGCCCACCTTCACACCGACGGGCTGGAGGATATAGCGCTTCTCGCCATCCGCATACGCCACTAACGCGATCCGGGCCGACCGGTTGGGGTCGTACTCGATCGTCGCCACTTTGCCGGGCACATCCGGCTTGTCGCGCTTGAAATCGATCACGCGATAGGTACGCTTGTGCCCACCGCCCCGTTGCCACATCGTGATCCGGCCCTGATTGTTCCGGCCACCGCTCTTGGTGAGCGGTTCGGTCAGCGGCTTATAGGGCTTTGTCTCGGTGATCTCATCGAACACCGCCACCGTCTGAAAACGCCGACCCGGTGATGTGGGATTGTATTTACGAATTGCCATGGTCTTGACTCGGTGTTCGCCGTCACCCGCACACTGCGACTAGCCTACGCACCCTCAAGGAATTCAGGCACCTTCTCACCGGCTCGGAGGCGCACATACGCCTTTTTCCAATCCGGCCGCTGCCCAAAGAAACGTCCCTGCCGCTTCACCTTGCCGTGGTTGATGGCCGTGCGCACACTCGCCACCTTCGAGCCCAACAGGTGTTCGACAGCCTGCTTAATTTCAATTTTCGTGGCCCGCATCGCCACCTCGAGCACAATGGTCAGCCCGTCCTCACGCTGAAGCGTCGTTTTCTCGGTAATGAGCGGGCGCCGAATGACTTCGGTTGCTTTCATGATGCTAGCACCTGCTCAAGTCGCTCGAGTGCGGCCCGGGTCATGACGACCCGTCCGGCATCGACGACATCCCGGGCGCTCACCTGGTTGGTCGACGAGATACGGATCCCACTGATGTTGCGTACGGCGAGTGCCAGGTTCGCGTCCGGCTTCACGTCGACGAACAGCGTCTTACCCGAGAGATCGAGTCGATTCAGCAACTCAGTCGCGTGCCGCGTCCGTGGCTCCTCGGCGGAGAGCTGGTCGACAACGAGGATGCCCTCCTCCTTGAACTTCTGGGTCAATGCCGCTCGCAACCCGCCCCGAATGACCTTCTTGGGCAGTGGGTAGGCATAGCTGCGCGGGTGCGGACCGAACACGACGCCACCACCACGCCACAGCGGGTTCCGGGCCTCGCCTACCCGCGCGCGCCCCGTCCCTTTCTGGCGCCACGGCTTCTTGCCGGTCCCGCTGACCTTGCCTCGGGTCTTGGTGGCAGCCGTGCCGCGACGCTCGGAGGCGAGTTGATGCACAACCGCCTCCCAGATCACGTCGGTGTTCACTCGGCCACCGAACACTTCGTCGCTGACCTCAAGGGCCCCGACTTTCTCGTTTCGCGAATCAACGACGTCCACAGTCATGGTGCAATCCATCCGTTGCTACGTCGACTACTGCTTGGGTGCCGCAGGCGCGGGCGCCGACCCTCGGCCGCCCGCTATCGCCTTGCGCACCATTACGTATCCACCCGGCGCTCCTGGCACAGCACCTTTGACCACCAACACATGTTCGGCGGCGTCTACCTGCACCACGTGCAGATTCCGCACGGTCACGCGGTCGCCACCCATGCGACCCGGCCCACGCATACCCTTAATAACGCGCGAGGGATACGACGAGGCGCCGATAGAACCAGGCGCACGATGAAACATCGACCCGTGGCTGGCGCCGCCGCCTGAGAAGCCGTGCCGCTTCATGACGCCCTGGAAGCCTTTACCTCGGCTCACGCCCGTGACGTCCACTCGATCTCCGTCGGCAAAGAGCGTCGCCGCGACCTGCTCGCCTTCGGCCGGCGTCTCGCCCCCTTCGCTGATGGGGAATTCCCGACGCAACCGCGTCGGCGGCACCTTGGCCTTCTTGTAGTGGCCGGCTGTGGGCTTGTTCACTTTGGCCGGACCGCTTTCGACGAGGCCAAGCTGCACCGCTTCGTAGCCGTCCCGCTCCACCGTCTTCCGCTGCACGACCACACAGGGCCCAGCTTTGATGACAGTGGCAGGCGTGACGACGCCGTCGTCACCAAACACCTGTGTCATGCCGATTTTGCGTCCGAGGATTCCGGTCACCATGATCGTTCGTCCGTTCTACTTGTTGTCTTTGCCGAACGCCTTGATTTCCACGTCAACCCCGGCCGGCAGGTCGAGCTTCATGAGCGCGTCAACCGTCTGCGGCGTCGGTTCAAAAATATCGATCAGTCGCTTGTGGGTTCGAATCTCGAACTGTTCTCGCGACTTCTTATCGACGTGCGGGGAGCGCAGCACGGTCCACTTGTTGAGATCCGTCGGAAGCGGAATCGGGCCCGCGAGGCGCGCACCGGTGCGTCGCGCCGTGTCGACGATTTCTGATGTCGACTGATCGAGCACCCGGTGGTCGTACGCCTTGAGACGGATCCGGATTTTGTCGCTAAACATTGACATGGTGGTCTGAGCCTTCTTCGATGTGTATGAGGTGTGACCGCGCGCTATTCGACGATCTCGGAAATCGCACCAGAACCGACTGTCCGTCCGCCCTCACGAATCGCGAACCGCAGTCCCTTTTCCAGCGCCACCGGCGTAATCAGCTCCACTTCCATCGCCACGTTGTCACCCGGCATCACCATCTCGACACCTTCCGGCAACGTCGCCACCCCCGTCACGTCGGTCGTCCGCAGATAAAACTGCGGCCGATACCCATTGAAAAACGGGGTGTGCCGGCCCCCCTCGTCCTTCGTCAGCACATACACTTCGCCTTTGAACTTCGTGTGCGGCGTGATCGACTTCGGTTTCGCCAGCACCTGGCCACGCTGCACCTCGTTCTTCTCCAGCCCGCGCAGCAGCACCCCGATATTGTCGCCCGCCTGTCCCTGATCCAGCAGCTTCCGGAACATCTCCACTCCGGTCACCACCTTCTTCGTCGTGTCCGAGAAACCCACCAACTCGATCTCTTCGCCCACCTTCACGATGCCCCGGTCGACCCGGCCCGTCACCACCGTCCCACGCCCCGAAATCGAGAACACATCCTCGATCGGCATCAGGAACGGCTTGTCCACATCCCGCTCCGGCACCGGCACGTAGTCATCCACCGCCTGCATCAACGCGTCGATGCCCGCGGCGGCGGTCTCGTCCCCTTCCAGCGCCTTCAGCGCCGACCCGCGAATCACCGGCAGGTCGTCTCCGGGGAAGTCATACGACGACAGCAGCTCCCGCACCTCCAACTCCACCAGGTCCAGCAGCTCCTCATCGTCCACCATGTCGACTTTGTTCAGGAACACCACCAGCGACGGCACACCCACCTGACGCGCCAGCAAAATGTGCTCGCGCGTCTGCGGCATCGGCCCGTCCGTCGCCGCCACCACCAGGATCGCCCCGTCCATCTGGGCCGCCCCCGTGATCATGTTCTTGATGTAGTCCGCGTGCCCCGGGCAGTCCACGTGCGCGTAGTGCCGGTTGCCCGTCATGTATTCCACGTGCGACGTCGCAATCGTAATGCCCCGCGCCCGCTCTTCCGGCGCGTTGTCAATCGAGTCGAATGACCGCGCCGCGTTCTTGTCATCGTGCTTCGACAGCACGGTCGTGATCGCCGCCGTCAGCGTCGTCTTCCCGTGGTCGATATGTCCGATCGTCCCAATGTTGACGTGCGGTTTCGACCGATCAAATTTTTCCTTCGCCATGGCGATTACCTGTTACCTTCCCTGGATCCGCGCCACGATTTCCTCGCTGACGACCGGGGGGACATGCTCGTAGCGGTCGAAGTGCATTGTGTAGGTTGCGCGGCCCTGCGTCCGAGACCGCAGTTCGGTGGCATAACCGAACATGGCAGCCAACGGGGCGCGGGCATTGATGATCTGCGTACTACCGTGCGCCTCCATCGAGCGGACCTTGCCGCGCCGGCTGTTGAGGTCGGCAATGACGTCGCCCATGTGGGCCTCGGGCACCACGACCTCGACCTTCATGACCGGTTCCAGCAGCATGGGCGCGGCGCGGCGGGCCGCGTCACGAAACGCCATGGAGCCCGCGATCTTGAACGCCACCTCGGAGGAGTCGACGTCATGCGAGGAGCCGTCGTACAGCGTGACCGTAACATCCTCGATCGGGTAGCCAGCCAGAACGCCCGTGGTCACGGACTCTCTGACACCAGCCTCAATCGGCGCGATGAACTCCCGCGGCACTGAACCACCGAAAATTTCATTCTTGAACACGACGCCGGCGCCGGACTCTCCGGGCGTGATACGCAGCTTGACATGTCCGTATTGGCCACGTCCGCCGGTCTGCTTCACATGCCGGTGCTCGCCCTCAGATGCCTTGGTCAGGGTCTCGCGATATGCGACCTGGGGCCGGCCTACCGTTGCCGCGACATCGAATTCTCGCCGGAGCCTGTCGACGATGATCTCCAGGTGGAGCTCGCCCATACCAGAGATGACGACCTGGCCAGTGTCATCGTCGGTGCGAACCTCGAAGGTCGGGTCCTCGCTGGTCAGCTTGGCCAGTCCCATCCCCAGCTTCTCCTGGTCAGCCTTCGTTCTCGGTTCGATGGCCAGCGTGATGACCGGCTTCGGGAACTCCATCCTCTCGAGGACAACGGGCCGCTTCACGTCGCAGATTGTGTCCCCGGTCGCGACGTTCTTCAGGCCCACCGCGGCGGCAATGTCTCCGGCGTACACCGTGTCGATTTCTTCCCGTTTGTCGGCGTGCATCTTCAGGAGCCGACCGATGCGCTCCTTCCGACCAAGCCGTGGGTTGTAAATCGTCGTCCCGGTGGACATCACACCGGAATACACCCGAATAAACGAAAGCTGACCGACATACGAGTCGGTCATTATCTTAAATACCAGTGCCGAGAACGGCGCGTCGTCGGCCGACGGTCGTTCGAGAGCGATGCTCTCGTCGGTGGGGTCGGCACCAACCACCGGGAGCACATCCTCGGGCGAGGGGAGAAAGTCGACGATCGCGTCGATCAACGGCTGCACGCCCTTGTTCTTGAACGCGCTGCCACAGAGCACGGGCACAAAGGGAGCGGCCTCGCCGCGCACCGACTCCACCGTGCGACGCCGGAGAGCAGCGATCACCTCGGCATCATCGAGGGGCGTACCCTGGAGATACTTCTCCAGCAACTGGTCGTCGACTTCGCAGACCTTCTCGAGCAACGTTTCCCGCGCGGCCACCGCGGCCGCCATGCGATCCGCCGGAATGTCCTCAATCGTCGGGTCGGCGCCCAACGCTTCGTCGTGATACCGCACCGCTTTCATCCGCACCAGGTCGATGATTCCGGCGTATCCGGCCTCAGCCCCGAGCGGGAGTTGAACCGCTACCGGGTTCGCCTCGAGCTTCTCGCGAATCTGCGTGACTGTGCGGTCAAAATCAGCCCCGATCCGATCCATCTTATTGACAAAACAGATTCGAGGCACACGATACTTGTCGGCCTGCCGCCACACCGTCTCTGACTGCGGCTCCACCCCACCGACGGCGTCAAACACCGCCACCGCACCATCAAGCACGCGGAGCGACCGCTCCACTTCTGCCGTGAAGTCGACGTGTCCAGGGGTATCGATAATATTGATTCGGTGGTCGCGCCACATGCAGGTCGTGGCCGCGGAGGTGATGGTAATGCCCCGCTCCTGCTCCTGGGCCATCCAGTCCATGACCGCGGTCCCGTCATGGACCTCACCGATCTTGTAGGTGATGCCGGTATAGAACAGGATGCGCTCCGTCGTGGTCGTCTTACCGGCATCAATGTGGGCCATGATGCCAATGTTCCGCGACCGTGCGAGCGGGACCTGTCTCGACATCACTCTTGGCATGACCTTGGCCGTTCGAGACGGCTTGCGTCTCGAAACATTGACGTCGGCGACCGGCGAGACCATCGCCAACTGTGCGGTTACCACTATTCCTCGTGCGTCCTGAGTTGTGTGCCGGCCGCTACCAGCGGTAGTGAGCGAACGCCTTATTGGCTTCCGCCATCCGGTGGGTGTCTTCGCGCCGCTTCACAGATGCGCCGCGTAGGTTCGATGCGTCAATGAACTCATTGGCCAGCTTTTCCTTCATGGTCTTGCCGTCACCGCGTGACCGCGCGTAGCTGGACAACCAACGCATACTGAGCGACATGCGACGGTTCGGATTGACCTCTATAGGCACCTGATAGTTCGAACCACCCACACGCCTCGATTTCACCTCAAGGCTCGGCTTGACGTTCTCGAGCGCCTTCTTGAACACCTTGAGCGGATCCTCACCGGTTCGTTCCTTGACGAGTTCCAGGCTTCCGTACAACACGCCCTCGGCCGTGCTCCGCTTGCCGTCTTTCATAACCGTGCGCACAAACTTGGTCACCAGCGTGCTGTTATAGATCGGATCCGGTGGCACCTGGCGCTTCGTAATTTCGCGTCTGCGTGGCATGGCTTTACTTCCTCACGTGGGGCCTGGCCCCACCCCAACTCAGTCGTTCACGGGGCCGGCAAGCCCCACCCCGCGGGTACACCCGTGGGAACCAGTGACGGTCTTACGCCTTGGGCCGCTTCGTCCCGTACTTCGACCGGCTCTGCTTACGTCCGTCCACGCCGGTGGTATCCAACGTCCCGCGTATAACGTGATACCGCACGCCCGGCAAATCCTTCACCCGCCCGCCGCGGAGCAGCACGAGCGAGTGCTCCTGCAGGTTGTGCCCTTCACCGGGGATGTAGCTAGTCACTTCGATCTGGTTCGTGAGTCGCACGCGGGCGACCTTGCGCAACGCCGAGTTCGGCTTCTTGGGGGTCTGGGTGAACACGCGGACGCAGACTCCTCGCCGCTGCGGGCATCGCTGCAACGCAGGGCTCTTAGTCTTGGTCTCGGCCCGATACCGTCCCTTCCGAACGAGCTGGCTGATCGTCGGCACTACTACTCCCTGCGTCTATGACGCCACGACGCCGCGCTCGGCGGGTGCGGGCGCCTACGTAAAAGTGCCCCAAGCCTAAAAGCCATCGGCTTGGCACCTGGGGCGGTTTGACCCTATTAATGTGTGCGCGCCGTGAAGGAGCGCCGCGCTCGACCACGCTCAATAGCGAGACGAGGCGACTGCTTCCACGCTGGCAAGAGGCGAATTGCGCATTGCGGCGACCCTTCGCGACGCCCGCGGCGTCGGCAAAATCCGTGGGTCACACGGCCTCTTTCGGAGCGGATCGAAGTTAGATAGGGTGTCCCAACTCCGATATAACCTTGCGAGGGTATCACGATACATATACCCAGGGCAAGGACGTTAAACGGTCTCGACCGCTATTCGGTCAGTTGATCCAGGTCCAACAAGGCATCCGGCTCAACCAAGTAATCCATCTCCCGCTCAAGCTCGAGTTCCTCGGCGGTGGGCGGCGGTGGCGGCGGCGGTTCGTCCGCCGGAATGGAGACGTGCCGGTAATAGTCGAATCCGGTTCCGGCTGGAATCAACCGGCCCATGGTGACGTTTTCCTTTAGGCCACGCAAATGGTCCACCTTGCCGGAGATGGACGCTTCCGTAAGCACCCGTGTGGTCTCCTGGAACGACGCCGCTGAGATGAAGGAGTCCGTTGACAGCGAAGCCTTCGTGATCCCCAGCAACATGGGCCTTCCGGTCGCTGGGCGCCCACCGTCTTGGGCAATGACTCGCTCGTTCTCGCGCAGGAACCGGAATCGATCCACTTGCTCGTCGATCAAGAACTCGGTGGTCCCCACCTCCTCGATTTTCACCCACCGCATCATCTGCCGAGCGATGACCTCGATGTGCTTGTCGTTGATCGTCACTCCCTGCAGGCGGTAGACCTCCTGAATCTCGTTGACCAGGTAGCTCTGCAGCGCCTTCTCTCCGAGCACGCTCAAGATGTCATGCGGGTTGCTGGGCCCGTCCATCAATTGCTCGCCCGCATGGACGCGGTCACCATCCTGCACATTGACGTGCACACCTCGAGGCAACGAATACTCCCGCGGCTCCGCCCCCTCTTCGTCCGGGACGATGATGATCTTTCGCATCCCCTTGACGATGCTGCCAATCTTCACGATGCCGTCAATTTCACTGATAACCGCGGTCTCCCTCGGCTTCCGGGCCTCGAAAAGCTCCTGCACTCGCGGCAGGCCGCCGGTGATGTCCTTCGTCTTGGTGGTTTCACGCGGAATCTTGGCCAACACCTCGCCGGCCGTGACGGTCTGGCCATCCGTGATCATGAGGTGCGCGTGCGACGGCATGTTGTACTTGCGGTCGAGCTTGCCATCGGCGTTCCGAATTTCCACCATCGGCTGCTTCTTCTCGTCCGGTGAGTCCACGATAATCAGACGGGACAGACCGGTCACCTCGTCCACTTCCTCGTGGACTGTGACGCCCTCGGTGATGTCCTTGAACTTCACAACACCGGGCTTCTCAGTGATGATCGAGAAGGTATAGGGATCCCACTCGACCAGCGTCTGGCCTGCCTCGACTTCTTGGCCGTCGGAGACTCGCAGATGCGCGCCGTACACGACGGGGTAGCGCTCGCGATCATGGCCTTTCGCGTCCTGAATCACGAGCGACCCGGCGCGGTTCATCACGACGAGCGACCCATCCTTCGCCTTCACCCACTGAATACCGTGGAAACGGGCGGTCCCGGCGTGCTTCCCTTCCAGCGTGGACTGAGCCGACACCCGGGAGGCCGTGCCACCGATGTGGAACGTGCGCATCGTCAGCTGCGTGCCAGGCTCACCAATGGATTGGGCGGCCACAACCCCCACCGCGAGCCCAAGCTCGGCTAACTCACCGGTGCCGAGGTCACGCCCGTAGCATTTGGCACAGACGCCACGGAGCGCGGCACAAGTGAGCACCGAGCGGATTTTGACCTTCTCGACGCCGGCGTCCTTCGACGGCGGAGGCAATCTCCTCGTCAATAACCTCGCTGGCCGAGGTCAGCAGGTCGCTGGTGAACGGGTCACGAATATCCTCAAGGGTGACGCGACCCACGATGCGGTCGCGGAGCGGCTCGATGATCTCCCCGCTTTCCACGATGGCTCGAGACTCGATACCGTCCAGCGTGCCGCAGTCGATCTCCGAGATGATGACGTCCTGCGCCACGTCAACCAGGCGGCGAGTGAGATACCCCGAGTCGGCCGTCTTGAGCGCGGTATCAGCCAGGCCCTTGCGCGCTCCGTGGGTCGAGATGAAGTACTGCAGAACGGTCAGTCCCTCGCGAAAGTTCGAGGTAATCGGCGTCTCGATGATTTCGCCGGAGGGCTTGGCCATCAGTCCGCGCATCCCAGCCAGCTGGCGGATCTGCTGCTTGCGAGCCACGGGCGCCAGAGTCCGCCATGATGTAGACGGCGTTGAAGTCCCCGCCACGTGCGTCGCATCCGGCCATCTCCTTGAACATTGCGTCGGCGACGCTCTCCGTGACCTCCGACCAGATGGCGATGACCTTGTTGTAGCGCTCACCGTTCGTGATCGCCCCTTCGAGATACTGCTTCTCGACCCTGATGACCTCGTCGTTCGCCTCCTGCACCAACGTGCGCCTTCTTGGCGGGAACGATGAGGTCGTCGACCCCGATCGACAAGCCGGACTTGGTCGCGTACGCGAAACCCAGTTGTCTTGAGCCCGTCGAGCATTTCGACGGTCTTGCTGACGCCGTGGCGGAGATAGCACTTCTGGACAAGCTGGCCCAACCCCTTCTTCTTGAGGAGCCCGTTGACAAACGGCAGTTCCGCGGGCAACGCCTCGTTGAACAGCGCGCGACCGACGGTGGTGTTGATCAGCTTCCCGTCGATCGGCTGCACCTCGGTCCGGAGCACGTCCTGGTCATCGCGGGACGCCGTGAGGTCCATGAGCCCTCCGGTGAGTCGCAGACGGATGGGGGTCAACGTCTCGACTCACCGGCGACCAGGGCCAGCTTCACGTCGTCGATGTTGCCAAACACCCGGCCTTCACCCTTGGCCCTGTTCTTCGCCTTGGTCAAGTAGTAGCACCCCAGCACGATGTCCTGCGACGGCACCGTGATCGGAGCGCCGTTGGCGGGCGACAGGACGTTCTTCGACGACATCATCAGCACCGACGCTTCGATCTGCGCCTCAGGTGCGAGCGGGATGTGCACCGCCATCTGGTCGCCGTCGAAGTCGGCGTTGAACGCGGTGCAGACGAGCGGGTGAATGCGAATGGCCTTGCCTTCGACCAGCACCGGCTCGAAGGCCTGGATCCCAAGGCGATGCAGCGTCGGCGCGCGGTTCAGCAGCACCGGGTGCTCGCGGATCACCTCCTCCAGGATGTCCCACACCTCGGGCGCTGCTGCTCCACCATCTCTTTCGCCTGCTTGATGGTGGCGACGAGCTCGCGCTGCTCGAGCTTGTTGTAGATGAACGGCTTGAACAGCTCGAGCGCCATCTTCTTCGGCAGGCCGCACTGATGGAGCTGCAGCTCCGGTCCGACGACGATGACCGAGCGGCCCGAGTAGTCCACGCGCTTGCCGAGAAGGTTCTGGCGGAAGCGCCCCTGCTTGCCCTTGAGCGTGTCAGACAACGACTTGAGCGGGCGGTTGTTGGCGCCCCGCAGCACGCGGCCACGGCGACCGTTGTCGAACAGCGCGTCGACCGCCTCCTGCAGCATCCGCTTCTCGTTGCGGATGATGACGTCTGGCGCCTTGAGCTCCATCAGCTTCTTCAAGCGATTGTTGCGGTTGATGACGCGCCGATAGAGGTCGTTCAGATCGGAGGTCGCGAAACGGCCGCCATCGAGCGGCACCAGCGGACGAAGCTCCGGCGGAATCACCGGGACGACATCGAGAATCATCCAGTTCGGCTGGTTGTTCGACTTCCGGAAGCTGTCGACCACCTTCAGCCGCTTCGCGAACTTGAGCTTCTTCTGCACCGACGTCTCGCTGCGCATCTTCACGCGCAGCTCCTCGGCGAGCCTCGATGTTGACGCGCTTGAGCAGCTCCTTGATCGCCTCCGCGCCCATCTGCGCGCGGAACTTCGTGGCCGTAGTCCTCGCGCGCCTTCCGAAACTGCTCCTCGTTGAGCAGCTGGTTCTGCTTGAACTCGGTTTCGGCCGGGTCGATGACGACGTAGCCCTCGAAATAGAGGATCCGCTCGAGGTCACGGAGCGAGATGTCGAGCAGATGGCCGATGCGGCTGGGCAGCCCCTTGAAGAACCAGACGTGGCTGACCGGCGTCGCCAGCGTGATGTGGCCCAAGCGCTCGCGGCGCACCTTGGCCTGGGTCACCTCGACGCCGCACTTGTCGCAGATCACGCCGCGGTGTTTCATGCGCTTGTACTTGCCGCAGAGGCACTCCCAGTCGGTAATCGGGCCGAAGATCTTCGCGCAGAACAAGCCGTCGCGTTCCGGCTTGAACGTGCGGTAGTTGATCGTCTCCGGCTTGGTCACCTCGCCGAACGACCAGGACAGAATCTTGTCTGGCGACGCCAGCGAGATCCGAATCGCGTCGAAATCGGCGCGCAGCGTGGTCTTGCTGTCGTGGAAGCTTGGTCTCATTTATACCTGCTCCAGTACCGGTTCATCCTCGACCGGCAGCGGCTCCACCGGTGGCTTCTTCGTGGTAATCAGCTCCACGTCGAGGCAGAGCGACTGCAGCTCTCGGATCAGGACGTTGAACGACTCCGGCAGGCCCGGCGTAAACGACGCGTCGCCCTTGACGATCGCTTCGTAGATCTTCGCCCGGCCCGTCACGTCGTCGGACTTGGCCGTCAGCAGCTCCTGGAGGATGTGCGCCGCTCCGTACGCCTCGAGCGCCCAGACCTCCATCTCGCCGAAGCGCTGGCCGCCGAACTGCGCCTTGCCGCCCAGCGGCTGCTGCGTGATGAGCGAGTACGGCCCGATCGATCGCGCGTGAATCTTGTCGTCGACCAGGTGCGACAGCTTCAACATGTAGATGTAGCCGACGGTCACCCTGTTCGAACTCGATCCCGGTCATGCCGTCGACGAGCTGCGTCTTGCCGCTCTTCGGCAGCCCCGCTTGCTCGAGCCACTCCTTGATCTCTGCTCCCTCGCGCCGTCGAACACCGGCGTCGCGAAGTAGAGGCCCAGGGCATGCGCCGCCCACCCGAGGTGGGTCTCGAGAATCTGACCGACGTTCATGCGCGACGGCACGCCGAGCGGGTTGAGCACGATCTCGACCGGCGTCCCATCCGGCAGATACGGCATGTCCTCTTCGGGCAGGACCCGCGCGATGACACCCTTGTTGCCGTGACGGCCAGCCATCTTGTCGCCGACCGACAGCTTGCGCTTCATCGCGACGTACGCCTTCACGAGCTTGATGACGCCCGGGGGCAGCTCGTCGCCGCGGCGAACCTTCTCCTTCTTCTCCTCGAACAGCTGGCGGACCACTTCGACCTGCCGCTCGGTCCGCTCCTCGAGCAGCCGCAGGTCGCCTTCGAGCCTCGGATCGTCGGCCTGAATCTTCAGCCGGACCATCTGCTCGTACGGGATGGCCTGCAGCACGTCCTGCGTGAGCGCGTCGCCCTTCTTGAGAACGCGTTCGCGACCGTACTCGTCGAACGCATCAGCCACGCAGTGTCTGACCGTTCAGCATCTGCATGACGCGCTTCTTGACCTCGTCGTGCAGAATGCGAATCTCGTCCTGCATGATTCCGCTCCATCATGTCGAGCTCTTCGGCCTCGATGGCTTTGGCGCGATCGTCCTTCTCGATGCCCTTGCGCGAGAAAATCTTGACGCCGACGACGATGCCCTCGATGCCGGGCGGGACAGACGAGCGACGCGTCGCGGACATCGCCGGCCTTTTCGCCGAAGATCGCTCGCAAGAGCTTCTCCTCCGGCGTGAGCTGCGTCTCCCCCTTCGGCGTGACCTTGCCGACCAGAATATCGCCGGGCTTCACGTAGGCGCCGATGCGAATGATGCCGCTGTCGTCGAGATCCTTCAAGATACGTCTCGGACACGTTCGGGATGTCCCTGGTGATGTCCTCCGGCCCAGCTTCGTGTCGCGCGCCTCGATCTCGAACTCCTCGATGTGGATGGAGGTGTAGTAGTCCTCCTTGACCATCCGCTCGGAGACCAGAATGGCGTCCTCGAAGTTGTAGCCGCGCCACGGCATGAACGCGACGAGCACGTTGCGCCCGAGCGCCAGCTCACCCAGCTCGGTGCACGGACCGTCCGCGAGCACCTGCCCCTTCGGCACCCGCTGCCCTACCCGCACGATCGGCTTCTGGTTGATGCAGGTGTTCTGGTTCGACCGCTTGAACTTGGTCATGGGTAGATGTCGGCGCCCATCTCCTTGCGACCTCGTCGCCGTGCTCGCCCTCGACGCGGACGACGATGCGCTGGCTGTCCACATAGTCGACGGTCCCGCTCCGGCGCGTCACGACGACCGCGCCGGAATCGCGCGCCGTGATGTACTCCATCCCGGTGCCCACGTACGGGACGCGCGCCCGCAGCAGCGGCACCGCCTGGCGCTGCATGTTCGAGCCCATCAGCGCGCGATTCGCGTCGTCGTGCTCGAGGAACGGCACGAGCGACGCGGCCACCGACACCAACTGCTTCGGTGACACGTCGATGAACTGCACCTTGTCGCGCGGCGCGAGGATAAAGTCCCCAGCCCGGCGGCAGTTGACCCGCTCCTGCGATGAATCGCCGTCCTCGTCGAGCGGCGCATTCGCCTGCGCGATGATGTACTGGTCTTCCTCCCAGGCCGACAGGTAGAACGAGTACGGCTCGAACTCGACGCCCTTCTTCTTCGACCGGCCGTCCACGGCCCCGACGAGTTCGTCAGCTCGACGACATCGCCCGCCTTGTACTTCGGGTTCCTCCCGCGTTGCTGCACGATCACGTAGTCGATCGACGCGGCCGTCCTTGACCTTGCGGTACGGCGACTCGATGAAGCCGAACTCGTTGATGCGCGCGTAGCAGGACAGCGATGAAATCAGGCCGATGTTCGGGCCCTCCGGCGTCTCAATCGGACAGATGCGCCCGTAGTGCGTCGGATGGACGTCGCGCACCTCGAACCCGGCGCGCTCGCGCGACAGCCCGCCTGGTCCCAGCGCCGACAACCGCCGCTTGTGCGTGATCTCGGAGAGCGGGTTGGTCTGGTCCATGAACTGCGAGAGCTGCGACGACCCGAAGAACTCCCGAATCGCGGCCATGACCGGCTTCGCGTTGATCAGGTCGTGCGGCATCGCGGTCGCCATTTCCTGGTAGACCGACATCTTTTCCTTGATCGCCCGCTCCATCCGGACCAGCCCGATGCGGAACTGGTTCTCCAGCAGCTCGCCGACCGACCGCACGCGGCGGTTGCCCAGGTGGTCGATGTCGTCGGCGTTCTGCGGGTTGCTTCGGCAGCTCAGCTGGTACTTGATGACCTCGTAGAAATCCTGCGGATGCAGAATCTTCTCGTCGAGCGGCGTGTCGAGCCCGAGCTTGGTGTTCAGCTTGAGTCGGCCAACCCGCGAGAAGTCGTACTTCTGCGGGTTGAAGAACATGTTCTCGAACAGCGACCGCGAGCTGTCGAGTGTCGGCGGATCCCCGGGCGCAGGCGGCGGTAGATCTCGATCAACGCCTCTTCGTGCGTGCGGATCGGATCCTTGCGCAAGCGTCTCGACAGATGATCGGGCCAACGTCGTCGCGCTCCGGGAAGAAGAGCTCGATCTCCTCGACCTTCTTCTCCTGCGCCATCGAGACGATCAGCGGCGTCAGCTCGTCGTTGGCCTCGAGGAGCACCTCACCCGTGATCGGGTCGACAACGTCGGCTGCTGCGAAACGCGCCCTCGAGTTCGGCGTCGGCAACCTCGACCCATTCTGACTCCGGCCTTCTGGAGCGCGGCGAGCGCGGTTTGCCGATCTTCTTACCGGCACCGACCTTGTGGGCGCTGTCGATGACGACATCGGTGGCGCCCGACGACCGACGCAGCGTCGTGCCGACCGCCCACTTCGGCGCCGCGTCCCGCAGCGAGATCTCGGTCCGTCTCGTAGAACGTCCGGATGATCTCGTCGGCGCCACGCAGACCGAGCGCTCGCAGGAACACCGTGGCCAGAAACTTTCGTTTCCGGTCGATCCGGACGTAGAGCAGATTCTTCGCGTCGTACTCGAACTCAACCCAGGAGCCACGGTACGGGATGATCTGGGCGACGAAGAGTTGCCGGTCCTCCGAATGGAAGAAGGCGCCGGGCGAGCGATGCAACTGAGACACGACGACCCGCTCGGTGCCGTTGATGATGAAGGTCCCGTTGTCGGTCATCAGCGGGACGTCACCGAAGTAGACCTCCTGCTCCTTGATGTCGCGGATCGTCTTGACTCCGGTCTCAGGATCCTTGTTCCAGACCACGAGCCGGATGGTGACCTTGAGCGGTACGGCGTAGGTCATGCCACGCTCCTGGCACTCCTCGACGTCGTACTTGAGCTTCAGCGCGACCGTGTTCTCGCAGATGTCGCACACCACGCCACGGGCGTTGTTCTCCGTGCCGCAGCTGCGGGCACAGCACGTCGTGCTCGCCGTAGGGCTCGGCCACCAGCGTGGTCCCGCACGACGAGCACGGCTGTGCGCAGGTGGTGCAAACCGGACAGGCGCCCGCACTTGCACTCCCAGTTCCCGATCGCGTACTCGATGAACTCGAGCGACGAATTCTCTCGGAAGTCGCTAATCGGAAAGACCGACTTGAACACCGACTGCAGTCCAGCGTCGTCCCGCTCGGACGCCAACCGGGTCATCTGCAAGAAGCGTTCGTATGATTTTTTCTGAATCTCAATGAGGTTCGGAATAGGAATCGTCGTCCTGATTTTCGAGAAATCGATTCGTTCCCGGTAGACGTTTTTGGGCTCAATCTGCATTCTGCAACACCCTCGGACCAGCGCCGGGTCTTGACGAAACCGCGACCAACGGAACGGAGCACACCCCGTCCCGGTCAGTCACGCCACCACTCGCACGACGGGCGACCACCCGCCGCGGCCGTAAAAGAAACGACGACTACTTCACCTCGGCCTTGGCACCCACGGCCTCGAACTTCTCGACGATAGCGGTCGCTTCGTCCTTGGGAATGCCTTCCTTGACCGTAACGGGCGCGCTCTCGACCAGATCCTTCGCTTCCTTCAACCCGAGACTGGTGACCTCGCGAACGGTCTTGATCACATTGATCTTTTTCGCACCCACCTCGGTGAGCGTCACGGCAAACTCGGTCTGCTCTTCGGGCGCCTCAGCTGCTGCACCCGGCGCCGCGGCACCGGCAACGGCGACCGGCGCCGCCGCAGACACCCCGAGTTCGTCCTCGAGCGTCTTGACCAGCTCGGACAACTGCAGCACCGAAATTCCTTTGATGTACTCGACGACTTGTTCCTGCGTCACGTCAGCCATTGGCATGTCACTCCTGCACGGTTACATACGGGTCGACGTCTGTGCGACCCGAGGTTGTCATTCCGATTTTTTCTTTTCTGCTTGAACGAGCACGCTGAGCAGATCTCGCGGCACAGCGCTCAACACTCCCAAGAGCTGGACCATCGGCGCCTGCATTTGCCGGAGCAGCGTGGCCTGCAACTCTGGTTTCGTGGGCAGCGTCGCAAGGCGTTCGACGTCGGCCGGCGCCAGTTCGCGCCCTGACACCATCGCTGCCTTCACCTTGAGTTCGGGCGCGTCTTTTGCGAACGTCACCAACGCCTTCGCGAGACTTGCGGGGTCGTCGTCGCTGAAAGCGATCGCGGTCGTGCCTCGAAACGAGTCACGCAGCGGTTCGAAGGCCGTACCGGTCACGGCGATCTTCGCCAACCGGTTCTTGACCACGCGGTATTGCCCGCTGGCCGCGCGAACCTGTCGGCGCAACTCGGTGTCTTGCGGCACGTCGAGCCCGGTGAAGTCCAGCAGGACGACACTGTCGGCGTTGGCAAGCGCCGCGCCGAGCTCCTTGACCGTTTGTTCCTTGACGCTTCTTGTGACCGGCATTCGACTGTCTATTCCTCTGATTGAGCTGCTGGGTTCGTGTCTCTGCGACGCGTATCCGCCGAGATCCTCAGGCGGTAGCCTCGGAGCTCTCGGCAGATGCCGCGTCAACCCTGATGCCAGGCCCCATGGTCGATGACAGGGTCACGCTGCGCACATACTTGCCTTTCGCGGCCGACGGCTTGGCGCGCATGATGCTGTCCACCAGCGCCTGGGCGTTCTCGACCAGGCGGTCGGCATCGAAGGATGCCTTCCCAATGGGGGCATGCACCACCCCGGCTTTGTCCACCCGATAGGTGACTTTGCCGGCCTTGATTTCAGTCACCGCCTTGGCCACGTCGAAGGTCACGGTGCCGGTCTTGGGGTTTGGCATCAAGCCACGCGGGCCGAGCACTTTCCCAAGCTTTCCGACCACACGCATCATGTCGGGGGTAGCGACGACGGCGTCGAAATCCAACCAGCCACCCTCGATCCGGGCCACCACCTCTTCTCCGCCGACCACGTCCGCGCCGGCGCCCTCGGCCTCCTTCTGCTTCTCGCCTCCAGCGACGACCAGCACCCGTTTGGAGCGACCGAGCCCATGCGGAAGAATGACGGTGCCCCGCACCATCTGGTCCGCGTGTTTTGGGTTCACGCCAAGACGGAGCGCCATCTCCACAGATTCGTCAAACCCGGCGAAACGCACCTTCTGCATCAACGGGACCGCCTCTGCGAGGTCATACTCGCGATCCTCGATTTGCTCTCCCGCCGCTTTGAATTTCTTGCCCTTGTTCGCCATTCTTTCCTCAGTCTGAACAATGCCCAGAACCCCGCGCGGCTGCTCAGCGGCCCCCCTCAGCGCCCCACGCTGGGGCCTCGGGGCCGCATTGTCGCGCCCCCTGCGGTCAGCCTTCGATTTCGAGACCCATGGAGCGGGCCGTTCCGGACACCACCTTCACCGCGCCGGCCAGATCGCCGCAGTTCAGGTCTGGCATCTTCGTCTTCGCGATCTCCTCGACCTGTAACAAAGTGACTTTGCCCACCTTGTTCCGGTTCGGTTCGCCCGATCCCTTCGCGATGTTCGCGGCGCGCTTCAGCAACACCGCGGCTGGCGGCGTCTTGGTGATAAAGCTCAACGTCCGATCCGCGTAGATCGTGACTACAGCCGGAATAATGAGACCTTCCTGGCTCGCAGTCTTGGCGTTGAAGGCCTTACAGAAATCCATAATGTTCACGCCGTGGGGACCGAGCGCGGTGCCGACCGGCGGAGCCGGCGTCGCCTTCCCGGCCGCTATCTGCAGCTTGACCATCCCGATGACCTTCTTCGCCATGTCGTCCGACCTCTATAACTTTTCGACCTGCAGGAAATCGAGCTCGACAGGCGTGGCCCGACCGAAAATCGTCACCATCACCTTGACGGTGTTCTTGTCCAAATTCACGTCATCAACGACGCCGTTAAAGCTGGTAAACGGTCCCTCGTTGATTCGAACCTGGTCGCCCTTGTCGAAGGTGTACTTGGGCTTCGGCTTCTCGGCCGCCTCAGTCACCTGATTCAGAATCTGGTCGACTTCCTCCCGAGTCAGCGGCGTCGGCTTCGATCCGGCTCCCACGAACCCGGTTACCTTCGGCGTATTTCGCACGACATGCCAGGCGTGGTCCGACATCTGCATTTCGACCAGGATGTAGCCTGGAAAGAATCGCTTCGAACTGACCACGCGCTTCCCGCCGCGCATCTCCACGACGTCCTCGGTCGGAATCAAGACCTCGCCGATCTCCGCCTCGAGTCCATAGGCGCTGCACCCGCTGTTGAAGCGACTCCGACACCTTGTTCTCGAATCCCGAGTAGGTATGGACGATGTACCACTGCTTGGTGATGACGTCGGTCATTGCGCTCCAAACAGCATTGAACAGGAATCTGGCGAATCTCACTAGCACCACGTCGATAGCCGACAGGTAGAGACCAAAGAATGCGGACGTCAACATGACAACCACGGTGGTCGCGTAGACCTCTTTCCGGGTGGGCCACGTCACCCGCTCCATCTCGTTCTTGACCTGAGCGAGGAAAACACGTGACCGACTGATCCAGCCTGTCACCTGGGAGGAAGCGTCTCTCGTGTGTTCGAGTCGTGCTGTCTTCACTGACTGACCGACCCCTTCATTAACTTGACGGGGCTGCGCCCCGCACCCCCGCCGGCGCTCCGTGGGGACCCCGAATGCCCCACTCCGCCCCGACGCGCCGCGCATGTGCGCGGCGTTTGACCTTCCTGCACACCAGCAGGGCTTCGCTTCGATCCCCTGGCCGGCGCTCCGCAGGGCCCCAAATTGCCCCACCCCGGCCGCGCCTGTGCGCGGCGTTGACATTCCTACGCACCAGCGGGGCTTCACCCCGAACCACCGTCGCCCCCGGTCACCACATTTCGCCGGAGGAATCTGGCAGGCCAGGAGGGAATCGAACCCCCAACCCCCGGTTTTGGAGACCGGTGCTCTGCCAATTGAGCTACTGGCCTACGTGCGTGCAGCCGCAACCACCCAAGTGACCACGGCCCCTCGCTCTTTCTCTACTTGGACTCCCGATGCAGCGTGTGCGATCGACAGAACCGGCAGTATTTCTTGAACTCCAGCCGGCTCGTCGTCTTTCTTTTGTTCTTGGTCGTGCTGTAGTTGCGACGCTTACAGTCGGTGCACGCCAGCGAAATGATGTCCCGCATTACTTTTTTCCCTACGGGGCTTCGCCCCGACCTCTCCCGACGCTAACCCGCGAACCGCGCCTGGGCGCGGCGGGGAGCTATTCGACGATCTCGGTAATCGCACCAGAACCGACTGTCCGTCCGCCCTCACGAATCGCGAACCGCAGTCCCTTCTCCAGCGCCACCGGCGTAATCAGCTCCACTTCCATCGCCACGTTGTCACCCGGCATCACCATCTCGACACCTTCCGGCAACGTCGCCACCCCCGTCACGTCCGTCGTCCGCAGATAGAACTGCGGCCGATACCCATTGAAAAACGGGGTGTGCCGGCCCCCCTCGTCCTTCGTCAGCACATACACTTCGCCTTTGAACTTCGTGTGCGGCGTGATCGACTTCGGCTTCGCCAGCACCTGCCCACGCTCCACGTCGTCTTCTCCAGCCCGCGCAGCAGCACCCCGATATTGTCGCCCGCCTGTCCCTCGATCCAGCAGCTTCCGGAACATCTCGACTCCCGGTCACCACCTTCTTCGTCGTGTCCGAGAAACCCACCAACTCGATCTCTTCGCCGACCTTCACCATGCCCCGGTCGACCCGGCCCGTCACCACCGTCCCACGCCCCGAAATCGAGAACACATCCTCGATCGGCATCAGGAACGGCTTGTCCACATCCCGCTCCGGCACCGGCATGTAGTCATCCACCGCCTCCATCAACGCGTCGATGCCCGCGTCGGCCGCCTCGTCCCCTTCCAGCGCCTTCAGCGCCGACCCGCGAATCACCGGCAGGTCGTCTCCGGGGAAGTCATACGACGACAGCAGCTCCCGCACCTCCAGCTCCACCAGGTCCAGCAGCTCCTGATCGTCCACCGCGTCCACCTTATTCAGGAACACCACCAGCGACGGCACACCCACCTGTCGCGCCAGCAGAATGTGCTCGCGCGTCTGCGGCATCGGCCCGTCCGTCGCCGCCACCACCAGGATCGCGCCGTCCATCTGCGCCGCCCCCGTGATCATGTTCTTGATGTAGTCCGCGTGCCCCGGGCAGTCCACGTGCGCGTAGTGCCGGTTTCCCGTCGTGTACTCCACGTGCGACGTCGCAATCGTAATCCCTCGCTCCCGCTCCTCCGGCGCGTTGTCGATCGAGTCAAACGACCGCACCGAATTCTGCCATCGTGCTTCGCCAGCACCGTCGTGATCGCCGCCGTTAGCGTCGTCTTCCCGTGGTCGATATGCCCGATCGTCCCAATGTTGACGTGCGGTTTCGACCGATCAAATTTTTCCTTCGCCATATGTCCGCTCGCTCCTACTAGATGACGCTACTGTAACGACCCCTCACGCCAGCCCATCGACCCTACCGGGGTCTGGTCCAGATTGGAGCCGATGACCGGACTCGAACCGGTGACCTCGTCCTTACCAAGGACGCGCTCTACCTACTGAGCTACATCGGCCCGTCTGTCGCGGCGCACCCACGGGCGAGGTCTGGAGCGGGAGACGGGGATCGAACCCGCGACCAACAGCTTGGAAGGCTGTGACTCTACCACTGAGTTACTCCCGCCTTCGCGAACCTTGCCCCTTCAGTTGACGGACACACCCGCCGATGCCGCTACGTCCTATCAGTTCAACCCTTGGCGAACCCGCGTCTGTCGCCGACGTGCCTTGTCGCCCCAGGCGCTCCTGCCGACCCGTGCCGCTACGGCAGGCACAGGCTGGTGGCGAGGGGAGGATTCGAACCTCCGAAGGCGCTAGGCCGACAGATTTACAGTCTGTTGCGTTTGACCGCTCCGCAACCTCGCCGAACATGCTAGTTCGCTCGCATCTCCACTACGCCATCCTCCACGGCGCGCACACCCTTATGTCGCTCACTCGTCTCGCCTGCCGTCGGTTGCGGCCCCGTGATACCAGTGCCGACGTTGCTGCGGCACCTGGCACTCGGAACACTCCCTGGCGGCACCGGATGGCGCACGCGCGACCACCAACACACCGGACCTGCATGCCCCGAGAAGCGGCGGCGCGGCCTACCTCGACCCACCGCGCGCGGTCACTCATCAGTGACCTGTCGCTGTTTCCCTTGGAGCTGGCGGAGGGATTTGAACCCCCGACCGGCTGATTACAAATCAGCTGCTCTACCGGACTGAGCTACGCCAGCCGGACCAAACGGAGATACTAGCACAACCCGTGCCACGCAGGTTGAAAATGTCGCTCTTGACCTATTCGCCACGTCGGCCACCTTGACGCTGACGAACCGCCTCGAACAGTGCGACGCCGGCCGCCACCCCTACATTCAGGCTGTTAACACGCCCGCACATCGGGATCGACGCGACGCGGTCGCAGCGCTCCCGTACGAGACGTCGCAACCCCTGTCCCTCACTGCCCAGTACGAGGGCGGTCGGCAGGGTCAGGTCGAAATCGCCGTAGATGTCGTCACCATCCGCGGCAAGTCCCACCGTCCATATCCCCGCCGCTTGCAACTGGGTCAGTGCCCGCGCGATGTTCACCACCGATGCGAGTTTCACGTGGGCCACCGCCCCCGCGGATGTTTTCGCGACTGTGGCCAGCGGCGCGGCCCGGCGCGTCTGACGGACGACACCGTCGACCCCAGCCGCATCACCGGCACGAAGGATGGCACCCACATTCTGTGGGTCCTCGATCCCGTCCAACACGAGCAGCAGCGCGGGATCTGCTGCCTGGCTGATTAACTCCTCGAGAGCGAGCGGCTCAGACGCTGCCACATCGGCCGCCACGCCCTGGTGCACCGCCCCACCGGCGACCCGGTCCAGCGCCTCCACGGCCACCCGTGCCACGGGGACCCCGTGAGCCGTCGCCAGCCGCCGCACCTCCGCCAGCCGGCCCCCGTCGGCGGCAACCCGCACGGCGCGTACCTGACCAGAGCGCAGGGCTTCGATCACCGCATTCACGCCGTACACAGTCATGCTGCGTTCCATGGCGCTACTGCGACCCCGTTTCTGGGGACGAGCACAGCAGGGCCACGGCATGCGCGGCAATCGCCTCACCGCGACCGGTCGCGTCCACCCCTTCGTTCGTCTTGCCCTTGACGCTGACCTGCGCCGCGTCTACGCCGACCGCCGCCGCCAGTACGTCACGCATGCGCCCCACGAAGGGCGCGATCTTCGGGCGCTCCGCCACAATCACGACGTCAACGTTCACTACAGCGAAACCACGAGCTCGTACCAGGTCGACCACAGCCTTGAGGAGATCGAGACTCGCCGCGCCTTGCCAGCGTGGGTCGGTGTCCGGAAAGTGCCGGCCGATGTCTCCGGCCGCCGCCGCACCCAATATGGCGTCGGTCAGTGCGTGGCACACCGCGTCAGCGTCTGAGTGTCCCAGTAACCCCCGATCATGCGGAATCGGCACTCCTCCAAGAATGAGCGGTCGACCTTCAACCAACCGATGCAGGTCGTACCCAAACCCCACGCGCGCGGATGTCATGTCGTCCGTTCCTCTCACGATCTGTTTCGCCGTGGTCAGGTCGTCGGGGGTCGTGATCTTGATATTGCGGGGATCGCCGTCAACCAGCGCTACGCGATGGCCCGCGCGCTCCGCCAGAGAGGCCTCGTCTGTCGCGTCGACACCGCCACGACCCAGGCGAATCGCATCGACCAGCACGTCACGACGGAATGCTTGCGGCGTCTGAGCCAACACGATGGTCTCTCGGGCCACCGTCCGACCGACAAACCGCCCGTCGTCTGTGTCCGGGGCAAGCTGCTTCACGGTGTCATACGTCTCGATCGCGGCGATCGCCGCGCCGTGGCGCTCCGCCGCATCGATCGCCCGGGCGATCACCTCGGAGGCGCAGAATGGCCTGGCTGCGTCGTGAATCACGACCACGGAACAGTCGGCCGACACCGCGGCGAACCCCAGGGCCACGGAATCCTGGCGCCGGGCCCCACCGACCACGATGCGGAGCGGCGTGCCATGTGCGATGGTCACCTCCGGGGCCCCGGTCGATGGTCCGCGCGGCACCACGAGCACAATCTCGTCGATCCGCTCCGAGCGGTCGAAGGCTGCAACCGTGCGCTGCAGGATCGTCAGGCCGCCCAACAGCAGATGCTGCTTTGGACGCTCACCGCCCATGCGCGTGCCGCGCCCGCCGGCCGCGATGATAGCCGCCACCTTGGTCACGTGAACAACACCCCCAGTGCATCTTCCACCGTGTCCACGCCGTGCACCTCGCAGCCGGTCCCGGTCACATCAGCCCCAACGTTTCCTGACGGCACGATGCACCGCGTGAAACCGAGCTGTGCCGCTTCTCGGACGCGCAGTCCGGCGTGGTTACTGCCCCTGACCTCACCCGCCAACCCGATCTCGCCGAACAGCGCAACCTGTGGCGGCACCGGCTGGTTGCGCATACTCGACGCCACGGCGGCGGCGATGGCGAGGTCGGCGGCGGGCTCGTTCACGAGGAGACCGCCCGGTATGTTGACGAAGACGTCCTCGCCGCTCAGGTGCAGCCCGGCGCGCTTCTCGAGCACGGTCAACAACAATGACAGGCGCTGTCGGTCAACGCCGCTCGTCACTCGCTGCGCGTTGCCGTAGGCGCCGGTGCCAACCAGCGCCTGCACCTCAAGGAGAATCGGGCGCGTGCCCTCGATGGCGCAGAGCACAACCGAGCCGGGGACATCGGCCTTGCGTTCCGACAAGAAGAGTTTCGATGGATTCTCGACGGTCTCGAGGCCCCCGGCGGTCATCCGGAACACCCCGAGTTCGCTCACAGCACCGAACCGATTCTTGACCGCCCGCACCACGCGATGCGCGTGGTGACGGTCTCCTTCGAAGTAGAGCACCGTGTCGACCACGTGCTCCAGAACCTTTGGTCCGGCCAGCCCGCCGTCCTTGGTGACGTGACCCACAATAAGAACCGGGACGTTGCGCCCCTTCGCCATGAACAATAATTGCGTCGCCGCTTCGCGCACCTGTCCGATCGTGCCCGGTGCAGACTCGAGTTTCGAAGAAAACACGGTTTGAATCGAGTCGACGACCACCATGCTCGGCGATACACGTTCCCATTCCTCAAGCACCCGCTCAAGACAGGTCTCCGCCAGCAGAAAGAGCGGTGCCTCCGTCACACCGAGACGGTCGCCACGCGCCCGCACCTGGTGGGGAGACTCTTCACCAGAGCAATACAGGACTGGCCGTCCCTGGGCGGCGACGCGTCCCGCCGCTTGGAGCAGCAAGGTCGACTTCCCGATTCCCGGCTCTCCTCCCAGAAGCACCATCGAGCCCGGCACCAGCCCGCCACCCAGCACTCGATCGAGTTCGCTCACGCCGCTCGACAGACGCGCCGAGTCACGCGTGTCGATCTCAGCAAAAAGGGTAGCCCGTTCACCCGTGAGCGCCGGCCTCCCCGTCTTGCCGGCCGCGGCTGGCGTGACCCGTTCCTCGGCAAGGGAGTTCCACTCCGAGCAATCGGCGCAGCGCCCCAACCACTTCCGCGATTGCGCTCCACAGCTCTGGCAGACGAAGACGGTGTTGGGTCCTTTCATGGTGTCTCTGCATCGCTCTCGGGGGCTCCGCCGCCTGCGTCGTAGCTCCGGACGATGCGGCTCCCCGTGCGACACAGAATCTCGTGTGGCACGGTGCCTATCGTCGCCGCCACCTCGTCGGCTCCAATCATCCCGCCAGACTGGGACCCGAGTAAGACAACTTCATCACCTGGCGACACATCAAGACCGGTGACGTCGATCGTGATCGAGTCCATACAGACCGAACCGACGATGGGTACTCGACGTCCTCGCACGAGCACCGAGCCACGTCCGGCGAGTCGCACATCAAGCCCGTCGGCGTACCCGGCGGGAACAACGGCGATGGTCGTCGGCCGGGTCACAGCATCGCGTGCCCCGTACCCCGCCGTCTCTCCGGCGCGCATGCCCTTCACCGCGACGACACGGCTATGCAGTGTCATGGCTGGCTTCAACGACAGCCGCCCGGACCACACGGGTGGCGCCACACCATATAGCAGTAACCCCGGCCGCACCGCATCGAACCAGGTAGCATGATCGCGCAGCAGTGCGGCGCTGTTGCCGGCATGCCGTCTACGCGGGCGGATCCCCAACTCCGCCAACGTGCCCAGCGCGGCGTCGAATCGCTCACGCTGCGTGTCGAAGAGCGGGTGCGCCAGGTCCTCAGCCGTCGCGAAATGGGTATACACGGCGTCGATGTCCAGACCGGCCCCCGCCAGCGCCATCGGCACGGTGTCGGCGAGGTTGTCGTACCGGAATCCCAGCCGATTCATCCCGGTGTCGATCTTGAGATGACAGCGAATACGCGTCCCGCGGCGCGACGCTTCAGCGCGTAACGCCCGTGCCGCGAACGGAGACGAAATCGTGGGCGTCAACTCGTGACTGAACACGCCATCGAGATCGCTGACGCTGAGCGCGCCAAACACGAGGATGGGGATGTGAACGCCCCCCCGCCGCAGCTCGACCCCTTCTTCGATGTCCGCGCACGCGAGCATCGTGGCCCCCGCCGCTTCCAGCGCTCGGGCCACCGGAACCGCGCCGTGACCGTAGCCATTCGCCTTGACGACTGCAATCACCTCGACGCCGCCGGACGGGCCTCCGACATGCGACAGCACCGACCGAAAATTGGCGCGGATCGCGTCGAGATCGATCTGGGCGTAGGTGGGTCTGACCACGTCGTTGGCGATCTCCGGGGCGGGACAGGTCCCGTCCTCATTCGTAGGATGTGGTCAGATTGGCGAACCGGGTCTGTTGCTTGAGAAAAGCGAGCTTCACCGTGCCGGTCGGTCCGTTGCGCTGCTTGCCGATGATGATCTCGGCCATGTTCTCGTTCTCCGGCTTCTTCTCCTCCGGCGTGCGCTCATACATCTCTTCGCGATAGATGAACATCACCAGGTCTGCGTCCTGCTCGAGCGCACCGGACTCTCGCAGGTCAGACAGCTGGGGCCGCCGGTCTGATCGAGATTCCGTCGCCCGACTCAGCTGCGAGAGGACGATCACCGGCACGCTGAGCTCTTTGGCCAGCCCTTTGAGCGACCGTGAAATCGCCGCCAACTCCAGGGTTCGGTTTTCGAACCGCCCTCGCCCCTGCATGAGCTGGATGTAGTCGACGATGATCAAGTCCAGACCGTGCTCAGACTTGAGCCGTCGTGATTTCGCGCGCATTTCGAGCACGCTGATCGACGCGCTGTCGTCGATAAACACTTTCGCGTCGCCAAGCCGACCCAGGGCCGCCGACAACTCGCCGTACTCGCGCTCGCTCAAGATGGCGCCGCGGAATTTCTGCGAATCGATCTGCGCTTCGGTCGTGAGCATCCGCATAAACAGCTGCTCTTTCGACATCTCCAGGCTGAAGACCCCGATCGACTTGTCGCTCTGTACACCGAGATATTGCGCGATGTTCAACACGAACGCGGTCTTCCCCATCGACGGCCGGGCCGCGATGATCACGAGGTCCGACGGTTGGAAGCCCGAGGTCAACTTGTCGAGGTCGTCGAACCCGCTCGGCACCCCAGTGACGACGCCCTTGTGTTGCTGCAGTTTCTCGATGGTCTCGAAACTGTCTTGCACCAGAGCCCGTAGCGGCACAAATCCGGTATGCAGGTTCTCATCGGCGATTGAGAATATCTCCTGCTCGGCGCTGTCAAGCAGCGCATCGGCGTCCTCCTGGGCGTTGTAGGCCGTATCGAGAATGCGGTTGGCGGAGAAGATGAGATTGCGGAGGGTCGCTTTCTCCTTGACGATCTGTGCGTAGTATTCAACGTTCGTAGACCGTGGCACGCCGTCGACGAGGCTCGCGATGTAGGCCGGCCCGCCGACCGCGTCCAGGTCACCAGACCGCCCGAGTTCGTCCTTCAACGTCACGAGGTCGATCGCATCGCCGCGTTCGTTGAGGTTGACCATCTTGTCGAAGACGCGCCGATGCGCGTCTCGAAAGAAGTCCTCGGAGTCGAGATGCTCCGCCGCCTGATTGAAGGCGTCGTTGTGGATCAGGATCGCCCCAAGGACGCTGCGCTCCGCCTCAAGATTGTGCGGGAGCGAGCGCTCGGCGGGGGCAGAGGAATCAGGCTCGGACATGGCGCTCGTCCGGGGCGGTACGACGATCGGGCCGCACCGCGCCCCGCGCGCTACCCGTCGGTCGTTTCAGGCTCGGTGGTGTCGATTGGCTCCGCGGCGTCGACAGGCTCGGCGCTCGGGGCGGCAACGGGGGCCACGATGGGATCGTTCTCCTTGCCCTCTTCGACAACGTGCACGGTGACCTCCGTGGTCACCTGACGATGCACCCTGATACGAACGGTATGGGCGCCAAGCTGCTTGATCGGGTCAACGAGCAGGATCTTGCGGCGGTCCACCTCAAACGATTGCGCCGCCAGGCTGGCCGCGACATCGCCATTGGTCACCGAGCCGTACATCGTGTTCGTCTGCCCGACCCGTCGACCAATGATACAGACCGCCTGGCTCAGGCGACTGGCGAATGCCTCCGCAGCCTCTTTCTCCGCAGCGTCCCGGGCGTCAGCGACCACCCGCTCGCGCGAGACGCGGCGTTGATTGGACTCGGTCACGGGCAACGCGAGCTTGCGAGGAAGCAAGTAGTTGCGCGCGTACCCGTTGGCGACCTTGACGATGTCGCCACGACTCCCGAGGTTGTCGATGGGTTCCCTGAGAATCACCTGCACAGACATCTGTCTTGCTCCGTTCGCGACTCACGAGTCCACCGACCCAAGTCCCTTGGAAGGGGTCCGCCGTGGTCCCGTATGAATTAGCCCGCCCCGCGCAATCGCGATGCGAGATCAGAAGGGTGCCGAGCGCGTCAATCTTCAATCTTCAATCGTCAATCGGTCACGTACGGAATCAGTGCCAGCTGCCGAGCCCGCTTGATAGCCGTCTGCAACTTGCGCTGGTGCTTCGCGCAGGTGCCTGACAACCGACGTGGCTGAATCTTCCCACGCTCGGGAATGCTCGCAATCAGCACGCGGACTTCCTTGTAGTCGATGAAATCGATCTTGTCGACGCAGAAACGACAGACCCGCTTGCGCCGAAACATGCCCCGCCGTGGCCGGTCGGTCTTCGGTTTACCTCTACCTGCTCCAGCGCCCCTCATTCCTTCACCTCCGGTGTCTGCGCGGGAGCGTCAGTCGACGCCGCATCCGCAGTCGGTGTGGCCGTCTCGGTAGAGTCGTCTGCAGGTTCCGATGTCGCTTCAGACGGTTCGGGCGCGGTGGCCGGTGGCGCCTCTGGCGCCGTCTCGGGTGCCGCGTCCGTTTCCGGAGTGGCGGGTGCCGCGTCCGTTTCCGGAGTGGCGGCTGCCGCGTCCGTCTTCGGGGTGGCGGGTGCCGCCGCCGCTGCCGCCGGCGTCTCAACCGCCGCTGCCGTCTCGGTCACCGCTGAGGGCGTCGGCAACGGAGGAAGACCTCGGGCCGCGCGACGCCGATCGACGGTGGCCTTTTTCTTGTCCTTCAGCCTACGTGCCTTGCGCAAGTCCTCGTCGACCCGGACGATGAGATGCCGCAACACCTGGTCGCGAACTCTCAGCCGGCGCTCCAACTCACCGACCATCTCACCCGGCCCGGTGACCAGCTGGCAGATGTAAATGCCCTCTCCGTAGTCGCCGATTTGGTAGGCGAGCTTTCGCCGGCCCCAGACCTCCGTCTTGTCAACGGTGCCGCCAAGAGCCACAACGTGGCCGTCGATTTCGGCCTGAAGTGTCTCCACCTCGGCATCCGTGGCAACCGGTGCCACGATATATATAAGTTCGTACTGTCGTTCTGGTGACATGCTGCTCCTTCTGGACTGACGGCCGCCCAATGGCGGCAAGGAGGTGAATGGTCGGCGAGTAACCCGACTCACCGTGTTGGAACCGCTGAGCGTACCCGAGAAGTGGCACAGTGGTCAAGCGTCGCCCTGGTCGACCTCTGTCGCATCCGTTTCGGTTCGGTTAAATCGATTCATCACGGGCTCGACCCCGAGCTCAGTGAACACCTCCACGGCGTCGGCCGCGCGTCCTACCGCCTCGTTCATCGCCGGGCGCTCCTCAGCGTCAAACCGGGACAACACCCGACCCGCCAGGCCACGACGAGGGTCACCGCGGCCAACCCCGATCCGGAGACGAGAAAACGTGTGGGTCCCCAGGCACTCGATGACGGACCGGAGGCCATTGTGACCACCCGCTGACCCCTGGCGCCGCGCGCGGAGCCGACCGAGCGGCAGGTTGACATCCTCAGTGACGACCAACAGGTCTGACAACTCAACGCGATAGTAACGCTGCGTGCCCCCCACAGCCTGCCCGCTGCGATTCATGAAGGTGAGCGGTTTTAGCAGAATCGCGGCCGGAGCCCCGCCCGGCAACCCGTGCGACCTGGCAAGGACCCCGTCAGTCGGCGCCGACTGAAACGTCACGCCCCAGCGGCGTGCCACCTCGTCCACCACCTCAAATCCGATATTGTGGCGTGTGCCGCTGTATTCGGAACCCGGGTTTCCGAGCCCGACAATAAGTTTCACCCCAGGTGACCTGTCCGCACGATTCGCGCAGTCGTTCCCGGCCCCGGCGTCCGAGGGCCCGCTCAGTCGCCTGACTTCCCGCCCTTGTCGGCCGCTGGGTCGGCATCGCCGTCCGGAGCAGCTGCGGCGTCGCCCTCTTCTGCCTCGGTCTCGCTGACCTCTTCCTCGAGCTTCGACGCAATGACGTGCACCAGCAGCGTGTCGGTGTCGCTTGCCGCCGTCCAGGACACGCCCTCCATGAGGTCGCCAAGGCGCACCCCCTGGCCAATGGTCAACGGCGACACGTCGATCGTGAGGTGCTCAGGAATCTCTGATGGCAGACACGAGATGGCCACCTCGCGCTGGACGAAGTCAATGAGCCCTCCCTGCACCTTGACCCCCTCGGCTTCGCCGGTCAGCACGACCGGCACCGTCACCGTCAGCACCTCGTCCATGGCCACCCGATAGAAATCCACATGCAGGAGCGCGCGACTCAGCGGACCCACTTGATAGTCCTTTATCAGGACCTGATGCGAGTCGGCGCCGTCAACACTCAACCCGATGATCGTGTTGACGCCGCTATCGGATCGCAGAATCTTTGTGACCTCGGCCGGGTCGACGCTAATCGCGATCGCCTTGGCGTCCGAATCGGCACCGTGACTTCCGTAGACCACCGCCGGAAGCCGCCCGCTGCGACGAAGCGCGCGAGCGTTGTTCTTTCCACGGCCCGGTCGGGCCTCGGTATTCAAATTGGTGTTCATGGCAAAACCTGCGGGATCACCGAACCGAGTCGTCGTCACACAAACAACGACGACACGGAGGTCTCCTGATGAATGCTCTGGATCGCTTTTCCCAGGAGCGGGGCAACGGACAAAATTTCAATCCTGTCCGACGCGGCGAACTCGGGCTTGGGGGGAATGGTATTCGTAACGACGAGTTTCTCGAGCTCCGATTCGTGAATACGCTCGTACGCAGGGCCGGAGAGCACGCCGTGCACCGCGCAGGCCATCACTCGCGCCGCCCCATTCGCACGCAGCGCCGAGGCAGCCTGCGTCATCGTGCCGGCGGTGTCGACAATGTCATCCTGGATGATGCACACACGGCCTTCGACCTCTCCCACGACGTGCATCACCTCGGCGGTTCCGTCCGCAGAGCGCCGTTTATCAATGATGGCAAGATCGGCACCGAGCCGCTTCGCGTAGGCGCGCGCTCGTTCCACACCTCCGGCGTCTGGCGACACGATGGTGACCTCAGGCTCTTTCCGACCCGCGAGGTAATCAATGAAGACCGGCGCGGCAAAGAGATGATCAACGGGGATGTCGAAGAACGCCTGGATCTGCGCCTTGTGCAGGTCCATCGTCAGGATGCGATTGGCGCCGGCGGCGCTCACCAGATTGGCGACAAGCTTGGCCGAGATTGGCACTCGCGGCTTGTCTTTCCGATCCTGGCGGGCATAGCCGTAGTAGGGCATGACCGCCGTGATCCGGGCCGCCGACGAGCGACGGAACGCGTCGATCATCACGCACAGCTCGACGAGGTTCGGATCAACGGGAGTACACGTCGGTTGCAGGATAAAAACGTCGGTGCCCCGAATGTTCTCATCGATCTGAAACGACACCTCTGTATCGGAGAATCGTCGAAGACTTGCCCGCCCCATTGGCACGCCAAGGTAGGTGGCAATCTCCTGCGCCAATGCAGGGTGCGCGGTACCGGAAAACAGCTTCAGTTGCCCGTTTTGCATGACCGTGTGTCGCCGCTCTGTGACCGGCACCCGTCCTCCCTGCTGAGAACGATGCCGGCATCCGTAGTTGTGGCTGGGGCGGAAGGATTCGAACCTTCGATTACGGGATTCAAAGTCCCGCGCCTTACCGCTTGGCCACGCCCCAACAATCCCGTGCCCCGTGCGCGGTTCCGCGCATGTCCCGTCCGGCCGCTTCAGTCGCACTCAGTCGTGTGCACGCCCGGGCATGCACGCGTAGAGACGAACGCTGGCCCTGGCGAACCTCCTGGGCACCCGCGCAATCCGACATTTTATCCTGGTGAGGCTGGGCGAGCAAGCGCGCAGTGCCGCGTCACGTCCGCGAGTCCCGAGCGATCGCTCCTCGGTCGATGGTCCGCGTCACGATCACCTGCCAATCTGGTCGCGCAATCGCGCCAGCCGCGCGACTGGCACGGGCCCGACTCGTGAACAGACCGAACACGGCCGACCCGCTTCCGGTCATCGCCGCCACGACGGCGCCGTGGCGGCGCAATGCCCGCGTGGCCTCACCGATTTCAGGGCGCCGTCGCGTGACCGGCCGCTCGAGGTCGTTCGTCAACGCGGTCCAATCCAGCGTTGGACCGGCAAAAGGGGACGCCCGCCGCGCGCCCGCACTCGCGTGGCTGATGCGTCGATGTCACGGTCCAACCACTCGTACGCGAGGGCCGTCGGCACCCCCCGCGCGGGCGTGACAATCAGCGTCCATTGCGGTGCGATCTCCGCCAGCGGATAGACGGCATCCCCCCGTCCCACCCCAAGCGCAGTACCACCAACCAGGAAGAACGGTCCGTCTGCGCCCACTTCGGCCGCTACCTCTCGGAGACACTGTGGAGACGGCGACACACCCCAGATGCGCGACAGCGCTGCCAGCGCGGACACCGCATCCGACGTACCGCCACCCAGGCCGGCCTCCGCCGGGATGCGCTTGGCGATCGTGACCTCGGCCCCCCCAGGCTCACCGCGTCGCCCGATCGCGCTCCACAACGCCGCAGCGGCGACCCAGACCAGGTTGGCCCGATCGAGAGGGACGCCCTCCGTGGCGCAACGGACTCGACAGGGGCCGTCAACCGCCCGGAGGGTCACGGTGTCGTGAAGCAAGACGGATTGCAGGACGGTCGTCAGCTGGTGGTAGCCGTCGCCACCGCGCGGCCCAACCCGAAGATCGAGATTGATCTTGGCATACGCCCGCACCCGAAGCGGTCCGACGGTCATCGTGAATCCGAGGACGTGGATGGCTCGACTGGCGCGTCTAGCGGCCCGGCCCCGCGCAGTTCCCGTAGCGTCATGGGTATAACGTCTGGCGGGATGTCGATGTCGAACGCAGACGCCGGCAGCGCGACGTTCGTATTGACCTGCGAAAGCGATGCGGTGAGATCCGTCTGAGGCTCGGAATCAGCGTCCGCTCCCGTCTGGGAGATCACGCGCACCTCCCGAGGGAGCCCACCCAGAAACTGGTCGTAGTAAATCGCCAACCCGTCGCGACTCCCAGCGGTCAGGCGGTATGCGCCGTCAATGCGCTCCAGATATGCGACGGCTCCACCGGCAAGATCAACGGCGACCCAGTCGCCAATGGCGCGCGCCGTCATCGGCCGTCGATCGGCGACCAGACAACCTGTCAGCACCGACCGCAACGCGGCAGGACTCAACGACACGCCGACGAGACTCTCCAACATGTCTTCGGCCGGCACGTCTCGCACCACCCGTTTGTCTCGGGTCAGCCACAGTGTCGCCTCGCCAGGCTGAGCCACTAACACAAACACCGGCCCGCCAAATGGCGCCATCCCTTCGAGCCGCACCGACCCCGGCGCCGACAGCCCGGCCCGCACGCGGACACGGGTATTCAAGCCAATGCCGCCCCCCCGCCCGCGAAGCCGGATCAGGGCATCGACATGCTGTATCTGGTCACATTGGGCGACCGCGGCATCGAACAGCGGCATGAAGTCGAGGACTGGCGTACCCGGCCCGTCCGGAAGCCGGAGTCGGCTACTTGCACAGCCGGCACAGAGGACTGGCAGGAGGACAACGAGGGAGAGAACACGCAGACAGGCCATCGGTCGCCACGACTCGTGGCCGTGGGCGCGGCGCCGAAGGTCAGCGACGCAGACGCGCACGCGCGTCGCCCAGCTTTCGCTCGATCCCGGACACGTCCACCCCGTCACGGTCTCCGGCGAGCGCACGCTCCCAGGCCGTGACGGCTTCGGCATACCGTTCGATTTTGAAGAGGAGGTCCGCCAGATGATCCTGCACGACCGAGTTGCGCAACAGCTGGTCTCCGGCTCGCCGCAGGGCGGTTTCGGCCAGGTCCAGTTCATCTTTCTTGAAATACGCCCACCCGAGACTGTCCAAGTAGGACCCGTTGTCCGGATCGAGCTCAAGCGCGCGCTGGATCAGCTCAACCGACTCGTCCAGACGCTCGTTTCGTTCTGCCAGCATGTAGCCCAGATAGTTCAAGGTCTGCGCGTCGTCCGGCTCGCGCTCCAGGACCCGCCGAAATGCCGCCTCAGCCTGCGGGTAGCGCTGCCCGCGCTCGAGGACGGCACCCAACTGAAACAGGACCTGCGTATTGTTCGGAAACTGCGTCTCCGCGTCCCGCAATACCTCCACCGCATCGTCGACCTGGTCGTGCTCGCTATAGAGGTTTGCGAGGGCCACATGCGCCGCCGGCTGCTCTTGGTGCTGTTCGAGCGCGCCCTTCAGCACTTCCACCGCGTCACCAACTTCACCTTGCGCCGACAGGGTCATCGCTTCCAGTCGCGACAACATCAGATTGTCCGGGCGCTGGAGTTTTGCCTGGTCGACAACCTCTCCCGCCTCGTCGAAACGCTGGGCCGCGATGTAGGTCTGGGCCAATTGGGCCTGGACTCCGAGATCCGATGGGCTGAGGTCGCGGGCTGAACTCAACGCCCGAATCGCAGCGTCATGGTCACCAAGTTGCTCATGGGCCGCGCCCAGCCGCTGCAACAGGCTCGCTACCTGGTTGGGGTCGACGTTGGCCAGAGCGGCCCGCTCGATAATCGGACCGAGCACCTCGGTCAATTCCTGATACCGACTCTGGGCGGCAAGGATCTGGGTCAGCAAGTACGGCCCGCGTAGCCCCTCGGGCTCGAGCTCGATCACTCGTCGAACGGCCCGCTCCGCCTCCCCGGGATTCCGCTGTTGGAATTCCAGTCCAGACAGGGTAAACCAGGCGGCGGCATCGTCGGGCCGGAACCCGACCAGGTCCCGCAACACCTCAAGCGCACGCTGCGGCTGGTCCGCGTTGATCAGCGCGTTGGCGAGTTGCCGCCGATATCGCGCCCGCTGGGGTCCGACAAGGACCGCGCGCTCGTAGACCGCGGACGCCTCGTCCCAATCGCCCTTGCTCTCGTGGGCCTGGGCCAACAACGCGAGGGCATCAGCGAACTGTGGCTCGGCCTCGATGACCTCGGTCAGGATTGCAATCGCCTGGTCCGGGTTCTCTGTCGTGAGATACAAACGGCCCAGCGTGAGGTACAGGGCCGGGTCCGGCGAGAGAGGTTTCCGAGCGCGTTCGAGATGTTCGATGGCGCGGTCGAGGTCCGCTTCATCGCCGCCAGTGCGGGCTCCCACTCTTGCGGCGTACACGAGTCCGAGGATCCGATGTGCTTCAAGGTTGTCCGGTTCACGCTCAAGGGCCGCTGTGGCGGCCTCGATGGCCAGCTCCGCCTCGCTCCGCCGAGCGTAGAGGCCGGCCAGTTCCGCCCAGATATCTGACGCCGTCGGGTCGAGTTGGGCCGCCCGCGTGTAGGAGGCCACCGCGGCATCGGTATCACCCGCGCTCTCGTGCGAGCGCCCCTCGATAAACGCGTGATAGGCCTCGGCCCGCTCCTCGGTGGAGGGCTGACCAGACTCGACCGCCTGCGCGTGTACCGACGCTCCCAGGGCGAAGACGCCGACCGTAGAGAGGCAACAGACCATAACCCGCATAGAGCCAGATTGTTCCACAGGAGAGGACACGGGACAACCCGGAGCAGTCTGGTATAGTTTTGCCCTGTCCAAGTTGGAGGAGAACCCCATGGGCGTTGACGCCGAGCTTCTAAGCATCCTTGCCTGCCCCGAGTGCAAGACCCCGGTCGTCCTGGTGCATGACGATGCGGCGCTGAAGTGCGCCACCTGCCACCGGGTCTATCCGATCAAGGACGACATCCCAGTCATGCTCATCGATGAGGCGACGATCGAACCGTGACGCAGACCGGCCGGGCCGCCGCGCGGCGTAGCCCGACAGACGGCCCGAGATACCAGCATTCGCGCGACTCGCGCGCCCCACACTTCGACTAGCGACAACACACTGCGGCTATGAGTCTCCTGCCGGATGCCGATGACGGCAGCTCCACGTTGGAGACCGCTGGCCTGTATGCGCTGCTGGCCTTCGTCGCCGCGCTGCCGGTGTCGATCGCCGCCTCACAGATACTGCTGACCATCACGCTTGGCTGTTGGGTTGCCGTGCTCGTCACGCAACGAGAGCGACCGCATGCCCCTCCCTTTGTCGCCGCGCTCATCCTCTACGCCGCGCTCACCATGGTGTCGGTCGCGTTCTCACTCGACCCCCCCGCCAGCCTCATTGATGCCAAAGAGGTCCTCCTGTTCCTTGTCGTCCCGGTGGTCTTTCGGTTCGCACGGGGCCAACGCGCCCAAACAGTCGCCACGGTGATTGTGACGGCCGGCGCTGCGACCGCGGTTCTTGGTGTCGTGCAATACGGCATCCTGGAGTACGACAACCTCGGTCAACGCCCCACCGGCTCCATGGGGCACTACATGACGTACTCCGGGTTGCTCACGTTGGTGATTGCCCTCGCCGGAGCACGGGCCCTTTTCGACCGCCGCGAGCGCGTATGGTCGCTGCTGGTCTTGCCAGCCCTCCTGGCGGCGCTGGCGGTCACCCTGACCCGGAGCTACATGATCGGCGCGGCGGCGGCAATCGTCGTGCTGTGCGTGCTAAGGGACTTTCGCCTGGTGGTGGTGGCGCCGATGGCCGCGGCACTCTTCGTGGTCGTCGCCCCCCCGCAGATCACGGCTCGTCTCTATTCGAGCTTCGACATGGAGGACCCGACCGTGCGTGACCGCTTCGCGATGAGTCGGTCTGGGCTCCGGATAATCGGCGACTACCCATTCACTGGTGTCGGCCCGGACATGGTCAAAGAGGTGTACGCGGAGTATCGAGACCCCGGCGCCGTGCAGGACGAGAACCCGCATCTACACAACGTCCCTCTGCAGATCGCGGCCGAGCGTGGGCTGCCCACCCTCGGGGCCTGGCTGCTGTTCCTGGGCATGGCGATACTCGACCTGTTTCGGAGGATGCGCACCCCTGCCAGCCGCGCATTGGCGGCCGCCGGGCTGGCGGCTGTCGCGGGCATGCTCACCGGTGGGATGTTCGAATACAACTTCGGCGATTCTGAGTTCCTGATGCTGTTCCTGGTACTGATCACACTACCAGCGGCGGCCGCATACGGCTCCCCCGCTCACTCGCCGCCCGCCCAGATCAAGCGCTCACCATAGGCCCGGCTCTTCGCACCCACAGGCTGTCCCAACTGGATGTGATTGGCGAACGCTCCCAGCCACTCGGCCGCGGGAGACTCAACATGTCGGAGGTCGGTTCTCGTGCTGGGCGTCCACCTGGCTAATCCGGGGGGCGAGGGGCACAGCCCCACCTGAGGAATCGAAGCCAGGTCTGTCGTGGCGAGGTGTTCGTCTGGCCAGGCGCGACGAGGGAGCAGCCGGGCGGGCTGCGACCGAGGAAGCAACGCCGCCAGACGAACACCTCGCCGCGACAGACTTAGTGACGGAAGTGGCGGCGGGCTGTAAATACCATCGCGATGCCGTGTTCATTCGCCGCGTTGATCACTTCCTCGTCCCGGACCGATCCTCCGGGCTGAGCCACCGCGCTGGCACCCGCGGCAGCGATCGCGTCCAGACCGTCGCGAAACGGGAAGAACGCATCCGACGCGGCGGCGGTGCCGGTCAGGTCCGTGGTGGCTTTCATGGTCGCCACCTTGACGGCGTCGACCCGACTCGTCTGGCCGGCCCCAATCGCCGCCAACCGGTCCGCTGTCGCGAACACCACGGCGTTCGACTTCACGTGTGCGCATACGCGCCACGCCAAACGAAGGGACGCCCACTCTTCAGCGGTGGGCTGGCGGGAGGTCACGACGCGAAAATCCTCCGCGCCATCGCTCCATGCCTTTCCACCCCAAGGTTCGGCCGCCTCGACCACCCGGTCGTATTCCTGCACCAGGATCGCACCGAGGATCGACCGCACTTCGCGGTTCATCCGGGGGTCAGTCGCCCCGGCGCCGCAGTCCACCAACACCAGCCGGAGGTTCTTCTTCGTGGCAAACACTGCACGCGCTTCCGCATCCGCGTCCGGCGCAACAACCGCCTCGATGAATGTCGATGTGATGGCGGTGGCCGTGTCCCGATCGATCGGTCGGTTGAGGCCGACGATGCCCCCGAACGCCGACAGCGGGTCGACCTCGCGGGCGGCCACATAGGCGTCGTGCAGCGTCGCGGCCGTCGCAACGCCGCAGGGGTTCATGTGTTTGACAACCACGGCGGCCGGCTCCTGGAATTCCGTGCTCAAACGGGCCGCGGCGTCGAGGTCCAGCAAATTGGTAAATGACAGCGCCTTGCCTTGCACAACATCCGCGCCGCCAAACCCCAGGGCCCCGTCGGCGTAGAGCGCGGCAGTTTGATGAGGATTCTCACCATACCGCAGCACCCGCTGGCGTTGGACCTGCAGGTCCAATGACTCCGGCGTGAGGTCGGCACGCGCCGTACCACGCGAGAACGCGCCATCGGTCACCTCAACCCCAGACAGGGTCTCGGCGATGGTGCCATCGTAGGACCGCGTGTGCGCAAACGCCTTGGCCGCCAACGACAGACGGAAACCGTCTGAGGGCCCCTCCGACTGGTCGAGCTGCGCCATCGCGCCGTCGTAGTCGGCAGGATCCACGACCACGAGCACGTGCCGGAAATTCTTCGCGGCAGCCCGAATGAGCGTCGGCCCACCGATGTCGATCTCTTCGATGAGCGCTGGCACGGTCGTGCTGGGGTCGGCGGCCGCGCGGGCGAACGGGTACAGGTTCACCACAACAACGTCGATCGGGCTGATGCCTTGGTCGGCGATCGCCTGCAGGTCATCGGGCCGATCCCGGCGCGCCAGAATCCCCCCGTGCACGGCGGGGTGCAGCGTCTTGACCCGTCCATCCATCATCTCGGGAAATCCGGTCACGGACGACACCGCGGTCACCGAGAGCCCCGCGTCCGCCAGGGCCCGGGCCGTGCCTCCGGTCGACACGAGCTCGTAGCCTCGCGACAGCAGACCACGGGCGAAGTCCACCAGATTCGATTTATCCGACACGCTCAACAGTGCTCGCATCTCGCTCGCCCTCTCTCGGTAATATCCGGCGCCGCCGGTGTTCACGTCGGCGACGACCAATCAGTGGTCAGGTCGACCTGGAGAACGGCCCAGGGCGGCCCTCTTCACGGGCGCGTACCCCTCGGTCCCACAGGTTCGTAAATGTCCGAAACCGATGCTGAAGCGTCTCCAGGCGGAAACGATCACTGGAGCTCTGCATAGACGCGAGGTCCAAGCGTCGAACCAATCGTTCCACACTCAACCGCAAAGCATTCGGTGGACGTTGCCGCTGGTCGGCAAAGAACAGCTGGTATTCCTTTTCCAGACGCTCCATATCCGCCTGCAGCCTGCGCAAGTCACTCTCGCTGTCTGAAAGCCGCGAAGGCGTCTCGTCTTCCCCTAACCGGCGGGCCATCATCGAATCAGAAACCAGAAGAGCGGGAGCCACAGCTCACGCGCGTACGGCACCGGCCGATCGTCGATCAACACCTCGCAGGACTCCACCGGCCCGACCAACTCGAACAACGTGCGGAGGTCCAATGCCTGACTCGGCACAAATCTGGCGCGATGCCGCAACGCGAGTCCGGTCCCGGTGGACCGATACTCAGTGGATGCCCGCGCCAACTCGACCGCCCGCTCGAAGTGTGGCCCCTCGAACACAGGGAAGACGAGGGTCACGGAAAACGGACGGTCGGCGCTATCTCCAAGCAGGATCTTCCGCAGGTCAGGGTCGAGGCGTGCGAGTTCAGCGCTGCTCGGCTCTTCGGACACGTCGGCGTACGGCCAGAATCGGTCGGACGGTCGATAGTTCAACGCGCCGCCGTCGTCCTGCGATGTGTCTACTGGAGGGCCGGAAGACTTGCTCATGGGTCGTGGGCGACGTGATGGTATCCTGAACCGCCGCGACGCGGCAAGACGAGTCGCCTCTCGGGAGCACCAGCGGATTGGCTTCCGGCCAGTCCCGGGCTGCTCGACCAGTCCACAAGGAGTCGCCGTGTCGCCCCCCACCCGTAAGCCATGACGACACCCCGCATCCTTCCGTCTATCGACGAACTGTTGCAGCGAACGGGTCTCTCTGGCCTGGAGGCCGAATACGGCTCCTCCGCGGTCCTGGCCGCGGTCAGAGCCGTCACCGACACGCTCCGCCAGGAACTCGGCGGTCCCACGCCTCCGGCTGGCGACCGTGAAGACGCAGCCCAGGTAATCGAGCGAAGGACCGCGCGACGCCTCGAGCTCGCGTTTGCCCCCTCCTTGGTACCAGTGATCAACGCGACAGGCGTCATCGTCCATACGAATCTGGGACGCGCTCCGCTAGCCGCGGCTGCAGCCCGGCGCGTCGCCGACGTGGCGGCCGGCTACACCAACCTCGAGTACGACCTGGCCGAGGGACAGCGCGGTTCCCGGAGCGTGCACGCGGAGCGGCTGCTGGCCCAGGTCACCGGCGCGCCAGCCGCTGCCGTGGTCAACAACAATGCCGCGGCCGTGTTGCTGATCCTCGCGGCACTCGCGAGCGGACGCGAAGCGATCGTGTCACGCGGCGAACTCGTCGAGATCGGTGGCGGCTTCCGGATTCCTGACGTCATGCGCCTATCCGGTGCCGACGTCCGAGAGGTCGGTACCACCAACAAGACCCGCACCGCGGACTATGCCGCCGCGATCAGCGACCGCACGGCGGTCATCCTCCGCGTGCACCCGTCAAATTTTCGGATCGAGGGATTTACGGAGCGGCCGGCGCTCGACGACCTGGTCGCACTTGGTCGACGATTTGCGATCCCGGTCGTCGAAGACCTGGGCAGCGGTAACCTGCTGCACGCGCAGGCGGTGGCCGGCATCGGAGAACCGCTGGTGGCCGCCAGCGTCGCGGCCGGCGCCTCTGTCTGCTGCTTCAGCGGAGACAAGCTACTGGGTGGTCCTCAAGCGGGCATCATCGTGGGGGACCAGGCCCTCGTGACGCGTATCCGCAGCCACCCGCTGATGCGCGCGCTCCGCGTCGACAAGATGACCTATGCGGCACTTGAAGCGACGTTGCTCGAGTATGCGCGCGGACGCGCCGAGGCGACGGTACCGGTGGCTCGCATGCTTCACGCCACGGTCGAGGTGGTTGCACGCCGGGCCACAGCGCTCGCTGACAATCTGTCCGGACACCCGCTATTCGAGCCTGACGTGATCGCGGGAGTCTCGACGGTGGGCGGTGGGGGAGCGCCTGGCTCGGAGATCCCGACCCGCCTGGTTCGTCTCACCGCCAGAGGGCGTTCCGCATCCTGGCTCCAACGGCGGCTTCGCCAGCGACGTCCACCCGTCATCACGCGGATCGAAGACGACCGGGTGCTGGTAGACCTACGGACCGTCGCGCCGGAACACGACGAACAGCTTCTCGAACTGCTTCGGACGCTGGCCTGACCTGGTTGCCGGGGACTAGTCCCCTGGATCTTTGATTTCTAGGATAAATGCCCTTGACCATGGACCTGCTGCACGCGAAGGCCGAAACGTCGCATGTTGTCGAGGATCTCGTCCGCGGTCTTAATCCACTTGAAGGGCGTGCCGCGATCGTTGTGGGCCTCGACGTACGCGAGGATGGCCGCTCGGAGTTGCGCAAGGTTCGTGTGCGAACCGCGTTTCAAGGCTTTTTCGGTGAGCAAGCCGAAGAAGCGCTCCACGAGGTTGAGCCACGAGGCGTAGGTCGGCGTGAAATGAAACTGGACCCGCGGATGGCGAACCAGCCAACGCCGCACGGGCGGCGCTTTGTGCGCCGACAGATTGTCCAGCACGACATGGATGTCCAACGTCGGCTCGACGGTCGCCTCAATTTCGCGCAGAAAGGCGACAAAGTCCTGCGCGTGATGCTGGGCCTTACACCGCGCCAGGACCTCGCCCGTGGCGACGTTGAGCGCCGCGAAGAGATCGAGCGTCCCGTGGCGGATGTAGTTGTGCGTCCGCCGCTCGGGCTGACCGATATCCATGGGCAGCACGGGCTGCGCGCGTTCGAGCGCTTGAATCTGCGACTTCTCATCGACGGCGAACACCACGGCATTCGTCGGCGGATTCGTATACAAGCCGACGACATCGCGGATCTTGTCGACGAGTTGCGGATCGGGCGAGAGCTTGAACGACTCGACCCGATGGGGCTGCAGGCGAAACGTCCGCCAAATGCGCCCGATCGTGCTGTGGCTCAGGCCCGTGGCCCTGGCCATCGACCGGGTACTCCAGTGCGTTTCGCCCGACGGCGTCGTCTCCAGGGTCTTGACGATGACCGCCTCGACGGTCTCGTCAGCGATGGTGCGTGGCGCTCCCACACGCGGCTCGTCGTACAGTCCGTCCAGGCGACGGGCGACGAACTGCCCGCGCCATTTCGCCACGGTCGTCTTCGTCGTGCGAAGGCGGCGGGCCACCTCCGTGTCCGAGGCGCCGACGCAGGCCAACACGATGCGCGCGCGCAACGCGATCGCGCGATTCACCCGCGCGCGCTTGGTCAGGCGGATCAGGTCCGCCCGTTCACCTGCGGTGAGCACCACTTCGGCTCGGGGCCGTCCGATTTTTGCCATGCTCCTGTTAGATCACACAGGGGACCATTTGTCCTAGAGAATTCTGTTCCAGGGGACTAGGGGACGGTTTCGTAGCGCTCGGTCTTCACCGGTCCCACCCCGGTAATCTGCACGGTGACGGCCTCGTCACGCGCCTGGTCGTAGTGAATGCCGTGTGGCGGTTCGTAGAGAAAGCTGCCAGCCGGCACCGGCCGCATCGTCTCAGGTTTATACGTCGACGCGTCAGGTCCCAGCGCCACCCACCAGGTGCCTTTCAGGACCGTGATGTACCGACCCTGGTCATGAGAATGCGGCTTGGTGCCAGTGCCGGCGGCGAACGTGATGCGCGTCACGTACATGCCGGGCTCGCCAGCGGTACCCAGCACGCGGACTGACCGGCTTCCTTCCGGCGGTACCATGTCGCCCGGGGCCGCAACGATAAAGCCATGCTCGTCCGGGGTCAGTCCCTGCGCCGACGCCGGACGTGCCCCAACCACCACGAGCGCGCAGCAAACCCACCGAAGCAGTGCGAAGCGTGTCATCGGTCCTCCCTGTCAAGCCGGGCGACGCGGGCCACACCGCGAAGGGGGCCGCCCGTGACAAATCTCCAGGGCCCAATGGTGGACCAGTGTGCCCACATCCGCAAGCCGGATTCGCGCCCGTCTCTGGCGCCGCTACTCGCCGGCGGCACGTCGCACGAGTATCCGCAGGCCTGAGCCCCACGCCAGGGCGACCTGGACGAACTCACCGTGACGTTCCAAGTCGGTGACCAGCGTGGCCACTGTGTCCTGACGTCCGGCGGGCCAGTTGGATTGGGGCAGAAGGTCGTCGACGACGTAGAAGCCGCCAGGGCGCACGAGGGCCAGGACCTCATCGCTCTGTGTGAACTTGCCAATCCATGCATCGGCGAAGACCTGATCGAACTGATCCGACACCCCGTCGAGATACGCGTCGCCGTCCATCACGTGAAACGACACCCGCCGGTCGTCGCTCAGATACCGCTTCGCCACCTCCACCACTTCGGGGTCGATGTCGACAGTGTCCAGACTGGACGCTCCGTCCATCCCGGCTAGCAGCCATGCGGTCGCAAACCCCGTTCCGGTCCCGAGTTCGAGAAACCGGCCGCCCGGCTTCGAGGCGACCAGGGCGGCGAGCATCGCACCGGTCTTCGGTTGCGACGCCAGATCGAAACCGAGGGTTTCGGTCTCGCGTCGAATCCAGTCGAGGGCGGGGGGGCACGCAGTGGGTGTATCGTCCATCCGAAACAGGGGTGCCTACGAGGCGCTGATCCTCGTTTTTCGGTTGGGGCACGCGGCGCAATTGAGTGGCTCGCCATCCGGGCCAACCGCGTCCGGACCGCCGCACGACCCGCGCAGGCACCGACCGGTCACCAGGACGCCGACCGCCATGATGACCATGATGAAGGCCATCCCGCCGAGGGTCAGCAGAAAGGTTGCCATGACTAGTCCATTGTAGCGCCGGCCGGGGCCAGCTGATCGAACTCTGGGGTCACGCGGGACGTGATGGTGTCACCGTCGCGCATAAGAAACAGGGCGGCCCAGCCGCGCTCGATCGCCAGGGCGTAGCCCTCGTCTGGGCCGAGCACCTCGAGCGTGGTCGCCACGCCGTCAGCCAACAGGCAGGTGTCGGCGATGACGCTCACCGATGCCAAGTGGTGGTCAATCGGGCGACCGGTGCGCGGATCGATGGTGTGCGAGACCAGGCGTCCAGCCACCTCTCGGACGTTCCTATAATCGCCTGACGTCGCCAGGGCGTGACCGGACAGCGGCACCACCCGCTGGATACCACCACCGTCGGCAGGACGTTCTATTCCGATCCGCCAGGGGCCATGCAGATGATTGGCACCGGACGCAACAATTTCTCCCCCGACTTCCACCATGAATCGGGTCACACCTTCCTCCGTGAGCGCGGACGCAACGCGATCGACGCCGTAACCCTTGGCCACCGAGGACAGATCCCACTCCAGCGCGGGGTCCGTCTTCCGCACGGTGGACGCCGCTGCATCCAATTCGAGCTTGCTGAATCCGACGCGAGCCCGTAGTCGGGACAACAGGTCCGCATCGGGCGGGAGCGTCTCTGGCTCCGTTGGGCCAAAGCCCCACGCGTTGACCAAGGGGCCGACCGTGATGTCCAGCGCCCCGTCGCTGATCTCGCTCAGCTCGATCGCGACGCGCACGACTTCGAACGTGGCCGGGGACAGCGTAAACGGCTCGGTCGACCGGGTCTCGTTGAAGCGGGAGACTTCCGAATCGGGTCGATAGTGCGACATGGCCGATTCCACGTCGTCGAGGGCCATCTGGATGCGAGTGCCGATCCGGTCGCGTCGCGCCTCGCTCCACGCTTCCGCGGACACGACCCGGACGGTGTAGGTGGTACCCATCGTGGCCCCATCAAACAATTCGATGAGCAGGGCTGCCGGACGGTCTGACGGTCGGGTCGCCTGACCACAGGCCACCACACTGGCCAGGCACAGCGTGGCCAGCAGGGGAAACGCCGGGACCGCGCGATCGGCAGTCATGGGCGGATGAGCGGGTGGATGACCTACCCGAAGTCGTCGAAGAGGATGTTCTCCGGCTCGACCCCGAGCGAATCAAGCATGCCCATGCAGGCTTTGAGCATCATGGGCGGCCCGCACAAGTAATACTCGATGTCTTCGGGCGCCGGGTGATCCTTGAGATAGTTGTCCAGCGCCACCTGATGAATGAATCCGGTGTAGCCGCTCCAGTCGTCCTCCGGCTGTGGCTCCGACAAGGCGAGATGCCAGGAGAAGTTGTCGCAGTCCGTCGCGATGCCGTCGAAGTCATCCACGTAGAAGGCCTCGCGCAGACTGCGGGCGCCATACCAGTAGGAGACTTTCCGGGACGTACTCAAGCGCCGAAATTGGTCGAAAATATGGGACCGCATCGGCGCCATACCTGCGCCGCCGCCGATGAACATCATCTCAGCCTGGGTCTCCTTCGCGAAGAACTCCCCGAACGGTCCTGAGATGGTCACCTCGTCTCCCGGCTTGAGGCTGAACATATACGAACTCATCTTCCCGGGCGGGGTACCTTCCGGCGCGCGCGGCGGCGGCGAGGCCACCCGGACGTTCAGCATGATGATGCCGCGCTCCTCCGGGAAGTTGGCCATCGAATACGCCCGAGTCACGGGCTCGTCCAGGGTGGAGACGTATCGCCACAAGTTGAACTTGTCCCAGTCCGCCCGATACTCGTCGTCGACAGCGAAGTCCGCGTACTTGACGGTGCTCACGGGCGCCTCGATCTGGATATACCCACCCGCCCGGAACGGCACGGACTCGCCCTCCGGCAACTCCAACACCAGCTCCTTGATGAAGGTCGCGACGTTATCGTTCGACCGCACCTTACAGCGCCACTGCTTGACGCTGAACACCTCAGGCGGCAACTCGATCGACATGTCCTGCTTCACCTTCACCTGGCAGGACAACCGGACACCGTCGCGTGCGTCGCCGCGGGAGATGTGACTCAACTCCGTGGGCAAGATCGCGCCGCCGCCGTCTTTCACCTTGAGCGTGCAGACTCCGCAGCTCCCCTTGCCGCCGCAGGCCGAAGGTATGAAAATGCGATTCGCAGCCAGTGTTCCGAGCAGCGTGCTTCCGGCGCTGGTGCACAGGGCCTTCTCAGGGTCGCCGTTCACCGTGATGGTGACGTCTCCGGTGGCCACCAGTTGGCGCCGCGCCATCATCAACAGCCCGACCAGGGTGACGATGGTGAACGTGAACATGCCGACTCCGAGGACGACCGTCGTCACAGTTGCACCCCCGCGAACGCCATGAAGCCAATGGCCATCAGGCCCACGATGATGAACGTCAGTCCGAGCCCACGCAGTCCTTCAGGTGGATTGCTATATCGAAGCCGCTCGCGAATACCGGCCAGCGCCACGATGGCCAGCGCCCATCCCACACCCGAACCAAACCCAAAGACCGCGCTTTCCGCCAGGTTGTAGTTGCGCTCCATCATCCAGAGCGACGCCCCGAGAATGGCGCAGTTGACCGCAATCAGCGGCAGGAAAATCCCAAGAGCCGCGTACAACGCGGGAGCAAACCTGTCGAGCGTCATCTCGACAATCTGAGTGAGCGCCGCGATGGTGCCGATGAAGGTCAGGAAACCGAGAAAGGACAGATCTTTCGAGGCGAGCGCCGGTGACACCCAGGCCAAGGCACCCGGCTTCAGCGCATAGACGTAGACCAGGTTGTTCATCGGGACGGTCACGGTCAGCACGAAGATGACCGCGAGTCCCAGACCGAGCGCGGTCGAGACCCGCTTCGACACCGCCAAAAACGAGCACATGCCCAAGAAGAACGCGAGCGCGATGTTCTCGACGAAAATCGCCTTGACGGCCAGGTTCAGGTAGTGCTCCATATGAGACCCCTAATCCTGCTCTACCTGCTCGGGCTTCCACGTCCGGATGCCCCAGATGAAGAATCCGATGATGAAGAAGGCTCCCGGTGACAGCACCATGAGCCCGTTGGGGGTATACCAACCGCCTTCGCTCACAAGTGGCAGCAGCTGCACGCTGAAGAGGGATCCGGAACCGAACAGTTCGCGGAGCACCGCCGTGCCGGCCAGAATGACGCCGTAGCCAAGCCCATTGCCGAGGCCGTCGATCACGCTCATGCCAGGCGGGTTCTGCATGGCATACGCTTCGGCTCGCCCCATGATGATGCAGTTGGTAATGATGAGTCCGACGAACACCGAGAGTTGCTTCGAAATGTCGAACAGGTACGCCTTCAACACTTCGTCGACCACGATGACCAATGACGCGATGATAACCAGTTGCACGATGATGCGGATGCTCGTCGGAATCTGATTCCGCAACACGCTGATGAACAGGTTCGAGAACAGCAGCACAAAGATCACCGCCGCGCTCATCACCAGCGCGGTGTCCATCTTCGTCGTCACGGCCAAGGCTGAACAGATGCCCAGCACCTGCAGCGCAATCGGGTTGTTGTTGAACAGCGGATCGATCAGCGCCTCGCGTGATTTCGACATCAGAGCGCTCCTCCTTCGTCCCGCAACCGCGTCAAGTACGGACCGAACCCGTCCGGACCGAGCCAAAACTGCAACAGGTTCGTGACGCCTCGGCTTGTGATGGTTGCGCCTGATAGCCCGTCGACCTCGTACGGTGCGTCACTCACCGGGCCAGCGGTGCCCTTGACCACGGCGATCACCGGGGTCAGGTCGTCATCGAACGCCAACCGGCCGATCCAGAGCCCCTTCCAGCGGGGGTTATCGACTTCCCCGCCCAGACCCGGTGTCTCTTTGTGCTCGTAGAAGGTCAGGCCACGGATGGTGCGCAGGTCGCCCTCGAGCGCCACGAACCCGTAGAGGGTCCCCCAGAGCCCGAGTCCTTCAATGGGCAGGACCGCCATCTCGAGCGCGCCAGCCTCATCTCGAATCTCGTAGACCAGAGCCTGGTGCGGGATGCGCATGATTCGGGCCGAGTTATCCGGAGCCGGCCGGCTGCGCGCCACATCAATGGACGCTGCACGTTGGTCGAACGCGGTGAGCTCCACGCCGTCACTGACGTCGCCCGTGGTCGTCTCAACGATGACTTGTGTGATCGGCTCGAATCGACGCGCGACCTCGACGGCCCCGAGCGCCTCGTCATCGGTCGCGAGTCCGGCCGCGACCAGGACGTTGTTCTGCTTGTCCAGCGCCGCGTTCCGGTCCTGTCGGTCCGCCAACGAGACCGCCGACGTCGACACCACGATGGCGCACACGAAACAGACGGCCGCCGCGAAGCCCAGGTTGTAACCGACGCTACCCTGCATAGCGGACCCTCCTTCGGCGCACGTTGGCCTGTACGACCACGTAGTCGATCAGCGGGGCGAACAGGTTCATGAACAGAATGGCCAGCATCATCCCTTCGGGATAGGCCGGGTTCACGACGCGTATGAGCACCACCATGAATCCGATGAGAAACCCATAGAAATAGTGCCCGGTCGGTGTCGACGGTCCCGACACCGGGTCGGTTGCCATGTAGACGGTGCCGAATGCCCAGCCACCCAGGAGGAAGTGCCAGACTGGCGTGACCTCGAAGTAGGGGTTGGTCGCCGAGCCGATCGTATTGAGCAGCAGCGCCGTTCCCAGCGTGCCCACGAGCACGCTGGCCATGATGCGCCACGACCCGATGCCGGTCGCGATCAGCACGACGGCGCCGACCAGACACGCCAACACCGAGGTCTCGCCCATCGATCCCGGCATCAGTCCGATAAACGCCTGCCACGGGTCAAGCGTGTCGGTCACCCCCGCCAGCCCGGTCTCCGTGGCCACGGCCAAGATAGTCGCGCCACTGACCCCGTCTGGCGAGGTGCCGGCCGCGATCCAGATGGCATCGCCTGACATCTGGGCCGGATACGCGAAGAACAGGAACGCGCGGGCGGTCAGTGCCGGGTTCAGCACGTTCATACCGGTGCCGCCGAAGATCTCCTTACCGATCACGACGCCGAATGTCACGCCCAGTGCGACCTGCCACAGCGGAATGGTGGCGGGGAGCGTGAGCGGCACCAGCATGCCGGTCACGAGAAACCCCTCGTTGATCTCATGTCCGCGCACACTGGCGAATAGGCCTTCCCAGAACCCACCGACCGCGAACGTCACCACGAGGACCGGCAGAAAGTAGAGCGCCCCGTGCACCAGACAGGCCCACAGGTCGTCAGGCGCGAACGGCAACCCCATCGACCGCATGGCGTCCGTCTGCCACACGTCGAGCGGGGCGGCGCCGGCAGCGATGGCCAGGTGCGCCTGGTAGCCGGTGTTGTACAGCGCCATATAGAGGCAACCGGCCAGGGCGACGACCACGATCATCATCAACCGTTTCATGTCGAGCGCATCGCGCACGTGCGGCGCCGACCGGGTCACCTCGCCGGGTGTGTACAGAATGGTGTCCTGGGCCTCCCAGAGCGGGTAGAGCCGCGCCAGCCGCCCACCTTTCTCGAAGTGGTGGGCCTGTTTGTCGAGCAGCGTTCGCAGTAATTTCATCTCAGCCCTCAGCCTCGAGGGTATTCAACACACCACGCAACGACCGGCCGTAGTCGATCTTGCTGGGGCACACGAATGTGCAGAGCGCCAGATCCTCTTCGTCCAGCTCCAAACACCCCAGCTCTTCGGCACGCTCGACATCCTGCATGACCAGCGCCCGCAAAAGCGGCGTCGGCAACAGGTCCATGGGCAGCACTTTTTCATACAGCCCGATAGGCACGATCGCGCGCACCGAACCATGGGTTGTGGTCGAGAATCCGAACCGGTGGCCTGGTCTGAGCGCAGACAGAAAGGCCCGCGACGCAGAGAACTTCGTCGCACCGGGAGACACCCAGCCAAAGAACTCACGCGCGCGTCCTTCAATAATCACGCACACCTGGCGGTGATATCGGCCCAGAAAGCCATCCACGTCGCCCGAGGCCGCTCGCCCTGTCAAGACAGAACCGGACACGACCCGGGTCTCCCCTGCGACCGCGTCGTCCACCAGCAGGTCATCCGTCGCGGCGCCTAGTCGCGTGCGAACAAGCCGCGGGCGGGGCTGCGCAGGACCCGTCAGCGCCACCACCCGGTCAACCGACAATTCGCCGGACTCGAACAACCGTCCCATCGCGACCACGTCCTGGTAGCCAACGTGCCACACCAGCTTCCCGCGGTCGACGGCATCCAGCCGATGGATGTGCACGCCGGCCGTACCAGCCGGGTGTGGGCCAGCAAACTCCTCCCGCCGGATTTGCTCGTTTTCGCGCACGGGCACGGCGCTTCCCGGTGCCGTGCACACGTAGACGGTACCGTCAGTCAGCCGTCCCAGCGCGGCCACGCCACGCTCGAATGCACCGTGCGCACCCTCCAGCACGACGTCTACATCCGGGGTGAGCGGCTCGGTGTCGATGGCGGTCACGAAGATGGCGTGCGGCTGCATCTCCGGATCGGCGACGCGGCTGAACGGGCGCGACCGAAGCGCCACCCATAGCCCGGACTCCACCAGCAGGGCGCGCACGTCGGTGCGGCTGAGTTCACCCGGGTGCCGCCCGCTGAACGCGCTGAACCTGACAGCCTCGCCGCGCCCTTCTCGCTCGTCTCGGCTGAGGTCGATGACCAACGAGCGGAACGCGCGCCGGTCGCCGCGGTTCACGGCGGACACACGTCCAGACCCCGGTGCAGTGAACCGGACGCCAGGCCGCTTCTTGTCCTCAAAAAGCAGTTGGCCCCGGCGAACATCGTCACCGACGGCGACGTGCATCGTCGGTCGCAACCCAACGTAGTCGTCCCCCAGCAACGCCACCCGGCGCGGCGTCCGGGCCGTCTCAATGGACTGCTCGGGTTCACCCACGATGGGGAGCCGCAGCCCCTTGCGAATGGTGTGGAGACCCATGTGATTGGTGGCAGTAACCTGGCACGCTCCTAGCTTGTGAAAAATTTCTCAAGCTAAGTCAAAAAAAATCACCGCCTGCGCTAGCGGCTCACACTCGTACCAAGCGACCAGTGTAACAGGCATCGTATAGGAGGCGCTCGCTGCAAGTCAATATGAGCCGTCGAACCGCCGCATGATCCTCGTAACTCCTGTTTGAGCAATCGCTTACCCTTGACTTCAAGATCGCCGACACGATAGGCTGCTGACAGGCTTCGGTCACACGACGAGCCAGGACGGTAGCGTTGCGAATCACCTTGAACGGCGACCCGTACGAGCTCGCCGAGCCGTTGACCATCGACGATTTGCTGGCGACGCTCGACATCGACCCCCGCGGCGTGGCCGTCGAACACAATCTCACTATCGTGAAGCGCGACGGCTTCAATTCGACCGTTGTGCAGTCGGGCGACCAGGTCGAAATCGTAAATTTCGTCGGCGGCGGCTAGCCTGAACCAGTCCTCATCACGCGGTGACACATCGGTGACACACACACGACCCGACATGGATAGCGACGCGCTCATCATCGCCGGCAGGACATTCTCGTCACGGCTCATCGTCGGTACCGGAAAGTACGCGACGAACGAGATCATGCGGCAGGCCCATACCGCGTCGGGGGCTGACATGGTCACCGTGGCCGTACGACGGGTCAACCTGACCGACCGCAGTAAGGAATCGTTGCTCGACTACATCGACACGACGCGCTACGCGCTGCTACCCAACACGGCTGGCTGTTATACCGCGGACGACGCCATCCGCACGGCCCGCCTCGGGCGTGAGGTAGGTCTGTCTGAGTGGGTCAAGCTTGAGGTCATCGGCGACGAGCGCACGCTGTTCCCTGACAACGCAGCGCTGCTCGAAGCGACACGGGTGCTCGTCAAGGAGGGCTTTGTGGTCCTGCCCTACACGACTGACGACCCGGTGATCTGCCGCCAGCTCGAGGAGGCGGGCGCGGCCGCGGTCATGCCACTCGGCGCGCCGATTGGCTCTGGGCTCGGCATTCAGAATCGGAACAACATTCAGATCATCAAGGAATTCGCCGGGGTCCCGGTCATCGTGGACGCCGGCGTTGGCACCGCATCGGATGCGGCGGTCGCCATGGAGCTCGGTGTCGACGGGGTCCTGATGAATACCGCCATCGCGGCCGCGCAAGACCCGGTGGCTATGGCCGAAGCGATGAAGCTCGGCGTCGTGGCCGGTCGGCAAGCCTATCTCGCCGGTCGGATGCCGCGGAAGCGTTATGCCACCGCCAGCAGCCCACCGGATGGGCTGGTCACGGGTTCCTGACCCTAACAGGACGTCCGGAATACACGATGACCGACCCCGATCGCACCCTCAGCGCCACCGATCTGAGTCGGCTCACCCGCGAGCGCAAAACGGCAGATCAGCTCTACAACAACGCGCTGACAGCCCTCGACCGCGCGATTCAGGCACTGCCCGAGGTGCCGCCGGCTCCTCCCGTGCTTGGCACCACGGAGTTGGATGCTGCGGCCGGCTTGCTCTCGGACGTGCCCGCCCAACCAGCCGACGGCGGAGGCATATCCGGCTGGGCACGGCGTCTGGTTTGGTCCATCCTCGGACCGGTCGTGACCCGGCAGGACAAGATCAATCGGACACTCATCAACCAACTGACAGCCGCCGCCGAAACCGAGCGCCAGGCGGCCCAGTCGCTCAGCGCCACGGTGACGTTGCTGCGCGACGAGTGCGACGCGCTTCGCACCTTTCAATCCGCCCTGGTCGTCTGGGCGCAGCAAATCACCCCGTACGTCGACACCAAGGATCGCGAAGTCACCGGTCTCATTCGGCGGGTGAACGAGAATCCGGTCCGTCTGCTCGAACGCACAGTGGGGCTGGTTCAGCAACGACAGGTTGCGATGAAACGCGAGCTGGAGCGGTTGATCACGGAACCCTCAGCCGGCGGTGCCAACGCATTGGCCGCGGACGCCGCAGCCATTCCGACCAGCGCGCCCCTGACAACGCGGGCCCGCCCGGCCTCCGGTTCCAATGCTCTGGATGCGTACAAGTACGTCGGTTTCGAGCAGGCATTCCGGGGCAGCGAGGCGGATATCGCCAGCCGCCTCGAAGGCTACTGCGAGCGGTTCACGGGCGCCGCTGACGTGCTGGACATCGGATGTGGACGAGGTGAATTTCTTGGCATGCTCCGCGACCGTGGGATCAGCGCGCGGGGACTGGACGCCAATCTGGAGATGGTGGCCGTCTGCCGCGATCGGGGTCTCGACGTCGCCGAAGGCGACGCGGTCGGGTACCTGCTCTCTCTGCCTGACGCCTCCCTGGGCGGCATCATTGCTACCCAGGTCGTTGAGCACTTTACGTCAGATTACCTGCTACGGTTCCTCGAAGTGGCGTACCACAAACTGCGTCCCGACTCGACGATCATCCTGGAAACCCTGAACGTCGATTCCTGGTCCGCGTTCTTCGGGCCCTACCTGAGAGACATCACCCACGAACGCCCGATTCCACCCGACACCCTTCGCTTTCTACTGGAAGCCAGCGGGTTTCAGCGCCTCGATGTGCAGTTCAGCTCGCCCGCCGACGAAGAGGCCAAACTCAAGCGGGTCGAGTTGACCACAGCGGCTTCCGACGACGTCACAGCACTGGTCAAGACCTTCAACCTGAACGTCGACAAGATCAACACGCTGCTCTTCACCTTCCTCGACTACGCGGTCACCGGTCAGAAGCTCTAGCCCGGCTTGCCGCGGGCCGTCACCGCGCGGTCGCGTCAATCACGTGGCGAGAGGGGACGTCCGTGGGCGGCGAAGAACCGACGCCAGCAGACGCGGCGCGGCGGGAGGCCACGGTTGTTCGACAGATCAATGTCCCGGACGACGATGTAGCAGCCGTCCAGCAACCTAGGAGGCGAGTGGCGAACGGGGAGAGGCGAACAGCAGGGTGCGTAGGCCGAGCACGATCAGGCGGGGTTGGGCGAGACAGAGACGGAGCATGATGCTGGCGGGCTCATCGCGAGTCAGGGTGCCCAGCACGCCCTTGGCGCCGGGACTCAACACGTCAAGCAGGAGTTCGTAGTCCTGTTCGCTGAAGCGGTCCAGCGACCGACGCAGCAGTCGGTGCCAATCGAGCTCTCGCTTCAGGCGAGGCAGTGCGGCACTGGTGCGACCGTGGAGAATGGTGTCAGCGACCCCGAGCGCCCCACGAAAGCCCGTGACGATTCCGCCCACGGTGGTGACCTTGACATGCGCAGCGGCGTCACCCACCAAGTAGATGTCCGCGCCGCCCATGCGGCGGTGGGGCGGTACCCACTGGGTGTAACAGGGAATGCGCGCCGCTTGAAACTCCAGCGGCTCCAGGCCCTGTTGCTCAAGAAACCGTTCCAGACAACGGCGCGTCTCAGGGCCATCTTCGCCAATGAGACCGAGCGCGCCTCGTTCAGGGGACTCGGGAATGAGCCAGTAGAAGTAGGGCGTATCGTCCGGTTGGAACCAGACCCGCGCGGTATCGGGCGCCAAGTCCGACGGCAGCTTGACGATGGCCTGTACGAGGGGGACCGTCGTCAAGGGAGGCCAACCGGCCGCACGGGCCACGCGACTAAAGCTGCCGTCCGCGCCGACCACCGTGGTGGCTTTTCGTTCCTCAGTCGCTCCCCGACGGCCGACCTCCAGCGTGACACCCTCGTCGGTGGCGGTGAGACCGGACACGCGGCTCCCCATACACAGGTCCACACCGGCCGCCACCGCGAGTTCGGCGAGCCCAGGAACGAGCACCGCGCGCTCGATGATCAGGTCGGGCTCCGACAACGCAACGGAGGCGGTCCGCCCGGCGGTCACCAGCTCGAAGCGGCTGATCGCGTTGACAACCGAGCGGTCGCCCACCTCGCCCAGCAGATCACGCATGCGGCGCGTGACGATCAGGGTCCGTGGCTCGGGGGACCAATCATCGGCGCTCTCCAGCAACGTGACCGGCCGGCCCGCCCGGGCCAGCCGCTCGGCCGCGAATAGCCCGGTGGCCGAACCGCCGACGATCGTGATCGGTGCGGAGTCGTGGCGCTGCGTCATACGTTTGTAGGTGCGGCCCCCTGCCGCTCAAAGGGCGCCCGCTCGAGCCACACAATCGCACACAGTCCAGCCAGGCCGACCCCCGTGCAAACCGGGAGTCCGGCGGCCGGACCGACGAGGGCGACGAGCCACGCCAGCAGTCCACCTGCTATCCCAACCCCATACATCGCCGTGACGGCCTGGCGGTGGCTGAGTCCGAGGGCGACGAGCCGATGTGCCGTGTGATCCTTCCCAGGTGAAGCGAACGGTACCAGGCCTCGTCGAATGCGCGACACGGTGACAAGCGTCGTATCAAAAATAGGCACGGCGAGAATGAGCACCGGGAGCATCCAACTGACGGTCGGAGCCAGCTCTGAAAAACGTAGCTTGATGCCCAGCGTGGCGGAGACGAGCCCGAGCAGCATCGCTCCACCGTCACCAAGGAAGATACGCGCCGGCTTGGCATTGAAGCGGAGGAAACCGAGCGAAGCGCCCAAGATGGCGGCCGCCAGCGTGCCCACCAACAGTTGGCCCCCGACCGCCGCGAACGACACGCTGAACGCGGCCACGATCGCGGCCACCCCGGCGCATAGGCCATCCATGTGGTCGAGAATGCTGAACGCGGCGATGATGCCGACGAACCAGACGAACGACAACGCGAAATCGAGCCAGGCACCGGGGAAACCGAACACCGGGACGGCGGTGATGCAATGGAACACTTCGCTATGCATGTCCGTGGCGATGAGGATCACCGCCGCGAACGGCATAGCCATCATGAGCTTCACTTGATGATGCAACATGCCGCGATCGTCAAGGGTGCCCACCACGAGCGCCACTGTCGAGGCGACGAAAATCCCAAGCATCTGTGACCACTCTGCGTCCTGAACGAAGACCGCAATGGCGAACACCGTGGCCAGATACACCGCGAGGCCTCCCAGCAGCGGCATCGGGGCGCCGTGAACCTTCCGTGGTCCCGGGTGATCCAGGAGCCCGACTTTGAATGCGAGGTCACGGGCGGCCGGCGTCAACGTCGACGCGGCAACGAACGCCGCTGAGAACGCCAGCAGATCCGACACAAGAATCCCTTCCATGCTCACACTCGACTACGGCTGGTCCTCACGCGAACGCTTCGGGGCGCTGGCTTCGGGTTCTCCGGGACTATCGAGGTCAACCAGAGGTAGTTGCGCGTCGGCGATCCGAGCGAAGAGCGGCTGGGCGTCCATGGAGGGGTCCGGATGCACGCGGGCGGCGGACACCGCCGGAATACCTGCGCCGACGTCGTCACGCAAGAAGTACGCGTTGATACCGCGCGGCTCGACCAGCACCAACCGATATCCCTTCTCTCGGCCCAGCCGCTCAAATGCCGTCAGCGACGCCCCATAGAACATAGGGGTAACCGCTTTGAAGTTCGCCCGATCGAACGCCTCGTCGTACTGCACCGTCACGGCGCGCTCTGGACCGAACGCGGGATTGAATTCCAGAATGACGATGCGAGGCGAACAGGCATCAAGTTGACGCCACACCCAGAAGTCGTTGCCATCGATATCCAGGCTCAGCAGATCGATCTCACCGGACAAGCCGCTCTCCGTCACGAGCTGGTTGACGTTCTCAACGGTGATCCAGGACCCCAGGGCTCGCACCCCGAACTGGCCAAAGCGCCTGACGAGCTTCTTTGCCCGGGCGGGACTGCCATCGACCATCAACCCGGTCCAGCCACAGCTCGTGGCGAGAAACCCGGAGTTCCCTCCGTTGGTCCCCGCGCCGATCTCGACAAAGCGGCGATTGGTCTCGCCCACCAGCCGGATCAATGCCAGCGTGATCCCGTCCTCCTCGTTCTGTGACCACTCGTGAAACCGCTGCGACAGGACGTTGTGCGGAAACGGCAAGGCCGCCTGGTCGAGATACTCGTGTCGAACCAGCGACTGCACATTGCGCTCGACGTGGCGGAGCCGGCCGTCAATACCGCGCGTCTGACTGCCGAGTTGAATCTGCACCTGCTCCAGGCGACCCGCCACATCCGTGACGTCCCGAGCGAGCGTCTTCAACGTCTTGGCCGTGTCCGTCGCGCGCCGATGCTCACGAAGCAGCGCGTCAAGCCGTTGCTGCGTCGCCAGGATATCCCGTCGCGATGCCAGGCCCAGCAGACGCAACAGGCCGGCGCGCGCCGATCCCAACACACCAAGGAACCCACCAGACGTCACGTGTCCTCCCCCCAGGCCACCCCTTTGGCGGCCAGCAGGTGAAGATACAGGGCCTTCATGTCGTCCACAAGCCGTGTGGCCATGAAGCGATGCTCAACGTCGGCCCGGGCCGCGGCACATATCGTCCTTGTTCCGAGAGGATCCCTCAGCGTCTGACCAATCGCGGAGGACAGCGCGGCCGGATCGTCGGCCGGCACCAGGGTACCGGTACGGCCATCGGCGATGAGGTCTGGCAGACCCCCGACTCGAGTGGCAACGACTGCGCACCCCGCGGCCATCGCCTCGATGGCTGACACGGGTGTCCCCTCATTGCGAGATGACACGGCCAATACGTCCAGGTCGGCGTAGACCGTGGCCAGGTCATGCCGCCACCCCGTGAAGTAGACACGGCCGGCAAGGTCCGGGTGCTCGGCTCGCGCCTCTAGCTCATCCCGTAGTGCGCCGTCGCCAACGATGACAAACCGGGCGTCGGGCTGCTCCGCAAGTAGACGAGCCGCCGCGTCGAGAAAGAGCGCGTGGTTCTTGATTGGAAACAGCCGCCCCACGATGCCGACCAGCGGAGCATCCAGAGACACGCCCAGTTCTCGCCGCAACACGCCGCGTTGGGCGCTCACGTCGAAGAGCGGAGCCAGGTCGAGCCCGAGCGGCACCACGCGAAAACGCTCGGCGGGGGCGACGCCAAACTGGACCAGATCGTCGCGCACGCGGTCGCTCACGGCAATGAGTTGGTCCGACAGATGCGCCAGCCCACGCTCCATCAGCTGAAGCGCGCGCGTCTTGGCCTGGCTGTAGTAGCCGCTCAAGACATGCCCATGGTAGGTGTGCAGTACGACCGGCACGCCCGCCGCTCGTGCGGCCAGACGACCGAGAAAACCAGCCTTTGCGGTATGGGTGTGCACAATGTGGGGCCGGAGACGGCGCGTCAGCGCCGTGAGCTTGGTCAACGCCATCAAATCGCGGGGGGTCAACGAGGCCTGACCGCGAATTTCCGGAATGACCACCGGCTCAACGCCGCGGGCCTGAGCGTAATCCAGCAAGGTGCCTTCGCTCGGATTCTCTGTGCCGGTGACCAGCCAGGACCGGAACCGCCGGTCTGTGTCCATACCTGCGTTAAGCAGCGCAACGTGGCGCGCCGGCCCGCCGACATTGAGACGAGCAATGACCCGGAGTACCCGGATCTGACCAGGCACCCGTGCATGGTCCGCATGCCCGCTCATGACACCGGTAGCGCCGTCATCATCTCGCCCCGGCGATCGATGAACGTCTGGTGCCACAGCTCGAGCATGACCAGGCTCCACAGTCGAGCGTGGTGTTGGGCCCGGCCCTTGGCGTGGTCGTCAAGATAGCGACGCACCGTCTTTGTCTCGAAGTACCCGCGCTCGGTGGCCCGCTTACCCAGCAGGAGGTCGCGCGCCGTGTCTCCGAGGCTCCCCCGGAACCACTCGTCGATTGGGACACCGAACCCCGCCTTGGGCCGCTCCAGCACGGCCGGCGGCAATCGCGTCCTCATCGCTCGCTTCAGCAAATACTTGGCGGTCCGCCCCCGCAGCTTCATCGACACTGGCAAACTGGCGGCAAACTCCACCACATGATGGTCAAGAAACGGTGAGCGCACCTCGAGCGAATGGGCCATCGACGCGATGTCCATCTTGACCAGGAGATCGTCCGGCAGATACATCGCAATGTCGGTGTAGACCAGCTTCTCGACCGCACTTGTCGCGTCAGATTCTGCCCACTGCTGTCGGAGGAGCCCCAGCGACCCGTCACCCGTCTTGGGGTCGGTGCCGCACCAACGGCGCGCGAAGTCTCCCGTATAGAGCTCCAACTTCTGCTCGTCGAGCATCACGCTGAGCCAACGGCCGTATCGGCGGACCGGATCGGTCGCCAGTCCCCCCATGAACCGCCGAAGCCGGGTCGTCGTCGATCGGGCGGACCTGCTGGTCAGGCAGCCCGCACCCCGCGCAAGCAGCTGACGCACCGGACGCGGCACGCGGTCGAGCGTGGCCGCGAGCCGAGACGCCGCATACCGGTCATATCCGAGGAACGACTCGTCTCCGCCGTCACCACTCAGCGCCACCGTAACGCGAGTCCGCGCCATTTCACTCAGGTACCACGTGGGCAACGCCGAGGAATCAGCGAACGGCTCGTTGTAGTGGTAGACCAACCGGGGGAGCAGCGCGGCGGCGTCTGGTCGGATGGTCAGCTCGTGATGCTCGGTGTCGAACGCGGTGGCCACCGACCGGGCGAACGGACGCTCATCATACTCGGGCTGATCGAACCCGATGGAGAACGTTTGTATGCCGGCGCCCGTGGCGCGCCGCATGAGGGCCACGATGGCGCTCGAATCGAGCCCTCCGCTGAGCATCGCGCCCAGCGGCACGTCGGCCACGAGGCGTCGCTCAACCGCGCGGCCGAGCAGATGGTCGAGTTCTTCGGTCAGCGCCGTCTCAGACTCATCCCGCTTCGGTTCGTAGGAGAGCGACCAGTAGCGCGTGATCTCGACGCGCCCCCCACGGGCGACCAGGTAGTGCGCCGGCGCCAGCTTCCGCACGTGCCGGAAGGCGCTCCATGGCGCCGGGACATAGCCGTAGGTCAGGTAGTGGTGAATCGCCTCCTCGTCTGGCTCGGCCGGAACCGCGTCATCTTGCATGAGCGCCTTCGGCTCAGACCCGAACACCAGACTGTGACCGTCGTGCCAATAGAAGAGCGGCTTCTGCCCCAACCGGTCACGGGCCAGCAACAACGAGCGGGTTCGCGCATCCCAGAGCGCAAAGGCGAACATTCCGTCGAGTCGCCGCACGCACTCGGGCCCCTCCTCCTCGTAGAGATGGACGATGGTCTCCGTGTCGCTGTCAGATCGAAATTGATGACCGCGAGCTTCCAACTCGGCCCGCAATTCTCGAAAGTTGTAGATCTCGCCGTTGAACACCACCCGAATCGCGCCGTCTTCGTTGGCCATGGGCTGCGCAGCCCGATCGGACAGATCGATCACGGCCAGGCGGCGACTGCCAAGCCCGATACCGCCCTCAGTCCAGACGCCCTGCGCGTCAGGTCCACGGTGTTCAAGAGCCGCGGTCATGCGGTGCACGAGCCCCGGCTCGACCATGGCGCCGAAGCCGTCGATCAGTTTGCCTGCGATGCCACACATGAATCGGGACCCGTCCGCCGCGCCTGCGCCTCGACGATCAGCGACGACATCAATTCCAGCCGCGCCGCCCAGCTGTTTTCCTTGGCGACGGCCACACGACGACCCACGGCCCCCTGGTCCGCCTCGGACAGCTCCGACGCGACCGCCGCCTCGAACGCCGCCGCGTCGGCGGCCAGCCGGACCACCGGACCGTGGGTCTGGTTGAAGCGGGTGATCTCTGCCAGCGGCGTGGCGACGACGCCAAGACCCATCGCGAGATACTCGTTCAGCTTGGCCGGATAGACATGGTCGGTGTAGTCGGTCAGCCGATACGGGATGGTCGCGACGTCGAAACCGCGTAGGTACCGCGGGACGTCCTCTGGGCCCCGGGTCCCCAAGGCATGCACGTTGGGCATTCGGGTCAACGCTGACATGTCCGTCTGCTGCGGTCCGACGAGCACCACGCTCCAATCCGGTCGCCGCGCCGCCAGCGCCGCGAGCAGGGGCTGATCCACCCACTGGTGCAAGCCTCCGAGATACCCGACGACCGGCCGCGGGAGACGCGCCAGGTCCGCCGGCACCGGACCGCCCGCAACGCGCACACGGTCGAACCGCGGGAAATCCACGCCGGAAGGCACCAGATGCACGTGCGCGTTCAGCGCAGCCGCGCGGTCGTGCAGGGACTGCGAGGTCACAAAGACCAGATCCGCCTCGGAGAAACAGCGCGACTCGGTGTCGCGTATCCGCGCGGCCGCCGGTGAACTAGCCGACAAGTGGTCCACACAATGAAAAACGGAGAGGGCCGGATTCAGCGACCTGGCGAGTGACCGGCTCAACGGCGTCGGCAAGAAATTCCAGACAATGGGGGCCGTCGCGGTCCAGTCGCCCGTGCCACGCCGAATCGCTCGCCGCATGATTGGCAAATTCACCGCCCGCGCCGTCCGGGAGTAGGGAAACGGCAGCACCACCGGCGAGTAGACCCTGAGCTGATCGGGCCGGCGCGGATGAGCGTGCGTGGCGCGGGGGGCGCTGCGCCCACGTGCGGTCTTCAGTCTTCGCCACAGGCGCGGCAGATCGCGCGGTGTTGGCGATCGGACACCGGTCGATTCGACAAACAGCACCCGGTTTCCCGCGTCGGCCAACGACGACATGATCTGCTGGTGGCCCTGCCACAGGAAATCCCAATCGATGGACGAGAGGCAGACGATGTTTCGGTCGCGCAGCATAGGTCTTCAGGACCCGGTCTGAACTCGCGCGCCCATCACTGAATCGATCAGGTGCCTACCCATTGTGGAGTTCGACATACAGCTCCTGCGTACGCCGTACCATGCGGGCGGCAGAGAATCGTTCTGCGGCAACCCGTTGTGCGTGCGCCCCGAGCTGTCGTGCCAGCCCGTCGTCTCCCAGGAGCTCCAACATCGCGGCCGCCAGTGCCGCTGGGTCTCGCGGCGGCACGACCCGCGCGCTCACACCATCTTCGACCACCTCAGGGATACCGCCGACACCGGTGGTGACTACGGAACGTCCGAGCGCCATCGCCTCGACCAACGAAATCGGCAACCCCTCGGAGATGGAGGGAATCACCACCAGGTCACTTGCCCGCATCAGTTCGAGCGCGTCTGCGATCTCGCCGGGAAAGGTGACGCTGGCACCCACACCGAGCCGGTCCGCCAGCCCAATCATTGCGGTGCGGCTCTCTCCGCCTCCCGCCAGGACGAATCGGGCCTGTGGATGGACCGCCAGCACCGCTGGCACGGCCCGAATCAAGAACTCGTGGCCCTTGATCGGGAAGAAATTGGCCACGACGGAGATCCGCGGACTTCCCGTGCCCCACCGGGCAGACGAGCCGCCACCGTTCGCGTACCGAACCAGACGTTCCTCGTGGTCGACATCGACACCGTTTTCGATCACGCACAGCCGTTCTTGCGGCACACGAATACCCGGACGCGTCAGCAGGTCATCGGCCACATAGTGCGATGGCGCGATGACCCGGTCGCAACGACGATAGATCGCCCGAAACAGGCGAGAAAATACTTGGCGCCGGGCCCGTCTCCATCCGGACACGCCAATCGGCAGGAAGTAGGCGCCCGCGACGCTACTCACGACGCGTCGGACACCGGCCAATCGCGCCGCCAGTCCACCGAGCACATCGGCCGTCCACAAATGGGTATGCACCACGTCGCACCGCGCGTCGCGCATCAGCCCGGCCAGCCGGGTGATGGTGCTGGGTTTCCGCAGGTCAACCAGATCGAGGCTCCAGACCTGCGACGCGTGCCGTCTGTAGGTCTCGGCCATCGAGCCGCGGCCGTGGCAGGCAACCGTCACCTCGAAGCGCTCCGGGTCGAGCCCTTGCAGAAGAGTCGCGAACACCTGCTCAGCGCCACCCGCCCCGGAGGCGGCGATGACGCTGAAGAGTCGAATACGCTCCACGAAGGCCAGGGTGTGAGCCGCAGGTCTGATGACCGAGGCTACGGGGTGAGGGCACCGGTCACGGCCGAGACCAGGCCGGAGACATCAAGCTGGTGGTACGCCAATACTTCGTCGTTTGTGCCGCAGACCGGCAGTTCACGAACGCCGATGGCCGTCACCGGAACCGAGAGTCCGAGCTGGGCGATCCGACTGGCGAGCATCTGCCCCTGCCCGCCATCCACGTAGTGGTTGTCGAGCGTAAAGACCCTCCGCGTATCGCCGACCGCCTCACGAAGCCAGGTGTCATCGACCCGATTCAGCCATGGCAGGTCAATCACGCGCGCGCGCACCCCGTGCTCTGCCTCAAGCCGCTCGGCCGCGTGGTACGCGTTGCTCAGCAACCACGGCCCGGCGCCAATGAGTGCGATGTCCTGGTCAGAACCACCGGGGCGCACAACGGTGCCAATACCGAGTTCGAGCGCGTAGTCGACTGGGTGCGTAAACGGCACGGGCCAGCCGAGGGACACGAGTCGGATGTAGCTGCTCTCGGTCGTCTGCTCGAGGCAGAAGGACACGGTGGCCGCCGACTCGATCTCGGTGCAGGGCTCGATGAGGATCAAGTTCGGGATAGCGGCCAGTGCGGAAATGTCACGAACCGCTTGGTGCGAATGCCCCGGTCCCCCGGGTAGCAACCCGGCCAGCGATCCCACATAGATGACCTTCGTGCCTTCGCTGGCGTTGTTGTAGATCTGCTCATTGGGCCGGGCAGACAGGAAACACGCGAACGAATGCGCAAACGGCACGAGTCCCTGCCGGGCCATCGCCCCGGCTTGCGACACCATGTCCTGCTCGGCGATGCCACACTCGATGAACCGGTCAGGAAACCGATCCCGAAACTCGAGGAGGCCACAATCCTTGACAAGGTCGGCGTCGAGGGCGACGACCGCGGGATTGCGCTGGGCGTGCTCGACGAGCGCCGCACCGTACGCGTTCACAAGGCGCTCGACCTCGAGCACCGGTTTCCGAGGCGGACGGCGGGCGGTCTCAAGCGTCAACTCGCCCAGACCCGCCTCGCGAAGTCGATCACGAGCCGCCGCGGTCAGCTCCGCCGCTCCGGCTGCGTATGCCTCCTCGTTGGGCGCGCCGCTGTGGAAGAGATACAGCGAGTCTGCCGCGAGCGCCGCGGGCCCCTCCATGAACGAGACCCCCTTGCCCTTGACGGTGTCAGCAATGAGCACTTTTGGCACGCCGGGTGTCTCGTCCAGCTGGGTCAGCGCGGCATCCAGCGCCGCGAAGTCGTGTCCATCGCAGCGAGCCACTCGCCAGCCAAAACTGGCGAACTTCGCCTCGAGGTCGCCAAGCGGCCCCACCTCTTCCACCCAGGTGTCGGACTGAATCTTGTTGTGGTCGACAATGACGGTGATCTCGTCCAGCCCGAGCGTGACCGCCGATCCGAGCGACTCCCAGATCTGCCCCTCCTGGAGTTCGCCGTCCCCCGTGAGCACGAAGATTCGTCGACGCTGGCCGCGGAGCCGATTGGCGGTCGCGATCCCCTTCGCCTTGGAGATCCCCATGCCCAGCGACCCGGTATTCGCCTGGACAAACGGCGTCTCGACGTGAGGGTGCCCGGGCAGACCGTCTACCCGACGTAGGCTATGCAACAGGTCAAAGTCGAGCAGCCCGAGGCCGGTCAGCACCGCATACAGTGCTGGCGCGTCGTGCCCCTTTGAAGAAAAGAAGAGATCACAGCGATCCTCTCCCTCCTCCAATCCCTGGATCTTTTGCAAAAAGAGCCACGCCATGATGTCGGTGGCACTGAAACACGTCCCCGGATGCCCGGACCAGGCCCGGGCGATCGTGTACAGGACATTGATTCGTGTATATGCGGCGAACACGGCGGCGCGCGGTTGCGCCTCCAGCTCATGTTCAAGCAGCGCCTCGAATGCCGTGCGCGGTACATAGAACAGCTCGTCTGATTCGACCTGTTCGAGCTGCGATTCACCCATCTCGATTCATCCTCCAAACGCCGCCCGGGTCACGGGCGGCAACGTCCAGTCCCCACTGGCAACCAACTCTTCGGCGAGTCGCCAATCCCATTGCTCGTTGATGTCGAACCCTTCGCGCTCGTCCGTCCTGAACGGCACCAGCGTGTGACCAGCGATGGTGTGCCCGTCACGCGCCACCCGGCTCCAGGCAATCTCGAGGCTCGCATTCTGCACCCAGACCTCTGGGAGCGACGGCATCTGGCTGCTGTGCCACGGCTGTTCGGACGGTCCGAACGGCAAGAGGGGCAGTAGTCGATCGCCGCGGATCACCCACATCTTGCCTGGGTGCTGACGTACTCGCTCCACGGCGCGAAGCGAGTCGACGCCATCGGCAGCTCGAAACGTGGACCAGGCTCGACGCACCGTCTCGGCTGTGCGGAACGGGCTGGTCGGTCTGAGAATCGCGAAACACTCAAATACCCGGCCCGCGTCCTCCAGTGCGCCGAGCCCGTGCTCGACCCATTCGATGTCGGGCGACCGGGACCCAGCCATCGCCGCAGGCCTGAGAAACGGCACCTCGGCCCCGTAGTGTCTTGCGATGTCAGCCGTCGCCTCGTCATTGGTCGACACCACGACCGCCCCAAAGACGCCGGAATCCAGCGCACTCGCAATGGTGTAGGCGATGAGTGGGTGTCCACCCAACGCGCGGATATTTTTGCCAGGCACGCGCGTCGATCCACTGCGCGCCGGAATGAACGCGACGCAGGATGGCTCGGCTGGCATCGGCGTCACCACGTCAGACCGCCTCGGGGTCGGCATGGATGTAGATCGTCTTCCAGTCCGAGTACACGTCGAGCGCTTCGGTGCCGGCCTCGCGCCAGCCGGTACCGGACTGCCGCAAGCCACCAAACGGCATATGCGGCTCGCTGCCGTAGGTCCCCCCCGTTGATCGACGCGACGCCAGACTTGATACGACTGATGAAAGTCATGGCCCGATCCACATTCGCCGTGTGAATCGCCGCGGTGAGCCCGAACGGCGAGTCGTTCGCGAGACGGACCGCCTCCTCGAAATCGGATACCCGGTACAGACAGGCGATCGGTCCGAACAGCTCGGCCTGAGAGATCTCGGCATCGCCGGCAGCACCCTCGAGCAGGGTTGGTGTCATATAGAACCCACCCTTGTGCGCGTCGTCCATCATCCGTCCGCCGCCGGCCAGCACCGTCGCGCCGGCCGCGCGGGCCCGATCGACCGCCGACACCATGTTGTCGAGTTGCCGCTGATTGATGACGGGACCAAGGTCGTCGTCATCAGCCGGGCCGAGGGTGAGACCCCGCGTGTACTCCAGCAACTGCGCCTTGAAGCGGTCGTAGACCGCATCAAACACAATGAGTCGACTCCCGGACGCGCATCGTTGACCCGCATTGCTGAACGCCGATAAACCGGCGATCGTGACGGCTCGATCGAGATTCGCATCGTCGCAGACGATGAGCGGGTTTTTCCCACCGAGCTCCAGGCACACCTTGGCCAGCCGCCCGCCGGCGATCGTCTGGATCTGTCGCCCGACGCCGCACGACCCGGTAAAACTAATCAGATCCACGTCCGGATGCTCGACCAGTGGCGCGCCGGCTTCCGGTCCATATCCCTGCACCACGTTGAACACCCCGGGTGGAATACCGACCTCGTCGAACACCTTCGCCGCCGCCCAGGCCGTGGCTGGCGTGTCCTCTGACGCTTTCATCACCGCCGTATTGCCGCACAGCAGCGCCGGATACACTTTCCACGCCACGTTGGCGATCGGGGTGTTCGCGGCGATGATCAATCCGGCCACGCCGAGTGGTTGCCTCACGACGAGCGCGGTGCGGTGTGGTACCGCGCTCGTTGTCGTCTTGCCGTAGAACCGTCGTCCTTCGCCAGCGACGAACAATCCCATCTCCACCGCCGCTCCCGTTTCCCCTCGCGCGTCCCGTCGGGACTTCCCCGTTTCCAGCGAGACAATCTCCGCAAACTCATCGCTTCGTTCGCGCATCAGCAACGCGGCCTCGCGGAGCAGGTCCCCACGAGCGACCGGGGTCAGCCCGGCCCAGGCGGCCTGCGCGCGGCGCGCAGCCTCGACCGCCGCCCGAACGTCGGCTTCCCCGGAGCGCGCAACGGTGCACAGGGTGGAACCGGTCGCGGGGTTCAGATTCGGTAGCGTCTGCCCATCCTGGGCAGGCCGTTCTTGACCATCGATCCAGTTCGGTACGTGTGACGGTATCAAGGACGTTTCGTGCATCGCGATGTGGTCCTCCTGGAGTGTGTGGAGACTGAGGGGGCCGGGCTTTCAGACCCGGTCGCCTGGGTGGACCTCAAGACCCTGCCGGGGCAGCGTCGGGGCGGACGGCCTCAGTTCTAGCGCTACCAAGCGGTGAATCCGCCGTCGACCCGCAGCTCACTGCCGGTGATATAGGCCGAGGCCTCAGAGGCCAGGAACCGGAGTGGCCCGGTCAGATCGTTGGCCTCAGCCATGCGGCCGAGGGGCACCCGGTCGTTGAATTGACGCTGAAACTCCGGGTCTTGAGCACCGAGCACGCCCCCGGGGGACAGCGTATTCACCCGCACGCCGTATGGTCCCCACGCAGTGGCCAGATACCGGGTGAGGTTCACCACGGCCGCTTTCGATGCACCGTAAGCCGGTGGTTTCAGGAATGGGGGGTCCAGGTTCATGTGCGCATAGAGTCGGAGGTCCGGGGACACACTGGCATAGAGCGATCCGATGTTGATGATCGAGCCACGCCGCGCCTTGACCATCTCGGCCCCAAACACCTGCGACACCTGAAACGTCCCCAGGGTATTGACCTCGAGAATCGCCCGGCTGGCGGCCATCGGGACATCCTCCATCCGGTAGGAGGTCGCCCCGTCTGTCGAGGCCGGCTGGTCAATGCCCGCGTTGTTGACCAGAACCGTCGCCACTCCCATTGACTCGGCGCACGCCGCCTGGGCCGCGACCAGCGACTCCTTGTCCATCACGTCGGCGCGGTGGAGACGTAGCCGCGGACCGGGCGTGGACGATGTCGGCTGCGCATACCGCTCCAACAGCGCATCCAGACCTGGGCTCACCACCGCCCGCTCCAGGTCGAGCGCGAACACCCGCGCGCCCGCGTCCAGAAGGGCTCCCACCCAAATGGGCCCCAGGTTGCCGGAAGCGCCCGTCACTACAGCGACGGTGTTGTCGAGCCTAAACTGATCGTCCATCCGAATCTAACCCGCGAATCTAACTCACGGCCTTATCTGAAAGCTCAAGCTGCTCGAGCGACAGCGAGTCGTCCTTGGCGAGCGCCACTTTGGTCACCGCCCCGATCACTCGGCCGATCTCGACGGGCGCGAGCCCGTCACCAGGCGACTTGACGGCCACGTCGTCCTCGGTCAGCCGCCGTCCGGCCGGCAGGTCCTGCGCCGCGACGAGCTTCTTGCCCATCTTCAATACAGGTCCTGCTTCGCTGGCAAACACGACCTTCTTGCCGTCTCCCAGACCGCGTCTGGCGCGGTCCAGGTCACGAATCATTTTCCGCATGCCCACCGGCTCGAGCGAGAAGACGTTGTCCGTCCCTTTCATCGCCCGGTTCAACGTGAAGTGCTTCTCGATGATCCGCGCCCCCAGCACATACGACACCACCGGCATGGCAATACCGTTATCGTGCCCCGAGTACCCGATGACGATGTCTGGGAATCGCTCGCGATAGGCCTCGATGACCCGTAAATTGAGTTCGTCGAACTCCACTGGATAGCCGCAGGTGCACTGCATGATGCAGAGCTGCGTATTGATCGCCATGACGGCCTCATAGGCACGTTCGACGTCATCCAAGGTGCCCCCGCCGGTGCTCACGATGATCGGCTTCCCGAACGCGGCCACATGGCGCATGAGCGGTAGATTCCGCAGGTCGCCGGACGCGATCTTGTACGCGGGCATCTCCAACGCTTCAAGAAAGTCCGCACTCTGGATGTCAAACGCGGTGGCAAAGAAATCGAGCCCCAACTCGGCCGCGTACACCTTCAGCTCGGCATACTCGTCGCGGCCAAATTCGAGGGCCTCGCGGTGCTCGCCGTAGGTGGCGCCGAAGCTATTCTCGTTCTCGTACGGCTTGTCGAAAGCGGCCTGGGTAAAGAGCCCCCGGTTGTCCCGTTTCTGCAACTTGACCGCGCTGGCTCCGCAGGACTGCGCCTGCCGGAACATTTCTTTCGCCGTCTCGATATTGCCCTGGTGGTTATGCCCGACCTCGGCAATGACGTACACGGGGCTGTCATCGTTGACGACCTGCCGTCCCAGCTTCAATTCGCGCGACATCGTCCGGTCCTCCTCGTCGAGGTGTCAGTGAAAACGGTGGGCCGTACACGACACGGGTACCCCGCGGCCGTGGTTCGCCTCTTACGTTCGCGGCGGGCATCCGCGTCCATGTGCTTTTTCCGCGGTCACACACGCCCCATGTGTGCCGTTGTCCCGCTGCATTCGACCGACGCTGAATCCGGCCGACCTGCATCGTTCATCGGTCACATTCTGCCGGTCTCTCGCTCTTCTCGCCTGGCACCGGGCCGGCCCGGTACTGCGAACCCAGGGTCTCGGTGCGACGCTGGACTCTCGCCACGGACCGCTAGCCGCGCATCTGGGACACCAGCGCGCCCCAACCCAATGCGCCGGACGCCGTCGTCTGCGCGCGATCGCCGATTGACTGCAGCGTCTCCGGATCCGTCGGCAGCGTCTCGCACCGATGAATGTCGATCACATTGTGCATGTGGTCGAAGACCGAGGGGGAATAGTCGTCGAAATTGGTTAGCACGACCGACCCGCACTCCATCGCGGCGTTGACCGTTGTGTTGTTGGCCCGCACCCCTTTGTCGAAGAACGCGGCGAAGAACGTTGTATCGATCAAGTAGTTGTAGACCGCGGTGTCGGACATGTAGCCAAGAAAGAAGATGTGGTCACCGTAGATCTCCTGCAGCTCATCGAACACCACCGTGAACCGCTCATCGAACGCGGTGCCCTCGTGCAACGCCGTCGACAGATACACGGAGTACGACTGGCCCGTCCGCTCAAGCAACGCGTGCACTGTCCGATGCAGCTCAGACCGCACTTTGTGCGCCATACCAAACGCGAACACGGAGAGTCCTCCCGACCGAAAGCGCTGCGGCTCAAGCAAGGTGGATGGGCACCAGGAGTCCTGTACATCGGGTCGGTGCACTCGTAATTTGGCGACAAGCTCCGCATTGCCGCAGTACACCGTGGCGGCCCGCGACAACAACGTCCGCTCGACGTCCGTATCGGTCCACGCGTGCAGAAACAGACTGAACCCGTGCCGCCACGACGCCGTGTCGAGCAGCTGGGCGAGTGTCGCGCTGTCGGCGTCCGAAAACTCGGACTGCTTCAGCGACAGCACGGGATGCGCCATCGAGGCAGCCTGGTCGTCGAACAGACTCAGCATCGGCACCTCGAGGTGACGCGCCAGAAGCAGGTTGAACTTCGCGACCCCGCAGGTCAGGGGATTGAGATGATAGCCGAGCACGCCATCCGCACGCCCGGGCCGACTCATGGTCCGCTCGCTCACTCTGACGACCCCGATCTCTCGTACACGAGCACCCGACCCTTGCCCATCCAGTCAATGGCGGACTCCAGATCGAGCCGTCTCCGAAACCCCTCGAGCACGAACATGACCCGCAGGAAGTCCTTGTTGAGTAGCGTGATGTGCGAAGGGTCGACCTCAAACTGCGTCGTCACATCCAGCAGCCCGGCCGGGTTCGGGTGAAACCGGGTCGTGACATAGACATACCGCGAACTGACCCGGCACAGGTTGCGGACCGTATCCCGGACCTGGAGCACGGTCAGATGCTCCATCACCTCACGACAGATGACGAGGTCGTACGAGTCGTCGGCGAACAGCGCGTGGTCCGCCGTGGTGCCGATCTTGATCCGCTCCTTGACCTCTGGCGGAGCGAGTTCCTTGCAACTCGGGCTGAAGTCGACTCCGTCCGCCAGCACGCCCTGTTCCTGTAACAGAAACAACAAGACACCGGGACCGCATCCCACGTCCAACACTCGGGTCGGCTCGAACACCTCTTTGATGACGGCGGGATGGCGTCCTTCTATTTTTCGACGCGCCTCGATCGTGTAGTCGTTGTTCCCCTCGCGCCAGTCGCTCACGAAATACTCGGCGTCATAGTGGCCAGACTCGACGGGGCGCTGGTCGGCCACGAGCTGTTCGAACGCGCTCACTTCACCCTCGCCATCGGGCGACGGCGGGCGGTATCGACGCAACAGTTCCGTAGACGAATCGCGGACCGTATCGAGCAAGACAATCTCGGTGCCCTGTTCCGCGCAGATTCGCTCCTGCTCGGGTGGCAGGCGCCCGGCCCAGTCCGCACCCTTGATGTAGTGGGTGGGGCGCAGCTCGCGCAGCACGGTTTCGGTGTCTGACTGGCTGACATGCGTGTAGTCGATGTCAGCCAGCGCATCGATCACCTGGGCGCGACGAGATGCCTCAAGCAACGGCGGGTGCTTCGCCGACACGTAGCTGTCTGGCGCGATGTTGCACAGCAGCTTCGCCCCCACCGCGCGTGCCGCGCGAAAGTACGCGATGTGACCGTGGTGCAGTGGATCGAACGCGCCGTCGACCATCGCGACGCGGCCGTGATAGTTCTTGAGATCGTCGGTTGAAAGAATCATCGCGGTGTGATGTCCGAGTCAGAGTGAGTGTGGCCGCGTCAGGACGCCGGGGCCACAGGCGCTCGCGGAGCGCTCGTGGTTCCGCTGTCGCGGTGCAAGGTATCGAACAGCATCTCAACCATCGCCACTTCTCGTATATCGAGCGTGACGAGCGGGGCTGCCAAACGACGGGACAGCCGCCGGGATATGTCCAGGTGCGTCGCTACGAGCTCGCTCTCATACGAAAAGAGCCCGATGGAGGGTACTCCATAGAAGGGTCCCAGGTACGACAAGCCGCCGTAGGTGCCAACAAAAACGCGCGCGTGCGCGATGACCGCACTCTGCACCTGCAGGTTGGTCGTCGGCGTCATCAGGTGGTCGATCTTGTGCACGCCCTTCCCGGTCCCGGGGTCGAAGTCCTCATGGTCATCGAGGCTCAGGCCCGGATTCAGCAACACCACCGGCATCCGCCGGGACAACGCTTGGACAAACTGCCCAATCAGCGCGCGGTTCTCCGTTGAATCGGGAAACGAGGGTCGAAAGTAGAACCGCACGGCGGCATATTCCGCGGGGAGCCCCTCCAGGGCGGGGCCGCGGTCAATGGCAGGCATCGGACGATAGACCGCGTGCTTCTCGAGCAGACTGATCGCACCCTTGCCGTACCAGAAATATCGAAACAGGCGGTACATGACCGACGGATGCAAGACGGCCACGTCTGACAGCCCACGTCGCGCCTTGACGAGATCGACAATATCGTCATCGAATGCGGAGGGGGCCATCTGTTTCTGATTGCCTCCCTCCGACCACCGCTCCTCGTTGCGGTGGCGGTAATCCTTGACCGACATCAGGTCGAAGATGTCTTCGTAGTGTTCGGCGAGGTCCCGATACCAGACGTCGGCTCCGCCGCGCGAGACCACGATCAGGCGGTCGCGATCGATGTCGAACTCCTTCACTGCCCAGGTGAGGAATGGAATCCAGTACAACACCTCAAACCCAACCTCTGACAGCCACGGTCCCACGATGATCGGCTTCCGGCTCTTGACCACCGTTCGGAGTGCCCGCTTCATCAAACCGACCTCGCGGCCCGCTGGCACCTCGTCGATCTCCTGACGCACGAGCCACGGAATGACCCGGCTCTGCATGAGTGGGAGCGCACGTACTGCACGCAGCAGATACCGCCCCGAACCGATCGCCTCGTTAGCCGCCGTCCGCGCTTTTCGTTTCACCAGTCGCACCAGCCTCCGCCTCCGGATCGCGTCACCGAACGATTTGCTCCAGCGTCCCGACAACGCGTCGAGCCCAGTGTGCCGTATGACGCCCCGGTAGAGATTCCGACTCCGCACGTAGATCGGCTTCAGGAACGTCGCGCGCTCGAACAGTTCGATGCGGAACGCCTTCAGCTCCTGCCGGAAATGCAGCAGTCCCGCCAGCCGCAAGTACCGACCGCCGAGCCGGACCCCCGCCCATCGACCGATACCGGGCGCTCGCGCGGCGCGTACGCCGAGAATCCAGGTCAGCGCGCTCGCGTGACTGATCCACCACGGCACATACGCGTACAGCGGCCGGCCGTTCGGAAAGAATGCGTGACGCTGTCGCTGCAAACTGAAGAACTGTCCGTGCCAGCGCCGGAACCACAGCACCTCCGGCACCTGTTTGAATTGCCCTTCCAGGGACAACTCCATGAGCAACAAGCGGTCTGGAACCAACACGTGGCGAAACACACCGGCGCGTCGGATCGCGTCGGAACGGCCCAACCCGTAGATCATGTTGCCGGCAGACATGTCGCTCATCGTCCGCCTGAAGCGGACTCTCAGAGCGTCGACACCGGCCGTGTCGAATTGCCAGGGACGCTTGTCGATGACGACGCCGTCGGGCCCGATCCGTCGGTTGCGCGGATACGCCAGCACCACCTCCGGGTGTCGATCGAGCACATCGACCAGCACGCGCAACCACCGCGGATGCCACACATCGTGATCGCTGGCCCACGCAAAGTAGGCCGCGTCTGGACTCTGCTCCAGGGCCAGGTCGAACGCCAGCCGCCAATTGTCGATCATCCCCAGTCGAGTGGCATTCCGCACGTAGACGATGCGGGAATCCCGAGCCGCGTACGATTCGACGATCTCTCCGGTCGCATCGCTGGATTGGTCGTCGACACACACCAACGTGAACTCCCGGTACGACTGCGTCAGTAGCGATTCGATGGTCTCCGGCAGATCTGCTGCGTGGTTGTAGAGAGGCGCGCCGATCACCACCCGCGGCGAGGTCATAGTGGCAGTGTCCCGACTCGTGGCCTTAGACGCGCCGCCAGCCGACCACATGCTTGTAGCCACTGTCCCCTTCGTCGGGGTCCTCGTTCAGCATTTTGGTGTAGCTCACGGGCAACATGTCGACCGGATGCGGCCAGTAGTATTTTTCAATGATCGACCGCACGTTGGTCAGTTCGGCGTTGTGGCCCGACCGATCCCGGTTCAGGCTGTACAGGTATGGACAACCGAGGTCGAAGGCGCGGCGCACGTACCCGTCAACCTGCTGAGTCGTCATCTCCTGAAACGAGACCATGTTGATCAGCAGGTCGACCTGCTCGGGACGCAACGTAGCGTGGAACGTGTCCGGAATGAAAATAAAATCCAGGTCGCGCCAACCGTCGAAGGTGTCCTCGGCCGGGACCTCGCCAAAGAAACGGACCTTCGCCTCGGGGAAGGCGGCCATCAGGTACGTCGCTGAGAACAGAAACAGCTCCGGAAAATCGGTAATGACGTACGTGACGTTCGGACACTGTTTCTTGAACTGGTAGGGGAACCCGCCCCACCCCGCGCCGATCTCCCAGACGAGCTTACGCTCCGTCGTCTCGCGCAACTCAGTGAGCACGGCGCCCAGGTGCATCGCGATCAGGACCTCGTAGAACTTGAGCGTATCGAGGTTGACGAGTTGACCGCCGATGTCGAACCCGAAGCCGCCGAGCAGCCGTGGCTCGGGAACCCAGAGGTCGACTTCATCCAATGCCCGTAAGGCCTCGAGCTTCTCTCGGAACCGGCGCCGATGTTTTCGTAGGGAATCTCGATACTGGTTCGCGTGCAGCCCGGTGAGGTTGTGGGTGTGAAGTCTCAGCTTCTCGACAATGAGGGGCGAGGCGTCCAGCATGTATTCGAACTTGTCCAGTTCACCAGACCAATAGTCACTTGGCGCGTGGCCCGTTAGCCTCCGGTTTCGCCCCAGTGACAACAGAGCGAGCACCCGTCGCCGGGTGCGCTCGTAGGAGCGATACACCGGTTGGTCGCGCATGGCCGCAAGGCGCGCCTCCCACGCCGCGGCCGCTGCGTCGGCGGCGACCAGCAGGTCCGTGGTCGAACCGGAATCAGTCATACGGTGCCACCACGCGCGTTGGCCCTGGCCTTCTTGGCCATGCGCCGCCGACGTTCTCGCCATTTCCTGAAGTCTTTACGCTTCGTCTTGAAAGCCCGCCACAGCTGTCCTTTGATGCGGTGCCGTGCCTTCAGCCAGCGCCGTCTGGCGTGCGGCGCGTCGGCCGCCGCCGCTATCGCCCACAACGCGGCCCAGAGTGGCCACAGATACAGGGGCACACTGTCTGGCTGGCTCGGCGCCGCGTCGCCGAGCCCTTCAAGCGCGGTCACTAACTGTGGCGTGGACGCCGTATCCAGCCCATTCGGACGTACGAACCTCTCGATGAACTGGCGGGATGACGGCGCAGCGCCCTCGTCGATGGACGTCGACAGCTGCCGGGCATGCTCCTCCAGCGACGTGGCTCGCTGGAGATGACCGCCGTTCTCCGGCAGGAGATAGCGGAAGTGCAGCGTCCCGGTTTGGGTGTCGTCGAACGACGAATCGACGACGGTGAATACCGGTCGGTCCTGAATACCGGCCTCGATCATCGCCGACGTATTGATCCCGACGAGGGCCGCCCCGTGATGCAGTGTGTCGTAATAGTCGGCGCGGTCGTCATTGTCGACTGGATTGGCCTCGTGACGAGGATACACCGTGACCCCGGGGTATGCCCCCACGTCGACCTTGCTCCAATGGGCGGAATTGTAGGGATGAGGACGGATCAGAATCCCCACCTCGGCGAGGGACCCAGGTCCCTGCCGCACCGCCTCGATCCAACGCTTGACGAACCTAACCTCGGCCTCGGGCGCTGAAATGGAAGCAGTCGACCCCGCAAACACCACAAACGGGCGCTTCGGATCCAAGCCCGCCGCATGGCAGAACGCCTCGCGCGACCTGCGAGGAGTTCTGGCGAACCAGCGATCGAAACACTGTGCGCCGGTGACCACGATCCGTTCGTCGTCAGCCCCGTGAAAGTCGATGGCCTCTCGACGCTGGTCATGGTTCCACAGTGCCACCAGATCGGGCTGAATTCGCATCAGCCCTTTGGTCGTGAGGTGATCCCACGAGGCAACGCACAGCGCACTACACACACCCACCTTCCGCGCCGCCTTGATCAGGTCAACTTGAGGTGACTGGTCGGTCACGAGCGGTGAGACGACCAAGACATCCGGGCGGGCCTGGCGCAAGAACGTCTCGAGGACGGGGCTACTGGGTATCACCCGGTCGCACGTTTGGAACAGACGGATCAGGCGGCGGGTCCGCCCTGCGGTAGTGGTGGTCCATCGTCCCAAGAACCGCGTGAGGGGCGGCAGCGCCTTGCGCATGCGATCGCGCAGATACGGCGCATGCTCGAACCGAGGATGCAAGTACCGCGCGTAGTCGATGGAGCCACGCACGCCGCGCGCGACGCGGGCCCAGATATCCGGCCGCCGAGGCACCATCCCGAGCAGCTCAATCTCGCCGTCGATCGTGTCGAGGGCCCGAAGCCCTTCAGATTGTTTGTGTGGCAAGTCAAAGGCCACGGCGACTTCGTGGCCACGCTGACACAGCCCCTCCAGCACCGAGTCGAAGTACCGGAGATACCCCGGGTACTGGAGGACAAAGAGCACCCTCACCCGACAGACTCCCTCTGGGCTGGTTCGCCGGTCGACCGCTCAGCTTCGCTTCCGTTCCCCCCGGGAAGTTCCGGTGACGGGTCTATCTCGTGCCCCTCCACGACCAGGCTCAGGAGGTCAAGGGAATGCACGTCGAGCGCGACGAACGATCCTCGCCGCAGCTTGGCGGCCGCGCGATACATCAGGTCGAGATGATGGGGCGCGACATGCTCCGGACTCGAATAAAAGGCGAGCGACCGCACGCCGTAGAACGGGGCAACATACGACAGTCCTCCATAGTTGCCGACGTAGGCTCGCGCGCCACTGATGACCTTGGTCTGCACCGCCAGATTGTTCCGGGGCTCCAACAAGTGGTCGATGCTATGTACCCGTCGCGTCACGTCAGGCTTCAGGTCCCAGTGATCGTCGACAATGAACCCGGGTTGAGCAGCACGACGTCAGTGATCGCGGTCACGCGGGTCAGAAGTCGGCGAACAAAATCCCAGTTCTCCTCGGTCTGCGGGAACGCACTGTTGTAGTAGAAGCGAACCGCCACATAGTCGTCGGGCAGATGGGACGTCACATCGGACGCGTCAATCGGCGGCAAGCGTTCGAAATTGGAGAACGACTCGATGAGGTTGATCGACGCCCGACTCTTCCAGTACGGGTAGAACAGTCGATACATGTACATCGGGTGGAACAGTTCCGCATCCCGACGTTCGACCGCCAGCTTGACGAGTTTGACCACTTCGCGGTCAAACTCCGTCAGGGCCCGCTGCTTCATCTGCCCTTCCGCGATTCGTTCGTCATTTCGCTGTTTGAGCTGCGCAGGTGTGAAGAAGTCAAAGACGTCGATGTACCGGGCGCCAATACCCTCGTACCAGGGAGCCACGCCACCGCGAGAAACGATGATTAGCCGCTCCGGGTCGAAATGCCGATAGGTCTTCACCCAACGCAGGAACGGCAACCAGTACAAGATCTCGAACCCAACTTCGCTCAGCCAGGGCCCGACGATGAGCGGCTGTGCCCCGTGGTGCAACTTGTCGATGATGCGCGGAATGGCGACCATCTCTTCGGTTGGCTCATCCGAACTCATTCGCGGCACGACGCGCGGCACGACATACTTCTTGACGAAACTCTTTGCGGGCCGCCATCGGAGACACACATCAAGCGCGGAGAAAATGGGTTTCAGCACCATCCCACCGAGTGTCAAGGGTCGTAGCTGGCGTTGCCGCTTGCGCGACGTGCGGGTAAATTCCCTGGCGAGCTTCAGGCCAATGGCCACCGGGTACAGCCCCCACCTCAGTGGGAACAACCAGGCCGGGGTGCCGGCGGCGGACGGACTCGGAAGATTTCCAAGTGCCTCGATGCCGTCCGCGATCAACGGTGTCGCGGGCACGTCGAGCCCTTTGGGGCGAACAAACGCCTCGATGAACCCCCGGAGCTTCGCCTCAGCCTCCTCCCGCTGGTCGAACGCGTGGGAGATCTGCCCCACGTGTTCGTCAAAATCGTGCGCGTTCTGCAGCAGCCCGCCTCCGGCTTCGAGCAGATACTTGAAGTGCAACGTCCCTTCCTGCGTCCCGACATGCTCCTCGGTCTGGATTGTGAACACGGGACGCCCGACGATGCCAGCCTCGATCTGGGCGCTGGTGTTCACGCCGACTGCCATCGCGCTGTGAAAGAGCGAGTCGTAGAAATCGTTCTTTGACGCCACGTCCACGGGGTTGTCGCCGCCCGCCGGCCAGACCGAGACATGATCGAATTCGGCAAAGTCGTACTTGTGCCACGGCTGCAGGTTCTGGGGATGCGGTCGCACCAGGATGGACACATTCCGAACCCGCTCGTCGTCGGCCTTCGCCAGCTCCCGTACCCAGCGCTCGACGAACGCCGCCTCATTCGGCGCAATGAAGCCGGACGAGCAGAGATACACCAAGAACGGACGGTCGGCCGGCAAGCCGACCTTGGAGCAAAACTCTTCACGCGTGGTGCTTGCGTCACGAGCGAACCACTGGTCATACACCGGCGACCCGGTGACCAGGACCTGCTCCGGCCGGAGACCGTGCATGTCGACGGCCTCCTCCTTTTGCGACTCGTTCCACACAAACACCCGGTCAGGAGCGATCCGGATGAGTCCCTTGTTGGTCAGGTTGTCCCAGCTATGGACGCACAGGCCGGTCCGAATCCCAAGGGCACGGGCGCTCTTGACATAGTCGGCCTGGTCGGACCCCAGGTCGACAAGCGGCGTCACCAGCACGACATCCGGCTGCTGGGACGCAATGAGCGCGTCCACCCACCGATCCGTCGGGATCGCCCGCTCGATCCACAGCAGCAGCGTCCAGAGCAGCCGCCGGCCTACCGCGCTATTGACCAGCGGCAATTTGCTGACGCCGACCAGAGACCTCGGAAGACGCAACTGCGCCCGGTCTCGCAGCTTGTCCGCATCCCGATACTCGGGCGCGAGATACCGCAGATAGTCACTCCAGAAACGGACACCCCGGGCCAAGCCGAGCCAGAAGCGGTACGGCGTCTTCTTCTTGGCGAGTTCCGTATGCGTGATGTTCGCGTAGTCGTCGGTCAGGTCCCACAGCAGACGCCCATCACCAAGCTTGTCCTGCATGACAAAGGCGAGGTGCACATGGTGTCCGCGCTTGGCCAGTTCCCGCACGGTGGATGCGAAGTTCCGAAGCGCTCCCGGGTGCCGCATCGAAAAGAGAATCTTCATCCCAGAGTCCGGTCGACCCAGGCACCCAGATGCCCCGAGTCAAAATCGGCCGTTTTCGTCAGTTCGTAAGGCAGGTCCGGCATGGCCCCAGCCATGCCACGCGAGACAGCCGCGTGTTGCGGGAACAACCCCACCTCAGCCCCAAACAGGAGAGAGGTGGGGACGTTGTAGAACGGCGCCATCAGCGAAAGGCCCCCGAACGTACCGACGAACGCGCGCGCGCCGGCGACCACCCTCGCCTGTTCACGGATTCGATCGTCCGTCTCGGCGGACTTCATTACCCGGACCCGGTCGCCGGCTTGGATCGAGTCGAACAAACCGTGAACCCCGCCCTGGTCAACCACGATGACATCGACACGCTGGCTAAGCTCGGCCAACACGTCACGCACGACGCGCCGGTGCAACGGACTATCCGAGAAGCAACTATTGAACCAGAAACTGGCGGCGACATAGGGCTCCGCGACATGGACGGCGGCGAGTGTCGCATCCGAACTCGTGTCTAAGTGCTCATATCGCGCGTGCTCGGACAGCCATTGGCTGGACAATGCGCCCCGCCAGACCTTCGAGCAGAGCCGAAACAGCACAGACGGATGCACCACAGCGACGTCCGCGGTGCCCAGCCGCCGCGTCACATGATCGAGCAGGTCCTGCTCGAAACCTGACACCACGTTCTGCTTGTCGCCGGTATCTCGGACCCGCTCGCGATTGCGGGCTTGGTAGGTCTCGAACGGAACCAGGTCACACACATCGACGTACTCCGAGGCGAGGCCGGAGTACCAGGCGTCGACCCGGCCACGCGAGACGGCAATAACCGGTGCCCGCCGCGGCCCGAACGAAGCCCGCATCCAGGCTACCCACGGCCGCCAGTACAACATCTCGAACGCAACGTCGGCCAGGAAAGGGCCGAGAACAATTGGCCGGTCGCTGGCCCAGTCCTGCGCCACCTGTTCTTCCGCCAGCGAGGCGATGGGGGAGTGATCGAAGCGCCGCACGGCCCGCGCGATGACTGCTGCCGGTGGCGGCACCTCGACCGCGGGCGGACCAACGCTCGCGCCGCCGTCAGTCCCGTCGGGGTGCCCAGTGGGCGGAGTGTCCGCCACCCGGCCCGCCTGTTCGGCCCGCCTGATGCGCGCCAGCCGTGCGACGAAGTGGTCGTAAATTGTCACGACGGTCTCGCGCCGACCCTGATACATCGTATCGCCGTCGTGCAGGATGATCGCGCGAGAGACGGTGGTCGGGAGCCCGGTTGTGGTCCTAGCCAGGATCAGGTTCGAGCCGCGCGCGAAATGTTCACGGATTCGAGCCGCCAGCCGGGCCCCCACCGGGTCGCGTCCCAGATTTGGCAGACTGTCAAAGACCCGCAGGTCCTGGGGCACGGTGAGGGACACCGCCAGCGACAGGTACCGCACGTCGCCCTTCGGTAGGTTAACGAGCGTGGCGTCTCGACGATCCGAGAGCCCCGTGATGTGCAACGCCTCGTCGCAACAGGCGTCGGCCATATCCGGCTCCGCTCCGTGAATCGCGGCGGCCAGCCGCACGTACTCATCCACGGAGAGGAATGGATTCATGCCCAACCTCCCGCTGAACACCAGACCGACCCGACCGCGCACACGAATCATCCCGCCGTCGGGTCGCGACATCCGCGTCACCAGTCTGGCGAGGGTCGTCTTCCCGGCCCCCGGGAGGCCGAGCACGGCGACGTTCTCGCCCGCCTTGACGGTCACGGAGAAGGAACGCAACGCGAATCGCTCATCGGACCTGAGCCGGCCATGCCGCGGCGCCCCGAACAGAATGTCACGCAGGGCATGCTTGCGACGCTGCGTGAATTCGTCGCAGTAGATCTTCGACACGTCGTCGCAGTCGAGCAACGTCGTTCCGGTGTCGACTGTAGACATTACGGCAGGCTCTCCACCGCAATCGGCATCGCCCGCCGCAGGAAAAACAGTCCCAACCAAAACAGGGTGACGAACGCCATCGCGCAGGACAGGAATACCAGTTCGTCGCCGGTCGTGCCGCGCACGAGCCACTGACGCGGAATATCGATCAGATACGTCAGCGGGTTCCAGCGGTTCACCACGGCCAGAATCCCCGTGGGCGGAGAGGCGTAGAGAATCGGCGCAGTCCAAAGCAAAAACGGAGACAACAGCGGCAGCGCGAACCGAAAATCAAGATAGACGAACGTCAGCGGTACGAAGAAGGCACCGACAGCCAACCCGCCGAGGATGATGGCGGGAACAGCCAGCAGCGCCAGCCACACCGTCGTTGGCGGCGCGGTCTGGGTCAGCGCCGAGGCCAGCACGAAGATCCCGGCGTAGAACGAAGCGTTGAACAGCACCAGTCCGGCTCCGGCCGCGACCACAGATTCCGGTCGAAGTGGCGCTTCTTTGAAGGTTCGCCGGAGCCGGCGGGCGAGCCATTGAGGCGAAATCACCGAGTCCCAGAACAACTGCCACATCAGGAACCCGCCCATGGCGAAAAGGGCGTACTCGGCCGCGGCCATATCGCCGCCCAGCCGGAAGGCATTACCCACCAGAATCAGCGGCAACACGCCCGCCACCGGGCGAGCGACGGCCCAGACGTATCCCAGGTAGGCTTGCCGATAACGAAACCGAAAGTCCCGCAACACCAGCAAGTAGCCCTGTTGGATGAGCAAACGAAGACTTTGCCCGCGACCTGCATGCGAGTAGCTGCCTCCCCTCACGACGGTGCTCCGGCCGGGAGCACCGACAGGAGCGTGTCAAGCACCCAGTCTCCGAGCCGCTCACCGGCCCGACCATCCGTGAACGCGCAACACTGCCGCGCCAACGCACGGCGCCCGCCGGCGTGTGTGCGTGGGTCATTCAGATACAACGCCACCGCGCGCACGAGGTCGACGGGGCTGGTCGCAATGTGCGCGGCTCCCGTCTCTACCACCGGTCGATAGTGTTCGAACTGGTAGTACCGCGCAATGGAAAGCGGAAGCGGCAGGTCGGCTGTATCGTCGAAGCCGATGTTCACCACCGGGGTATCGAAGAGCGACGCCTCCACGGTCGTCGTAGAGGCGAAGTTCACGATCACGTCGCTGTGGGCGAGCGTGGCGGCCAGACGTCGGCGCCCCTCGCTCCCGGGTGTAAAAGAGTCCAATTCCGGCGCCCCGGGAGTGCGCTCGAGTTGCTGAAACGGCTTCTCGACGAAGACCCGTCGACCGTCGTGGAACCGACTGTAGAGGTCCGCGTGGTCACGCGGATGCACGCGCACGAGCAGTTGGACACCGGCGTCAAGCGCCCCGTCCTCGACCGCTCGCGCGAGGATCTCCACGACCTTGTCGGTCGTCGGGTACACCTGGGCTGGCGCCGTCGCCAAGGTCACCAGCGGACGAGCCGGGTCGGCACCGACCGACCGGCACAGATCGTCTCGCGTAGGTATCGGCTCGTCGCCGAAATACCCATCGAATGGCACCGGGCCCGTCACTTCGACGCGGTCAGCTCGAAAACCGTGATAGCGGACTGCCTCGTCACGCATCGTGTCGTTCCAGACGGCCAGATAGTCGACCGGGAGCACGGTGTGATACTTCGAGGACAGGTTGTCCCACCCGAGATCCACCCCCATCTGCGGCACGCCGAAACGTTTGGCGGCATAGATGAGCGGCATCTCGATCGGAAGAAAGCCGGCGGTGGCCGTCACGAGCAACGCGGGTCGATGCGTCTCGAAGAGAGTCCGGTAGACAGACACGTCGGTCATCCACTGGGCGCACTGAAACCAGGCGCGTCTAGACACGGGTAGCCGACAGACAGCAGCCTTGAGCCCGATGAGCGTCCGTCGGCCGCGCCATGTCTCCATCAAACGCGCGCGGTCGCGCTGGATTCGAACCGCCTGCAAACCAGAGTCAAGCAGAAAGCGCTCGCTCAGGATCGAGTCGATGACCCGGGCCGCGAGGCCGGGCGGCGACGCGGACACCGCGACACACGGTATGTCGTGTCGCTCGAGTTCCGACACAAGGTGCGGGTCGGACGCGAAGGGAGACAGCACCACGATTCGAGGTCGCGGGCGGGCGTTGACCAACGTTCGAAGAAACGGCCCGCGGGCCAGGTCGGCAACGTGGTGACCGGCCGGCATTGAGAGAAACAGCGTCCGTGATGGCGGCGTCTCCACTCCCGCCAAGGGCGGCCGCGCGTTCTGGGCAGACACAACCTCAGCCGCGGCGAGGCCCGGCGCCGTGCTCACGTCGACACACCCTCGCGCGCCTCCACTATCAGGTCGCACACCTCACGAACGGCGCCCAGTCCGCCGTTCCGCTCGGTAACGTAGCGAGCCGCCGCCAGGGCGGCGGGATAGGCGTCTGCCACGCAGATGGACACCCCTACGTGGCTCAAACAGTCCAAATCGTTGATGTCATTGCCGACGTAGGCCACCTGTTCGGCGGGAATCGTCCGGTCCGCAAGAATCTGACGCAGGGCGGACCACTTGGTGTCGCCCAACCCCTGGACGCATTCAATGCCGAGCTTCACGGCCCTCGCCGACACAACCGGATTCGTCTCGGTGGACAGTATGAGCGACCCGACCCCCAGACGACGCAGAGCCTGGAGACCCAGGCCGTCAGCGCGTGAGCAGAACACCGCCTCTCTGCCGTCCTGATCGACCAGCACCCGGTTGTCCGTGAAGACCCCGTCGAAGTCGAAGACGACGAAGGTGACCGGCGCGAGGTGTTCCGCGGTGAGTCGCATACGGTGAGTCCTCGTCGGTCGCAGAGGGTTTTTGATGCAACTCCGCCCTCTCAGTCACAATGGGCCACAGAACGTCCGTCGGACTGCGTCCCGCGTGTCTGCGGTCACCCTGTGGGCCGGCCCCACAACGCGCGTTCGTGCCGTCGGTGGCCGCCCAGCAACCGTCTGATGGCGAACTGAAGCGCCCCCCGCTAGATCAGCCGCTCGCTCGCGTCCACGGCGCGCCCTGCCCCGAGCCGGTAACTACTCACCGGGACTCGTCACGCGTCTTCGTTGAAATGCCTGTGGGACAAGCGAAAAGTGAAGCAAAAATGCGGGCCCGACCACGGCCAAGTTGCACGAAGTGTACAACATGCGGGGATCGCAATCAACAGATGGAGGGCCTCTGAAACAGCCGTTTTGTCCTATGACGTAAATGTGATCGCGAGAAATTCCATCGGTCGATTCAGGCGATGTCGACAAGCGGGAGCTTGGCGTGGGCTACGTAGGAATAGACGTCTTCCTGCTTCGTCTTCATCCACACATCGTAGCGCTTCTGCAACCGGAATGCGGCCTCCGGCGTACAAGCCGGAATCGACGGCGCGACATCGTCACGGAGGAAGTAGGCATTGACGCCATTCGGCTCGCAGGTCACCAACCGGTAGCCCTTTTTCTTGCTGAGCTTGGCCAGCGCTGCGAGTGAGGCCCCGTAGTAACAGAAACGATAGTTCCGCCGGTTGAATTTCGGATCGTATGGGATGGTCACGGCGCGATCACCACCGAACGCGGAGTTGTATTCGATCACCACCACACGCGGGGAACAGGCGGTCATCGCCTCCCAGACCCAGTAGTCGTTGCCATCGAGGTCCAAACTAAAGAAATCGACCTCGCCGGAGAGACCGGCATCCGTGATGAGTTCGTTGATATTTTCCCGGGTAACCCAGGCCGCAGTCGCGGTGACACCGGGGAACCGACGCCGTACCTGTGTCATGCGCACAGGGTCGCCATCGACCATGAGCCCCGTCCACCCCAACTCGGTGGCCAGGCAGGCCGAATTGCCCCCGCTTAACCCTGAGCCGATCTCCACGAAGTGCCGGTTCGTCGCGCCCGCCTCCTCGAGAAGCGCCAGCGTGATGCCGTCCTCCTCGTTCTGGGACTGCAACCGGTACCGCTGCGACATGAGCCGTTGGGGGTAGGGTAACGCGGCGTGGTCGAGACGCAGGGTCCGTATGACCGCATGGAGATCCGGCTCCAGATGCACGACCCGCTTGAAGATCGTACTGACCGTCCCGCTCATCGTCGCCTGCGCCGCCTCAAGTCGCGTAAGCCGGTCGGAGATGTCGGTCAGCAATTTCCGCTGCTGCTTCACTTCGTCGAGCAGCTTCTTCTCAATACGCACCGACTTGGCGGCAAGATCCTCGGTCGTCACGACGTGACTGTCCCGTCCCTTTCTTTGCGCGCAACGACGTCCGGTCTGGCGCTCTCGACCTGTGCCCGGGCCTCATCGAGGGCTCGCCCGCCAGCGGTCGCGGAATGACGAAAAGCGGCGACCACCAACGAGACGTCGGCCAGCAGTGCGCGCATGATAAACAGGTCGGCGGCGTCGTGGACCGTCGAGGCGTGGAGAGCGGCGGTGGCGCTTTCGATCCGCTCCAACAATTGATCCATCGGCGGCACGGGAGCACCGTGTGACCTGGACTGCGAGTCAGAATCCGAGCCAACGGCGGCTACTGGTCGCAACAGGCCGGCCAGCTGGCGCAGCCGCGAGTCGGCATCAACCAGTCGTTGCTCAAGATCCGTTGAAGTGGCCATGTTGCTCCCAGGACCAGACCGACGCCGGCCGGCCGCCCCGGTGACCCATGAGCCGTCATGATACCCCCGCCCGGCGGCGCTCTGGGATAGAATTGTTGCGCAGCGGCTATGGGGCGGCTATCGTCCTCTCAGGCAGCAGCGTCTCTCCCATGTTTTCAGGACTCCTCGGTCTGTTTGGTCTCGCGCGGGCCGCACACCTGCACGCCGCCACCGAACGCGTCAACACGCTCAAGGCACAGGTCGCCGACGCCAGACAACGCAACGAGGCGGCTCGGCGGGACGCGACACAGCGGAAACAGCAGGCGGCCGAGGCAAACGACCGCGTCGCCGCCGCGACACAGGAGGTGGAGCGGTGGAAGGGGAAGGTTGCCGCCTTCCGAGACAAGCGCGAACGTCTGAAGCAGGCAGAACAGGTCATCGCGCTCACCCGCGGACACCTGCTGACGATGGAAACCAAACTCGATGTGCTCGAAGGGGCGATCACCGTGCTGGACCGCCGGACGCGGAATAGTGTCGACTACCCGGCCGGAGAATCGACCGGCAAGGCCCCGGCCCCGACCACACCATCGTGAGTGCGCCCCCGTTCCTGAGCCTCGTGCTCACTGGTCGCAACGACGACTACGGCGGTAGCTTCGTCAGTCGCTTCTTCCGCGTCCTCGCGTTCAACCTCGAACTCCTCGCCGAACGGCAGCTGTCGACCGAGGTGGTGCTCGTGGAGTGGTGCCCCACTCCTGGGCGAGCCTTGCTCGGCGAGCGGCTCCGTGACGCGCTACCCGCGCGTTTCCGGGAGCGGGTCACCACCTACGTGGTCGACAACCGCTACCAGGACGCGATGAGCTTGAATCCGCAACTCGAGTATCTCGAGTTTGTCGCCAAGAACGTCGGCATCCAGCGCGCCACCGGGCAATACCTCCTCACAACGAACACCGACCTGATCCTGAGCGCGGCCATGGGCCGTGCGCTGGCCTCAGGCACGCTGCAACCACGGTGTGTGTACCGAGCAAACCGCATAGACCTCAAACTGGGCATCGACGACAGTACTTTGCACCACGAGTTGCTCGACAATCCAGACAACCACGTGCCAAGAAGACCGATTGCACCACCCCTGTATGCGGGCGCCGCCGGTGACTTCACCCTCCTCGACCGGGAGACGTTCCACCAGCTACGCGGATTCAACGAGATTTATCGGATGGTTCGGATCGGGGTGGATCACAATTTCCTCGTCAAGGCGCAGTCCAGTGGTGTGGCGATCGCGGACATCGGACCACCGATCTACCATGTCGCCCATCTGGCGAGTTACCAGACCTCAAAACACATCGCCAGCCGAGATCAGGCGCACCGTCGGTGGGGGCGTGTCTGGCACAACCACGACGTGATCTACGACAACCGCGAGGACTGGGGTCTTCGGGATGCCCCCATCGAACGGCTGAGTGACGGGATCTGGAAGCTCGGCTTTGATTGGAGGGCGGTCCCGCCGCTGGTAGACCTGCACCGAATCGTCTTGCCTGGCATGACGCCCCCCAACGGATAGGAGGCGCTCGCGGCTACCTGCCGCTCAGAGCGACTCGTCCTCTGCGTGCAGCTCGTACTCTGACTCCGGCACCAGCTCATCAAGCGGGTCTCCGCGCAGAAAGGCGACCACGTTCTGCGCCGCCCCGGTTTCCATGCGGAGACGGCAATCTGCGGCCATCGACCCCATGTGGGGCGTGATCAGACAGGTCTCGAGGCCGACAAGCTCCCCATCATACGGCTCGTGCGTGAACGTATCGACCGCGGCGCCCGCGAGGCGACCATGCCGCAACGCCGATGCGAGAGCCGCTTCATCGACGACCCCGCCGCGGCAGGTGTTGATCAGGAATGCATCGGACTGCATCTGAGCCAACTCACCGGCACCAACCAGGTGCCGCGTCCGACGCGTCAGGGGTACGTGCAGCGTCACCAGATCAGACTCTCGGAGCAGCGTGGCGAGATCAACCCAGGTGACGGTGTCGTCCGGGCTGTCCAGCACTCCGGGGCTAACGTCGTGTGCGAGCACGCGACACCCGAACGCCGCCAGCAAACGGATCACTCGCCGACCGATGCGCCCCACCCCGACAACTCCGACCGTCACGCGCGCCAGCCGCCGGCCCTGCAGCCGTTGCCAGATGCCGCGGTGCACGGCCTGGTTGGCCAGGTGCACACCGCGCAGGAGCGACAGCGCCATCCCGATGGTGAGCTCCGCCACGGCGTCGGCAGGCGCCTCTGGCGTGTAGGCGACCGGGATCCCTCGCCGCCGGGCAGCAGAGAGATCGACGCTATCGAGGCCGACGCCCACGCGGGAAATCAACCGCAACCGGTCAGCCGACTCGATGGCACGACCCGTGATCGGTTCAGTCCCGGCAATGAGCACGTCGTAGCCGGTGATGAGGGAGGCCAGTTCTTCGCCCGTCAGCCTGCGACCGAGCGGGTTCAGATCGAAGGACACGCCGGCGGCACGGAGCAAGTCCAGCGACGACGGATCAACTTCGCCGAATGGAACCGCCGTGATCAACGCGCGTGGCATGAGGGCGCTGGAGACGAGCTGCGGAGTGACTGTCGAACGACCAACGCTGTGTCAGTACACAGCAACGGGAGCGGGGTGCAATCGATGTCGCTCGAGGTCGGCGTCGACCATCATCGTGACCAGCCCAGTGAAGTCGACCTTGGGCTGCCAACCTAGCTGCTCCCGCGCTTTGGATGAATCACCAATCAGATGGTCGACTTCGGCGGGCCGCAGGAATCTGGGATCGGTCTTGACATGCTCTCGCCAGTCCAGTCCGACATGCTCGAATGCTGTCTGCACCAGTTCCTGAACCGAGTGACTGACGCCGGTGGCAATGACGTAGTCTCCGGGCTTGTCCTGCTGCAACATCAACCACATCGCCCATACGTAGTCCCCTGCGAATCCCCAGTCGCGTTGCGCGTCCAGATTTCCCAGGGACAGACTGTCGGCGAGACCCAACTTGATCCGAGCCACGCCATCGGTCACCTTGCGTGTCACGAACTCGAGACCGCGCCGAGGAGACTCGTGATTGAACAGGATGCCGGACGCCGCGAAGAGGTCGTAGCTCTCGCGGTAGTTCACGGTGATGTAGTGCGCAAACGCCTTCGAGACACCGTACGGGCTGCGCGGATAGAACGGGGTCTCCTCGGTCTGCGGTATCTCCCGCACCTTGCCGTACATCTCGCTCGATGACGCCTGATACAACCGGATCGATGTGTCGATGCGGCGGACGGCTTCGAGCACTCGCGTCACGCCCTGGGCATTGAACTCGCCAGTCAGCAACGGCTGATCCCAAGACGCCGGCACAAACGACATCGCCGCCAGATTGTAAAACTCGTGGGGACGCACCTCGTCGACGACCTTCATCAATGACAGCTGATCGAGCAGGTCGGCCGGTCGGAGCTCGATCCGTCCCAGCAGGTGCTCGATGCGCCCGGTGTTCGGAGCGCTCAGCCGCCGGGTGATCCCGACGACCTCATACCCCTTGTCAAGCAACAACTCGGCGAGATAGGACCCGTCTTGACCTGTAATTCCGCTAATGATGGCGCGTTTGGACATAGTCGATAAAAGGATAACTCAGACGAGGACGAAATGAGTGGCGAGACCCACTTCAACCGAAGCCGAGGCCGGTCACCCCAAGACGGGCCTCTCGACGACGGATTCTCTGGATGAGTGCGTCGCGGGATGAGGACATGAGAGTGGCGGCGCCGGGCGGCTCAATATAGCATGCCGCCCATGGTAGGGTTCGACGGCGAAACGAGCGCATGGAAGAAGTCGATCTGGTGATCGTGGGCGGCGGTGTGGTGGGCCTCGCGTGCGCGCGGGCAACGGCACGCCCCGGCCGAACGGTGTGTGTATTGGAGCGGCATGCCCGCCTCGGCACGGAAACGAGTACGCACAACAGTGGCGTCGTGCACGCCGGCATCTACTATCCCCGCGGCTCGCTGAAAGCGCGACTCTGCGTCGAAGGTCGCGATGCCCTCTACCGGTTCTGTGAGGCGCACGACGTTCCGTATCAACGATGCGGAAAATTCATCGTTGCAGGCCCAGGGGAGGACGACACCCGGCTGCAGGATCTGATGGCGCGCGGGCTGGCGAACGCGGTGGGCGACCTCGAACTGGTGGATCGAGCCTTCGTCAGCCGGCTGGAACCGCACGTCGCCGCAGGGGCCGCCATCTGGTCGCCCTCCACTGGCATCGTGGACACGGAGGCCCTGGTGCGTGCGCTGCAGCGGGATGCGGGTGCTCGCGAAGTCATCACCCTGCCCGCCATGCCGCTCATAGGCAGCACGGCCGAGGTGGCGGCACACTGGCTCGACCTGCGGACGCCCGCCGAAACGATCAGAACGCGCGCGGTGGTGAACGCGGCAGGGTTGTACGCCGATGACGTCTCCGCCATCCTCGGGGGACAAGACTTCACGATTTACCCGTGTCGCGGCGAGTACGCGGAACTGGCGGGCGCCAGTCGCGGGCTGGTCTCACGCCCCGTCTATCCGTTACCTCCACGTGTGGGCGAACACCTCGGCGTGCACGTGACCCCCACCACGTGGGGTACGGTCATGGTCGGGCCCACGACGCGCTACCAGGAAGACAAGCGAGACCATGAGGAAGACCGACTCCCGGCCAGCGCGTTCATCGAACCGACCCGGCAACTGCTGCCGACGATCCGGCCGGACGACGTGCGCCTGGGCGGCACCGGAATCCGCGCCAAGCTCAGCCCAGACGCCTCCGCCTTCTCGGACTTCCTGATCGAGCGCGATGCGCAGCAGCCGAGGCTGGTCCACGCGGCGGGCATCGACTCGCCCGGCCTGACGGCGTGCCTCGCGATCGCGCGCCGCGTGTCGACCCTCGTCGATGAGATCTTGCGCTAAGAAGACTGCCGGGGGGCCACTAGTCGGGACGTCCACGCGCGACGAGGTACCGATCCAGTGCGTCTTCCCATGGGGGCATGCTGGCCCCGGCGGTGACGATCTTCTCGTTGGACAAGGCGCAGAATCGAGGCCGGGCAGCCCGCATCTCGACCGTGTCACTGGTCACCGGTGACAGCAGCGACTCGCACCCGAGGCGTGACGCCGCTACCTGGGCGACCTCGAACCAGGTAGCCAGTCCTCCGTTGACACAGTGGTACAGGCCGACCGGCGCCGGTCTGGACACAAGCATCTCGGTTGCCGCCGCCACGTCCGGCACGTAGCTCGGAGAGACGGTCCGGTCTGTAAAGCCCTTCACCGGACGTCCATCCAGCAGCGCATCCACGATCCTATCCAGCGTGCTGCCAAGCCGCCGGCCAGCGGGCTGCGGCGACTCGGCCCCGCCGCCAAACAGGCTCTCAACACGCAGGACATAGTGCCGTGGCGTGCCGGTCGCGAACCACTCACCGAGCAGCTTCGAGCTCGCGTAGACGCTCTGCGGGGCTGGCTCTGCGTATTCGTCGTAGGGGCGACTGGACTGTCCGTCGAACACGAAGTCGGTGCTGTAGTGGACAAGTGTCGCGCCGGCCTCCCGAGCCGCCGCCGCCAGCGAGCGCACCGCAAGGCCGTTCACGGTCATCGCGGTCACCGGGTCGGTCTCAGCGCCGTCCACGTCGTTGTACGCCGCGCAGTTGACGATGACATCGGGCCGGGCGCGGGCAACGGTCGCGAGGACCGCGCCGTGATCGGTGATATCCAGTTGGGCACGGGTCATCGCGACCACGTCGCCGTCCCGGCCGAAACGACGACTGACCTCAAGCCCCAGCTGCCCGGAGGCGCCCGTCACCAACGTTGTCATTGATTCTTGATGGCCGCCCGCGCTTCCCGATCCGCGTCACGGGCGCGAACGGTCTCCCGCTTGTCGTATTCCCGCTTGCCCTTGGCCAGGCTGATGGCCACCTTCACACGGCCCCGCTTGAAATACATGCGCACCGGGACAAGCGTCATCCCGCGCTCGACGACTTTCCCGATCAGCTTTCGGATTTCCCGCTTGTTCAGCAGCAGTTTTCGCCGCCGCATCGGCTCGTGGTCGGCGTAGCCACGATGGCTGTACGGGCTGATGTGCACATTGTAGAGAAACACCTCACCGTCCTCGAGCCGCCCGTAACTATCGCGCAGATTGACCCGCCCTTCGCGGATCGCCTTCACCTCCGTCCCGAGCAACACGATACCCGCCTCATAGGTGTCGAAGAGCGCGTAGTCGTGCCGCGCCTTCCGGTTGTCGGCAATCAGCTTTTCGGAATCAGATGTCTCAACAGCCATGACTCAGGACCGGGCCTCACCCGTGGAACCTGACGACAGCGCGACGGGCTGCTGGTCCCAACCGCGCGCCAGGCGCGCCGCGAGCCGCACGGCCTGGACGAGGCTCGATGCGTCGGCGAGGCCCTTCCCCGCGATGTCGAACGCGGTTCCGTGGTCGACCGACGTCCGGATGATCGGGAGCCCGAGCGTCACATTCACGGCCTCGCCGAACGCCACCAGCTTGACCGGAATCAATCCCTGGTCGTGGTAGCACGCGATCACCGCATCGAAACGGCCAGCCACCGCCTGCCGAAACACCGTATCCGCTGGAATTGGCCCGGTCACGTCCAACCCGCGTTCCCGAGCCGATGCTATCGCCGGCACCAGGACGTCTCGATCTTCAGAACCCAGCAGTCCTCCTTCACCGGCGTGCGGGTTGACACCAGCCACGGCCAGCCTCGGACTGGGAATACCGAAGCGCGGCAGTGCTGTCGCCGTCAGCGCCAGTGTCGCCTCGACCCGCCGACGGGTGAGTAGCCGTGGAACAGCCGACAGCGCAACATGGACCGTCACGAGCACCACACACAAGCGGGAGGAGTAGAACATCATGGCCACCTCCGCCGCGCCGGTGAGATGGGCCAGGAGTTCCGTATGCCCGCGCCACGCGAACCCCGCGAGCGCGAAGGCTTCCTTATGAATCGGGCCGGTAGCCATAGCATCGATCCGACCGGCCACGGCGTCCGCGGTAGCACGCTCTATCGCTTCATACGCGGCACGGCCCGCCTCGGCCGAGAGCACGCCGGGTGAGAAGACCACACTGTTGTCAGCAGCCGGGCCGTACAACACTGGCTCGCACACCGCAGTGACCCGTGGATCTGCCGCGGCAGCGCGAGCAATCTCCGGGCCGATTCCGGCCGGGTCTCCTACCGTGATCCCGACACGGATGCGCGCGCTCATGTCGTGGACCGCCTCAGTGGCTTCCGCAGGACCCGCACCCACCGTCGCTGCAGCCGCCAGACTCGCCACCACAGCCACCACCGGCCGAGCGCTCGCAGCTGCTCTCGTGCGCGCACCCAGCGTGCTGCTCGCCTTTCGCATTCGGCAGTTCGTAGCGGAGACAGCACTTGAGTCGACCACAGGCGCCAGACAGGCGCGACGGATTCAAGCTCAGATGCTGGCGTTTCGCCATCTTGATCGAAATGGGCTCGAACGATTGAAGCCACGTCGTGCAACACAACGGGCGGCCGCACGTGCCGTAGCCGCCGAGCAATTTGGCTTCATCTCGAGACCCGATCTGCTTCATCTCGATCCGTACTCTGAATTCGCTCGCAAGTTCCCGAACCAGCTGGCGGAAGTCAACGCGCCCTTCGGCTGTGAAAGAAAAGACCAGCTTGGAGCCGTCGAACAGTTGCTCGACTGACACCAGCTTCATCGGGAGCCCGCGCTCGCGGATCTTCAACAATCCGATCCGCTTCGCCTCCCGCTCGCGCTGCTCGTGCCGTAACCGACGCAAGACATCGTCTCGAGACGCGCGGCGTACGACGGCCATCGGACGATCGCCGGTCGGAGCTGTCCGCGTAGCAATGGCCGAGATGGTCGGCGCCGCCGCCCCGTAGGCTTTCCGGTCACCGATCTGCACGACCACCGGCTCGCCCGGAACGAGCGCCGGGTTGAAATCCACCTCCGGCAGCAAGAACGTTCGGGCTCGGCCCACGGGATCGAACTTGACGCTGAGATACCGGGGCGCCGTGTCCGGGCCGGGTTGGTTTTCCACTGATTCGCTCCCCCAATACGTCGGTGATGCCAACGACGAAAAGGACCTACAACTGCAGGGTCAACCAGTCCACGACCACCTTGGGGCTGGCGTTCCGAGTCAATGCCTGCACGGCGCGGTCGACGCTGGCATAGCCTCGTCCCGCGCGATGGGTGTCGTAGGACCGCGCCAACTCGGTCAACTCCGTCAGCAGGTCCGCGTTCGACAACCACGCGGCCTCGCCCCGCGACGACACGACCTGCAAGTCACGAAAGAGCGTGCCCAGGGCGCGGAGACGTCGTGTCAGTGTCTCACGATCCGTCGACGCAGTGGACTTGCCGCCCCGACGCCCGCCGACCAGCTCTTTGCCGGCCTCCAGGCGCCGCTTGGGGTTCGGAGCCGCCGCCAACACCCGCAGCACCGCCGCCGCGCTCTGTCGCGCCTGAAGATGGTCTGCAGAACCGGTTTCGAGCGCACGCGCCACGCTGCCATCCGCGGTCGCGGCGGCAGCCCGGGCAGCCGCCGGTTCGAACGCGTGGTCCTGCACGAGCAGGTCGACGATGTCACTGGTGGGCAAACCCCCAAACCGTACGTCTGGACATCGGGATCGGACGGTCGGCAACAGCATATGCGGCCGACTGGTCACGAGCAGGAACACGGAACCATCAGGTGGTTCTTCGAGGATCTTCAGCAACGCATTCTGCGCTTCCGGAACCAGGCGGTCGGCGTCGTCGATGATCACCGCGCGTCGGCGCCCCTCGAATGGCCGGTAGGCCGCTCGCTCAACCACCGCCCGGACCGCATCCACCTTTATCGCGCCGGTGTCGCCGGGCTCGACGAGCAACACGTCGGCGTGCACGCCGCGACGAATCCGTTGACATGCCCGACACTCGCCGCACGCGTCCCAATCCGCCTGACCCGCCTCGGGCCGCGCATCACAGTTGAGCAACTCGGCCACCGCCAGGGCCAGCCGACGCTTGCCGACGCCGTCAGGCCCGGTCAAGACCAGGCTGGGCGGCAACGTATCGCGCGCGACAGCACGCGCGATCAGCTCGCGAATGGATGTGTGTCCCTTAATGTCGCGCAGTGCCATCGCAATAGGCTAGGGGGCAGGCTCGATCCTGAGCACAGCGCCATCTTCCATGTCGGTCGTCACATAGAGAAAACCGTCGGGGCCCTGCTTCACGTCACGAATTCTCTGGTGTAGTTCGGTGAGCAGCGGCTCGCGTCGCCGCTCCAGCCCATACTCGTTGAACACAACCCGGGAGATCTGTCTGCCCGCGAGTCCCCCCACGAAGAGGTCGCCTCGCCACGTCGTGAACTTGTCTCCCGTGTAGAAGGCCATCCCAGAGATGGCAATCGATGGCTTGTAGTACGTAAACGGCTCTTCCATGCCGGGCGCGGCGGTCGGTGGCTGTACCGTGGGTGGCGGCAATCCCGAGCGCGCGCCTTCCGGGTCGGTCGAATATGCCCGACCGTAGGTCACCACGGGCCAGCCGTAGTTCCGTCCAGCCTGGATGATGTTGATTTCATCGCCTCCCTGTGGGCCGTTTTCTGTTTCCCACAAGAGGCCCATCTCGGGATGAAACGCCATGCCGATCGCGTTTCGAATGCCAAGTGCGAAGATCTCCGGCTTGTATTCGGGCTGACCGACAAAAGGATTGTCGGCTGGCACCGTGCCATCCTCTGTCAGCCGCAGGATCTTGCCGCCGTGCTGATCCGGGTCCTGGGCCCAGGTCGTTGCCCCCGTACTTTCCTGGAATCCAGGCGCACCGATCGCCAGATACAGCATCCCGTCGGGTCCGAAGATGATTCGTGCCGCGGATGGTCCGTCCGTCCATGAGGACGACTCGAAAATCTCCTCGGCGTCCGTGAGCTCGTATCCCTCGAGCCGGGCTCGATAGACGACAGCCGTGCGCAGCTGTTCCGCGCCCGGTTTGGGCTTCCAGAACGCGACATAGACGAGTCGATTCTCTGCAAAGCGAGGGTGCACCGCCACGTCCACACCGGCCGTGTCGCGACGTTGGCTGGTGATGGGGCGGGGAAGGCCGGTAATGGGCCTCGGATCGAGTACCCCCGTCACGAATCAGGCGCAGCGTGGTTCGGTTCTGCTCGGTGACCAGAATGCCGCCGTCGGGAAGAAACGCGAGCGCCCACGGGTAGACGAGCCCCTTGATGGGCACGACGCGGATCCGTCCAGCCGGACTATTCAAGTCCTGAGGGGTATCCGGCAGCGCGGTCAGCGCCGGCGCGGGCTGCTGCGCCCGGATAGCAGTCCCAGCCGTTCCGATCGTCAACGCAAAGGCGACGGCCCCCAACATCCTCAGTACGGTCCAGTGCATCACGCCTTTCCTCTCTGCGCCGCACCGGCCCGATTCTGCACCGCGGGCGCACTCCACTGCGTCGATAATACTCGGTGCTCGTGTCGAAGACGCTCAGACAACGGATTTCGATCCCGGTTGAGCATGGGCGTCAGCCGGTGATCAATGAGACGTTTTCATCAGATCTACGTGCTTTCGAATGACGGGCGCGAACTCCTGATGACGCCGGGTGAGAAAGGCCCCCGGCGACCGCGAGACCGCACGTCGGTCGGCCCCGGGATGCAGTCTGAGAGCCCGGTCCGCCGCGGCCGTGAGCGGGCACGGTCGCGGCCATAGACGCTGGAGTGCGCCGGGGAGGCGCACCCACCATCGGCGCCCTGTCACAGGGCCCGACGTTCGTAAGTTGTTGTAGAAAACGGCGGGGCCGACGAGACTCGAACTCGCGACCTCGGGCGTCACAGGAACGCGGTCCGAGCGCCAGTTTCCTCGGCTTTTTCAACCCCTGCAACAACTTACCGTCGACGGGGGACGACACGCGACGACCCGGAAAGACCCGGTTTCGCGCCATCCAGGGGCACAAATAGCGGCACACTTCTCGGCCCGCCACGAACCACCTCCACGACCGACGGTTCGCCCCCATTACGTGACGTGTCGTCGCTCCAGGACGACATCGCCCGTCTCGAGCGTGAGCTGTCCGTCCTCGACGACATCCGCGAACAGAAGCAACAAGAGATCAAGAGCGTGCGACGCCTCCTCAGGACAACGGACGGCGCGCCAGCGGCGCGTCCGGTCCCGCGTTCGTCCAAGGCGTGACCGGAGCGGTCCATGGCTGAATTGCGGAGCAGCTGTCGGAGCACGGTTGGCGTTCGGCCAGCTTGCGAGACCGCGCGGCAGCCTCAGGCCACCAGCTCAGTTGGATGCGTGTTGAGCATGCGCTCGAGGAGCTCCTGGTCGACACCTTCGCGGGTCAGCGCCGTGCAGTAGCGCATGAGCGCCTCGGGGCTATGTAGGTTGTCGCGCTGGCCGCTGTCGCTGGCCATGACCCAGCGCGCGTTCGGGAGCACTGACACAAGGCTGGCCACCTTCGCCGGCGTGGTCGCATTCGCCATCGGGCTGCACGAGAAATCGCACAGCTCGAAGTACACGTCGGGTCCCGACAACGCGTCGAGCTCCGCCCGGTCGAGGCTTGGCACAGTGAACAGGACGTGATTGATCAGGAGCCGGACGCGGCGCCCGTCGTCCACGATGGCGCGCCGGAGCTCGAAAATCTCCGCTGGCGCGAGGTGCCCCGTGCCGAGCACCACGTTCGTGCCGTACAGCAGGGCGAGGATTTCATGCACCGCAGGCGAGACACGGCCGGATGGACCGAACACCGACAGCCCGATCGCCGGCGTGTGCGCGAGCGGCTCTCCTTGAAAAGGGAAGGCGCCGAGCCGTCCTGTGGCGGCGCCGTGATGTGCGGCGTGAATGGTGGGCATCCACACGAAGCGCCCACCGAGCGCCATGGTCTGCTCGACGACCAACGGATGGATCCCGCCCACGAACTGGTTGAGCACCACCCCACCCAACACCGTGAGCCCCTCGAAGTGGCGGTCGACCGTGGCAGCGACCTCGACGGTGGAGCCGTGGTGAGCCTTGAGGACGACGCCCCGCATGCTCGCTGCTCGACATGCCTCCGCCAGATCCCAGCCGTCTCCCCACCGGGGGAAGAGGCTCGGCGCCGGGGATTGTCCCGCTCGCTGTTGATCTTCGCGAGCGGCGGCTTCTGCTGTGATTCTATGCGACCCGCTCGGTAGACGCCTCCTCCTTGGCTTCGAGCACATCGAGGGCTGCGACCAACTTCGGAATGTCGCGCCAGCCGTGGACCCGCCTGAACGTCTTCTCCGCTTCGACGATGGCCGCGCTGACCCAGCGTATGACCATCATGCCGTTGCGCCACCGCTTCACGTTGCGCGAGTAGGTCGCAATGGTGCTGTTGAAGTTCTCGATCGCGTTGGTGGTGCGGAGCTTCCGATACAACACGCCGGTGACACCGAGGCGTTGGAGCGTGAGGGTGTCGTCGAGCCCCTCGCGCACGGACGCCGCTGCGCCAGGATGGTCCGTCTCGAGCGACGTGGCCAGGCGCTTCAAGTGTCGGTGCGCCACCGCGACGTCTCCCGCGGTCCAGGCGTCCCGCAGCCTGGCCGTCACGTTCGCGTGCAATCGCTCCGGGAGGTGGCCCAGAATGTTGCGCTGCTTGTGGAGCTGACACCGTTGGATCGCGGCCAGCGCCCCGAAGACCGTGCGGATGGCCGAGGTGAGGGCCTTCGCGCCGTCGATCACAAAAAGGCGCGCCCGGTCGGGATCCAATCCGCGATCCACGAGGTCGCGGAGCAGCGCCTTGACGACGCGGCTGTGCTCGGTGTGCCCTTCGCGCAGGCCCAGAATCTGCTTTTTGCCCTCGCCATCAATGCCCAGCGCGATTAACACCGTGTGGTCGCCCAGGATGATCCCGTCGATCAGCACGATCGGAAAGTGGCGGTCCCCGAGCGGCATCGTCAGCCAGGTGGTCAGCTGCGTGGTCGTCAGCGCGACATACCGGCGCGAGACGGCGCTCTTCGACGTCGACCGCTCACTGACCTCGTCCGGTAGCGGGTCGAGGCTCCGGGCGTACTTTCGCGTCGAGATCCCGCCGGCCACGGCGTTCACCGTCTGCGCGTCCAGCGGGTCTTGGTCCGAGGCGAACGCGAAGCTGGGCAGCGTGAGCTCCTGCCCAGCCTGACTGCGGACGCGGGGGCGCGTCATCTGAATCCGGCGCCCCCCGAGCGTGACCTCGCTCGGCGCCGTGCCCGCGCGGCCCGCCCGTCGGTCGGGGTTGTGTTTTCCGCGCGGCCCGCACAACTCGGTGCGGTCCTGCTCCATCATGGCGTCGAGGACCTGTTGGCCCGCACGAATGCACAGATCGAAATACGAGCGTTCGATACGCGCAAACGCGCCCAGCACCGACAGAGGCACTTCTATGGTCGCGGCCTTGGACTGCTCTACAGCTTGGAGACGGGGCGACTTCCTGGCATGCTTCGTCATGGCGGTGGCTCCTTCTTGGTTTGGTTACCCCTTCCGTATCACACGGAGGGTGAAGAAGCCGCCGCTCTTACATCAGAAGATCAACAGGTCTTGGGACATTCCCCGGCGCCGCGTGGACGTGCACGTCCCAGGCGCCGACCAGCAGCTCGTCGGGGCTCACAGCGCGTCCAACCAGTCGGCGATTCTGTCCGCGAGCCGCCTGTAGCGGCTGTCGCCGTCGTTCATCCACTCCGTGTGCCCTCAACCCTCGATCCAGAAGAGCTCCTTGGGTCCCGGATAGCGATCGAAGAGGGAGCGTGCCTCCTCGGTTGGATGGAGAGCATTCTGGTCGCCGTGGGCGATCAGCACCGGCCAGCTCGGAGAGGTGACCGAGGTCGCGCTCGGGGGAGAAGTCGAGCAGAGAGTCGGCGAACGCCGTGTGCACCGTATCGCCCTCGTAGCCCGGGACCGCGCGCAGGACCGAGTCCACGTAGCCCTTCGATACCGAGTCGAGGGGATAGATCCAGAACGGGTCCGTTCGACGAGGTTCGGAGGAGTGGGTCACCTCGCGCCGCTCCTCCTGGAGCCAGGCGAAGAATCGCTCCCAGTCCTCGACGCTGCGCACCGCGCGCTGCACGCGAAGCGCGTCATAGAAACCGTTCACGCACACGAGGCCGCACACCGATGCGAGGTTGCGCGCCGCCGGCAGCACCATGCCCCCCCCATCCCCCAGCCGAGCAGGACCACCCGGTGCCCACGCGGTTCGCCATCACCAGCGGCATTCCGTAGATCATCGCGTAGAAGCGGGTGGTCAGGTCCCAGCCGTCGGGATTACTGAACTCGACGCCCACCGCATCCTCGGCGGAGTTGGTCGGAACCACCAGGAGGGTCGCGCCATGCAGCGCCGCCAAGTGGACGAGCGCGGGGTTCTACGAGTCGGCGCAGATTAGCGCGCTCACGCGCCAGGTGTCAGGCGCCAGGTCGAATGCGTCGACGTAGCGGCCCTGGGCGAAGTACTTGCTCTCCTCAAGGTTGCCGTACGTGGCGAGGTTGAGTTTGCGGTGGAGGTGGAGGTGGAGCTGCTCACCGCGCCCGAGCACGAGGGCTGAGTTGTAGAACTGCGCGGCTGGTGCCTCCTCGAGGAGCCCGACCACGACGACCATGTCCCCGGCTGCCTTGAGCACCCGGTCCCAGGCGGGCGAATGATCGCGATTTCAATCGGTCTCGTTCGCGACAATATATTCGGCGAAATGGCCCTAATCCTCGATGCCATATTGTTCGAGAAAATCTTCTGGGATCGCCGCCGTCATGCGTCCTACCAGGGCGTAGTAGAACAGCTGCGTTCCCTCCATCGAAAGGCGGTGTCGGTACCGTTCGAGATGATAAATATCAAGATACTTTGAGAAGATCAATTCGCGAACGAGACGCGAAAAGCCTGTGTGCTCGGTGTGATCGAGAAACGATTTCTTGATATTGAAAGCCAGCCAACCGTCGGTTCGAACGAGCTTCACGGCATTGAAGAAGGCTCGTGGGGGAATGTCGCCAAACCCGAGAGCTGCAACGCAGGTTAAGCAGTCAAAATCCCACTCGCGGAGTTCGTCAAGCAGGTCGGCGTCCAGGTTTGCAAAGTCGTGGACATAGTAGTCGTCGTAGACGGTGGATCGGTCCCGGTAAGCCGCATCGCGGGCTTCGGGGATGATATCCGCACCCACCAGCCTGGCAACGCCGTTGCGCTTGAGGACTTCGCCCATCATTCCGTTGCCAGCCCCCAAATCGAGCACGCGCAATTCGGTAACAGGTTCGCGAACGGTATCGAGAGCACGTTGCAGCAGATCGGCGACTTTCGCGGGCGAGTTGCAGCGAAGTCGCTCGTAAAAGAGCTGCTCATACAAGCCGGGCCGTTTGTAGATCTCGTCGTAATCGTGAAATCTCAAACGCTTCTCTTCACCGTCCTCGATGAGGGTAAAGAAGATCTCGTCCTGCGCGAGTTTCTCGGAGTCGGATGGCGGAAACTGAATTCGGTAGCGTTTTGGCATTAGCGAATAGCCGGCCGGAATTGGGTAGGCCTACAAGGGGCCAGCAAGCTTGCGCCTCGCTGCGCTCTACTCTTTCACCGCGAGGACCAGAAATCGCGAAGCTGAGGTTGCGGCAGAACGTGACAACGTGCCGGGGGCGAGGGGCGAGGGGCGAGCCTTTCTCATCCGCCCACTCTGAGCCATTGTTTCATGAAACGACCGATTGCTGCGATTGGTGAATCAGCCATGGACTAGATGAGACTCGGATGACGGGGCGCGAGGCTTGCCAACGGGCGGGGTGCCCCGGCAGGCGCCTACATGACTGCCGGCGGACCGCGGCGCGCAACCTCCGCCAAGCCGGTGTACCGGAGGACGTCGCGATGAAACTCACGGGACCCGCGACCCGGGATGTGTTCCGCCGCTACGCGAGCATAGTGGATGACGACCTCAGGAATGGGGCCGACCGGCTCGCCGAACACCTACAAGCGCAGCCAACCCGGGCCGCGCCCCGACGCCATGCCGGGTAGAGAACACGGACACCACGGACAATCAGACCCCCGTCACAGGGTCTAACCTCCGTAAATTGTTGTAAAAAATGGCGGGGCCGACGAGACTCGAACTCGCGACCTCCGGCGTGACAGGCCGGCGTTCTAACCAACTGAACTACGACCCCGCGGTCGTTTACTATATGGTAGGCGGAACAGGGCTCGAACCTGTGACCCCCGGCTTGTAAGGCCGGTGCTCTCCCAGCTGAGCTAACCGCCCGGCTCAGTTCCCGTCCGGCACCCACACCAAACACGGCATTATATCTGCACCAGTGGGGCCTAGGTCAATTGCCGATCAGAATCTTTACGGCGAGCAGCGCTAGCGCCGCCAACAACCCCAGTACCGCCTGTGGCTCACCGTTCCGTCTCGCGCGGGCCAACGAGAAATTCCGGGCCGTCGGTGTTGCGGTACCACCGGCGTACTGGTCGTAGGCATCACCGAACTTGGACCGGAGCGTCGCCTCTTCCAATCGCGCCGCCACTGACAACCACACGCCCAGGTACACCACGACCAGCGCCACGACGAACGGCTGACGCGAGGCCAACGCGAACCCGAGACCCAGGAGGGACGACCCGACATACAGCGGATGTCGTGACACACGATACGGCCCAGAGCTGGTGACCTCGAGCCCTTTCTCCAGATGCCCCGAGGCCCAAAATCGGATCGCCTCCCCGGCCACGCCGACGACGGCCCCCACCCCGAGCGAGACCCAGGACGGACGGGCCAACCAGAAGGCGGCCAGCGCGACCGCGAATCCGGCGGTGACCCGAATCCTGGCCACCCGAATGAGCCAGGGCGACACCGGAACTGGCGTATGGGTGGTCGTCTCCGGCGGCGGGTGCACGTTCGATGAGGTCATGTTCCCAGTCGTTCCGCGATGGCGGCTGTCACATCATCGACAGCAAGCCGCCCAAGGCACCAGGTGGACACGCGACATCGGCGACGATACCGACACTGGCACCTCGAGAACCGCGAGACCGTAACATCGTGCGGCGACCACGGTCCGTTGCGTGCCGGGTCGGTGGGGCCGTAGAGGCCGACGACGGGCGTGCCAAGCGCCGCCGCCAAATGCGCGGGACCCGTGTCGCCGGCAACCACAAGACGCGCGCTCCGTACCACGCCTGCCAACTCTGGGATGGTCGTTGGCGGACTCAGTTCGGCGGCGCCGCCCGCACCATCCACCACTGCCCGCGCCAGGTCCTCGTCGCCCGGCCCCCAGGTGACCACGGAACGTAGGCCGGGGGTATCCCGCAGCCACCGGGCCACCGCCGAGAACCGCCCAGCCGGCCACTGTTTATTGGGCCAGCCGGCACCTGGATTCAGTAACACAAACCCCTGATCTGTCGCGCCGCCGGCACCCGTGTGCACCGGCCCACCGGGTGGCAGCTCCAGCGGGAAGCGGACGCGCGACACGTCCGACCCCAGCGCGCCGGCCAAGGCCAGGTTTTTGTGGATCACGTGTGTTGACGCATTCCCTGGGTCGTGCCGCTCAGTGTAGAAGACCCCAGCCGACCGCTCCCGTAGATGCGGAAACGCAAAGCCAAGCACCCGGCGAGCGCCGCTGAGCCGCGCCACAACGGCTGACTTCAAGAGGCCTTGCGGGTCAATCGCGATGTCGTATCGCTGACGGGTCAGGACACGACGCAGCTCCCTCAGACGCGTCACCAACGGGACCGACTGGGTCCGGAGAACGATGCGGTGGTTGAGCATCGGCACCAGGTCGAGCACGTCTCGGTGGCGCTCATCGACGACCCAGTCGATCACCGCCTCGGGAAACCGATCCCGCAGGGCCGCCACCATCGGCAGCGCATGGATGATATCTCCGAGCGCGCCGAGCCGAACAATGAGCATCGCGCGCATGGCGACTACTCGCCTGGCTGCGCGCGGATACGCGCAATGACATCGCGGGTGGAGTGGTCCTTCGCATCGCCGACAATGACCGTGCGGCCACCATAGGCGCGCACGACACCGCGCTCCGGCACCGTGTCCACGGTGTAGTCGCACCCCTTGCAGTGGACCTCCGGGCGCAGGGTGGTCAGCAGCCGCTCAACCGTCAGGTCGGGAAACACCACGACATAATCCACCATGCTGAATGCCGCGACGAGATCGGCCCGATCGACGGCGGCCTGAATCGGGCGTCCGGCCCCTTTGAGTGCCGCCACCGACGCATCGTCGTTAATGGCCACGATCAACCGGTCCGCCTCGGCCGCAGCGCCCGTCAGATAGCGCACGTGCCCGACGTGCAGGACGTCGAAGCACCCGTTGGCGAACGAGTAGGTGACGCCGGCGGCCCGGGCGGCCAGAACCCGCGCCACGAGCTCCTGCTCTGTCACCACCGACCCGCCAGGCGTGGTCCGAGCCATCACACCTCGAGGTCGGTCACGACCGCCTGCTGCAGCTCGTCCGCGGTCACAGTCGCCGTACCCCGTTTCATCACCACCAGACCGCCCGCGTAATTGGCAAGCAGTGCCGCCTCGGGGGGGGACGCCCCGATACTCAGAGCCATCGCCATGGTCGCGATCACGGTATCGCCCGCGCCGGTCACGTCGGCGACTTCATCCGAACCGTAGATGGGAAGATGCTGCGTCGGCCGCCCGGGCTCGAACAGCGCCATACCGCGGCTCCCCCGAGTCACCAGGCATGCCGGACATCCGGGTTCGCCGAAGAAGCTCCCGTCCTGCCCGCTCGAGTGTGGGCAAGTGGTCGCCCACGGTGACGCCGAGCAGATGCTCGACCTCGGACTCATTGGGCGCCGCGATGGTCAACCCTCGGTACTTCAGGAGCGCGTATCGGGAGTCGAGCAGGATTGGGGCGGCGGGGCGACGGCCACGCCGAGGCAGCCGGCGCTTCACGGCGGCCACCAGCGCCGGCGTGACCAGACCCGTGCCATAGTCCGACACGATCACGGCGTCGCACCCGGCTACAGCCGCCACGGCCGCCTCCACCACTCGGTCCCGCATCGCGCGGGTGACCGGCGGACCGGCGCGGTCAATTCGTACGACCTGCTGGCGGGCCGAGTGGACACCCCCAGCCAGAATGCGCGTCTTGGTGGGCGTGTGATAGCCCGCGGGCTTTACCAGACCGCCTCGGACCACCTGCCGCGAGAAACTGCGAGCGAGCCGCCGTCCGATCTCATCGGCCCCGAGCAGTCCTACAAGGCGCGCCCTCCCCCCGAGCGCCGCGACGTTCTGGGCGGCGTTCCCGGCTCCTCCGGGGGTGACCTCGGTAGAGTCGTAGTTGAGGATGAGGACCGGCGCTTCCCGCGAGACACGATCGATACCGCCGTAGATGAACTCGTCGGCGATCAGGTCACCGATAACGGCGATGCGCGGCTTGCGGAATGACCCGATCAGCCGGGTCAGTCGGTCCAGCAGCTCGTGGTCGCCTGGCCCGGGATGTACGGACGCGGGAATCATGTGATTAGAGGGAACCGGTCTGCTCCAGAATACGCACGGTGGCGGCCATCACATCGTCCACGACGACGGCGTCAGGTGGCCGGTTCGGTCGAGCCTCCTGCGTGACCCCGTATCCAGTCCGCACGAGCATCCCAGTGGCACCGACCTGTGTCGCCACGGCCACGTCGGTCCACTTGTCGCCAATCATGTAGGACCGGGAGAGGTCGAGGTCGAGGTCAGTGGCCGCGCGTCGCAGCATGCCCGCCGCGGGTTTCCGACAATCGCAGGTTCGCCGGTAGGCTGGAATCGCCGCGTCCGGATCGTGCGGGCAGTGATAGATGCGCGCGATGGTGGCGCCCCCGGCCGCGAATCGCCGCTGCAGCAGGTCGTGCAGCTCGATCACGAACCGTTCCTCCACCATCCCCGCGGCGACGCCGCCCTGATTCGTCACCACCACGACGCGAAATCCGGCCTGATTGAGCAGTCGAACGGCATCAATCGCAAAGGGAAAGAGGGTGAGTCGCTCAAGCCGATCGAGATGTCCGACGTCCTCATTCAAGGTCCCGTCGCGATCAAGAAACACCGCGGGCGTCATCGGCCCGTCTCTCCGGTCGAAGTCACGGACAGCGCCATCTGTCTGGCGACGGCCTCGAACACGCGGTCTTCGGAGATACGAGTCATGCAGCGGTGGTCAATGGGGCAATCACGGAAGAAACAGGGCCGACACCACACATCGTGGGTGAGCACCTCATGGCGCCCCACTGGAGCGGTCAGCCGGTCGTCGGTCGGGCCAAAGATCGCCGTCACGGGCACGCCCAACGCCGCCGCCAGATGCATGGGGCCTGAGTCACTGGAGACGAACGCACGACAGCACGCGAGGAGACCGATCAACTGCGCCAGGTCGGTGCGTCCGATCAGATTCACGACCGACCCGCCCCCAGTGCCCCCCTCGGGCGACACGAGCGAGGATTCTATCGCATAGCCCGCGTCGCGGTCGTGTCCGCTCCCGACCAGGACCACGACGGCGCCCGACTGCCGCGCCACCCGCTCGGCGACTCGCGCATAGCGATCGGGGCGCCACCGCTTAGCGTACCCGTAGGCGGCCCCGGGGGCCATCCCGACCAGCGGTTGGTCGGCGGCCACCCCACTGGCCTCGAGCAGACGTCGGGCGGACGCCACCATCCCCGGTGGAGATTGCAGACTCGGCTCTGACGTCACCTCTTCGACGCCGAGGCCGCGGAGGAGCGCGAGATATTCGTCAACCTGGTGGGTTCGAGATGGCGGCCTTGGGACCGGCCGGCTCAGCAGTCGCCGCCGCCAGCGACCCGCGAGTCCCCACCGTTCCGGTATACCCGCAGTTCGCGCCACCCAGGCTGCTCCAAACGAGTTCGGCAGCAGCACCGCCGCATCGAACCGTCCATCACGCAACTGCGTCACCTCAGCCCGACGTGCACGGCCTCCGCGGAGGTCGCGGCGAAGCGGCACGACCTGGTCGACGCCGGCGACCGCCTCCAGCAGCGGTGTGAACGCCGCCGGGCCGGCCAACGCCACCACGTCGTCCGCATAGTGAGCCCGGACCGCCGCGAACACGGGGAGCGCCATCACGATGTCGCCGAGCCAGTTGGGCGTTCGCACGAGCACACGCATGAGGCTTACCGGTTACCCTCCGAAGCCTGTCGCGGAGGCTCCGCCGCTGGCGCCGCGAAGGCGGTCACGTCGTCTTCAACCCGCCACCGGCGATGCATCCACAGCCACATCTCCGGATTCCGACGTACATACCGTTCCAGCACGTCTGTGCACCGCTGGGTCAGGATACGGACCGCATCTGGGTCACTTGGATCCGGCGCCTCGACTGGTGTCTCGTAGATCAATCGGTAGCGCCCGCCCGAGAGGGGCAACGCGAACACGGGTATGACGGGCGCTCCGGTGCGAAGAGCCAGCTTGGCAATCGCGGATGTGGTGGACGCTGGACGGTCAAAGAACTGGATCGTCACCGCACTGCGGTCGTGCATGTGCTGGTCGATCAGCATCCCCACGGACTCACCCTGGCGTAGTCCGCGCAACAGTCGGCGTATCGCGCCCTGACGCCCAATGACGCGGGTGCCCACGCGTGTACGCAGCCGCTCAATCATCGCTTCGAGATAGGGGTTGTCCAGGGTGCGGGCGACCATCAAGATCGGGTCATGGCACACCGCGTGCACCATGATCTGCATTTCCCAAAACCCGAAGTGGCCGCAGTAGTAGATCAATCCTCGCCCACGAGCCAACGCCTCCCGCATGCGCTCCTCCCCTTCGAAATCGATGCGTGCGAGCATTTGTTCAGGGCTCATCGCGTCGAAGCGTAAGAGGTCGAACACATGGCGACCGAGATGCGTGAACGCACCCTCGACGATCGACCGGCACTCCTCGTCTGAATGCGACGGGAACGCGGCACGCACATTCGTCAGCGCGATTTGGCGCCGACGGCGGTCCAATCGGTGAAAGAGCCGACTGCAGCCGTCCGCGAACCACATGACGCAGGACCGCGGCAGCACGCGCGCGGCCGTTCGCACCGCCAGCACCGCCAGATACTCTGCCCGATGCCGAATCGGATGACGTCGGCGCGCAATGGTCTGTGTCGTCAGGAGTTCGCTCACGCGACGCTCCGCTCAGCGGCGAGCCGTTCAGCCAGAAAGGCCTGAAACGCTCGGGCCGGTTCCACCTCAAGCGCGAGCGCCATGGTCGCGACTGGAAGGGCCAGCGGCAGCATCGACTCCAGACGGACCCCGTCTTTCTCAGTGGTCACGATCACCTCGGCCCCGACAGCCTGGGCCGCATCGACCACGCGCGCAGCATCGCGCGGTGCATACCGGTGGTGATCGCGGAAGGCGAGTGTCCCGCGCAATGCGAATCCCGCGTCCCGGACATCGTCGAAGAACTGTTCGGGCCGCGCGATGCCAGCCACGGCGAATACAGGAGTCCCAGGTGCGATCTCGCCCGGCTTCACCCGAGGGGCCCGCACCAGTGCGGCCCCCAGGCGTCGCCGTGCCCCGAAACACCGGGACAGCGCAAGATGCTCGGCCATCGTCTGCCGCTGCTCGTCGTTCGCCCCAACGACCACCATGGCGTCGGCGCAGCGCGCCGTCGACAACCGCTCGCGTAGCGGTCCGGCGGGAAGCACCGCAGCCTCGAGGTCAGATGGTGACACGACCAGCAGATCGGTCCCCCGCTGCAGCGGAAGGTGTTGAAACCCATCGTCCAGCAGGTGCACCGTCGCGGCAAGATGGGTCTCGGCCAGCCGCCCGGCCAGATAGCGGTCGGGGCACACGACCACCACGACACCATCGAGCGACTGGGACAGCATCCACGGTTCGTCACCGGCGGTGGCCAAGCGTCCAACCACGCGCCCGGCCTCGCGCACGACCACCACCCCGTCGGCCGCGTCGGCACGGCCATACCCGCGGCTCAACACCGCCGGGCGCTCACCCATGCCCATTAATACTCGCGCAAGGTGCGCCGTCAACGGGGTCTTCCCGCTCCCACCCACGCGGAGCGCACCGATGCTGATCACGGGTTGCCGGAGCCGACGGCGCGTCTCCGGGTGTCCGACATGCCAGCGACGCCGTCGCCAGGCCGCCGCGCCATACAGGTGTCCGAGCAGGCGACGCATCACCGGATCCCGAAAGGCATCACGCGGCCCGTGTCTGCGTCCCCCGGCGGAGTCACGAGGGCCGCAACAGCGTCCAGGGTGCGATCCGTGGCGCCGCGGTTCGCGTCGACGAGGGCCCGGGCCGCCGCACCCAGCGCGGCACGTTGTACGGGGTCGCCGAGCAGGTCCGACAGCGCGGACTCAAGGGCATCGGCCGAGCCGACCTGCCGAGCCGCGCGATTGGCCAGAAACAGCTCCGTAATCTCGGCAAAGTTCTGCATGTGCGGTCCAAACACCACCGGCTTACCCCAGGCCGCCGGCTCAAGCAGGTTGTGCCCGCCGGTGGGCACCAGGCTCCCCCCGAGAAACACGACGGTCGCTATTTGCAACGCGGTTGCCAGTTCGCCGACAGTGTCGAGCACCACCACGGCAGCACGCGGCTCACGATCCAGGGGGAGCGCACTGCGACGCATCGTGTCGAACCCCCGGCGAGTGGCCAAGGCCACGACCTCCGAAAACCGTTCCGGATGTCGCGGCGCCACCACGAGGAGTGCGCCGGGGTCGCGCTGCTGGATGCGCGCGAAGGCGTCGAGCACCACCGCCTCTTCACCGGGATGGGTACTGGCGGCCATCACTACGGTTCGACCTGGCGTGATTCGGAACACCCGCAGCACACCCTGCGGCATCCACGACGCCCGAGACTCCGGAACCGGCAGCGTGTCGAACTTCAAATTGCCCGTGACCATCACCCGATCCTCGGGCACGCCAAGCGCGACAAGCCGTCGACCAGACTCGTCGCTCTGTGCGCAGCAGAGTGACAAGTTCGCCAGCACCCGGCGAAAGAACGGACGCACCAGTCGGTACCGTGGAAACGACCGATCAGACACGCGTCCGTTGACCAGTAGCGTGGAGACGCCTCGTCGGGCGCACTGAGCGAGCAGGTTGGGCCAGAGCTCCGTGTCGACCATCACCAGTAGGACCGGGCGCACCTGATCCAGGACCCGCCCGACGACCGAGGCAAGATCGACTGGAAAATAAAAGACCCCGTCGAGAGCGTCGACCGAGGTGGCAACCGAGCGTCCCGTCTCCGTCGTCGTCGACAGCAAGAGGCGGTGTTCGGGATACCGTTCGCGAAGCGCCGGAATCAGCGCGCGAGTCGCCAACACCTCGCCGACCGAGACGGCGTGAATCCAGATCGAGGGCGCGCCGTCTGGATTCAGATCAGCTGGCAACCGACCCCAGCGTTCCCCCAGCGTACCCACGTATTTCCCGTGGCGTACGGCCTGATACAGCAGTCGCGGGACGAGCGCCGCCGCGTAACCGATGATGGCCAGACTATAGAGGAGATACATCGGACGGTCTGTCGAGTATACGGTACCGGCCTGATTGACCGGGGCCAGCCAGCATTTGTACAATAGGACGTTTGTTGATGGGCCAGTGGTCCGTCATATGGGGATCGCGGCTCCGGGCCGACCGCGCCGCGGTCCCATCATGCTCGGTGCGGCAAGCAATGTGCGCCAACGACACCCCGCCTGTGTACGCATCAGACAACCGGAGGAAGACGAGTGGCTACTCGAGTAGGGATTAACGGATTCGGCCGAATCGGCCGGAACATCATGCGGGCGGCACGGGGCGAGAGCCAGATCGAAATCGTGGCCGTGAACGACATCACGGACGCCGGCCACGCTCGCTCACCTCCTCAAGTACGACTCGGTCCTCGGTAACCTGACCGACGAGGTGGCCGTCGACGGCGACGGAATCCGTATGGGCGATCACCGTTTTCAGGTGACGGCCGAACGCGACCCCGCCAATCTCCCGTGGGGCGACCTGCAGGTGGATGTCGTCCTGGAATCAACTGGCATCTTCACCAAGCGTGACGACGCGGCGAAACACCTGGCGGCGGGCGCCAAGCGGGTGGTGATCACGGCTCCAGCCAAACAGCCCGACCTGACGCTCGTACTCGGCGTGAACGACGAAAAATACGACCCAGCGCAGCACAAGATCATCTCGAACGCCTCCTGTACGACGAACTGCCTGGCTCCGGTGGCCAAGGTGCTCAACCAAGAGTTCGGCCTGAAGCGCGGCTTCATGACCACGGTGCACTCGTACACCAATGACCAGAAGCTGCTCGACTTGCCACACCCGGATCTACGTCGAGCCCGCGCGGCTGGGCTCTCGATGATTCCGACCACGACGGGCGCCGCGGTGGCGGTGGGCGAGGTTCTGCCCGAGCTCAAGGGCAAGCTGGACGGTATTTCGATCCGCGTCCCCACCCCGAACGTGTCCGTGGTGGACCTGGTCGCGCAGGTAAACTCGCCAACCACCGGCGAGGCGCGTCAACGCGGCGTTCACGGCGGCGGCCGAGGGCCCGCTGAAGGGCATTCTCGCGGTCACCACGCAGCCGCTCGTCTCGATCGACTTCAAAGGCAACCCACACTCGTCCATCGTCGACGCGGCGTACACCAGTGTGATGGATGGCGACTTCGTCAAGATTCTGTCCTGGTATGACAACGAGTGGGGCTATTCGTCCCGCTGCGTGGATCTGATCAAGTTCCTGACGGACAAGGGGCTCTAACCGCCAATAGCCGGGGCGTCTCGACGCCCCGGCGCCGGTGGTCGGGCGGCACGGCCACGGAGGCACCGACCGTGCACTCGGGTCCGCGGGCCAACCTTTTCACTACCTGCACCGTGACCAAGAAGACGATCCACACGCTCGAACTCGGTGGTCGACGACTGTTCGTCCGCGTCGATTTCAACGTCCCGATCCGAGACGGGGTGATCGGCGACGATACGCGCATCCGCGCGGCGCTCCCGACCCTGAGCTACGCGCTCGAACGTGGTGCCACGCTTGTGCTCGGGTCCCATCTCGGTCGCCCAAAGGGGACCGTCAATCAAGAGTTGAGCTTGCGCCCGGTTGCCGACCGGTTGGCCGAACTACTCGACCGCCCGGTGGTCTTCGCGGATGACTGCATCGGCGAGGCCGTACAGACAGCCCTTGGACAGGTCGGTGCGGGCCGTGTCGTCCTGCTTGAAAACCTGCGGTTTCACGCAGGGGAAGAGGCCAACGATCGCGAATTTGCCAAGGCGCTGGCCGCACCGGTGGACGGCTACGTGAACGACGCGTTCGGCGCGGCGCATCGCGCCCACGCCTCCACGGTCGGGATCGTCAACCACGTGCAGGACGCGGCGGCTGGTCTGCTGATGGCCAGAGAGCTGCGGTACCTGGGCGGTCTGCTCCGTTCGCCGTCACGTCCGTTCGTGGCGATTCTTGGTGGGGCGAAGGTGTCCGGCAAGATGGAGGTCATCGAGAATCTCCTTGGGCGCGTCGACGCGCTGCTCATTGGAGGCGCCATGGCCTACACCTTCTTCAAGGCGCGGGGACTGCCGGTGGGCCGCTCGCTGGTCGAGGACACTCTCATCGACGCCACTCGGCAGATCGAGCGCGCGGCCGCTGAGCATGGCGTACGGCTCGAGTTGCCGTCCGACCACATCGTCACGCCCCGGCTCGAGGCGGGGGCACCCTGCGAGACCCTCGCCGTCGACGACCCCGCCATCGGCGACCGACTCGGCGTGGACATCGGTCCAGAGACGGCGCGGCGATACGCCGACAGCATTGCCGCGGCCAAGACCGTCGTCTGGAATGGCCCGATGGGCGTGTTCGAGATCGAGTCCTTCGCGGCCGGCACCATGGCGGTGGCCCACGCGGTGGCCAACAGCGAAGCCCGCACTATCGTTGGGGGCGGCGACTCAGTGGCCGCGATCGGTCGGGCCGGCGTGGGCGACAGGATCACACATATTTCCACTGGCGGCGGCGCGTCGCTGGAACTGCTTGGCGGCCGGCGTCTTCCCGGCATAGACGTGCTGCCAGACGCTGGCGAAGGAACCGACTGATGCGCACACCATTTGTGGCCGCCAACTGGAAGATGCACAAGACCGTTGACGAAGCTGTCGACTACGCGCGCAGCTTCCTGCCGCTGGTGGACGCGGTATCGGATGTGGACATCGTGCTCGCCCCGTCATTCCTGGCGCTTCCGGCACTAGCCACAGCCACCGGGAGCAGCCGCATCGGCGTCGCCGCCCAGAACGTCAGCGCCGAACCGCAGGGCGCATTCACGGGCGAGGTCAGCCTGGGTATGCTTCGCGCCTCCGGCATCACGCACGTCATCATTGGTCACTCGGAGCGCCGGCAGCTCTACGGTGAAACCGACGCCGGGGTCAACGCCAAGACCCGCGCCACGATCGAGGCCGGCCTATCGCCGATCGTGTGCGTCGGCGAGACGCTTGAGGAGCGAGAATCAGACCGGACATTCGACGTGCTGGACAGGCAGGTCGGCGAAGGACTGTCTGCCCTGACGCCGGAGCAGGTGGCCGCGCTGGTCGTTGCGTATGAACCGGTCTGGGCCATCGGCACCGGACGGGTCGCGACGCCGGACCAGGCAGACGCGGTCCACCGGCACATCCGGCAGCAACTGGCATCACAATTCGGCGAGGCCTCGGCGGCCGCGTGCCGGATCATCTACGGCGGCAGCGTGAAACCAGGCAATGCGGCCGAGTTGATGGCGCTCGCCGATGTCGACGGCGCGCTCGTCGGCGGGGCCGGCCTCGAACCGACCAGCTTTGCGGAGATCGTCGCAGCCAGCCGTCCCGTAAGACGCTATAATCAAAAGATCATGTTGAGCATTGTTCTTACCGCGCTGTATGTGGTCGTGTGCCTGCTGCTGGTCGCCGTCGTCCTGATGCAACAGGGCAAGGGTGGCGACATCGCGGCCGCATTCGGCGGCAGTGGCAGCCAGACCGCCTTCGGCGCGCGCGCCGGCGCCACGGTCCTGACCCGCGCCACCACGGTGATGGGCGTCCTGTTCATGGTCGGCGCGATGACGCTGGCCATCATGGGACAGCGCGGCACCGGGTCGATCCTCAGCGGGGTTGACGGACCTGGATTCCAGCAGGCTGAACCGGCGACGCTTCCCGTCGACAGCGCGCCGACGGAGGCCGACGAGGCCGAGGCCGCAGCACCGACTGACGCCCCAGTCGAGGCACCGGCGGCCACCCCGGCAGAACCGCAGTAGCCGGTCCACGCGGTATTCACCCACCTATGTACGCGGAAGTGGCGGAACTGGCAGACGCACTAGCTTGAGGGGCTAGCGAGCCAATGGCTCATGGGGGTTCAAATCCCCCCTTCCGCACCAGTTGTGAGAAAGGCCAGCATTTGCTGGCCTTTCTCGCGTTCAAGCGGCAAAAAGCTAACGGATAGCTAACGAACGTTCCGACCCCGCCTCGAATGACCACCGCACGCGCCGCGATTTCACCCCGAAGATTCGCCGACGGGTGCGTCGCGGTTCTGGTCCTGTCCAAACCCTCGTCGAGTTGCCGATTCAAGGGTGGCGTCTGGGGACGCGATGATCAGATTCTGCTCCCGTTGATCGATGCTGACGGCTTGGTCCAGGTGCCGGGGGCTGGCGGCGCACTGTCCGTCGTGGGGATACCGGAGGAGCGAACGCGGTTCGCGCACCCGCAGCTGCTTCCAGAGAGGAAGCGATGCTGATCACCATGACGACAGCCCGCTCCACAATGGGCCCTCCGCTGAGTCGTCAGTCTCGCCGAGGGCGCCGGGTGTCGCGGTGCACCGCGGCAGCCGCCTCGAGCACCGGCAAGATCAGGCGGTCCTTTTCACGGTTCGCGGCCCGCTTGCTGGCGATGATTCGCTCTAAGGACAGTACCCTCACCTTGGCGCGGCCGATCGAAATCTCCACCGTGTGTGTGATCTCTTCGTCGAAAGCGCCCAGCCCGTCCATCGTAAGCACGATGTCGAACAAGGCAACGGTTCGCCCCGCGAGCATCGGGGGAGTGGAAGCGGTCGGAGCCACATATACACCGCCCACCCGATCCAGAGCCTTCTTTAGTCGGGGATCAGCAAGGTCCTTGAACCACAGATCGATGTCTTGAGTGACCGCCGGAGCACCCTGCAGTGCGGCCGCCGAAAGGCCGACGACCATGAACTCCACGCGCTGTCGCACCAGTTCGCGCAGGAACCCCTGCTCCTTCTCAGTGAAGATCGAGGGGGCGGCCACGTAGCAGGCTCCTTCGCAATCGCTCTACCGGGTCCTCCTCCAGGAGGACCAGGGTATGCCAGACATCTTCGAACGCCGCGTCGGGGTTGCGCTTCACGATGCGCCGCGCCTTGCGCAGCATGGCTTCGGCTCGCCACGCCTCGGGCTGACCCTCTTCGAGAAGCGCCGACGGTCGCACGCCCAGTGTTCCTGCCAACGCCCGTATCGAGCGTGGGAGCACTGAATCTTTGCGCGCCAGCGAGTAATAGGCGGTGCGGCTCACGCCCGCTTCGTGGAGCAGCGCTTGCAGCGAGATCCCTCGCTCCGTGCAGCGCTGGCGGATCCGCTTGGGGTCGAGTTTCACCTCAATAATGTACTATATTTTAGTACATTTTTGCAGCGTTTTCGGCCTTCACCAACTGGTGTCCGATGATGACAATCCTGCGCAAAGCTGGCGTGAAGGGCTGAGCCGTCAACCGAGCGCGACATCGAGAGCCATCATCACGGCGAACCCGACCAGTGTCATCGAGGTCGCCAGATCGGCCGCGCCGTGCTGCTGGGATTCTGGAATCAGCTCTTCGGTAACCACGTAGATCATCGCCCCAGCGGCGAACGCGAGGGCGAACGGGAGGAGCGGCCGCATCGCGAGAACGGCGGCGGCCCCCAGCACTGCGGCCGACGGGGGCATCAGCCTGGTCATCGAGGACTTCGGAGTTGGTTTTGAGCCGGGTGGCATGGAGGGCGACCGGCCGGGGCTGGGAGTAGTCGGCATGCAGGAACGGGTGCGACTGACGGGCGGACGATTTCAACTGCTGTCGCGTGTCGGCCACGGCACGCGCATCGACGTCTGGGTACCGACCTCGAAGGCGACCTCGTGACGCGGACCCGTGTGATTCTGGCCGACGACCACACCCTGCTGGTGGACGGACTCCGTAGCCTGCTGGAGCCGCGGTGCGAACTCGTCGACACCGTCGGCGACGGTCGGGCGCTCGTAGAATCGGCGCAGCGGTTGCGACCGGATGTCATCCTGCTCGATATCTCGATGCCGGTGCTGAACGGTCTTGAAGCGGCGCGTCAGTTGACAGAGCTCGTGCCAGACAGCAAGTTAATCTTTCTGACCATGCACGCGGATCGGACGTATCTCCGCGAGGCGTTTCGCGCGGGTGCCTCTGGGTATCTGTTAAAACGGTCCGCCGCGTCTGAGCTAGAACACGCGATTGGCGAGGTGCTCAGAGGCCGGCACTACATCACCCCGCTCTTGAGCTCGCCGGAGCTCGAGGCGACCTTCCCCGGCCCCCTCGTAGACCCTCCAGCGCAACTCGGCGCCCTGACGCCACGCCAGCGAGAGGTCCTGCAGCAGGTCGCGGAGGGACGTACGGCGAAAGAGGTCGCTGGGGCACTCGGTATCTCGGTCAAGACGGTCGAGTTTCACAAGGCCCGCATCATGGAACGACTGGATCTGCACACCACATCGGACCTCGTGAAGTACGCCATCGCGCACGGCATCACGTCGCTGTCGTAGACCTTCCCGATCCCACGCGTTCGTCCCACCGGCGACCGCGACACGCACTGGGGTTACACCTAGTTCCCGAGTCGGTACCGGAGCGCGTAGTGTGGGAGGTACATACCAGGAGGTCACCATGTCCACGGTGCTGACCCGTACCGCGAAGCCGGCGGACGCGCCCTGTCGCTATCTCACCTGGCGGGCCCCATCCGGATTCTGGATGCGGCATGTGCAATGGAACGGGCACATGGAGGTGCTACGCCCGGACACGCCGCTACGTCCACCTCGACCGCGAGACGGCTCGGGACCGGTGAGCCCGCCTCGACGTGGGGTGCGGCACTGAGGCGAACCAGATGCGAACGCTCGTCGGGCGTGCTCCCAACAGTCCGCGCCCGGTTTCCCAAGAGGTGAACCAATGGCGCAACTCGCGACCACGCCCGAACAGCGCTTCCGACCGGCTCCGGCCACCCTGGTTCGGAGGCTCGACACAGCCTGTCCGATTTGCGGCAAGGTGCTGGCGGTCTCGTGGGGCGCGGATAAGCAGGGGGCGTGCATATGTCCCGACTGCCTGACGCGCGTCTATCAACGATCGGCGACAGGGCACTAGTCCTGACACGAGGTCGGAGGGACTGCCGCCGTATGGGCACCCGTGCTCGCGCCAGCGGTGAAATCGGCGGGTGGGTGCGGCGCTCGGCGGCAGGAACTGTCACCAGGACTGGCGCCTTAGAGGTCCTGGTCCCCGCTCCCCTTGATCTGACCGGACTCGTCAGCGAACAGGACGTTGAAGCTGGTCAGCGAGCCGTAGCAGCCGCTCACGTATCCCTTGCAGCTTCACTTTCACGTCGGCCGGGAGCTCCGAGGCGTTGACCTGCTGCTCGAGCGTTCTGAGCCGGTTCCGCACCATCACAATCTTGTGGAAGAAGGTCTCGATCGGCCAGCTCTTCTCCTGGCCCGCCGGCGCCGGCCGGAGCGGAGGACCAGGGTGCCGCCGCGCCACCTTGTCGGCCGGTACCGCGGGCGTGACACCTGCTTCCTCGCGGATGATGCGGCGGAGCAGAGAACTCGAGGTCGTCCGATTCTGGGGTACCACTGGTGTCATGGGAGCCGCCATCCTCTCTCGTTCACTGACGATCGGAAACGGGGCGGTCGAGGTGCCGCGCACGCGCGGGCCACGCGGTGCAGCTGCATGTCCGCCAGACGCCGCCACCTTTGGGTCCACCGCGGTAGTTGTGCTCGCTGTGGCAGTAACCACATGCCACGCGAATGGCTCGACCCTCACCATCGGCGGCGATCACCGTGTGCAGCCGGTCGGTCTTGCAGGCGCGGCAATGGTCCTCAACCGACCCGCCCGCTCGATGTGTTCGCTCCGATGTCATGTCGCCCTCATGGTGTCACGTAGGGATGCGCCGTGGGCGGTTCGCGAGGACCTGTTCCACATCAGAATCCGGCCGCAGGCGGGACGGCATGCCGCGACGCCCAACTCAAGAACCCGATAGCACCCAGCACAATTGCAGCCAGGACGGCGAGGGATACCCAGTTCCACATTGTGAGGAGGGGGCGCCCCGCGGGCCGGACCTGGTCACTCACCAGGTTGAGCAGTTGGTCCGCGCAGGGTTGGCACGTCCGGCAATGCTTGTACACCCGCTCGGTGCGCTTACGGCCGAGTTTCTCCTGAGCCACTCGGGCGAGGTCCTCCGGGTCAGGGTGCGACATGGGCTGGACGGTCACTGCACCGCCGATGATGCCACGACGCACCACGGCTCAGTTGGAACGGCCGATTCAACGCCGGTGATAAGCTGGCGCCCATGCTGTGCGGTACGCCCTTCGCCCGGCGCCGACTGGGGCCTCCCACGGGTCAGGGTCAGGAGCGGCGTGCTCGCGTGGGCTCTGGTCTGCGTTGCCGCCAGCCCGGTGTACGCGACCCCCGGTGCAGGCTCGCAGACCAGAGACGAGAGCCCGGACGGCCGTGGTCCCTCACCGCGGTATGAGGCCCTCAGAGAGGCCGAGGTCTCGCATGTCGGACAGATTCGCGACGGCCGCGTCCGGCTGGATCGGTTCGAGATCGAGCTGACGGACGGCCACCTGTATCTGGCTCCTCCCGTCGGAGGGACGCCCCCGGCGTTGGTGTTTCTCGGCGACGGCGTCCTACGGGGCTATCCCCCCGACGCCGTGGAGCATCATCAACTCCACAAGCTGTCGGACGAGCATTCCGTCGAGGCGGCGTTCGACCGGCTCGTCGTGTGGTCGGTGGGGGACCTGCCCAACCAATTTCGCGCGCTCGCGACGCCACCCGCAGAGGACGCCGGTGACGAGCGACACCGAGGCCGCCAATCGACTGCTGGAGAACCGGCGGAAGCGCCGGCTCGAGCAACAGCTCAGCAACCCCGAGAGCCGGGTGCTGGAGGACCTGTTGCAACGAGATGCTGGAACCCTCGACCCTGACAATACCTATGCGCTGGCGGACTTCGACAGCAAGGCCCACGGCTGGCTCACGGTCGAGCTGGAACCGCATCAGCCCGAAGAGGTCTGGCTCTATCGATACGACCGTCGACGCGTCACCGACACGTGGATGCATGTCCAACGAGTCGCTGACTATCCACCGGACCGCGCGGCGAGCGCGCTCGCCGGATTCGCTGTTGCACCGGAGTCGCTCAGGGAGTCCGTCGACGACGACGACATCACAGGCGCCATGTTGGCGCTGCCCGCACGACCGCATCGGCCAGACCTCGGGCGCGCACCGCGGCTGTCGGCTCCGCGGGCCGATGTGGATCTGGCCATCGATAGCGACGGCAATACCGTCGGAACCGCCGCCCTGCTCTTCGAGCCCCTGGAGCCGACGCGGGGCCTGCGACTGCGTATCAGCTCCACCCTTGAGGTGACGGATGTCCGTTGGCGCCCCCAGGGCGACAACACCCTCCAGACCGCGCTCGTTGACAGGCCGGACCCGAACGGGAACGTCACCCCAGCGCCAGACCAGCCCGCAGCCCTCGCCGGCGAGCAGCTGTATTTCGTGCAGGAACGCCACAGTCGACGCTTCGACGTAGATCGTTTCGAGCCATGGGTCACCGTCACACTGCCCCGCACCGCCGCGGCCGGAGAAGGGTTCATTCTCGAGGTGGCCTACGAAGGCGAACTCATTGAGCGGCATCGCCAAACGCTGGACTTTCTCCTCAAGGACACACTCTACTGGCGACCGCGCCACCCCGACGCCGCCCACAGCGTGTTGGATCTCACGTTCAGGGTGCCGGAGCGCTACCGCGTCGCCAGCGGCGGCACTCTCGTGGGCGAGCGGCTCGACGGGGACACACGCATCATGCGCTGGGCGACGGAAGAACCGGTCCGGAGCATGTCCTTCCACTACGGAGAATTTGACGTCACCGAGGTTGAACGGGACGGACTGCCGATGGTCTCGGTCTACGCCAACGACAACCATCTCGGTTTCTCTCCTGGGAGTCGGGAGAAAACCATTGACGACCTGACCGGCGCCATCGAGTTCTACAGCGACTACTTCGGCCCATACCCGTACGATTCGCTGCTCGTCAGCGAAACACAGACCGAGAGCGGCCAAGCGTTTCCGGGGCTGGTATTGCTGTCCTATCAGGCGTTCGGCGAGTTGCACACCGGGGAATCGGAACTGTTCCGAGCTCATGAGGTGGCCCACCAGTGGTGGGGTGCCGGCATCGGATGGGCCGGATACCGGGACCAGTGGATGACGGAAGGGTTTGCCCAATACTCCGCCGCCCTCTTCACGCTACACGGGCTGGACGCGCCAGACCAGTTCGCAGCCATGCTCAACGCCTGGCGACTCGATGTCCTGGGCGAGGGCCACGTGGGACAAGGGCTGGGCGTGCACTACGGGTTTCGGCCTGACGTCTTGCGCCGTAGCGACGCGCACGAATCAGGACCGCTCGTCGTCGGATTCAGACTCAACACGGCGGACACGCCATTCGACTATCGGGTGATCGTGTATGAGAAGGGCGCCTACATCCTGCACATGCTGCGGTCGATGCTGTTGGACCCCGAGACCGGAGACGATGCGCGGTTCAGCGCGCTCATGCGTAACTACGTCACCGCCCATGTCGGCGGAGTCATGTCCACCCAGTCATTCGAGACGGCCGTCACCGAGGCGTTCGGCGAACCGATGGACTGGTTTTTCGACCAATGGGTCTACGGCGTGGAGGTGCCTACCTACCGCCCCGATCTCAAGGTCACTCCACTCATCGACAGCCAGACCCCTTTCGTCTTGAGCGGTCGTATCAGGCAAGAAGACGTCTCGGACGGATTCAAGATGCCGGTGCCGATCCGGTTCACCTTTGACGAACACCCGCCGATCATCCAGCGGGTCTGGGTGGACGCCGCCGACGTGCTGGTGGAACTGCCGCTGCCGGCCAATCCGACTCGTGTGGAATTCAACGCGGACGGCGGCGTCCTGGCCAAGGTGCGATAGTTCTCTGGGCGTCGGGTTGACAACCCGCACGGTCCGGCCGACAATCCAACAGTTCATACAGTCTGAGCGTGGTCGCCCCCAGACGGCCACCATTTTTGGCAGACGGTTCGGATCCCAGTTTTCGCAACAGGTCGGATCGGGTACCGGTATCCATGCACGATTTGCAGGCGGTCCACGCCTTCGTGGAGAAGCACCGGCGTCGGCGCCAGAGCAACAAGGTGCTGCACGGCCATCCATCACCGGTGCACTGGCTCGAAAAGGACGTCCCGATGCGTGACGTCCTGCAGGCCCGCGAGCAGGCCAATCGTGCCATCCGAAAACAGGTCAATTTATACGTCGGCACGCCGTATTGCCTGCCGACAGACCCTGATCGATGCGGTTTTTGTCTGTTCCCCAGCGAGATCTACACCGGTCATCGTCAACTGGACGAATACCTGGGCTACCTGGAGCGTGAAGGCGACATGTTCCGGGACCATTTCGCCGGCACCGAGCTGGCCAGCATCTACTTCGGTGGCGGAACGTCGAACCTGTACAAGGCCGACCAGTATCCGCGGCTGATGGATGTGGTCCGGGGGGTGTTCGAGATCCCGCCGCATATCGAGGTCACACTCGAAGGCATTCCCCAGACGTTCACCCACGACAAGCTGCTGGGTATGAAGCAGAGCGGGATGAACCGCATCAGCATGGGGGTCCAGCAGCTCGACGACGAGCTCATCAAGGCCAGCGGGCGCAAACAGACATCCGAACAGGTCTACCGCACGCTCGAGTCGTGCGACGCCTTGGGCCTACCGGCTAGTGTGGATCTCATCTTCGGCTGGCCAAACCAGACGCTTGAGGCGATGGTGCGCGACCTCGAGGCGATGGCCGCGACTGGAATCACCCACATCACGCACTACGAGTTGAATGTCGCTGGTCGAACGGATTTTTCTCGAAATCGGAGAGGCGAACTCCCCACGACGGAAGACAACCTGGAGATGTACCGCGTGGGCAAAGCGGTCCTCGAGTCGTGTGGCTACACGCAGGTGACACCATACGACTTCGAGCGGAGAGACGGCGAGCTCGCGAGTACGTATCTGTATGAGGAACTGTTCCGTCAGCCCTTCCAACAGGACGAGCTAGGTCCGATCG
>CALLXD010000015.1 GCA_937766455.1 Vicinamibacterales bacterium | reverse complement strand
ACTTATCTTATGCTATGAGCGTAATTGTTAGTAGAGCTCTACCTGACGTTAGAGATGGTTTAAAGCCTGTTCATAGAAGAATAATTTTTGCAATGTATAAAGGTGGTTTTGATTGGTCTAAACAATTTAGAAAATCTGCAAGAGTAGTCGGTGACGTTATCGGTAAATATCACCCTCATGGAGACCAGGCTGTCTACGATGCTTTGGTAAGACTAACTCAAGATTTTTCTATGAGCCTTCCTTTGATCGATGGACAAGGAAACTTTGGTTCAATAGATGGTGACCCTGCTGCCGCAATGAGATATACAGAAACAAAGTTAGCAAAAATTTCTCAACACTTAATTGATGATATAGAAAAAAATACAATAGAATATCGAAGCAATTATGATGAAACAGAAAAGGAACCTACTGTTTTACCATCACAATTTCCAAACCTTTTAGTTAATGGAGCGGGTGGGATTGCCGTAGGAATGGCTACAAGTATACCGCCGCATAATTTAGGAGAAATTATTGACGCAACCATAGCATTTATTAACAACAACAATATTACAATTGGCCAATTAATGAAAAAAGTTCCTGGCCCAGATTTTCCAACCGGAGGAATAGTAATTGGACAAGATAATTTAAAAAATGGTTACAATAAAGGAAGAGGGTCTATTAAAATCAGAGGAGAAATAGAAGAGGAAAGTTTAAAAAATGGCAAAGAAAGATTAGTAATCAAATCTATTCCATATCAAGTAAATAAATCAGTTTTAAATGAAAGAATTGCGGAGCTAGCTAGAGATAAAAAAATAGAAGGCATAAGCGATATAAGAGATGAATCAAATCGTGAAGGAGTTAGAGTTGTAATAGATTTAAGAAGAAACGTAGAGCCGGAAACTGTTAAAAGACAATTATATAAACTAACATCTATCGAATCATCTTTTGGATTTAATACCTTGGCGATAGTTGATGGAAAACCAAAAATACTAAATTTAAAAGAATTTATATCTGAATTTGTCAAATTTAGAGAACAGACCTTAACTAAAAAAATAAAGTTTGATTTAAAAAAAGCTCAAGATAAAGCTCACATATTAATAGGAATTTCTGTTTCTGTTGAAAATATAGATGCAATAATAAAAATCATAAAAAAATCTAAGAATACTGAAGAAGCTAAAAAAAACTTACTAAGTAAAAAATGGAAAATTAGCAAAACATCAAATCTAATTAAACTGATAAGTTCAGAGAAAAATCAAAATAATTACTCTTTGTCAGAAATGCAAGTTTTATCGATTCTAGACTTAAGATTACAAAAATTGACCGCTTTTGGAATTAATGAAATAGAAACTGAAATAAAAAAGCTTTCTATATTAATAAATGAATATGAAAAATTATTAAAATCAAAAAAAGAATTATTTAATTATATTGTTAATGAATTAAACAATATTAAAGATAAATTTTCAGTTAAAAGAAGAACAAAAATTACAAATGCAGTACTAAATTATAACATTGAAGAAACAATTCAAAAAGAAGCAATTGTAGTTACGATAACAAATAAGGGCTACATCAAACGCGGATCCCTAGCATCAGTTAAGATACAAAAAAGAGGTGGAAAAGGTAAAGCGGGAATTAAAACTCGTGACGAAGATTTTGTAGTTCAAATATTTACAGCAAATTCACATACACCAGTTTTATTTTTTTCGACTCAAGGGCTTGTTTACAAATTGAAAGCCTGGAAAATTCCCCAGGGAACTTCCAATTCAAAAGGTAAAACTTTATTTAACCTTTTGCCTTTAAAGAGTCATCACTCAATAAGCTCAATAATGCCCCTCCCTGAAAACGAAAGTGAATGGAAAAAATTCCATGTCATATTTGTTACGTCGAAAGGTAAAGTTAGAAAAAACACGTTAGAAGATTTTGCTCCGAGACACGCGACGCGCTCGGCCTGGGTCTCTCGGTCGCCGCGAACGCGCCAATCGGCGATCCGTCCTTCGGTGTGTTCAGAATGTGAGACGTTAGGACCCGATCAGGAATAAGTTGATCAGGCGTGAGAAGTGCACATACCGGCTGTATGTAAGCGACGAACAACGCAGCCGGGCGGAGTGCATCGGCCGTCAGGATGGTCAAGTTATTCCTGATCGGGTCCTACTGGAGTCCTTGACGATGTCTGAGTCCTACAGTGCGATCGACGTGCGGCGCGAACACGGTGTCGACTACGTGACCCTCAACCGGCCTGAGGTGCGCAACGCCATCGACGATCAGCTCATCGACGAACTGACGCGCTGGGCAGACGCCGCGGCCCATGACCGGACGCTGCGCATGGCGGTGCTGGGCGGCGCCGGGCGCAGCTTCTGCTCGGGTGCTGACCTGGCCTGGCGGTCACGCACCGTCAACTACGACTACGAACAGAATATTCACGACGCGTGGACGCTCGCCCGTCTCTTCGTCAAACTGGACACCCTCCCGGTACCACTGATCGGCCGCGTGCAGGGCGCCGCACTGGCGGGCGGCGTGGGTCTGGTGGCCGTCTGTGACATTGTCGTGGCCACCGAGGACGCCGTGTTCGGATTCACCGACGTCAAGTTCGGCCTGGTCCCGGCCGTGATCTCCCCCTACGCCGTTGCGAAAATTGGCGCCTCGGCGTCACGGCATCTCTTCTTGACGGGCGAACGGTTCTCGGCGAGCCGCGCCCACGCGCTTGGCCTCGTACACGTCATCGCGCCCCCAGACGGCCTTGACGCCGCCATCGCGCGCGTCGCGCAGGACCTCAGAACCGCGGGGCCGCGGGCCATGGCGGCCACCAAGGCCTTGATCGCCTCCGTCATGGACCGCCCGCCCGCATCCGTGACGCAGTTGACGGTGGAAACCATCGCCGACCTACGCATCACCACCGAAGCCAAAGAGGGAATCCGCGCGTTTCTCGACAAGCGGTCGCCCGGATGGATCCAGGGCGACGGGTCGTGAGTATCCGGATGGCGGTCGAAGACGACGGGTCGGGAATATCCGGATGGATCGAGGACGACGGGTCGTGAGTATCCGCCGGCTGCTCATCGCCAACCGCGGCGAGATCGCGGTGCGCATCATCCGCGCCTGCCGCGAGCTCGAGATTGAGAGCGTGGCGGTCTGCTCGACCATCGATGCTCGCACCCCCCATGCCCGTGCGGCTGACCGGTGCGTCACCATCGGCCCGCCCCGGCCGGTGGACAGCTACCTGTCCATCGGCGCCATCATCGACGCGGCGCGGCAGACTGGTGCCGACGCCGTACATCCTGGATACGGTTTTCTGTCAGAGAACCCGGAGATGGCGGCAGCCTGCGTCGAGGCCGGGCTGATCTGGGTCGGTCCACCGGCCGACGTCATTGCCCGCCTCGGCTCGAAGATCGAGGCGCGCCGCCTCATGGTGGCGGCCGGGGTGCCGGTGGTGCCGGGGGACACCCCACACGACCAGTCCGACGCAGGCCTGTCCGACGCCGCACGTCGGCTGGGGTTTCCCCTGCTCGTCAAGGCGTCCGCCGGCGGCGGTGGCCGCGGGATGCGAGCGGTCGGCAGCGCCCACGAGCTCGCCGACGCGGTGCACTCGGCGCGCCGGGAGGCTCTTGCAGCATTCGGCGACGGCACCCTCTATGTCGAGCGGCTGCTGCGCCGACCCCGTCATATCGAGGTCCAGGTGATCGCCGACCACGAGGGCCGCGTCATCCACCTCCATGAGCGGGAATGCTCAATACAGCGACGACACCAGAAAGTCATCGAGGAGAGCCCGGCGCCACACCTCTCGCCCGCGTTACGCGCCCGGCTCACGCAGGCCGCGGTCACCGCCGCCCAAGCAGCCGGCTACCGTAACGCGGGCACCGTCGAGTTTCTGGTCGAAGACGCCAGTGATCGGGGTGCGCCGGGTCACGATGGTGGCCACGAGCCCGTGGTCGCGTTTCTCGAGATGAACACCCGCCTCCAGGTCGAACATGCGATCACCGAAGCCGTGACCGGGCGTGATCTCGTCCACGCCCAGCTGGCCATCGCCGGCGGGGCGCCGCTACCCTGGACCCAGGAAGACATTCAGGTCCGAGGCCACGCGATCGAGTGCCGTCTCTACGCGGAGCGACCGCACGAGGGCTTCATCCCGGACGCGGGCCGTCTGCTGCGGTTTCAGGAACCGACCGGGCCGGGAATCCGAGTGGACGCCGGGGTTGCCACCGGCGACACCGTATCGACCCACTACGACGCGCTCCTCGCCAAAATCGTGACACACGCCGACACGCGTGACGCTGCGTTGGCCCGGGCGCGCGCCGCGCTGGATCGTCTGGTAGTGCTGGGTGTGCGTACCAATGCCCGCCTGCTCTCCAGCATCCTGTCTCACCCGCGCATGCGGGCGGGCCACGTCGACACCGCGTTCCTCGAATCTGAGATCGACGCATTGCTGGCCGACCCCGCGGGTGCAGAGGACGAGCCGGGACCGGCGCTCGCGCTCTCGGCCGCGCTGGCGGTGCACAGGCGTCTTGAACCGGGTCTGCGCCCTGATGGCAGTATCCAGACCGACGCAGCCGTTCAGGACCCGCAGGACCCCTGGACCACCCTCGGGGCATGGCGGCTGACATGACGACCCCGCGACGGCCGGCGGCCACGGTGCAGACGCTGACGCGCAACGCCGACGCCGCGTCAGGCCAGATTCAGATCGACGGTGTGGACAGCCCGGTCGACGTGCGCCGCCTCGACCGCGACAGCTATGAGGTGACCATCGACGGGCACCCGTTCGAGGTGATCGTGGCCACGGGGCCGGACGCGGACTGGGGATGGGTGCACGGTCGGACATTCCGCTGGCCGCATGTGACGCAGCGTGAGGGCACTGCCGAGGCGCTGGCGGAAGACGCCACGGGGGCAGCAGCAGATATCGCGTCGACCATGCCCGCCACCGTCAGCCAGCTGGCCGTGACGGTCGGTCAACGTGTGTCCCGAGGCGACACGCTGGTGATGCTGGAGGCGATGAAGATGGAGATTCCGCTGCGAGCCCCACGGGACGCCCACGTCGCGGCGATACACTGCGCAGAGGGTGACACGGTTGAGCCGGGTGTAATTTTGGTTGAACTGGCCGACGTTGACACGAGCGCAGAGGGCCCGGACGGGTGACCTACGCGATCGCCGGCTCAAATTCGGACGGGTGACCTAGGCGCTGGCCGGCTCGGGCTCGGCCTCACCGGCCTCCGGTCCCACCTCGGCCTCGACCGCCGTCACCACATCGGTGTAGGCCACCATGTCGATCGCGTCGTAGTCGCTGGGACATCCAAAATCACGCTTGCCGGGCGCCGTCGGATTGCCGACGGTGACGCACAGTCCACAGCCGATGCACTTGTCGATCAGGACGGCGCAGACCCAGCGGTCGTTCGCGTCTTTGGCCTCGACAATGCAGTTCTCGACCGGGCAGGCTGCCTGACAGATGGAACAGGCGAACGCGCCAAAGCAGGCGTCCGGGTCGATGACGGCAACCTTGCGAGGCGCTTTCTTACGGGGCGTGTTCTGTAGCTTCGTCCACATAACCGGGGAATTATACCTCAGGCTGCGCGGGGCATTCACCCCACTCTGGAACCAGCAGTCACTTACACGGATTTGCCGCGACCGGCCACTGGCCAGATCACTTCGACGGTGTCGCCGCGCACGCCGTACATCTGGTCGTAGAGGTTCACCACCGGGTCGCAGTGCGACACGATGAGCTCCAGCTTGTCCCCCACCGCATAGGTCCGGCTGGCATTGGCCCCGTAGCGGATCGAGCCGTACTCGTCCGACCCGGAGGTGTAGGTGATGTCGGTCTCACCCGCGATGATCGGCCAGGGCTTGTTGATGGTGTTGGCCTTGGCACCCGCGTCGGTCGTCGCGCGCCCCTCGTACTGCGCGTTCAGCACGGTCGTCATGACCGTCAAGGCTGGCTCGAAATCGTCGTAGGCGTCCGGGTTGTCGGCGCCACCGATCGACAGATACTGCGCGTCCATGAACACGTAGCTGCCCACCTGGACGTCGGTCAGTCCCGGCGTCTCATGGTCGATGTTGTAAGTACCGGTGCCACCGCCACTGAAGATGCCGTTATCGAGCCCGGCACGCTGCATCTGCACGTGGGTCTCGGCCGCATCCTCCAAACTCGACAACGCGCGCGTCCGACGCTCGGCGAACCCCATCACGTGCTGGGCGCCGCCGTCGTAGCAGAGCATCCCCCGCAACCGCAGTCCCGGCAGCGTGTCGACCAGTTGTGCCAACTCGAGCGCCGGAGCCCCCGCGGTGATGCCACTGCGATGCCCACCCGGGTCCACGTCGACCACGATATCGGCCACGACGCCAGCCTCCGCGGCCGCAGCCGACAGGTCGCGTGCGTTGGCCGCGGTGTCGACCGCCTGAATGAACCCGGCGCACCACTTCTTCAAATGCATCGCACGCCGAATCTTGCGAGGTGTGACGTTGACGGTCGTCATCAGGATTTGCTCGATGCCATGCTCGAACATCACCTCCGCTTCGCTGATCTTCGCGGTGCAAATCCCTACCGACCCGGTCGCCATCTGGAGCCTGGCGATAGCCGGACACTTGTGGGTCTTGGCGTGCGGGCGGCTCGCGACCCCGTTGCCGGCGAGCGTCGTCTGCATGTGATCGAGGTTGCCCTCAAGCCGGTCCAGGTCGACCACCAGACAGGGGGTGTCCAGGTCCCACTTGGAGATGCCCTCCTCCACGCGCTCATTGAACGCCATCTTGCGCACTTCGGCCTCGGTGTAGCCGTGGACCGTGCGTGGAATCCACACCGACGCGGCCCCGGCGCCAGCGGCATGCAGGAAGTGACGGCGTGACAGAGACTCGGTCATGTGGTGATCCTCTCCCACCGGGGGCCATACCGCAAGGGCGCGAGGCCGACGCTCATCGAAAAACTTCACTCATGGGTCGGCCGACATAGCCGGTCATCTCCAGGTACCCGCGCCCCTGAATCTCTCGCTCGCCGATCCGGCCGCGCACCGTCACCGCGCCTTCCCAATACGTCACACCGGTTGAATTGGCGGTGTCGAGTTCCTGGGCGTCAACGAGCGCCTCGACAGTGAGTTCCGCCTGCCGAGACGGAACCTCCACGCGCCACTCGACCGGGTAGGCGGCCCCGCTTGTCGGCGACGACCACCGGCGGCCAGGGACGAGCATGAACTGAGTGCGGTCAAGACGCGTGACGGCACCGGTCGCCCCGACCCACGTACCGGACGAGAAGTCGTCCGGCGCGCCATCACCGCGACGGAATTCGTAGATCATGAGGTCCGTACCGTCGTCAAGCTGCAGTGAAAACCAGTCCCATCCCACCTGTCCCGGCTCGAGAAACGTCGTCCCGAACTCATGATCCATCCAGCTGGCACCGGTCACGTCAATGAGCTCGCCGTCGAGCCGCAGTTGCCCGGTTGTCGGCATCCGGGTCATCGAGTAGTAGTGCGAGGCATTCCCCGGCTCCGCCCCCTTGCGACTCAGTCCCTCATCACCGTGGAGGGTCGGGGGCTTCCCCGCCTCGAGTCGCAGGTCGACACCGAAGCTGCCGTCAGCCGCGCGGAGCCGATGGGCCTCGCCATCGAGCTCGGCCCGCCAGTCGCCGTTCCACACATCGAGGGTGCGCTCGCTGGCGCCGGCCCAGCCCACGCCGCCGCGGTCGAACCGCTCCGCCGTCATGTGCTGCGTCGTCGAGATGTCGGTCACCGCGAGGTGCGCCATGTGCAGGTCACGAACCGCCCACCGGGAGGGGTTCGTCGGCGCCGGGTCGACGCCGATTCGAAAGAAGGTCACCTGATACCCAAAGCGGCGGCTATCCGCCGCCTCGAGGTTGCCGGTGTAGTACCACCACTCGATGCGATACTCGGGGTGGCTGCCATGGTCACGGGGAAATTGCAGGGCGTAGTCGGGTGCGGCCAGACGCCAGCCATCCGCAGTGGTCGAGCGGGGGGCCTGGGCGGTGAGGCCCGGGACGAGCCCGCACATGAGCAGGGCGCCAACGGTGGTCCACACGGTCCTCGCTCGACCACGCAGCACCACGAGCAGGCCGCTCATCGCGCCCCCGTCCCAGCGAAACCGGTGGCGACACGAGCGGGATACAGGCCCGCGACGGCCGTGGCCACGGCGACCAGTACGGTCGAGCGCACCAGAAACCAGATCGGCAGGTCGAACTGAATGGTCCAGCCGAAACTCTGGACGTTGATCACGTAGATCAGAATCACCGAGAGCACGACCCCGACCGCGAGCCCGAGCGCCTGGCTGACCACGCCGAGCATCGCGGCTTCCAGCACCACCATGCGCCTGATCTGCGCGCGACCGGCTCCCACCAGCCGCAGCATCGCCAACTCCTCGCGTCGCTCCAACACCAAGGTCAGCAGTGTGGTCGCCACTCCCATAATCGCCACGAAGATCGCGATCGCTTCCAAGGCGTACGTGATGGCAAAGGTCGCGTCGAAGATGCGCAGGACTTCCGCCCGCAACGTCGCATTGGTATTAATGAACAAACGGTGGTCGGGACCCAGGCCGGCGAGCAGTTCCTCACGCACGGTCACCGGATCCGCCGCAGGGTCCAAATAGACGGTCAACCCCGCCGGCCGCTGAGCGCCGTAGTGGCGCTCGAATGTCGATCGGTCCATGACGACCAACCCGCGATCACTCGAATAGTCGTAGTAAATGGCCTCTACCCGGAAGGGACGTGCCCCTTGGGGGGTCTCGAGCGCGATCGTCTCGCCCACGGCCACCCGCTGCTTCAACGCGAAGGCCTCGGACACCACCACCGCATCGGCGCCGACCGCCCGCGCCATGGCGTCGCGTCCGGACTCCGGCTCCTTGAACAGGAGTCCTCCATGCTCCAGCAGCACCTCGAAATTGCCGGCGCCCAGGATGATGAGATCGCCGTCGGCACCGTACGGCAGGTCGACGCTCTGAAACTGGTCGATCGCCACGACCGATGGATGCGCCGCGACCCGCCGCTCGGCATCGCTGGAGATCGTGGGGGACGGTCCAGCGGGTCCGCGACCGGCGGCGGACACGAAGAGGTCCGCACGCAGAGTCTGTCCTACCCAGTAGGTCACCGTGTCGCGAAAGCTGCCGACCATGATCGCAATGGCCGCCAGCATCGCCAGGCTCACGACCAGGGCCGCCACCGAGACGGTCAGCCGCCCGACCGATGCAGACAGGTTCGCGTGTGCCAGCATCCCCTCGACCTTGAACCAGCGCACGAAGGCCCGGCGTCCCACACGCCGTAGCCACGTCAACAGGAGGGGCACCAGGGCCGCGCCCCCCCCAATCACGGCGAGTGCGGCACCCAGGCCGTAGAGCGGCAACCCACCGACCGGGTCCAAGGTGGAGAGCCACCCCGCCAGCCCGAACAACACCGCGGCCACCAGCGCCACCCGCCCCATGCGCTGGCGCTGGTCTGAGGCGAAACGGTCGGCTCCACGCACAGCCGCAATTGGGGTCACGCGGGCCCCTTCCAGCGCCGGGATCGCCGCGGCGGCCAGCGCCAGTGGGATCGCCACGCCACCCGCCAGCAGCAGGTCAAACCAGGCCAGCGGTGGCACCGTCGCGGCGGAGGTGATGTAGAGCGCGTTGACCGTGGTGGACGTCAGCGCGATCGCACCCTGGGCCAGGAGCCACCCGGCGGGAACCCCGACGGCGGTACCCAATCCGGCGAGCAGCGCGGCCTCGCCGAGAAACAGACCGAGCAACCTGCGCCGCGTTGCGCCCAGCGCGCGCAGCGTCCCAATCTCGCGTCTCCGCGAGATGACCGACACCGCGACCGTGTTGTAGACAAGAAACAATCCGACGACCAACGCGATGTAGGACAGCGCGGTCAGGTTGAAATGAAACGCCGCGAGCATCTTCTCGACCTGACGGCCACGTTGCGCGGGACGCTGCACGCGGAGACCGTCGGGCAGTCTGGCCGCGATGGCCTGCTCCGCCTCGTCGATGGCGGTGGCGTCGTGCAGCTGAATCTCCACTCGATCCAACCAGCCGATTCGGTCGAAGAGCAACTGCGCGACCGCGACGTCCAGCAGGGCGAGCTGCCCGTCGACGACCCGCGCCGGGCCCTCGTCGAGCAACAACCCGCGCACCAGCGCGTCGTGCACGCGGTCGCCGATGACCAGCTCCACCGCGCTGCCGAGCTCAATCCCGTGACGCGTCGCGAACCGCTCAGTGAGCACCACTGAGCGTGAATCCAACAGGAGAGCCAGCAGCTCCTGCGCGCTGGGGTCGCGCCCCCCACGCGCGAACTCCACCAACTGGTACTCGCGGAACGGCCGGTCTCGCAGCACGTCAATCCCGAGAACCTGGAGCGGTTGCTCGGTCCCGTCTGGCGCACGCAACCGGGCCGTGCGCGCGATGAGCGGGCTCACGAGCCCGTAGTCGCGCAACCACCCGAGATGTTCGAGCTGGCCGTCCGGCACGCCGACGCCCGCCCCGACAATTTCCAACGAGGTCTGCCCGGCCACCACATCCAGGGCCGCTTCGAACCCACGGATCGAACCGGCGTTCGCCAGCCGGATGGCAATGACCACCGCGACTCCAAGCGTCAGACCGGCCACCGTCGCCAGGCTGCGCCTCGGGTCTCGGACCAACGCGCGCACGATGAACTGGCGGAATAGCGTCACAGGATCACGCGTGAGGCAACGCCGCGCGAGTCGCGTCGGCAGGGACGACCACGAGGCCATCGCGCATGCGTAGAATCCGATCAGCGCGCGCGGCAACCGCCTGGTCGTGCGTAGCGAGCAACACCGCAACTCCGGTGTCCTCGTTCAAGGTGCGCAGGATGTCGAGGACGCGGCGACCGTTATCAGTATCCAGATTGCCGGTCGGCTCGTCCGCAATGAGCAGCGCCGGCCGGTGGATCACGGCTCGAGCCACCGCCGACCGTTGCAACTCACCGCCGGATACCTGCGAGGGGTAGTGATGCAGACGATGTGAGAGGCCAACGGCGTCGGCGCAGGAGCGGGCCCGATCCGCGCCTTCCCCGGCGGAGACGCCAGCCAGCAGCAGCGGTAAGGCGATGTTCTCGCTCAGTGTCAGTGTCGGGAGGAGATTGAAGAACTGAAACACGAACCCCACGCGCTCCCGTCGCAGCTGCGTGAGTCCATCGTCGCCGAGACCGGCCAGCGTGACACCGTCGACCACCACGGAGCCGGCGGTCGGACGGTCCATGCCTCCGCACAGGTGCAACAGCGTCGACTTCCCGCACCCGGACGGTCCGACAACCGCCACACAGTCGCCGGCCATGAGCTCGACACTGACGCCACGGACTGCAGCCACGCCACTCTCGCCGTGCCCATACACCTTGCGTAGATCGTGCGCCTGGAGAGCCGGCATCAGTTCACGATACCCCGGCCTGCCGCCACCGGCGTGATTCCGAACGAGGGGGCCGCCGCCGCGGGCCGCGCTGGCGGGTTCGAATCACTCCGACGGCCGGTCGTCAGGGGCGGGCCGTCCGGCCACGAGCGCACGAGTGTCACTGACCACACGCCCTCTCATCCATCGTGGCCTTGATCTGCTCCACGTCGTTCCTGAGCGACCGCATCTCGGAGGCCATCTCCCTGACGACCGTGACCAAGGTCTCGAACCGTGCGCGGTCGCGCTGTCCCGCCTCGGCATCGGCCTCGGCCTCAGCCAGCGCGCGGCCCCCCAGGGCCGTCTCCGGTACCGTGTGGTCGTCCGGTCCACGTTGTGGCGTCTGGCGACCTGCAGGAGCCAACCGGCCCTCCAGGTCGTCGAGCCAGCCGTCGAGGTGGCGATCGAAGTCTTTCACCTGCGTTCTGGGTCCGGTCGCCGTCGCGACATCATCGGGATCGAGATCGTGCGGACGCAGGTGGTCCGTCTGACGTCGTTTGTTTTCACGGTGCGTCAAGTTATCGTACACGTGCGACATGTATCACCTGGACGGGTGTGGTGTGGGTTCTTCTAACGACCGGCGTCGCCGCCCAGATGAGGGTCGGCGACATACCCTCGACGGTTGCGGACGCGGTAGTCGCCTGCGACGCGCACTCGGATCGACCGATACGTGCCATCCGCCGACCGGGTCGGCGTGTAGCTGAGCGTGTACTGATGGTTGAGTTCGTCCGCAATGCGAGCCGTCGCCGGCGCCAGCTCAGGACTGTCGTGCACCACCTCCGTGTAGCCGCCACTCTCCGTCGTCATTTCACGTAAGGCGGACGGGTTCACCCGATCATTGATCGCGCGAGTCTCGGGTGCATCAATCGCGATGGCGTACACGAACGCGTCGCTCCGGCGCAATTGACGCCGGACGTCGCGCACATCCGCGCGGCTCCCGGTGTCGGCCCCGTCTGAAATCAGCACCACGGCGGCTCGCTGGTTCGCCCGCGACTCGAACAGCGGCAGTGCCTCCACCATGGCATCGTAGATACTCGTGCCGCCCCAGGGACGAATGGAGTCGAGACGGTGACGGACACGACGCGGACCGCGCATCCATGACACCTCCACCACCGGGCTGTGGTTGAACACGATCACGAATACTTCGTCGGCGGGGTCGAGACGATCGGCGAGAAACTGGTCAAGGGCGAGCCGCGAGTCATCGATGCGCTGGCCAGACATGCTCTGACTGATGTCGAGCACGACGCCGAGACTGAGCGGCACCCGATCGCGCGTGAAGTGGGTCAGCGTTTGGAGGTGTCCGTCCTCGAAGATCTCGAAGTCATCCCGCTCAAGGTCTACGACGAGTCGACCGTCCGCATCAGTGACGGTCGCCGTCACCTGCACCACGTCCACACCGGACCGGAAGATGTCGGTGCCGTCGTTGCGCCGCTGGGCCCCCGGGGCCGCGGCCAGCGCCACGGCGGCTAGCGCGAGTGATGCGAGTGTGAGCGCCGAATGGACGTGGAAGGGAGTCTTGGCCATGGAACTCGCCGTCTCCATTCTACGCGAGCGTCCGCGCGCGCGTGACCGTCTCCACTGTTCCGGCGCGAGACGGCCGCATCCGTCAGCCGCACACGCTGGGACACCAGGCGGTACATCGGAACAGCGACTCAGTGCAGACCCCAGCCAACGTAGAATCCGAGCGCTTGAATGTCCGGGTTCCGTCGACTGCCGTCGAGTCCATTGTTAGACACGTGGAGCCACCGAGCCCCTCCCAACAGATCGACACGGGGGGAGACGGGACGCAAGAGACCGACACCGGTCTGCGAGACAAAATTAAATCGCGTCCCCTCGTATGGTACCAGACCTGAGGCGTATGAGAGCCCACCGCCCCCCTCGATGAAGAGCACCGTCTTGCCCAGCTGTAGGGCGCTCCACCGAGCCAGGACATTGACCGCAGGCAGTAGCACGTCCTTCAGCGGATCCTGTCGAACATGCAGCAGGTTGGTCTCTATCCCTATCGCCCACCGTGGCGTGAGCTGCCGAAACGCGCTGGCGGACGCGCCCGCGAGCCGCTCTCGGAACACGTTGAGATCCCAGGACTCACGGAAGAACGAGCCGCCCAATTGCAGTGACCAGTCCCCCACCTGAGGCCCCATCGACAGATCTGAGGCCCGGCTGGAAAGGGACGACTGTTCAGCCGACTCCGGGCCGTTCGATTGCGCGGCCCCGGACAGCGGGACGGCCAGGACCGCTACTACGATGAACGTACGCGTCACCATCGCCAACCACCCTTTACCAGCGTCCGGTGTGCCGGCGCCGCCGTTCAAGCCAACAAGAGAGAATCCGTGAACACAGGGTTGTACACCTGTTGGGCTCCCCGATTCAAGCAAAACCTCTTGCGGTGACGCCCGCCGTGTCGCGCTCAAAAAAAAAGAGCCCGGACGCTCGCGCGTCCAGGCTCTCTTCAATTCGTCCGTCGAACTGCTCGACGGTCTACCCTCTATTCAGGTTCCGTGGCGTCGCGACCATCGGTCGGCGCACCGGTTCCTGACGAACCCATGAACAGTTTGCGCCCGTCCTTGAATGTCAGGTCTCGGCCGTTCCCCTTGTCGGAACCGTCCTTCGCCTGATACCCGTCAACGATGATCTCGGTGCCTGGAAGCAGCGAGTTCTTCGTGAAACCACGGCGGAGTAGCGTGTTGGGCGTTCCGCCCTCAACCATCCACACAGTCCCATCCTCAATTTCAAGATGAACCCATGCGTGCGGGTTGATCCACTCCATCTTCACCACTTTGCCCTCGAGATGGATTGGACGGTTGGCGTCAAATTCAGCCGAGAACGCATGATGCGCGACCACCGGCACGGTGGCCAACGCCATGACAACCCCAGCCAAGACGATGGCAATGTTTCTTCGCATCTAATTCGCCTCCAAAATCTAGAAAATAAAACCTTCGTTGATTATCAACATTTCACACGCTGGCGTCAACACCGATACGAGGCGATGCGACAACGTGAAACTCACTCTACCTACTGCGGCGGTTCAAGAGCGATCTGGCGGTCAGACCCGTGGCCACTGGCACGGTAGGTTGGCGTCAGATCCGGGTCTTTACGAAGGTGCCCATACATCAGCTCCTCAGCAAACTCGACACACTTGAACTCGAGCAACTGCATGTTCTCGTCGATTCGGCGATACAGCGGCAACTGAATGGTCCAGGGTCGCGTGTAGGTCTCGGGGTCGGTGATGGTGGCCTCATACATGAGGTGGTTTTCGCTCAGCGCCGTGTAGCGCTCCACCACGTGAATCGAGTTGCTGTGGTGGTTGCCAGACTGGTCCAACCAGGTGTCAGGCATTTGCGCCGTCACATCAATGACCAGGGTATCGCCGTCCCAGCTACCGATGTTGTGGCCCATCCACGAGTCGACGGGCGCTTCGAAATCTGGCCGGTCCATGTAGACGATGCGGCTCGCACTCGCGAACTCGTATGCCAGCAGCACGTACTCAGGGGTCTGGACCAACTGGAACGGAAACGGCATGTAGGTGGCGCGCGGCACACCCGGCATGTAGCACTTTGTGGCGGGATCGCGCTCCAACCAATACTGGAGGTTCTCCTGCTGCTTCGCTCGGGCTTCGGGTCGATACGGAATTTCACCACCTTGGACGATACCCAGTCCGCCCGGAATGGCGCCGTGAGCCGCCATCTCAACGACCGGCCCGAACCGCGCCGCATGCGGTTCGACGTCGAAATGCGCACTGCTGACAGCCTGCCAAATGCCGTTCAAATCAGGCTTGCCGTCTGCCGTCTGTGGCGCCTGATAACCCTGCTGCCCTTCGACGGACTGCACCGTGAAGGACATGCCAACCGCCACGACGGCAGCCGCCGCGCTGGCAATAATTGTCGTTCTCAACCGATTTCGCATCTTGCTATGTCTCCTTGCACGCCCTGCGCGTGTCTGACTGGCATGACCCCTCGGGCCATTGCAGCGTCGCTGTCCCTACGAGAGCAATCCGATCAAACGAGCCCCAATTGTGACGCTCGTCCAGAGCGCGATCGAGGTCATGCCCACCACTTTGGGCCACACAGGGCCAAAGTGTCCTTCTTCCTTGGACGCAATTCTTTTTCGCACGACGAACGTGACGATGGCGCCGAGGAACACCATCTCCATTTTCCACCAAAAGAACGGGCTGTAGTACTCCTTCAGCGCCGTCGACATCATCTGCGGAATACCGGACACGATGAGCGCAACGAAGCTCCAGACCAGCCAGGGCTGGGCCGCACTCGCCAGTTTCGGAATCGACGATGAGGTGAGCCCACGCCCCAGCAGCCGCAAGTCTACGATCAGCAGCGCCCCGGCGAACACCGCGACTGAGATCAGATGTATGCACTGCACGATCGGCGTCGGCCAGATCGACTCCAGAAAAAAGGCAGCGAACGGCTGCGTCTGCATCCACTGGAAAAAAGGTTGGAGCGACATAGTGCGTGTTTACCCCAGACCCAGATCGATCCACCACTGGGGGACCAATCCGCTGTAGGCCGTCATCCGCCCGGTGGCAATGACCCCGGCCCAGAACGCCAACGACACGTATCCGGCCACTCTCGCCTTCAGCGGTGCCACCGGATCGTTGTCCCACTTTTCCACCGTCTTCTCGATGCTCAGGTGAAAATAGGCCGCATTCGCGACCAGCACGAGCAGCATACCCATCTTCAGCCAGAACCAGAAGTTGGGATAGTACCGCATCGGCTGGCTGTACACCATCAGCAGCCCGGTCCCCGCGTTGACCGCCGTCCCGCCATACAGCCACGGGAACAAGCCGGACTGGACCTTCGACACGGGAATCCACTTGAGCGCCATCCCGGCCAGACGCATATCCCAATAGCTGATGATCCCGGCGACCACCCCCATGCTCACAACGTGGGCCGTCAGCAGGTAGACGTAGGCATTCAACGATTCACGCCACGCCACGCTGCTCGGCAGCGCGTCTACAAACTCAAACAGGCTTCGTAGCATCAGCAAGTCCCCTCAGCCAGTGTGCATCGTGCGTCGCTCACGTCGATCCGCGGCTATGGAGCGGTGCAACGATTTTCTTCGGGGTAACGGCGATAGGCGGTGTGGCAGTTCTCGCACGCACCGGCGACCTCATTGGTCATCTCGGACATCGCCTCGAGGTCCTTGGTCTGGGCCACCTCGTAGGCACGGCGGCCGACGTCAACCAGGTCCCTCGTGTACTGCATGAAGGCCTCGTCGCCCAGCGGCACCGGCTTGCCGTTCTGGCACAGGCGCCCCTCCATCGCAATCAACTGGGCTGACTCGGCGAGAGCGATGGCGGCAGTCTCCACCTGCGCCCATCCGGTATAAATGCCAGCGAACGTCGCTGTGACCGTGCCGTCAGCGTTGGGCTCGGGGGGCGCGTCCGGATCGCGCGACTGGACGTCGAACAAGATATTCGAGTTGGGAAACAGAATGGCGCGCATGACCTGCGCGAGATCCCCGACCGGCTCGCGGGCAGGGGCTTGCGCCTGCATCGTCGTCGCGCAGGAGAGCGTGACCACCATCACCAGCATCAAACTTAGAAATCGCATGTCGAAAACCTCAGATGGAACGCGAGACAACTCAATGTCCCCTCGCGACCGCGGCTGCGACCGGCTTCACAGCCGACGCCCGGCGAACAAAAACGAACCCGACCGCCAAGGGGCTCTGGCCCCCTCCCGACCGGACGCACGGCCCATCACAGCGCGGTGGCGCGGAGTGTACCTCGCGACCCGCCCGACGTCAAGACGACAGGACGCGGCGCGCATGTCGGCGTAAACGACGCCATCCCTGCCGAAGTGAGGTCACACTTACCAGAATGCCTCCAAGACTCAGCAGAATGACCACGACGTCCCACAACGGTCGCTTGGCGTACAAGAACCGGAAGTCGAGACTGTGCAAACCGTGATACAGCCAGCGATTCAGTCGCGTGAGACGTTCTTCTTTTCGCGCGATGGCACCGCGGAACGGATCGAAGTAAAGCCACGTGGCCACCGCGTCGCCGTAGCGCACGCGCAGCACCGGCAGCACACGTCGATCATCCCGATCGTAGTAGTAGTCGTCGTAGCTGCGCAGCCAGGTCGCGTCAACGATGGGGACCCCGGGCATGGCGGCCTCGGCGAGCCCCTCAAACACGTCGTTCTCGAATCGAGGAAACGCGCCCTGCTCCGGACGCAGCACCGACACCAGTCGCTGATCTGAGGTGCGTGCCGTTGCGAGCGTGGCCAATGTCGTGGGCAGTGTCGCCGCCTCGGGTCGAGGCCGTGGGTCGCGCGCCAGCAAATAGGGCTCGCCGCGAAAGTGGACCACTTCGAGCTCTCTTCGGTTCGAACACCGCGGCGATGGCGGCGGCGCCATCCTCGCACACCCGACACGGTGAGCGGGCCAAGGCGCGGAGCGCCGCCGGCTACGGTCTGCCGCTGCAGACGGGTCGGTGACGTGCTGGGGGGCCACCCCCACGGCTCCATTGACAAGCCGCCGCTCAAGACCCACGTAAAGGTGAACACCCCGAACACAAGGCCCCCGTAGTGATGCCAGCGCATGAGGCCGGCATAGGGCGTGTGCGACGCGCTGCCACGGAGCCGATACCGTCCAGCCGGGGATACCCGCCACAGGCCCCAGACCAGCCCGGAGGCGGCCACAACGCATCCCAGTATTGAGAGCCAGATCACCAGGTCCGACCAGAGCGCGGTCTGCGAGCGCAGCGGGGTGAAATACAGCCAATGCAGGACCGCGCCGGCATACGCCCAGCGGCGGGTCCGCCGGGTGGTCCGCATGACCGGTTCAGCCGTGCGGTCCGACACATACAGCACCGTGTCGGCCCGGTCGTTGGCTCGCACGCGATGCAGCGGGAAAAATGCCCGACTCTGCAGGGTCCACTGGTCCGGTGCCGTCAGGCGCGTATCGTAGGTCGCCGTCTCGGCATGGGCCGGGGTGAACTGGCGTACGACGGCCACCGCCGCCGCGTCCGACAGCCCGCCGGTGAGCGCGCCGGTGTCGGCGTAGACCATGGACCAGCCGTTGGCACCGGAGAACCGATACACCGGCCGGTCGCCGTGCATGCCGACCAGGACGCTGGAGGGAGTGAATCCGGCCTGGACGGCCGCCTCATTGACACCGACGGTCGCCCGCGCGAGGTCCAGCGGCGGGGCGCCGAGGAGACGCTCCTGCGGGGTCAGCTGCCGGCATGCCGGCATACATCAGCACCATGCCGGACAGGAACCAGCTGAGAAACAGCAGGCTCCCGGCAATGCCCAACCAGCGGTGGAGGTAGATGACGAGGCGACGCCAGAACGTAGACGTACCGGGCCACCGAAGGACCGGTCTGAGCAGCAAGCGACGGAGTCAGCGGGGCCACGCGGGCTCAGGGTTCAGGGTTCAGGTGTGACGGCGCGGCCTCGGTCCGCATCGTCGATCCAATACACCCCGTGACACGCGTTGCAACTGTTGTACACGGTCTCGCCCAGATCGAAGATTTCCTCGGCATCCTCAGCCTCGGCAGCGGCGAAGGCGAGCATCGCCGCATCGGCCATCCCCTGCGACATCTCGATCCATTGCTCCTGATCGCGAGCGCGGCCGTCCATCATCAGCAGATTCGCGGTCTCGGCAATGGCCATCGCACCCAGACGCACCTGCAGCCAATCTTCCTCGGTCTCCGGCTCCCAGCGGGTTTCACCGGTCTCGTCGATGACGGTCCCCACGGCGTCCCACAACAGGTCGGCGGCCGGATCCACCATATTTGCCATCAACATCCGCACGCTGGTGTCGGTACGAAACGGCGGTCCCGCCGGCGCCTCCTCAGCGCAGGATCCCGCCATCAGCGCGGCCGCCACAAGCAACCCCATCCTCGTTCGCATCTTGTCTCCCTCTCGCCCAGCCGTCGTGTCCACGCCGCTCGCGCCAGGCATCCGCCCGGCACCCGTCCTTGTGCGCAGTCTCGGGATTATAGCGCCCTCCTCCGTGCGCATCATCCCAGAAGGCAGGACGGAACCTTCGCTGCGGGATAAGATGCGGCATGTCTATATCGACCCGAATCGGGTGGAGCGCGGCCGTCGCCATCTTGGTGTCAGCCCTCGTCCCGGCCACGAGCGCCCAGCAACCGGCCTCCAGTGCTCCGCTCGTGAGCGCCGAGCAGTATGAGCGGTGGCAGACCGAACTCTCCAACTGGGGCCGTTGGGGACCGAAAGACGAGCTCGGGGCCGCAAACCTCATCACCCCGGCGAAGCGGGCCGAGGCGGCAAACCTCGTGAGCGAGGGCTTCACGGTGTCGCTGTCGTCAACGGCGCAAACATATGAGAGTCTCGATAATCCGTGCCCCATCGCGTGGTCGATGGTCCGTGCGTCGCGCGCCTCGGCCAGCGACACCGTGGCCTACCCCTGCATCCATGGGCCAGGCACCACTCACCTCGATGCGTTCGCCCACATCTTTTTCGACGGCAAGATGTGGAATGGCTATGACGTCGACGGACTCGTCACGATGGAGGGCGGCGCCGCGAAGAACTCCATCATGGCGGTCAAGAACGGTCTTGTGACACGAGGCGTGCTGTACGACATTCCGCGGTTGAAAGGTGTGCCCTATCTTGAACCGGGCACCCGCATCACGGTGGCCGACCTGGAAGCGTGGGAGGCGCGCACAGGCGTCAAGGTTGGTTCGGGAGACGCGTTCTTGATTCGATGGGGCCGCTGGGCCCGCCAAGACGCACTGGGCCCATTCGACACCGGCGCGGAAGCGGCCGGACTGGACAACAACGTCATCCCGTGGCTCAAACAGCGGAACGTCGCGGTCGCCGGCTGGGAAACCCCGGGCTATATGCCCCAGCCCGACGGAGACATCTCACGACTGGCGTTGCACAACTTCGCGTTGACGATTCTCGGCATTCAGGTGCTGGACCGCGCCGACTTCCAGGCCCTCGCCACGGCCGCGGCCGAACGCGAACAATGGGAGTTCATGGTCACCATCGCCCCGCTCCCGATCCCGAACGGCACCGGATCGCCCGTGAACCCAATCGCGATGTTCTGAGGTGCGCGTCAGGCGGCCACAAAAAAAGGGGGGGACCGCCCGTGCGGTCCCCCCTCTGTACACCCTGCGGCCCTGTCCAGTCGTTAGTTACTCGGCCAGACCACGCCCTGATTCGGGGCGCGAATCGCGCCTTCGCCCTTGTATACGAACTTCTGCAGTCGCTTGCCTTCAAACGTCTCGGTGACGTAGATGTTGCCGTGTGAGTCGGTCATGATGCTGTGAGCGCCGTAGAACTGCCCTGGCTGGCGCCCGCCGTCACCGAAACTGGAGATGATTTCCATCTCCCGGCGATCGATGATGTAGACCTTCTCGTTCACGCCATCCGCCAGGTAGATGTACTTCTGGTCTGTGTCGCGCGAAAACGCGATATCCCACACGGAGCCGGCGCCCAGCGTGTCCTTGGCCACGAACAGCTCCTCAACGTAGGTGCCGTCCTTCTGGAACACCTGAATCCGGTCGCCCACGCGGTCGCAGACATACACCAACCCATCATTCGACAGCTCAGCGCAATGCACCGGAGTCCGGAACTGCTGGGGCGGCTCCGCGTTCGGGTCATAGCGACCGAGATCGGAGTCGTCCGGGGTATTGCCGTAGGCACCCCAGAAGCGCTTAAAGGCGCCGGTGTCGGCATCAAGCACGACGACGCGCTTGTTGAAGTAGCCGTCGGCGATATACGCCTCATTGTCTTTGGGGTCGACGTAGATCTTCGCGACGCGGCCGAAGCTATCGGTCGAGTTGCTATCTGGCACTGCCGACGGCTGCCCTGTCGTTTCGCTGACCGGACCGGTCATGCGGGCTCCGGCCGCCCCGACCTGCATCAAGAATTTGCCGAAGCGGGTGAACTTCAGAAGATGAGAGTCTGAACCGCCGTTGCCACCAATCCACACGTTGTCCATGTGGTCGACAAAAATGCCGTGATTGGACACGGGCCATTCGTAGCCCTCTCCAGGTCCGCCCCAGGAACCGACGAGCGTACCGTCCTGATCAAACTCGAGCACCGGCGGCGCGGGCTGACAACACTCGGCCGCAACCGGCGGGTCCTGCGCCGCGGGCACTTCGCCGGCGGCCAGCGAATCGCCGCGGTGAATGATCCAGATATGGTCACGGTTGTCGACGGACACGCCGATCGTGGTCCCGAGTAGCCAGTGGTTCGGCATCGGCTTCGGCCACAGCGGGTCCACCTCAAACATCGGACCGTACACCATGTCGCCCTGCGCCGCCTCCGTAGAATTGAGCAACGCCTGACCCAACCCAATGGCCGCAACCGCGGTCAGACAGGCCACCGCAAGCGCAACCCCTCGACGTCCTTTAAGTGTGTGCATCCTTCTCCTTCTCCGCCATCGAGCCGTGACCCGTCGGCAGCCGTGTTGAAACAACGATCCTCTGGCATGCGTCAGGCAGATGCAAGTCCGCCAGACGCGCCCCCGTCACGGGAGGGCGCTCGACGCACACCCGTCCGAGGTCGGGTCGAGCACACAGCTCACCAGCTCGAGGTCAACCTCAACCCGCATGGCAATGTCTCTGACGACCTCGATTTCCGTGGCCGAGACGTGTCCGTCGGCCCGGTCGGCCAGCAAGTCGGCACGAAGGTCGCGGTCGCCCGCGGCCTGCAAATCGGTGCGTGGTGTCATGTCATGAGGACCATCGGCTACCGGCGCCACGCTGCGTGCCGCAACGACGCGGTCTGCCAGGACGGCATCAATCCCGAAAATTGGTGAACTGAAGCGGCATATCGACCTTCTCAGCTTTGAGAAGGCTGATGACCTCTTGCAGCATGTCGCGCTTCTTGCCAGTCACGCGGAGCTGATCGCCCTGAACCGCCACCTGCACTTTGACCTTGGCATCCTTGATGGATTTCATCAGACGGCGCGCGAGGTCGCTCTCGATGCCTTGGCGCACCTTCACCACCTGCCGGGCGTCCGCCACGCTCTCCTGCGCGTCCTCGCGCTCGAGACACTTGACGTTGACCTTACGGGACACCATTTTCGCGGTGAGAATGTCGTACATCTGACTCAGCTGGAACTTGTCCGGCGCTGTCATCGTGATCGCCGAGCCGTCCAGCTCGAACTTCACATTCTTCCCTTTGAAGTCGAACCGTGTTCCGACCTCTCGGGTAGCCTGATTCACCGCATTCAGGACTTCCTGCATATTGACTTCTGAGACGACGTCGAAAGATGGCATATCTGACCTTGGCAAGCGCGAGAGGCGTCGATCATATCCCCTAGCGCCACAAAAAAACCGTCCGGAGGGCCCATCATGGCAGTCCCCCCGGACGGTGAACAGCGGCCTGTCGCCCGTGAGGGCACGGGCCCACTTACTTCGGCTGCGGCACAACGCGGATGTAGGGCAGCGGCTGCTCCCATCCGTCTGGATAGGTGGCCTTCGCCTCCTCATCGGAGACCGACGGGAGGATGATGACCTTATCTCCCTGATTCCAGTTGGCCGGCGTGGCCACCTTCTTCTGCGCCGTGAGCTGGCACGAGTCGAGCAAACGCACGATCTCGTTAAAGTTGCGACCGGTGCTCATCGGATAGGTAATCGTGGCCTTGATCTTCTTGTCTGGACCAATCACGAAGACCGAACGGGCTGTGGCGTTGTCGGCCGGCGTGCGTCCCTCGCTGGTGTCGCCGGCGTCGGCTGGCAGCATGTCGTAGGCCTTGACGATGGCCAAGGTGGGGTCACCGATGAGCGGATACCCGACCGCGTGCCCCTGTGACGCTTCGATGTCTTTCGACCACGCCTCGTGTTTGCTCACGCCGTCGACGCTGATCCCGAGAATCTTGCAGTTCCGCTTCTCGAATTCGCCCTGCAGGCCCGCCAGGGTACCCAGCTCCGTGGTGCAGACCGGCGTAAAGTCCTTCGGATGGGAGCACAAGACCACCCACCCGTCGCCGATCCACTCGTGAAAATTGATGGTGCCCTGCGTCGTTTTCGCCGTGAAATCCGGCGCAGTACTGTTGATGCTCAATGACATGATGTTCTCCTCTACGGTTGTTCGCTTCGTCTTCAGGGGGTCAGCGGGGCAGGGCGTCAGCGGGTCGACCCCGTCTACTTGACGACCCAGAGTGTCAGCGACTCCTCGTCTTTGACAAACATTCGGTTCCCGGACAGCGTCGGAAGCGTCCACGTGGAGCTATCGGCCACCTCGTAGCGCCGGACGGGCTCGAAGCCGGTTCGACTGTGCTCCACGATCACCAGCTCCGCATCCTCCTCCAGCGACAGAATCGTCGTCCCGACGTTGAGGATGGCAGCGTTGTCGGCCTGGCGCGGCTCGCTGGTCCACAGCACGTCGCCGTTATCGAGATCGAGGCCGAAATACTGGCCGCTGTTGAGGTGTGACAAGCCGAACAAGACGCCGTCGACCACAACCCCGTTGGTCATGTGCAGTGACACCTCATCCGCGTGCCAAACGTCCTCCGTCGTCCACGCGTTGCCTTCTCGAACAACCCGAAACCGGGTAATGCCATTCCCGCGACCGGACTCGATGACATCCCCCTGATACAAGCGCGGTGTCTGGGACGTCGTGGTCGACTGGGTCGTGTAGGGCCGGCGCCACAACAATCGACCGGTGTCGGCGTTGACGCCCACAAAATTCTCCTGCGTAAAGGTGATGACCTGGCGAACGCCCTCGACCTCGACGACGATCGGCGACCCATAGGCCGGCCCGTCGCCGTCCCACTGCCACCGCACCGCTCCGGTGGCGACGTCAAAGGCGGTCAGCGCGCCAGCGTCCTGACCGCCGACGTGCAGAATGACCTGGTCACCATCGACATAGGGAGACTGCCCGGTGTGGTACAGCGGCTCCACTGCATCGGGTGGCCGCTGCCACAGCTGGTCGCCGGTAGCGGCGTCAAAGGCGGTCACGATACCGCTGATGCCCAGGGTGAAGAGGCGTCCGTCGGCGTACGACGGGGTCGATTTCGGTCCCGGCCCATGGTTGCGGGTCGCCGCCATCATGGTGAACGGCGCGGGATAGCGTGTGACCCAGCGAGTCTCCCCTGACCCTGCGGCCAGCGCCATCATGACCTCGTCGTCGCCTTGACGGGTGAACATGTAGACCACGTCACCGATCAGAATCGGTGACGCGTAGCCGAAACCGACCTCGACCGACCACTGCTCGTCGAGTCCGGGCGGCCAGACAGACGGGACGTCGAACGCCGTGACCGACCCGTCTCGGCTCGGTCCACGCCACTGTGGCCAGTCCTGCGCCCAGGCCTGCGGCACGATGGTGGCGAGCGCCGCCAGCGTAGACAAACCAACACCGATGCGTTTACTCATGCTCATCTGGATTCTCCACCCAGCGTTGTCCGGACCGCGGGAGCGCTGCATGCGACCGGCGCTGTCACGACGGACCACTAGAACCGAAACAGATACTGCACCTTCATGAAGATGGCGCGGTTGGTGCGCCGAAAATCCTGTGTCAGTAGAAACGGGTCGTCTATCCCATCGCCGTCGAGATCGTTCCCGAGACGATCCGCTTGTTGATAGTGGTCATCATAGCCGCCATAGAACACGGTACCGGCATTGACGCGATACGTAAAGAGCACATTCAAGTCGATGGTGTCGTCAAACGTGTTGAATTGCGTGATGTTCCGCAGCAGCAGCCGATCGGTAAACTGGTACGTGCTTTGGGCCCGTAGGATCTTCACGTTGAAGACCTCGACGTCACCATTCCGCGGGTCTGTCAGACGGCTCACATCGAAACTGAGTCGTGACTGGAACCGCGACACAGGTCGGAGCGTGGCATTGAGGTTTCCTCCGATCCCGCGCCCCAGGAACGGGTTGTCGACGTCGAAGAACAGTTGGTCACCGGCGTTGAATCCAGCCCCGAGTTGGAACGACCGGCTCGTGTTGATACGCCCGTTGACTTTGACGCGGTTCTGTATGAAGTCGATCCCTTCGAACCGCTCGAGATCCCGGCTGGCATTGACGCCGGCGCTGATACTTTTCGCAAACTGAAAGTCCACCCCAGCGGACGTATTCTCGTCCTGGAGTACACCCTCGAAGTCAAACAAGCGCCCATATCCAACCTGGGGGCCCCAGTTGATGAGCCACGACTCCGGCCACCACTGGTAGCTCAGATTCCCGAACGTCCGTTTCTGATCCTGTCGACGCACAAATCCGGAATCCGTCTCGAAATCTGGCGAGAGGGCAAAGCTGGCGATGAAGTAACTCAGGTTCCGTCCCTGTTTTCGAAAGTCGACGTCCCACAAATACCCCGTGGTCTCCTGCCCGTCCGCGTCGCCGTCATCCCGACGCTGTGTCCCCGCGACCCGGTAGCCCAGCGTATGCGTGCTGCCAAGTCGAAAGTCACCGTCGAACATCCCCAGCCGGCTGTAATTCCCGGCAAACTCACGGTTCGTGAACATCCCGCCGATATGCGACTCCGTGTACAGGTCATGTTTCACGCGACCGATAAACGTCTTCGCCGTTTTCCCGAAACCGCCCCCCTCGGGGTCGTCGAAGTTGCCCGGCGCCTCGTCGTCAGCGAACAGCACCCCAAGCGCGGTATTCCCGGCTTTGCCGCTCAACTTTGCGCCCACCCGCGGGTCGACGATGGTTCTGGTATGCACGAAGGTCACCGGTCCCCGCACACTGAACGTCTCTGCGCCTTCGAGAAAGAAGGGGCGCAACTCCGGAAAGAACAGCGGGAACCGCCGGTTGACCTCGATCTGGGGTCGGTCCAGTTCGACCTGCGAGAAATCGGGATTGACCGTGAAGTCTGCGATCAGATTCGACGTCACACCATATTTCACGTTCATCCCCGCGTCCGGCTGCGTGTCGCCGGTCTCGAAGACGCTCGTCGTCTCATCCAGCGCCCCAAATTTGATCGCCGTAAACGTCGGTAGCAGCTCGAGGTTGCGGCTGGTAGAGAGCCCGGTCATCCCTTCGATCAGCCCCATCTGCGTCATGAAACTCGGCTCGTCGCGCGACATCGGTGCCCACACGTCGTTCTCGAGATTCTTTCCCTTGATCTCACGGACGATCTGGAAGCCCCATTGGTGCGCCTCGCCGGAGGCGCGGCGCGGATACCGCAGGCTCTTGAACGGAATCGCCATCTCGGCCCGGAACCCGTCATCAACGACCTGGCCCGCGGTGTCGAAGAGCGCGTCCCATGACCGATCCGCAAACGGAATGGCCTGCGATCGGCCACCAACCGAGTCGATGATCCCGTCCCCCTGCACGCCGTATCCGTTGACGTCGAAGTCGTAGGACCGTTGCTGGTCGAGGAACGTATCCAGATACACGGTCATCAGGTCATCCTGCGGCGCGCGGTCGCGGTCGACCCGATTGGCTCGCATGATGGACGGATCCGAATAGTGCACCGCAAACCCGAAGTAGAGATGGTCGCTATCGTAGGCGATGTAGACCTCGGTGGGCTCGGTGGCCGGCGCCCCTTCCAACGGCGACTGCTGCACAAACGTGGTCAGGACCGCGGCACTCTGCCACGCCTCGTCATCCAGCCTGCCGTCGATGACGGGAGGCGTGTCCACCCGTACGGGCCGTACGCGTGGCCGCCCGGGACTCAACCCGAGCGACACGTCGCTGGCGGCCTGCTTCCCCGGCTGGGCGTGTACGCCGCTCACTCCGACGCCAAGAAGCGCGCACAGTGCCATCCCGCACGCCGCCCGGCGCCCGTGTGTCATTCCAGTGACTCCCACAAACGTCGGATTATACCGCTGGTCATCATCAGCTCCCGCCGCCGAAACTGCTACGATGCGCGGAGTCACGGAGGTTCCCATGAAGCTCACATCTACCGCGTTCGCACTGGCATGGCTCGCGGCCGTGCCGCAGACAGCGGCCCAGGATCTCCAGCCGGCAACACCCGAATCGGTGGGGCTCTCCTCGAACGGGCTTACCCAGGCGACCGAGGCGCTGCAGGCCCATGTGGATGCAGGGAGCATCGCGGGCGTCGTCGCGGCCGTGGTCCGACACGGCCACCTGGCATACCTCGAGGCCCTCGGCCAGCGAGACCTGGACACGGGCGACGCCATGCCAGAGGACGCGATCTTCCGCCTCTATTCGATGACCCGCCCCATCACCAGTACGGCGGTCATGGTGCTGTGGGAGGAAGGCAAATTCCAGCTCGACGATCCGATCTCGCTCTACCTCCCGCAGTTTGCGGACCAACGCGTGTTCGAGGACAGTGCCGACCCTGACATGGCCCGGACCCGCGCGCGCGACGGGGACATCACGGTGCGCCACTTGCTCACCCACTCGTCCGGCATCGGGAGCCGCAGCTCAGCCATCTATCGGTCTGAAGGTGTTCGGCTTCGGTCGCTCTCCCTGGCGCAGATGGTCGACAACGCGGCGCGCGTACCGCTCTTTGAGGATCCAGGCACACGGTTTCGCTACGGGATCTCCACGACCGTGCTCGGACGGCTCGTCGAAGTCTGGTCCGGCCAACCGTTCGACGAATTTCTGCAGCAGCGGGTCCTCGACCCACTCCGCATGACCGACACGGTCTTCTGGGCCGACGGCGACCGGGCCGCGCGATTAACGAGCGTGTATCGGCCGGACCGTGAGACCGGCGCGCTACGCCCATACGCCATCGAACGCGTACCGTTCACGGAGCGGCCAACCCTCATTGAAGGGGGCGTTGGCCTGCTGTCCTCCGTGATGGATTACGTGCGGTTTTCGCAGATGTTTCTCAACGGAGGCGTGCTCGATGGGATGCGGGTGCTGAGGGCCGATACCGTCGCCTTGATGACTCGCAATCACCTCCCCGACACGGTCATGCCAATCGGAGGCGGCTACATGGCCGGTTCCGGCTGGGGCCTCGGCTTCAATGTCGTCCTGGACGACAGCGCCTATGACTTTCCGGTCGGCGATGGCGAATACTGGTGGGACGGTTCATCGGGCACGCGGTTCTCGATCGATCCCGAGCACGATCTTGTCGTCGTCATCATGGCTGCCGTCTCACCGTCGCGCGGCAACGGATTCCGCGAGGAGTTCAAGGCCCTGGTGTACAACGCGATCGAAGATTGACCGCTACCGCTGTCAGCCGCTCGTCGTGGTCGGACGCGGCTGGGTCTCGCGGGGCTGGGCGCCGGCCGCCTCCAGGAGCTGGCGCAGCACCGGCTCCGGTTGAGCCCCGACCACCTGTCGTGCACCGGCGGCAAACGTGGGCACACCGGTAATCCCGGACCGGGACGCGAGCGCCCAGTCGGCGTCCACGGCATCGCTCCACGTGCGGTGCTCGAGCCCATCGCGGGTCTCGTCGGCGGGCAGCCCCGCCGTCTCGGCCAGGTCAACGAGGACCGCCACATCCCCGATATCGCGTCCGTCGACGAAATACGCGCGGTAGATGAGATCGTGCAGCTGATCCCGCTCCGGACGCGCCGCGGCCCACGTGGCTAGTTCCTGCGCGAGACGGCTGTTGTAGGTGTGAGTACGGCGACCATAGGCCAGCCCCTCCTGCGTCATCAGGCCCTGCATCCGTTGGAACATCGCCTCCAGGTCGTACCCCCGCCCAGCGAAGAGTTCCTCAAGCGCACGCCCCGACGAGGGGGTCTCCGGGTGCAACGGAAAAAACACCCACTGCACGCTGATGTCGTAGTCCTGCCGCAATCGCTCAATACGCACGGTACTGAGATAACACCAGGGTCACACGAAGTCGGTAAAGACCTGCAGGACGGTCGTTTGCGACATCATCTCTCTCCTATCTCTCCTATGTCACCGGTGCCTGACAGTCTGTCTCGCGATCCACGACGAGCGGCCACCAGGAACCGAATTCCGCATCGGACGCGGCCACCGGAAGTACGAACTCGAACGTCGGGTCGTTCAGCGCTCCCGCGACGCCACGCTCTGCCGCGAGCGCACCGAGCTGCTCCCGCACGGCCGCCAACTCCGGCGCGTCGAACACGATGAAAAAGAACTCGCGTGTGCGCCCCATAAAGGGCTCGCGCTTGACGGCCATGCAGACCGGTCGCAGCTGGAGCCGCTCGAGTCCGGCCTCACGCGCCACCGTCAGCATCTCGTCCGGCGTCAGCACAATCCCCAGTTCTCCCTGTACCTCGCGCGCGAGAACAATGGGCAACAGGGGGGCGCCGGGGGTCGTCAGCGAGGCCATGGTCCGGGCAAACAATTCGTCGAACAACGCGGGCGCCAACGGCTGCGGTGGGCGAAGGCCCAGCGCCGCCAGTTCGCCGGGCCGCGGCACCCGCGACACCAGCGTCCAGCCAGAGAAGGCGGCGCCATCGACGTCGTAGGACTCGGCAATCGTGTCCTGGAGCGTCGACAGAAACAGCCACACCAGGACACCCAGCGCGGCGACGCCGACAGCGACTTTCGCGAATGTTCGAATCATGGTCCGCTCGTCTCCGGGTCGTCCGGCTCGGCGACGAAGCGATACCCGACGCCCCGGATGGTTTGGAGATGCTTGGGATGCGATGGCTCGGCCTCGAGATACCGCCGCAAGCGCGCGATGAAATTGTCTATGGTGCGCGTGTCGGTGTCTTCCCGCACACCCCAGACCTCTTCGAGCAGCGCCTTGCGGGACACGGTGTGGCCGGCGTGCTGCACGAAGTAGCGCATCAGCGTCGCCTCCATCAACGTCAGCGGCTGCGTGGTGCCATCCCAGTGCAAGGTCTGTTCGGGGAAGTCGATACGCTTGCCGGCGAATGCAAATTCCCGCAACTCCTCGACGGAGCCGTCCGCCGCGCGGCCGCTGACCCAGGTCTTCCGACGCAGGAGCCCGTGCAACCGAGCCAGCAGAATCGACAAGTCGAACGGCTTCGACAAATAGTCGTCGGCACCGGCCTCAAAGCCCGCCAGCACATCATCGGTATCGGAACGAGCGGTCAGCAACATCACAGGCACAAAACGACCGGCGTCACGGAGGCGTCGGACCACCTCAAACCCGTCGAGTCCAGGCAACATGACGTCCAGGAGCACGACGTCGAAGGCATTCGAATCGGCCGTCAGCCGGTCCAACGCCACCTGACCGTTGTCCTCAATCTCGGCGGCAAATCCCTCCGCTTCGAGGTTCAACCGCAACCCCTCTGCGAGGTGTTCCTCGTCCTCAACAATGAGCACCCTGCTCATGACGATTTCAACGGCAGTTCCAGCGTGAAGGTACTGCCCTTCCCGGCGCCGCTGCTTTCCGCGTACGCACGTCCGCCGTGCCGCCGCGCCACGGCCCGCACAATAGACAGCCCGATCCCGGTCCCCCGCACTCTCGACTGCAGCGCGGCCGGGAGCCGGTAGAAGCGACGAAACACGCGTTTCAGCTCCTGCCCGGTGATGCCAATGCCCTGGTCACGCACGCTGATGGCGACCCGCCTGGCCCCGGTGCGCGCCACATCCACCCCGACCCGGACCCGGGCGCCGGAATACTTGATGGCATTGTCGACCAGATTCGTGACCGCGGCGGCCAGTTCCTCGCGGTCCCCCTTGACCACGAAGATTCCGTGCGGTATCTGATCAACCAGCCGCACCTCGCCGTCTACGAGATGATGACGGCGGCCCGCGAGGGCAACACACTCCCCCACGATATCGGACACGTCGACGTCGGTCGGATTATCGACCCGCCGCGCCGCACCGGTCTTCCCAGCTAGCAAGATTTGATCGATGGTCTGCTGCAAGCGATCCGAATCCTCCAGCATCGTGTCGATCAGATCCCGCCGCTTCTCCGGCTCGAATTCGCGCTGCCGGAGGGTCTGGAGATACAACTTGATCGACGCGAGGGGGGTCTTGAGTTCATGCGTGACCGCATGAATGAAGGCGTCGTGCTGCTCGCTCTTGCGAATCTCGCGAATGAGGAACACCGTGTTCAGCGCGAGCCCGCCAATCAACACGGCAAAGCTGATCACCCCGACAAGCAGGAGCAGCCCGGTGCGCCAGTTGACGACGATGAAGCTGATATTGAGCCCGATCGCGACCGCGATCAGTCCCGCGCCGAGTAGCCACACCAAGACGACGGCGCGCTTGCGCGTACCGCCAGAGCGATCCATACGCTAAGGATAGCCTGTCAGGGGCCACCGGGTGGCAAGGGCTGACGGAACGGATAGGCCGTGCTAGGCGGCCTCTTCGAGCGGCAGGGCCTTGTTGGCAATCTGGCTGGCGGTCGGTATCTGCAGATCTTTCGCAATGCCGAGCGCTGCGAGCAACCGGATTTGCAGCCAACTGATATCCAACTCCCGCCAGACGAGGCCGTGCCTCGCAGACCGTGGATAGGCGTGATGGTTGTTGTGCCAGCCCTCGCCAAACGTCAGGATGGCGACCCACCAGTTGTTCCGCGAATCGTCCGTGGTCTGGAACCGACGCCGGCCCCAGAGATGCGTCGCCGAGTTGACCAGCCAGGTGCAGTGCAGCCCGACGGTGACGCGCAGAAAGACCCCCCAGAGCAGCCACGGCAACCCGCCCACGGCGAGCAGCACCAGCCCCAGAACCACCAGCGGCACCCAGTGCCAACTGTTCAGCACCCGGTAGAAGCGATCCTTCATCAGGTCTGGCGCATACTTCCCCATGACCTCGGTGTTCGAATGCATCTCCTCACCGAAGATGGTCCAGAGAATGTGCGACCACCACTTGCCGTCTCGCGGCGTGTGCGGGTCGCCCGGCTTGTCGGAACGCTGGTGATGAATCCGATGAGTCGCGGTCCAGAAGATCGGGCCGCCCTGGAGCGTCATCGATCCGCACACCGCAAAAAGATAGTCGATAGCCTTGGGCACCGTGTAGGACCGGTGCGTGTGGAGCCGGTGATAGCCCATCCCGATGCCCCAGCTGATGCACACCCAGTGCAACACCACGGCGACGACGACGGCCTGCCAGGTGGTGTAGAACAACGCCACCACCGAGAGAATATGAAAGATGACGAACGCCGTGGTCGTGGTGGGGCTGATCTTGCTCCGGTCGTTGAAATCGGGCTCGGTCGTGGCCACGGCAACTCCCTCAAGACACGCCGACGGCAACACGCCGCAGCGGAACGATGCTCAGACTATCAGGCAACACCGCCCGAGCCATGTAATTGTTGTGTAATTCAGCCGGACACGACCCGTAACGCGTTCTAACAGAACGACTTCAGTCAAGGGCACTACACGGTCGGGTGCTGAAGATGATGCGTGGTCGCCGCTTGATAGGCATGAGCGAGACGGAGCAGCGCCTCCTCCCCAAACAATTTGCCCGTCAACCGCAAGCTGGTCGGCGCGCCCCGGTGAAATCCATTGGGCAGGCTGAGTTCCGGATGACCGGTCAGGTTGGTCAACGCCACGTGGCTCCCGATGAACAGGTCGAGATCACCCAGAGCTTCGTGTACGGCCTCAATGAACCGCATGCGCAGACGGTTGGCCTGCAGATAGTCGATGGCGGAGACAAACCGCGCGGCCAGAAAACTATCTGGCCAGCGGCTCTGTTCGGGTAGCTCCCGCATCCCGTCAAGCTCCGCACTCAGGGTGGGCGCATCGAACGCCGCCGCGGCCTCCGTATCCAGGATGAATCCGATGGTTGATGTCTGGAGCACCGGCAGGTCGAAGGGCACCGTTTGCACGCCGAGTCCACGGAGGACATCCAGCGCCTCCCGGTTGTTGGCCTGAATCCGCCGCAGCCTGGTCACGCGGTCGGGTGTCCGCAGGTTGTCTTCGATCTCGTCCTCGAAGGCAGCCCTCGGGTAGCCAACTTTCAGGCGCCGCAGATCCGAAGTGGCATCCCAGTTGAACGGTACGTCGAGCACGGTATTGTCTCGACCATCGGGCCCCTGGATCGCGTCAAGCACAAGCGCACAGTCTTCGGCGGCGCGACACATCGGGCCGACCTTGTCCATGCTCCAGGCCAAGGTCATCGCCCCGTACCGACTCACACGACCGAACGTGGGCCGTAACCCGGTCACCCCGCTCCGTGAGGAGGGCGAGACGATGGACCCGCGGGTCTCTGTACCGACCGCGAACCCGACCAATCCGGCGGCCGTAGCCGCGCCAGGCCCAGCCGACGACCCGCTCGATCCCTCGCCGGTGTTCCAGGGGTTTCGTGTGCGGCCGCCGAACCACCGGTCACCTGAGGCCAGAGCGCCCATCGATAATTTGGCGACCAGCACGGCGCCGGCAGCGGTGAGCCGGCTATACACCGTGGCGTCGACGTCGATCGACTGATTCCGGTATGGCGACGCCCCCCACGTGGTGCGGGTGCCCCGCACGGACAGTAGATCCTTCGCCCCCCACGGAATTCCGTGCAGGGGTCCCCGATAGGTGCCAGCGGCGATCTCGTCGTCTGCCCGTTGCGCCTGCGACCGCGCCAGCTCTTCGGTATAGCTCACCACACAGTGCAGGACCGGGTCGTAGCGCTTCAACCGGCCCAGGTACAGCTCGGTGAGCTCAGACGCGGTGAGCTGCCTGGTCTCGATCAATTTTGCGAGATGCGTGACCGGCAAGAACGCGAGCGCCTCGTCGCTGCTCGGTCGTGAGACGGTGAGGTGCGCACGTCGCATCGGGTACCGCGCGGTGGGCAACGTCAGCCCCGGCGGCACCGGGTTGAATATCAGCGCCGACTGGGTGGCGTTGCCCAGGGCCGCCCCGCGGAGCGCCTCGACGTCGGGACCACGGCCCCCCGGACGGTTGAGTCGCCCGACAATCCGCTGCAATTCGTCGCGGCCGAAGCGGAGCCCTACCACCCGCTGGGCCGCATCGAGCATCTCGACGGTGATCTCGTCAGCGTCCTGGGCCACGGCCAGGAGTGCTCCCGGCAGGAGGGTTGACCCAAGACCGGCGGCGGAGAGACCGGCGAGAAAACGTCGCCGATTCACCGCCAGCTTCCCTTCATTCATTCCGGTCACCCCCCTGATCACGCATTCAATGCTTGGCGACGACCTCGCCCTCGCAGCAACCGTCGGTGACCGCTCCAAACTCACACTCCAGCGTGGCGTGCGCAATGCCGTAGGTCTCCAGCACCTCCCGCACCAGCCTCTTCACCCGCTCGGCGAGCTGCACGTCCTGCCGTTCGACGACGATGTGTCCTTCAAACGACCGCTGTGACTCGTCCAATTCCCACACGTGCACGTGATGCACGTCGGCCACGCCCTCCACGTTGCAGAGCGCCTCCGCCAGTGCCGGTACGTGGATGTCGAGCGGCGCGCCGAGCGTCAGAATGCGGCTCGCGTCGCGAGTGATCACCACCCCGTGATACAGGGCGTACACCGCAATCAGCAGGGTGGCGACGGCGTCCGCGACATAGAGGTCATAGCGCACGACCAGCACGCCAGCCACCATGACCGCCACGGACCCGAGCGCATCTGTGACGTTGTGGACGAACGCGGCCCTCACGTTCAGACTCCCCTTCGACAAACGATAGGTCAGCGCGGCCGTCACGAGATCTACCACCAAGGCGACCCCGGCGACGACGATGACGGTCCAGCCAATCACCGGCGTCGGGTTCACCAAGCGATACGCCGCCTCGTAGAGCAAATAGAGTCCAACCACGTTCAATGTGGTCGCATTGATCACCGCACCTACCAGTTCCGCGCGCCGATACCCGAAGGTCTGCGCGTGGTCGGCCGGCCGCCGTCCAATGCGCCGTGCGAACAGCGCGATCAGCAGTGCTCCGGCGTCGCTCAAGTTGTGCAAGGCGTCCGCAAGCAGCGAGAGACTCCCCGACGCGAGCCCGCCAATCACCTGCACGACCGTCAGTGCCCCATTGACGCATACCGCCGCAATGAGATGCCCATCGCTCTCACCTTGGTGGCCCGCCGAGTGGCTGTGCCCGTGGTCGTGAGTGTGTCCCATCGATTGCCTGATCGCAGACCAACCCGTCAGGCCGGCCGGCGGGCCGGCCGCATGCCTCCACGGAGCGCCCCTGCCGCGGTGGCACCGAAGTGCTCCGAGAAACAGGGCGCAATCGGACGACTGTCTGGCATGGAGAGCCAGATACGCAGCAAGTGCCGACGTTCTTGGGGCGACGCGGCGTCGGTGAACGCGCTCCGGCGATGCAAAGTGGTCCAGTTGTTGAGCAACAGCACATCGCCGGGCTGCAGCCGAACGCGGACATGCAGTGCCGGATCCTCAGCCAGGGCCTCGAGGGCATCCAGCGCGTCCCGTTGGGCCGCGGTCAATGTCGGCGCGCTCGGTTCACGGTCGGCGCGGTCTATCAGCACCCGCAGAAAATGGGCCGCGAAGTGGCCGTCCTGTTCGGAGAAGACCGGCAGGAGACAAAACGGCAGCGAGTTCCCCCTGTCGACCGTATGTCGCAAGTAGGGGAACGGCTCGCACAGCACCCTCAGTACCTGCGGCTGATGCGTACGTAGCTCTTCATACAGCGCGACCGAACTCACAATGAAGTTGTCGCCGCCCGTCTGCGCCGGCTGGAGACAGGCGAAGGCGATGACGTCGCAACGGTCCGTGTGGAAGCTGAGCCGCTTGCGTGACGCGGGGCCCCGAAACCGCGGGTCCTGGTCCGCGTAGCCCTGGTCGCGGACGTGAAAGACCCGCTCTCCCTCCGCGCTTTGTGAGACCGGGGTTCCGATAGACCCGGCAAGCGCCCAGAACGCGCGCGTCGTCAGAGACTCGCCCCAGCGTGCGAATGGCAGACCGCGGAGCAGTACGGCGCCAGACCCGGTCTCGAGTGCTGTGCGTGCGGCTCGTGCCCGTGCCAAGACACTCGGCGGAGGCGCCGTGCGGTCTGATACCGCCGCGCCTGCTTCGTCGGGACCGGCGCTGACCCGTGCGAATGCCTCCAGGTCCCGTAGCTCCCCGTCGGTCAGGGTCGTGGACCAGTCAGGCCGGTCGAACAGTTCCGCCCCGCGCCACACCGCTGTCGAGGCGGCATATGAGCCCAAATGCACCAGAGGATTGTACGCTGGACCGCACGCGGCCCCCGTGATCGGCCTGGCACGGCCCGTCGAGAGCCGGTCACCCGGTGCCGCCGCGACCTCGCTGGTGACCCGTTGTAGGAACAACCCCGCTATCATCAAGCCCCGATGAACCTCGAGACATTCGGATGGCTCGCGCTCGCCCCGCCCCTGCTCGCGATCGGGCTGGCGATGGCCAGTCGGCGGGCGGCCCCCGCTCTCCTGGCAGGGATCTGGATCGGCTGGGTCATTGTGACCGGCGACCCGCTTCGCGGCACGGCGGCGACGATCGACAGTCTCGTCGCGGTGTTCGGGGATCCGGGACAGATGCGCGTGTTGCTGTTTACCCTCCTCATGGGCCCGCTCCTGCTCCTGCTGCAACGGGGTGGAGGCGTGGCCGGGTTGCTGGAATGGATAGGCCGGTCCCCTCGGCTCCAGACGCGACGCGGCGTCCAATTGCTGGCGACGACCCTGGGGCTCGGGGTGTTTGTCGAGTCGACGATTACCTGTCTCGTCGTGGGGGCGGTGGCCAGGCCGGTCTTTGACCGCCTGCGCATCGCGCGGGAAAAGCTGGCCTATCTATGCGACGCGACTTCAGCGCCGGTCTGCATGCTGATCCCGATCAACAGCTGGGGCGACGTGGTACTCAGTCTGCTGACCACACAGGCCGCTCTCGGCAACTTGGGCGGCCACAGCCCGCTCACGGTCTTCCTCGCCGCGGTGCCGTTGAATTTTCATGCCGTGCTGTCGGTGGGACTTGCCTTCGTCGTCGCCGCGACGGGGTGGAACATCGGACCGATGCGCGAAGCCGAACGCCGCGCGACGGAGGACGGGGATCTGGTCGCACCCGGTGCGCGTCCAGTGGTATCGCACGCGCTGCTGACGCCGCTGCGCGACGAGGAGGCGCCGCCACGGGCGCGGAACCTCATCATCCCGTTGGTCATCCTGGTCGTGACCGTGGTGGTCAGCATCGGGGTCACGGGTGTCGGCGGCGCCCGGGCCGCCGGCCTCGCGGCACCGACGTTCCTGGAGGTCCTCGACAACGCCTCCGGTTCCACGTCGGTGCTCTGGGGCGTGTTGGCGGCCCTCAGTGCCGCCGCCCTCCTGGTCACCAGGAGGCGCGTGCTGACGTTCGAGACCCTCGCGGATGTGCTGCTCGCCGGCACCGGCAGCATGCTGCCGATCGCCACGTTGCTCGTGCTGGCGTTTGGCATCGGTGCCGTCTGCAACACGCTTGGGACCGGCCCGTACATCGCAGACCTGGTAACGCCCTACCTGACGCCCTTGCTCCTGGCGCCGCTGGTATTCCTCACGGCCGGCCTGATGGCGTTCGCCACCGGCACGAGCTGGGGCACGTTCGCCATCATGATTCCTTTGGCGCTTCCGGTCGCCACCGCCATGCTCGGGGACGGCGCCGGGGTGTCCATTCCGCTCGTCGTCAGCGCGGTCCTGGGCGGCGGTGTCTTCGGCGACCACTGTTCACCGATCAGTGACACGACCCTGATCTCGTCCATGGCCGCCTGGAGCGACCACATCGACCACGTGCGCACGCAACTCCCGTATGCGCTCGCCGCGGGCGCCGCGGCCTTCGGGCTCTATGTGGTGGCCGGTCTGTTCATCTAGTCCCCTGCAACCGTCATTCATTGCAGACCTGGCCAGCCGGGCATCGCGTCGGTCACCGCAGGCTGCTCGTGACCACGCGTCACACTAGTCGCCCTGGATGCGGGCGATGATGTAGCCACCAGAGCGCTCGTCGAGGGCGAGTTCGAGCAAGCCACGAGACTGCGCTTCTTCCAACAGATCGTTGAATGTGCCAAATCCGTAGGCTGACTCATTGAACCCGGGCCGACGCCGCTTGAGGGTCTGCTTGATCATCGACCCCCACAATTTGGCTCGGTCACCCCGTTCGGCATAGATCGCCTCGGCCGTCTTGACCACCAGATCGATCGCCTCCTGAGCGGGGTCATCCGTCGGCGGGTCATCCGACGGCGGCTCGCCCCCTGACGCTGATTCGACCTCGACCTCGGCTTCGGGTAGCGGTGCGGCCGCCTTCTCCTGCGGAGCGGACGCCGGCTTGCTTCGGCCTCTGCGAGATCGGCGTCGAGCCGGCTGACGTTCCGGCACCAGGTCGTCGTAGAAGATGAACTCGTCGCAGTTGTTCATCAAGAGGTCTGAGGTGGAGTTCTTGACGCCAATCCCGATGACCGACTTGGCGTTCTCCCGCAACTTGCTCACAAGCGGTGAGAAGTCGGAATCCCCGGACACGATGACGAACGTATCGATGTGCTCCTTCGTGTAGCACAGGTCGAGCGCGTCCACGACCATCCGAATGTCGGCCGAATTCTTCCCGGACTGTCGGGTGTGCGGGATTTCGATCAACTCGAATGCCGCCTCGTGCATCGTCGGTTTGAATTCTTTGTAGCGATCCCAGTCGCAGTACGCCTTCTTGGCCACGATGCTGCCCTTCAGCAACAACCGCTCAAGAACGAGACGAATATCAAATTTGGTCAGCTTGGCGTCTCGGACGCCCAGCGCGATGTTCTCGAAGTCGCAAAACACCGCCAGGTTACCGTCATCGGTCACGAAATGAGTCCTCTCTCGGGTGATGACATGCATCAACCGGTGTGCGCCGATCCGAAGCGGGCAGCCGAACCATTGCGGCTCATGGGCGCCCCGCCGCGGCCGATTCCGCTTCCTGACGCTCGAGCACCGCGCGGAACAGCGTCTCGACCGCGTCCACCTCTTGGCGGTATCCGTCGGGGTCAATGAAGGGGTTCGGACCACGGCCGATGCGTTCGTACTTGTCGGCCATTCCGTACATGGCCGGGTGCGACCCCAGGGGCACATCCGGCGACAGCGACCGGAGTACGCGGAACCCCTGTTTGAACTCGTCGGCAATCGTCGGATTGTCCGGATTGTTCACAAATTGAAAATTCGGATTGCTTCCCATGCTGCCGATGATCGCAACATCGTGGACTTCCCCGTCCTCCTCGATGCGCATGGTCCAGGTCGTGCACCCCTTCGTATGCCCGGGCGTCAACCGCGCGGTCAGGGTGGTCCCACCCAGGGTGACGGTCGCTCCGTCGTGCAGGACACGATCGATCGGATGCGGTTTGTCACCCGGGCGCATCCGCTCAAGCGCCGGTACATCGGCGGCCATCGCCATCACCCGCGCGCCGGTCATCTGCGCGACCAGGGCGTCGCCCTCCATATGGTCGCCGTGGGCGTGGCTGCCCAGGATGACCTCGATGTCATCGAACGCGAAGCCGAGCGCTTCGACCGAGGTTTTCAGCCCATCGACCGCCCGCTCCCAGTTGGTGTTGATCAGCATATGCCCTTCCGGGGTCGCCACCAGAAACGCGGACAGGCTGTAGGAACCGACGTAATAGAGGTTCCCCACGATTTTGTGGGGCGGAAACGGGGTGACCTGCTCTTCCCGGCTTCCGACGTTGCGCCGAAACATCTCTTCCTGGGTGAGGGGTGTGTCCGGCGGCTGCGCCACGACAGACGTCGCCATGAGCGTGAACATGCCGACGATTCCGCCGACGCTCCGTAGTCTGGTCCCCATGGTCACTCTCCCTCGCGCCGATTATACGCACGCGAACCCGCCTCGCCCGTGACACGCCAGAACGCCAGCGTCCGGCGGCCGGCGCACGCTCTCGGTGTGCGCGGCTCAGACTCCGGCCGGCGCGGTGACGGGAAGGCGTGTAGTCAACTCGGTCAGCACCGCGTCGGTGAAGGCGGTCGTACTCAGGCTGCCGCCGATGTCCGGGGTGCTGACGCGCTCGGCGATACAGGCCAGCAGGGACATCCGCAGGGCGTGGCCCAGGTCATACCGGTCCAGGTGGTCCAGCAGCATGCCGAAGGCCAGCAAGGCGGCCGACGGGTTGCACTTGTTCTGACCCGCGATGTCGGGCGCGGTGCCACCGGCGGGATCAAACATGGCGACGTCCGTGTCGCCGTTCTCAAGAAAGCTGTACGAGCCACTGGCCCCGATGCCCAAGCTGCCAACCAACCCACACGCCATGTCGGACAAGAAATCGCCGTATTCGTTGAGACACAAGACGATGCCGAAGTCAGACGGCTTGAGGATGATCTTGGCCAGGAGCGCATCAAAGAGGACGACCCGGTGGTCCACGTCGTCGTACCCCGACGCGACACCCCGCACGACTTCCTCGAAGAATCCGTCGGTGACCCGCTGAATGGTGTACTTCGACGCCGAGGTGACCGTCAGCGTCTTGCGGCGGGCCAGCTTGAAGGCGAATCGGGCGGCCTCGGTGCATGGCCCGCGCTCGACGATCCGCAGTGACACGGCGGCATCGCGCCCAACCCGACGGCCCGGGTCCTCATAGGTTCCACCGGTCGCCACCCGCACCACGTGCAAGAACACGTCTTCGCTGAAATTGGACTGGACGCCGTCGATTGACACCACGGGGCGGTGAATCACACTGAAGTCGAGACCACGACGGAGCACCGCGTTGGGCGACTCCACCTCGGTCACCGTCGGGTACTTCAGGCCCAACTTCGTGGACCGCAGCGCAGAGATGGCCCTGTCGTAGAGTTCGGGCCCGGCCTCACGGCGGTTTTCCAGGGAGAGATCGATCGGTTCGAACCGGATATCTATCGGGAGCCTATCGGCCACGGCATGCACGGACGCGCGCAATTCGGGCCCGATCCCGTCCCCCAGAAGTTCTGTAATTGCGATCGCAGCCATAGCTAGAGTCGCCGCGGGCGCGGCGAAGAGTCGAAGGATATCAGAAGCGGGGTCGGCGGTGCGCTACTGAATGGGCAACGCCCCGGCCGGCGCGCCGGACTGGGTAACGGCCACCACGACGCGAGCCTGATAGATAACGCCCGCCTGATTGGTCCCGAAGAAGCGAAATCCAGTGGCGGCCGGCAGCGCGGCCGCGAAGTAGGTGGCGACCACGGCACCAGCCGCGGCGCCGTTGCAGGAAGCAGGTGCCCCGGTGGCCAGGGCGCCGCCAGTCACGGACATCTCGTAAGAGCTCTTGAACGACAGGTCCGCGTTGAGGTCAGTCCCGATGAAGGCCGTTAGCCCTCCGGCTGGAGGCGTCCCTAGCAGTGCGAGCGACGGCGCGTAGAACCCGCTGCCGCAACTGGCCGCAAAGGCCGATTGCGAGCTGCTGATGGTCCTGAGCGAACCGATGGCCGAGGCCTCGCTCCCTGACATCCTGGCTCGCATCAGCCCCGGCACGGCGATCGCCCCAATTATGCCGATGATTCCCACCACCGCCATCAGTTCGATCAGGGTAAAACCGGACTCCGAGCGGGGTTTGGCGTACGCACCAGTCGAATTCTCACGCGTTTCATGAGACGCCATCCGCAACAGATTTGCAATAATCGCGCCGTGCGTATAAGGCTAGCATTCCCGTGCAATTACAGAAAGCTAGCTCCTGGCCAAGGGTCCCCTGGCGACGTTTCTGTCCTATACACAACCAAATCGTTTCGCCCGCCCCGGACAAAAAAAAGCCCGAGCGCTGGACGCGCCCGGGCTCAATCCTACCCGTGTGCCAGGTTGCGACGCGACGACGGGGCGTTAGTGCCCGCCCCCGTCCACGTCAGGCAGGCGCAGCGCCGCCAGCGCACCTTGGAACGAACCGCCCTGGGCCACCTGGACAACGATGTACTGATGCCCCTCGTGCATGTAGCTCATCATGCCGTACTGGCCCGGCGCCGGTAGCTCGACGCTCCCAACCAGTTCTCCGGTCAGCTTGTTACGGGCATCCAATACCGCCGGACCATTTGAGCCCTGCGTAGTCAAGAGCAAGCTGCCCGTCACCATCGAGATGGCGCGCGCTCCCCCACCCACGTTGGAGAGGTCAACCCCTTGCAGCGCCGGGTGGCGCTTCATCCGTTCAGATGCCTCACCAATCGGCACCCACCAGAGGTGTTCGCCGGTGTCCATGTCGATCGCAGTCATGCGGTTGTACGGCGGCTTGTTCATCGGCAGGCCCTGGGGACCAGCCCACCCAACGCCTCCGCCCTGCACCCAGTCTGAGATCGTCGTACCGGTGGTCCAGCAATCGCCCTCGGACGACGTGCACCCGTGGGTGTCGCCGTCGGTGTTGATCCCCGGCTGCACCATCCGCCCGGAGCAACCGGGAGCCGACGGCTGATAGAGGATGCCGGTTGTCGGATCGAAAGACGCCGGATTGGTGATGTTCAGCCCGCCGGAGCAGGAAATCCAACCCTGCACCGATTCAGAATGGCCTTCCGGCAATGGCGGCATGTACGGCCCACCGACCCGGAAGTTCTTCATGATCTCGAGCGCCTCGGCCCGCAGTTCGGGGGTGAAGTCGATCACATTTTCTTCCGACAGCCCGAGCTCTTCGAGCGGGGCAGGTCTCGTCGGAAAGGGCTGGGTTGGAGAGAGCTGCTCACCTGGCACCACCGATGCGGGAACGGCCCGCTCTTCGATGGGCCAGACCGGCTCGCCCGTCACGCGGTTGAACGCGAAGGTCATCCCCTGCTTGGTGGTCTGGATGACCATCGGCACCGCCTCCCCGTCCACTGTCGCATCGTACAGAATCGGGACGTTGGGGAGGTCATAGTTCCAGATGGGATGGTGCACTGTCTGGAAGTGCCAGAGTCGATTCCCGGTTTCGACATCGAGCGCGATGAGACTCGTGCCAAAGAGATTGTTCCCGGGCCGGAACCCGCCGTAGTAGTCGATCGTCGGCGCATTGGTCGGGATGTAGACGATGCCCCGCTCCAGGTCGGCCGCCAGCGGAGCCCAGGAGGACACGTCCCCCGTCCACTGCCACGCGTCATTCTCCCACGTGTCGAAACCGAACTCGCTCTCCGACTGTGGAATGACGTTGAACTTCCACTTGTGCTGACCGGTCCGGGTGTCATACCCGAGCATGTCGCCGGGAACGTTCTCCAATCGAGACTGGCTGTAGCCCTGCTCGTGCGAGTTGCCCACGACGATGGTGTCGTTGACCACGATGGGGGGAGAGGAACTGGTGATGTAGCCAGTCTTCGGATCGAGGCCGGTGTTCGGGTCGTAGTCATACCCCAGGTCGGCAAGCAGATCGACTACACCGGTGTTCGGGAAGCCGGGGAGCGGCACCGGGTTGCCGAAGCCTTCGATGTGCTCGCCCGTCTTCCCATCCAGCGCGTGCAGGAAGAAGGCCGGCGTAATGACATAGATGACCAGTCGGTCGTCGATATAGCCGTGCGCGACGCCTTTGCCGTACGCCGCGCGCATGGACTGCTCCCAGCGCACGGTGTTCGGCTCGCGGTATGTCCACAGCTGCTCACCGGTACCGGCATCCATCGCGACGATCGTGCGGCGATAGCCCGCCACCGTGTAGAGCATGCCGTCGATGTAGCTCGGCGTGGACTTGAACGTGTAGTTGGCGTGTGGACTGAAGTTGTCTCCGCGAAACACCCACGCCGTCTCGAGATCGTCGAAGTTGCTGGCGTCTATCTGGTCCGCAGGCGAGAAACGGGTGCCGCCCGCGTCGCCGCTCTGATAGCGCCATTCACCCTCTTCGGTGCCCGGCTGTTGCGCGGACGCTCCACTCGCGGCCAGCACCAGTGCCAGGCCCAAGGTCGTCCACACCCGGTGTCCGCGTCGCCCACGACATTCCGCGTCTGCTGTCATCTGCTCCTCCGAGCGACGCGCACAGGCCCGCGGCCGCACTCGCCATCGCAATACGATCGACCAGGGACACCGCCCCGGGATCGTGTTAAAAACCGCACGTATCGCTGATTATCGCTCCAGGCAGAAGGATGTCAAGGGACGATCTCGACCTACGTGAGCTGTTGGGATTAGACTGCGGTGCGATCGGTTCACGAGGCGAGGGTAAGCCCCTCACGTGTCACTCTCCCCATTTCCACAGGAGGTAACGGTTCATGCGGTGCCAGCGGGGCACACGAAGTCGCAACATCGACGACCGACGGGCGCGGCGGTCACCCGGACGACGGAGGGTCGGCGGTGGCCTGAGCCTCGGGGGGGTGCTGGCCATCCTCGCCATCAGCTGGTTCCTGGGAATCAACCCCATGACCTTCCTTGGGGGGCAACGTCGGGAGCGGGAGCGTCGGACTCGGCGGGGGCGGCCTCGGCGGAGGCGACCTGGCGTCCGACGAGTTGCGGACGACCCCCGAGGAGGAAGAACTCGTCGATTTCATCTCGTTCGTGCTCGACGATCTCCAAGCAACCTGGCGTGAATTGCTGCCCGGGTATCGCGATGCCACGCTGGTGCTGTTCCGTGACGCGACGCGGTCTGGGTGCGGCGTGGGCCAAAGCGAGATGGGCCCCTTCTACTGCGGCGCAGATGAGCAGGTCTATATCGATCTGTCGTTCTACGCGGAATTGCGGTCGCAGTTCGGCGCTCCGGGGGACTTCGCTCAAGCCTACGTTCTCGCCCACGAGATCGGCCACCACGTGCAGACCCTCACCGGCATTTCGGACAACGTGCGCCAACGTCAAGAAGCGGACCCCGCGTCACGCAACGACCTCTCGGTCCGACAGGAACTCCAAGCCGACTGTTTTGCTGGAGTCTGGGGTTACTCGACGGCGCAGCGTGGCAACCTGGACCCGGACGACGTCGAGGAAGGTCTGCGAGCTGCCGCGGCTATCGGCGACGACCGGATTCAACGGATGGGGGGCCGCGGCGTCCACCCCGAGTCGTTCACGCACGGGTCGTCAGCGCAACGTGTCGAGTGGCTACGGCGCGGCCTCGAGAGCGGAGACCCCGACAGCCGCGATACCTTCTAGCAGTCCGTGCGGCCACGTGTCGAGCAGCCCGCGCATCGCCGCACGACGATCCCAGCGCGCCACGATGTCGCGCGCTAGTTCGACCCGGACGGCATGGACTCGCCAAATGCCCACAGCGCATTGGCCGTCCGCACATAGAGCCGTCCCTTCGCCAGAGCGGGTGTGGCTGCAGACGGTGACCCGAGGTCGTTGACCACCGTGAGCTGCAACTCGCCCCCCGCGACCACCTCCGCGACGGCCACCTTCCCGGACACCCCAACGAAATACACCTTGCCATCGGCGGCGACCGGCGACGCATAGTAGTCGTCTACCGCACCGCGCAGGCGCTGCCGGTCGATGAGTTCGCCGGTACTGGGACGAAACGCTGTCACGATGCCGCCATCGTTGATCATGTACAGAACGTCCTGATAGAGCAGGGGCGACGTGAGCTGCGGGACAGCCCTGTCATAGCGCCATAGCAGGCTCTGGGCGGTCATGTCGCCGGCGCCCCCCAACCGCATGGCCACCATCCCGTTACGACTGGCCATGGCCGCTCGGTAGTACGCCCAGTCTTCCTCATTCATGGCGCCATCGCCGTCGAGATCGAGATACAGGATGTAGCCCCGCGTGCGGAGGTGCGGGAACTCGTCTCTCGAGATCAGCCCATCGCCGTCGTGGTCATGTTGCTCCACCGTGTCGGCCCAGGCCTCGACGACCATCTGTTCGTCCGCTTCGTTGAACGGGCTTGCGTACCCCTGCACGAACAACGTGTCGCCAGACAGCACTGGTGTGGCCTTCATTTCGAACGGCAAGCCGCCGACCCACCACTGCCGGTTGCCGCTCAGCAGGTCGTACCCCGTCACCATGAACGACCCGGCCACCAGCACGTGGCGGGTCCCGTCCTCTGCCGTCCAGAGCACGGGGGAGGAGTGTCCGCTCTTGGCCTCAGGCCGGGGCGTGCGCCACCGGACTGCTCCCGTCGCGCTGTCCACCGCCAAGAGAAACGACCCCTGTTGCTGATCGCAGACCAGGATGACGAGTCCCTCCGCGACGAGGGGTGACGCCCCCATGCCGTAGACGTTGGTAAATGGTCCGAGCGGAACCCTCCAGCGCTCGGCACCGGCGGCGTCATACGACACCAGGCCGAAGTCGCCAAAGAACACGTAGACGTGACCCGCGTCATCAACCGCCGGACTGGCTGAGGCGGGGTGGTTCCGAGTGTCCAGTTCCTCTTGGCGTGGGGCGTGAATGGTCGCGCGCCATCGCTCGCGGCCGGTCGCACGGTCGAGGGCGATGGTCATCAATCGCTCCTCCTCGACACCGGTGATCACCAGGTCGGCGCCACTGACGATCGGCGACGAGTACCCGGGAGGCAGCGGGACGGTCCAGACGACATTGGTCTCAGGACCGAACCGGGTGGGCAACGGTCCCACATCGTCGGCGACGCCGGACCCGTTCGGCCCGCGAAAGCGGGTCCAGTTCGACCCTTCGGATTGATCCACCCGCCCCGGGTCACTCGACTCCTCGGCCTGGTCCAGCGGGCCGGAATCATGCGAGGCGAACTCGGCGCTCCCACAGGCGGCCAACAGCAGGACCAGACCCAGCAGGGCACCGGGTCGTCCCCTTCCTACCAGGGCATCGTCCGTTCGGTATAGCGCCTGCCCTGGTCAGCCACGTCGGCCCCGGGGTTCGAACCGATCCGGACGCCTTCGTCAATCATCGCCTCGATGTTCTGGGCGTTCATCCCGTCCAGAAACGCGATCCCCACCTGCCTGGTGGCGGCAAGCACCCGGTTGCGGGCATTCCGGAGCACGACGGGGTCATCGGCCCGATTCACATTGAACGAGAGGCCCATGTCGCCCGGACCCCACTCAGCGAACCCCACGCCAGAGATGCCGACGCTCGCTTCGGCGTTCTCGAGCGCGTAGCGGTCCTCGATCTTGAGGCCCACGAGCAGTTCTCCGTCGGGATTGAGTGGCCAGGGATCTGCCATTCGCTGATACTCGGCGTTCGAAACGCCCCAGATGCCGGCCGCGAAGCCCTGGCCTCCGTTGCCGCGCAAACCCTCGTCAAGACCGTCGGCCTGTGGCGCGTGGGGATAACGGGCCGCCTGCACCATGACCCGCACCGCAGCGGGAGACTGCGCATGCGCCAACAGCACCCCATGCACGCCGGACCCGAGCAGCTGTTCCACCATCCAGTAGTTCGCCCACATGACCGCCTCGTTGATGCCGCCAAACGGCAGCACGGCCACAACGGTCGGCGTCCGGTGGCCGCTGCGTGTCGGCCCACCGTCCACCAGCCCTTGCATGAATCCACGCAGGGCCGTCATATCGAACGGGCTATGCTCCAGATTGTAGGTAATGTAGTCGGCCCAGGTCTGGGCCAGCGCCTTACCCTCCTCGTAGCCCCCACCGTTGACCTGCGTGTAGTAGATCGGCTGGTCCTGGGCGAGCAGTTCGATCGCCCTGTTGATCCGTGTCGGCCTATAGCTCTGGTCCCCACCCTGTTGGCCGGCCAACGCGACAACACCCACCGACACCGCCAGCGCCAGCACGACGATTCCATTCCGCATGGTCTCCTCCAGACGTTCAACTCGGACCGCAGTTTTTCGATTTCTCTGTGAACGAACCGATTATAGAGCGGCTGTCCCCCGCGTCAGGCTGTGCTCGCACATTGACAACCGGGGCGCAAGGGAGCACATTACGCCTACAGAAGAGGAGAAATCGCTATGCAGGACAGGTCCAGAGTCTCACTCGGCTCGTACGGCACCACGCTATGCGCCTTTGTGGGCGTCACCGTTGCCGCCATGGCGATCCCGACCGCGTCGTTCGGACAGGCCGACGACGTGACATTCACGAAAGATATCGCGCCGATCTTCCAAGCGTCGTGCCAGACCTGTCATCGAGAGGGCGCCATCGCCCCGATGTCGCTGATGACCTACGAAGAGTCACGCCCGTGGGCGCGCGCAATCAAAGACAAGGTCTCCACCCGATCGATGCCGCCGTGGTACATCGACAAGAACATCGGGGTTCAAGATTTCAAGTATGACCGGTCGTTGAACGACGAGGAGATCGCAACCATCGTGGCCTGGGTGGACGCAGGTGCGCCCCGCGGGAATCCTACGGACATGCCCACCGCGCGCCAGTTCGCCGAACGTGACATGTGGCATATCGGTGAGCCTGACTGGATTGTCCCGATTCCGGAGCCGTTCGTGGTGCCGGCCGACGGGGCCAACTGGTGGGGTGACCTGTTCTCCGACTCCGGCCTGACTGAAGACCGGTGGATCAAGGCGGTCGAGACCAAGCCATCCGCGACAGGCTTCCCGGTAGTGCACCACGCGGTCACCCGCCTGCAGGAGAGCGTGGACTCGGACCAAGGCGAATTTCTGAATGAGTATGCCCAAGGCAAGAACGGCGATGCGTTCCCCGCGGGTACCGGCCGGTTGGTCAAGGCTGGGTCCGTGATCCGGTTCAACATGCACTACGCGTCGAACGGGACGGAGACCACCGACCGGACCAGCGTCGGACTCACCTTCTACCCGAAGGGCGAGGAGCCGGAACACGAGCTGTACTCACGCGCGCTGGCACAGAACTACGACCTCGACATCCCCCCCGGCGACGATGACGTCCGACACGACAGCTATCATCCCTTCACTGAGAACGTCCGCCTCACCGGCTATCAGCCGCATCTGCACAACCGTGGCAAGCGGCAGTGCATCGAAGCAATTTTGCCGGACGGCACCACCGAGATGCTCAGCTGTTCCAACTGGGACTTCGGCTGGCACATCGTCTACAACTACGAAGACGACGCGCAACCGTTGTTGCCGAAAGGCACCTTCCTCCACACCATGACGTGGCACGACAACTCGGCCGGGAACCGATGGAACCCGGATGCGCGCAATTGGGCCGGTTTCGGGCAGCGCTCGAGCGATGACATGAGCTTCACCTGGACCAGCTACTACGAGCTCGATGACGACGCGTTTGTCGCCGCCCAGGAGGAGCGTCGCGCGATGACCAACGAGAACGACAACTGACGCCGCTACCCCGAATCATGCTCATGACAATGCGAGTCACACGTCTCATCACCGCTGGCGCCGGGGTGGCGCTCGTGGCCGTGTTCGCCGCGGCCGGGGCCCACGCGCAGCTCAGATTCGACCGGGGACAGAACGTGGCGCCGGTGTTCGAGGGCTGGGAAACGAACCTCGACGGCACGTTCACCATGGTCTTCGGCTACCTGAACCGGAACTACGAGGAGATGCCGGAGGTGCCCGTGGGCCCGAACAACAAGCTCGAGCCGGGGTCGGCAGACCGGGGTCAGCCGACGCGCTTCTACCCGCGGCGCCAGCAGTTCATTTTCAGAGTGGACGTCCCGGCGGACTGGGGTGAGCAAGAGCTTGTGTGGACCCTCACCGCCCACGGTCGCACCGACCAGGCGGTGGGCTCGCTCACGCCCTCATGGGAAATCGATGACGGGGTGATCAAGGCCAACCGCGGGATGGGAATCAATGGGGCGCCGGCTGACAACCAAATGCCCAGCATCGCCGTCCCTGGCGGCACCACCCTGACGGTGACCCGCCCAGACACGTTGACCTTGACGGCGGTGGTTGGCGACGACGGCATTCCGGGGCCGACCCCACCGCGCAACCGCGCCAATACGGACGACGACTCCGACGCGGCGACGGCCAGACGCGCCGCCGCCAGAGCGCGCGCCGCGCGCGTGCAGAGCCCCAACAACCAGGCGGTCGTCGACGCACGCGTGGCGAGGGATACGGGCCTCGCCCTGACCTGGACCCACTACCGCGGTCCCGGTGCGGTCACGTTCAACCCGATGAGCACGGCCGTCGACGGCGGTCGCGGGGGTGAGGTGACCACCACGGTGTCCTTTACTGAGGCCGGCACACACATCCTCCGCGGCTACGCCGACGACTCGATTAACACCACGCCGATCGACGTGACCGTGACCGTCCGATAGCAGTCCGCGGGGAACGCTACGCATGGACGCGGAGCTGGCCGAGGCCTTTCACCTCTACAAGGGCGCGGGCATTCTGGCGTCACTACTGCTCATCGCCGGCGCCCAGCTCCTGGTGCCCAATCGTCTGTCCTTGCATGCGGTCATTTGCAACTGGCGGGTCAACGCACCCCTCGCGCTGATCGACACCGTGCTGCTCACGGTGCTCTGTGGCGCCTGTGTCTGCACGTGGGCCGTCACCATCCGAGCCAGAGGCATCGGTCTCTTCGAGGCCGCCGCGCTCCCCTACTGGACCCAGGTACTGACGACGGTCGTCGTGCTCGACCTGGTCGCCTATCTCTGGCATCGAGCCAACCACCGGTGGGCCCTGCTCTGGCGGTTCCATGCCGTCCATCACTCCGATACCCACTTCGAAGCCTCGACCGCATTCCGATTCCATCCCGGGGAATTGCTGATTTCGATGGGGGTTCGGCTGGCGGTGGTGACCGTGACCGGACTGCCGGTGCTTGGGCTGATCACCTTCGAGGTGCTCTACGGCTTCTGCAACTTGCTGGTCCACAGCGACATTCGGATCGCCCCCAGAATCGAGCGCTGGATTGCGTGGGTGGTGGTCACGCCGTCGCTGCACCGGCTGCATCACTCGGAGCGGCCGGAGCTGCACAGCGCGAATTTCGGGACCATCTTTTCGGGGTGGGACCGGATCTGGCGGACGTTCATCGACGGCAACGCGGACACCACGGTCGCGCTGGGTCTTCCTGGCCAGCAGGGACGCGCCCTCGGCCTGGAAGAAACGCTCCGTCTCCCCTTTCAGCGCTCGCGTCGCTAGCGACGCGCGAGTACCGACGAACCGTGGCCACGGAGGGGACGGATGACCGCAGGCGCGGGCGGCGGGCCGCGTACTGTCCCGGCTGGACGGCTGCCGGCAGCCGTCTCAGCGAGGGGCGTGGAGGTCGCGGAGACGTTCACGGTCCCCATCGGTGAGCGGCAGGAATCCGGTGGCGTCTGGTTCCGCGGTCAGCGGCTGGCACGGTCCGCACATGAGGGTGTGCGGCTCGGCATTGTGGTCAAGTCCGAGCGCATGACCTAGTTCGTGCGCCACGACATGCCGGGACACCATCGGGTCGTTCCGGTAGGGTCCGCGCACGGCCCGGATCACCACGAAGTACCGCGGGGGTGACACACGCGGCATCGGCCAGGCGTACGACATGATGTCCTGGCGCGACAGCAGCACGATGATGTCGCCGTCAAGGTCGGTCAGGGCCGCGGGTGGTGCCGGTTCGTACGCTCCACCTGGAAGCCCCACGGCCCGCGTGGCGACCTGCCGGGCATAATTTTCGAGTGACCGGGCAACCGGCGAGTCGACCACAATCGCCGGACCGCTCAACCCGGTCTCGACACCCAGCTCGGCCAGACGGTCATTCCAGAACGCAATCGCCTGCCTTGCTGGATCGAGCCGATCGTCGGCCATGGCGGGAACCAGCACCACGATGGACAATTCCGCCGCGCCGGCCAGGTTGGCGCCGCCGAGCGCGGCCACGAGCGCGAGGCAGACGAGTCGCGTGGTCATCCGCACACCTTCGTGTCGCCGATCAAAACATGGCGATCGGATTCGCCGGGCTTCCAGTCCCTCTGGCGACATTGAGCGGCAACACCATGAACATGAACTCGTGCCGACCTTCGTCCGCGCATGCCTCGGCCAACGGCTCGAGCAGCGCGTTGTCCAGTAGCGCGACGCCGTAGTTGAAGAGCACCCCGTGCACCGGAAACGCCAATCCATACGGGTCCGGGCGGGCGTCCATCATGTCCCAGCCCAGCAATGAGACGTCATGGTCGCGAATGAACTTGGCACAGGTCACGCTCAGCCCCGGACGATCGCCGCCAGCGTAGTCGCCCCCTTCGCGCACGAACGCATCCTTCCCACTGTAGATGAGCAGCGCGTCGCCAGGCTCGACCGTCACGCCTTGCGCACTCGCGATCTCCTCAATCTCCCACCCATGCACCGGGCGGTCCGGTGTCACGAACGGCTCACCCCGATGACGGGGCACGTCAATCAGGACACCCTTCGTGATGATGCCCTCCGACCAGGCGTCAATCGTACCGAAGCTGGCGCCCTGAGTCGTGATCTCAACGTCCGGGTCACGCCCCTGCCACATCCCGTCGGCATCCCACATGTGGCACAACGCGTCGACGTGCGTGATGGTCTGACCGTGGTAGATGAACCCGTAGTAGTCCACCACCGCACCGGCACCCCCCTCGCGCGGGCTCTTGCGCATGAAGTGCTGCTCCGGCTCGAAGACCCGACTGGCTGACACCTTGCGGCCACTCCGCACCAGCGCCGCCGCGGCGGCACTCTTCTGGGGTGTGATGAGGTTGATGGCACCCTTCTCGTCGTCATCACCCCAACGGCCCCAGTTGCGCCGATCCGTGTACCAGGACTCCACCTCGGCGGCCGAGGGCATCCGAGGATCGGTCTGGGCAGCCGCGACCGTGCCGACCGACGGAGGCGCAGAGGGATGACGCTCTAACAACGCCGCCGGTGAGACGCTCCCCGGCGTGCGAGACGGGGACATCGTCGAGCCGAGCGACGCTGAGGTACGCGAGCTGATCACGGCAGCACTACCAGCGGCAGCGGAACTGAGCGTCGTGAGGAATCGTCGTCTCGATGGGGCCATGGTGCCGTCCTTTCAATGGTCGTCGACTGCTGCGGGGACCCGACCGGCCACGGCGACCCACACGGCCGTCGGGGGCATCGTCCCGCTCAAAGCGCGAGCTGTCGCAACCTTCAGACCGGGATCCGAAGAAGCGGGCCACGCGCTTCCGGTCGAATGGTGTTGGCGCCCGGACAGTGTGTTGGCCCTCGGGGCCTAGACCCCACCGTACCAGTGAAACCCGTAGTCCGAGCTGAGTCCACCGGTGCCGCGACCGACGCCTGCGAGCGAGTCAACGACGTCGATCGACTTCAGAAACTTGATGTTCTTGTAGCCGCATTGTCGCTCGACCCGCAGCCGCAATGGCGCGCCGTTACCACGGGGCAGCTCATCCCCGTTGAGACCGTAGGCCAAAATGGTCTGGGGATGTACGACATCGAACATGTCGATGCTCTCGTACCAACCGTCCATGGCGTTGAAGACGACATACTTCGCTTCCGGGCTCACTCCGCCAGCGGTCTCCAACACCGCCGCCAATGGCACCCCGGTCCACTCCCCGATCGCCGACCAGCCCTGTTCGCAGACGTGGGCCGTAATCTGGGTCCGCGATGGAAACCGCTTCAGTTCGTCGAGGGAGAACGACCCAGGCCGGCCGACCAGCCCCGTGACCGGCAACCGCCAGTTCACGAAGCCTTCGCTCAGATGTCGCTGGTAGTCCTCGTCCTCCGGGTTGGTTTGCCCCCAGGTTGGAAAGTTGGGGGCAATATCGCTCCGTTCGTACTCCCGGGCCAACGGTTGGTCGGACATCAGCCACCGGGTGGTGCTCATAGTGAGCACGTCGGCCGCACCGACGAGCCCACCTCTAACCGTGGGGGGCAGGTGCGTCTCGGCACACCCGGTGACGAGGAGTCCGCCCAGCGCCGGGACGCTGGTCAGTAGATGTCGACGCGACATCGGTCGCGGCCAGACGCCTCGCGGCCCGCGGTCTGTACTCTTGCTCACGTTCCCTCCTCACGAAGTCGGAACTTCCCCGTGATCATGGCTCGGATCCGGTTGACTGCGCCTGCCATCAACACTTCGACCACGTGCACCACCACGAACAACACGAAGACGCCCGTGCCAATGGAATGGAGGGTTCGCGCCGACTGCCGCCCTCCCCACAGGTCCAGCAGCCAGGGCCACGCCGCGGCGAACGCCGGCGCTTGAGCCAATCCCGTCAGCAGCATGACCGGCACGAAGACGAAAATAAGCAGCGAATACGAGAGCTTCTGCAACGGCCCGTAGGTCGTCGCCGCAGCCCGCTGCGCCGACGATCCGCGCAGATGCTCGACCAGGTCGGCGCGCAAGCTCGCCGGTCTCAGCTCGGCGCGCGCCGGCAGCATCCGTGCCCCGAGGTGTCCGCTGACGACGCTCCAAACCGTATAGACCAGGCCGTTGATCAGGAACACCCAGGCGAACGTGAAGTGGTAGTTCCGTCCCCACATCCGGTTTCCCAATTCGCCGGCCTGCTCCCAGGACAGTCCCCAGTCGGACAGCTTGAAGACGGCCGGATACCCCTGATAGCCGGTGTGGCCCCAGTACAGCTCTGGAAAATCGAGAAAGATGTGGATGCCGCTCAGCAGCAAGTAACCGCCAGCAATGACGTTGATCCAGTGGCAGATACGGACGTTGGTCGAGTGGAGCAGCAACCACCGGCCAGCGCTGACGTGTCCCTCTTTGGACGTCATCGTACCCCTGGGGTGGGCTGAGACCGGCTCGCCCACATGCGGCGCATCGGCGAGGCTAGGCGCTCCATGCGTGATTCGTCGGTGATCGGCAGCGCTCGGCGTACGGCCCGGTCGGAGCCGAACGCGGCACCGCGTGGGCCTGCTCAGACTGCAGCGACAATACCATGTAGGGAGACCGGTGGAGGTCGGGCGGTGCCCACGCTCTCTCACCTCGAGCGGCCGTCAGCACAGGCTGCTAGCCCGTTGCCGAGACCGTGTCGACGTCCGGAACGGCCGACCGGCCCGCCCGCGATCGCGGCTGGCCGGCCCCCATGTCGAGGAGCAACTGCGGGAACGCCGTCGCCGGCACGGCCCGACTGAACAAAAAGCCTTGGGCCTGGTCGCAGCCCATCGCCCGGAGTACATCGAGTTGCCCTTGCGTTTCGACGCCCTCGGCAATCACGGTCATCCCGAGGCAGTGACTCATGTCGACAATGCAGGAGGCGATTGCGCGGTCGCGCGAATCCGTTTCAAGCTCCCGGACGAAGGTTCGGTCAATCTTGAGTGAATCGACCCGCAGGTGCCGGAGCACGCCGAGGGCCGACTGGCCTGTGCCGAAATCGTCGATCGCAGTCCTGATCCCACGCTCCTTGAATTCGGCCAGCAACCCGGTGTCCGCCAATTGGTTCTTGAGGGCCACGGTTTCAGTGATCTCGACTTCGACCTGCGCCGTCGACAATCCGACGGTGTCGATGGTCTGCATGAGGCGGTCGAGAAGGTCTGGGCTGCGAAACTGCGAATTGGCGAGGTTCACCGCAACCGGGATCGGCTTGTCGTCCCGGCCGCGCCAGCCGGCGGATCCCGCAAGAGCGGTGGAGAGGACCCAATCACCCAGCGCCGGGCCCAACCCCATCTCCTCGGCGAGTGCCAGAAACTCGAGCGGTCCCAACAATCCCCGCGACGGATGCTGCCATCGCAGGAGCGCCTCTGCGCCAACGACGTCCTCGGTCGTAATGTCGACCTTGGGTTGAAAGTGCACCACGAGGTCTTCACTGCGCCCAACCGCACGCCGGAGCTCACCAGCCAGCGACAACCGCTCGGACGCTCTGACGCTCATCGACGGCCGGTACGTCGTGAGGTTGTTCCGGCCTACCGCCTTGGCGGCGTACATGGCGGCGTCAGCGTGCTTGAGGAGCGTGTCGGCATCGTCCCCGTCGACCGGAGAGACGCTGAGGCCGATGCTCGCGGTCACGAAGAGCTCGTGCCCCTCAAGATGAAACGGTTGAGCGAAGATGCCGCGAATGCGGTCTGCGATGGCGGTCGCGGCCTCGGGGGTCGGGAGTCCCGGAACGGTGACGGAGAACTCGTCGCCACCGAATCGTCCGGCCCACGGCTCCTCTGTCCGCCGGCGCCCGAGCAACGGCCTGTCGCCGGAGCGCAAGACCTGAATGAGCCGTTCACCGGTGAGCCTGAGTATCTGGTCACCGAACCGATGACCCAACGTGTCGTTGATTTCCTTGAAACAGTCCAGGTCAAGAAAGATGACGGCCACCGTGGTCCCGTCCTGGGTGCTCCGGACAAGTGCGTTCGTGAGCCGCTGCTCAAAAGTGGCGCGGTTGGGCAGACCCGTCAGGCCGTCATAGTCAGCGAGCTTCTGCAGATCGTCTGCGTGGCGCTTGCCTCGCAACATGTACCGCACGCGTTCTCGAAGCACCTGCCAGTTCACTGGCTTCGTTTGAAAATCGGTGGCACCTGCCTCATAGGCCCTGGAAATCGCATCCGCGTCGTCCGAGCCGGTGAGCATCAAGACTGGGATGCGCGCTCCGGTACCACGGGTGCGAAACCGTTCGCAGGCTTCGTATCCATCCACCACAGGCAAGCCAAGGTCCATCACCACGAGGTCCGGCACACGATGGTCGAACACACGGCACCCGTCTTCGCCAGTCGCTGCCAGCACTACGTCATGTCCGTCCCGCTGAAACGCAGAACGGGCCAGGTCACGAAACGCCGGGTCGGCGCCGACCACGAGCACCGTGCCAGGTATGGACTTCTCACGCCTCTGTGTCGTCAACATGTCTTAGCTACGTACTGCCCGAACATACCTCCAGCAGGCGAGACCCTATCCCGCCACTGAGGAACGTCATCTGCAAGCGCAAGGAACGTGCCGAAAAGAGATTTGACGACATATTGCGCGCCAGTAGCGGCAATGACAGTCTCGTCGCGGATGGCCGAGGCGACGGCACCATGAGCGAGTGTCCGGTTGTCGAACACCGGCACCCGAATCAACAACATATCTGAGGGTCGCAAGTGGGTAGCGTGCGACTGGTTCCCTGCCGGACGCTCCCGGCCGTCCGGTCCCGGCCGACCATTGGCCGTGTCCTCACGCACACGGAGGCCCTCAGGTGTGTTCATCGCACCTGCAGTCTCGGGTCGCTGCTCCAGTGCACCTGAGGCGCCACCCCATGTGCGAGTGACCGACGGATCCCCCGGACGCCAATGACAAAAACAGCCGCTCTGCCACCGGTTTGTGGCTTATCGAGGACCTTCCGGGCAACAGATCCGCCGGGCACGGTGCCAGATCCGTGCGCGGTTCGAGCGACTGCACCACACTGTCTCGCCGCGGGCAGACACCCTAATTGATGGTCGGCCGAGTTGGCACGCGCGTTGCGTTCTGGTTGGTGCGACGGCTGCGCCCGCAACGGGCGCCCAGCGTGACCCGACAAGTCGGGCGCTGTCCGTCATGAGATCCATGAGCGAGCAGGCCACACACGCCATTCTCGTAGTCGACGACTGCCCTGGGCTCGGGGCGGCATTGGCCGCGCTCTTCACATGCGAAGGGTTCAGGGTGCACTCTGCGTCGAACGGGCTCGAGGCACTCGACGTGCTGGACCGGGAAGACGTGGAACTCGTCCTCTCCGACGTCAACATGCCGGACTGCGACGGATTCGAGCTCCTCACACGAGTCAAGACCAGGCGCGCCGAGGGCCCAGTGGTCCTGCTCCATACCGGGAACACCAGCGTCGATCTCGAGCGTGGCTTTCTCCTCGGCGCCGAGGCGGTTTACTTCAAACCGGTCGAAGCCGACACGCTGGTGTCGGCGATTCACTCCTATCTCCCCCCTCAGGGGCGCGCGCGGCGCCGATTCGCCAGGCATGCGGTGAATCTGGGCATCGAGCTCCTAGGCGATTGCACCGCCGCCGCAAGCCGCTGCACGACGCTAGCTCGTGGCGGTATGTTCGTGGAGTGCTCCAACCGACCCACCGTTGCAACCACGGTCGCATTCAGATTGGATGCAGGGGGGCCAAGTCCGGCGATGCACGGGACAGGCGTCGTGGCGTGGACGGGGCGCGATGGATACGGCGTCGAGTTCACTCGACAGTCAGCCGAGTTTGCGGAGGGCATCGCGAAGATCATCAGCCAACAGCCGAGTTTCGCCGACCAGTCGTTCTGAGGGAACACCCAACCCGGCAAGGGTAATGGCGCACAGGCGGATTGGGAAGCCTAGACAGACTGCTTGACCGGTCGTTGCGACCCACTGGAGCGAACTGCCCGAGCAGCACGCGCCGCTCATTCATCCAGACCTCGTCGAGGGCAGTCTGATCTACCCGCGAGGCATCGACGCCAGGCGATAGCGGCCGATCTGGGCGGGAAGATCGGTGGTGCCGCCGTGGTCGGCCAGCACGGCCGCCGCGGTCTCGACGCCGGACGACAGGGCCGTCCCGGTGGAGGCAATGGACGGGAAGGTGCGGTAATTGCCGGCCCCGTACACATTGCGAAACACCGCATCGCGCAGCGGAGGATTCTCATACCCCCGATCAAACACCGGGGCGTACATCGCCAGCCGGTTGACCTGTGTCCAGAACGGCTCCAACTCGAAGCCGAACACCCGCTGAAAATCGGCCCGGTAGCCCGCCAGAATCTCGTCGTCGCTCTGCTGGAAGAACGTATCACCCCGATGGGGCACGTGCGTCATAAGGTTGAGGCATGTCTCGCCCGGCGCGCCGATCGTGGGATTGAGCGCGTTCAGCATGAAGATGCCCGAAGCGGTGCAATCGCGCGACGCCAGGTTCATCCAGTAGAAGTTGGGCGTCACCCGCTGCTTGGTAGCAAAGATGGCTGACACGACCGCGGTGTAACGCACGTGGTCGAGGTCTGGTCGCGGATCGGCCAGGAGCTGCTGATAGACCTCCGTAGGCACGGTGCTGACGACCACGTCGGCCGCAAGACGCTCGCCCGTATCCAGTTCCACTCGCGTCACCCTGTCGCCCTCGGCGACAAGCCCGCTCACCGACGTCGACAGGCGCACCTGCACGGAGGCCGAGGCCAGCAGGCCGGCCACCCCCTCACAGAGCACCTTCGTCCAGTTGGTCCCTGGAATGTATCCGAGGGGCGCAGAGCCTTCGCGGAAGTGGAGACGTGCGCCGAGCCACGCCCCGCTGACTGCGTGGCACGGTTTGTTGAACTTGAGCCGAGTGAGGGGGTCGAAGATGGCGCGACGGACCCCGGGACCGCCCCATTCGTCTATCAGGTCCGCGGCGCTCCGGTGGTTCCAGTCGGACCAGTCTGACTTGCGAAAACACCGCAGCATCAGTCTGACGAAACGGAGCTTGTCGACGAGGCTCATCGGAAAGCGTAGAAAGTCGACGGGGTGCGCCAAGTCGTACATGCGGCCGTCTAGCTGGAAGAGCATCGAGATCTTCCGCCAGCGCACGTCGGGCAGTGCCCCGATCGCGTCCAAAAAGTAGAGCAGCCCGCGGTCGCGATGCAGGATGTGATGGTAGGCCAGCGGATAGAAATGGCCGCCCGTTTCAAAGGTCCCGGCCAAACCGCCCAGTTCTGGGCCCCGTTCTACGACGGTCACGCGGTCCCATCCAGCCCGGGCCAGCGTATACGCCGCAGCCATTCCGGAGAGCCCGCCGCCGAGGACAACCACCCGTGGCGTCGGCATCACGTGACGCGCGAACGAGGGCCAGGGGTGCCGGCTGCCTCGACCCCGGCCCACGTGCCCCGCCATTGAGGACCGTAGACGGTGTGCGCGCGGATCCGGCGCCAGTGGCGCTCGGCGTGCAGCGCTACCCAGGCACGGTAGTAGAGCTTCGCACCGGTCAGGCAGACTCGAAAGATCGGGGTATTAAAGAAGAGCCGTTTAAGCGCCGACTTGCGCAACACATTTTCGACCAGCGACACGGTGTTGTCACGCGCTGGCCGAAAGGGGACCACGTGCTCCTCGGGCACCAGACCCCGCACGTCGATTCGGGTCCGGTCGTCGGTGCCGATCCCCCGTGCTGCGCAGCTCCGGAGATGCGGCACCGTCGCCGGGTCGATGCCCATGCAAATTGCCTGGATGGTGTCGAGCGCCACCGGGTCGGTCGAACACAAGATGCGGTCGGCCACCCGTGGAACGCCCGACTTCGGCCCGTTACCTTCGAGGCCGACGGTGCCATCCATCACCGACAGCACCGGTCGCACAACCTGATTCAGATCCGCCAACGCGTCGGTCAGCACGAGGTGATACTCATGGCGCATCTTGTTCAGACAGCCCCACTGATTCTTGAGCGCTCCGGTGATGCCGGTCTTTCCGTGGGTCTTCATGACCGGCACCGTGACGAGCAGCGTATCGCGCAAAATCTGTGGAACGCGGACCTCCCGCAGGACCACGTTGTCCGGCATCGACACCACGACCGTCGGCCCACGCTCCATGTTGACCCACTCGGTACCGGTCCGGCGACAGACCCCCGCCATCCCGCTCCGATGGAAGGCCGACTCGACGTCCTCAAGCACCTGGTCGGCCTCGACCATATAGATCGTGCCGACGTGGTCCCGCAGTTCGAGAATGAGCGATTCCGCCACCAGGGGCGACGTGATCGATCCGGGCATGAACAGATCCCACCCGAGGTTGACCTTCAGAGAAATGTCGGCGCCGCGAGGAATAACCGTCCGCCAGTCCACCGCGTCGAGGGCACGGCGCAGCGCACCCCGCACGTCATCCGTCACACGCTCGACCGCGACGACGGACCTGGTCAGCTCTGTCATGGACTCGCTCACAGCGGCTATTGGCTCAAACGAGCTGCGCCCAGCCCGGGATGGGCAGTCAGGACCCCGCTCGGATCGCCTGCCCCGGTGCCACCCCGTCGACGAGCCGTTCATCGCGGACGACGAACGTGCCGGACACCAATACGTGGATGATCCCCTCGGAGTAGCGGTCTGGCGCGTCGTACGTCGCACGATCGATCACGAGTTCTGGGTCAAACATGGTGAGATCGGCGTCCGCCCCCACCTGGACCCGGCCTTTTGACGCCATACGCGGCACGATGGCTTCAAGCCGCTGGGCCGGCAACGCCGTCATCTTGCGCACGCCGTCCATCAACGACAGCACCCCACGGTCCCGCACGTAGTGTCCGAGAATCCGGGCAAACGTCCCGGCACCACGCGGATGGGCGCGCCCCTCAGCGAACGGAATCCCGTCGCTGGCGGCGATGACGTCTGGCTGGCTCACGATCCACTCGTTCATCTCTTCGGAACGGCCGTGGGTAATGACCCAACCGCCCTGCTCCCGATAGGTCCGAAACGTCGCCTCGGTGAGCCGCTCTCCGGTGCCGACCCATTGCAGACGCTGATACGCCGCGGCTGGACGACCAACCCAACTGTCGAACAGCGCCGACTCGATGCGGCTCGCGCTGGCGGTATACGGATAGGCCTCGGTGGTGACATCGACACCGCGGGCCTGAGCGCCTCGAATCAATGCCAACGCCTCAGGCGCCGCCTGGCCCGCGCTGCTGTTCATGTGCACGATATGCAGCGAGACACCGGTCCCGGCCGCGTTCGCGACCGCTTCCTGGAACGGCGCGAGGGCGCCACCGGCGGCAAAGGCGGCCGAGGAACGCAGATGGATGAAGACCGGCGCCCCGCGCTCCGCGGCCATGGAGAACAGGCTCCAGAGCTCCTCGTGGCTGGCGCCTGGCGTGTAGCTGATGCCGAACCCCAGTCCGAGCGCGCCCTCGTCAAGACCAGCAGTCAGTAAACGGGTCAACTGACCCAGCTCGTACTCCGGGGCCGGGCCATACAGATACGCGTCCGCCTGCGCGGCACTGCCGAGTGAGAACGTGCCTTCACCGTTACGCTGCGCGACCACGGCGCCGAATGCGTCTCGCCGAGCCCCTTGATGGCTGACCGACGCGCCGAAGTTGAGCAGGGCGCGTCCTTCCCGGCTGGCGTACCACTGATCGACCGGATACACACCGATTTCGAGTTCCAGGGCCGTGGTGACGCCATCGCGCGCCTGAAAACGGCTGCTCTCCTGATCTTGTCCGTGCGCGTGCAAGTCAATAAAGCCGGGAGCGACGACCAGGCCGGTCGCATCCAGGACCTCGGTCGCCGCGAACTGTCTGGCGCCGACCTCGCTCACCGCGACGATCTCGCCACCGCGGATCGCCACCTCCCGGACGGCGTCCAGGCCGCTGTCCGGGTCCATCACCCGCCCCCCGGTGATCAGCACATCGACCACCTCGATACTGGGAGCCGCGCCGCACGCAGCCGTCAGCGCGGCGATGAATATCGCCATGACGCTCCATGGAGCGGCGCCGGGTCTTGCGGTGTTCACCATAGTCCAAGCACTTTCCACCACAGCATACCCACGCCCAGCCAGATGACCAGGTTGAGCACCGAGGCGTAGAACCCAACCCGCCACCAGTCTTTGAGGCTGACGTAACCCTCGATAAAGATAACCGGCGACGTGGTGGTCCCGTAGTGGGTCAGCCCAGCTGTCAGATTATTAATGAACACGAGGCTATAGACCACTACCGGGATCGGGGCCCCGAGGCTGACCAGCAGCACGAGAAAGGGCGGATACATCGCCAGCGCATGCGCGGTCGTGCTCGCGAAGAAGTAGTGCGCATAGAAGTAGATCACCAGCGTCGCCATGAACACGACGACCCAGGGGGTGCCGGAGAACCAGGATCCGACCCACTCCGCGAAGAGCGTCGTCACCCCGGTGTCGTTCAGCACACCCCCCATCATGATCAGGCCGCCGTACCAGACAAAAACGTCCCACGCCGACGTTTCCTTGAGCGCGCTGTCCCAGCTCAGGCACTGCGAAAGGAACAGGACGGAAATACCGAGAAATGCCACCAGGGTCGGTGACAACCAGGACACCCATGACGAGGCGACCCAAAGCGCAATGACCCCGACGAACACCGTCGCGACGGTCGCCTCCCGCCCTCGCACCGGGCCCAGCTCACCCAACTGCTGGCGAGCGAACTCGGCCGCGGCCGGGGTCCGTGTCAGCTCCGGCGTCATGACGCGGTAGACCAGATACGGCACCGCGATACTGGACACGACGCCGGGCGCGAGGCCCGCCACGAACCAACTGGTCCAGGTAATCGTGATCCCCGCGTACTGCGCCGCCAGGTCGCCCAACAACAGGTTGGCGGCGCTGCTATAGAAAAACATCGCCGATGAGATCACGCTGCCCTGATACAGGCAGGTCATCAGGAACCCGCCGAGCACACCGGACGAGGCACCGGGGTGCGACTTGTACAAGCCGCTAATCCCGCGGGCAATCGGAAACACGATGCTCGCGGACCGGGCCGTGATCGAGGGCACGCCGGCCGCGAGCGTCACGTCGGTCAGGTGGAGGGCATAGCCAAGCCCCAGTGAGGTACCGCCGATGGCGCGGACGAACCAGAGGGCGATGCGCCGGGCCAGGCCGCAATCGCGCAGCGCCCGCGACATCAACATGGCAATGAGCACCATCCAGACGGTGGGCACCGAGTACCCGCTCAGGGCCCGATCCATCGGGAGGCCGCCGAGGAGCAGCATGCCAACAAGACCGAGCAGCACCACCTGCGAGCCCGGCATTGGTCGCAGCATCAAGCCGCCGATCGTGGCGAAGAACACGCCGACGCGACGCCAATCCTGGGGGTCCACCCCTTCCGGTGGTGGGATCACGTGCGCGATGGTGAGGTAGATGGCGACCAGCGCCAGGAGCCGAGGGAGCTTGAGTGACGCGCCCGCCTGGTCGCCAGACGGGTCCGTCATATCAACCGCTTCGAAGCCCGTGCGGGCAGGGCCGTTGGGTCGGGCTGAGACCAGGCCGCGCGCGTCTGCGCGCGTCCCTGGCGCACAACGGAGTCATGGGGACCCCGGCGTCTGAGCGGTTTCGGCGGGCTGATCCGTCTCGTCACTGAACCCGTTCCAGCACCGCGGCCAGCCCCTGCCCGACGCCGATACACAGCGTGACCAGTGCGTAGCGGCCCTGGGTGCGCTGCAGCTGCCGCATCGCGGTGAGGGTCAACCTGGCCCCAGAAGCGCCGAGGGGGTGTCCGACCGCGATAGCCCCGCCATTGGGGTTCACCCGACTATCGTCATAGGCGATGTCCATCAACTTGAGGCAGCCGAGGACCTGCGTCGCGAACGCTTCGTTGATCTCGATGACGTCCATATCGGCCAGGGAGAGCCCGGCGCGCTCCAGCGCTTTCTTCGACGCGGGCACCGGTCCCAGCCCCATGACGCGCGGCTCCACCCCAGCCGCGGCGGCCGACACGACGCGGGCCACGGGCACGGCGCCGGCCCGATCGCCGGCGGCGCGACTCCCAAGCATGAGCGCGGCCGCGCCGTCGTTGAGACCAGACGCGTTCCCCGCGGTCACGACGCCGCCCTCGAACAACGGACGAAGCGCCGCCAGTTTGTCAGCCGACGTTGTCGGACGGGGATGCTCATCGTCGGTGACGACCCTGGTCTCACCGCGCTTCGGTCCTCGTACCGTCACCGAATCCAGCTCATCCGCGTAGAAGCCGGCCGTCTTCGCCCTCTCAAAGCGGTGCTGCGAACCCAACGCGAACCGATCGCTCTCGTGTCGGCTGATCCCCAACTCGACCGCGATATGGTCCGCAGTCTCGGGCATGGCATGGTCGCCGTACTCGGCGGTGGTACGCGGGTTCGGAAAGCGAGAACCAAGGGTCGTGTCGAAGACCGTCAGTTGTCGACCGTACGCCCGCTCCGACTTGGCCATCACAAACGGTGCGCGGCTCATACTCTCGACCCCGCCGGCAACAAACAGATCGCCCTGGTCACAGGCAATCGACCGCGCCGCATCGACCACGGCGGCGAGCCCGCTAGCGCAGAGCCGGTTCACGGTCATGCCGGCAACCTCGACCGGGAGACCGGCCAACAATCCCGCCCGACGGGCAACGTTACGACAGTCTTCGCCGGCCTGGTTCGTACAGCCCACCACGACGTCCTCGACATGGCGCCCCTCGAAGGGGCCACGTTTGAGCAGCGTGCGAATCGTGCCGGCCAGGAGGTCGTCCGCGCGCATCGAAGACAAATCGCCGGCATGCCGGCCAAAGGGGCTGCGTATTCCGTCGTAGATAAATGCGTCAATCATGATGGGTAGGCGTGCGTGTGACCGTTGCGAACGGCACCCAGTATACCGGTGCGGATCAGGGGACCTGACACCGAAAATTGGCCTCGTCGTCCGTCGCTCCCGACCCGTCGTACGCGGCGACCTGCGGATACGCGCAGACCGGCCTGGTGAGACCTGACGTCTTGGTCGCCACCAGCCGAACGGGGGCGACATCCTGCTCGACCCACGCCGCAATGGCCGTCAGCCAGTCGACCTCGTCGGGCCCCGGTCCCCCGCCGCAGTGAAGCACGCCAGGCAGCATGAACAGTCGAGCATAGTCGGTCGCCACGGGGTCGAGCGTACGCACCTTATCGTAGTAGTCGATGGTGCCGAGCGCCGTCAGCGCCGGATCCGACCACCCCGTCCATAGGAGGAGTTTCCCCCCGGCGTCGCGGAACGGCCCCAGGTCGGGATCGGTTGCGTCCAGAATTTTCGAGGCGTCCGCAATATCGTCGGACCAGGTCGAGAAGTCGTACGTGGTGTAGTCCCAGTCTGGATCGTCGAACACGAAGTACTTGTAGAGCTCGGTCCCGAAGCCGTAGTGCAAATTGGGCGCGCCACGCTCCGCGGTCGTGTTGGCCCCGGAAATCCACTGGTCCCATCCGCCCGGATCATTCTCGCCACCGAATGGGAATCCATGGAAGATCGACTCACCATTGCTGGTGGGCCCTGCGTAGATCGCCTGTATCGCGGCCAATTGGTCAGCCGTCACGCAGTCGGGCCCTGGGCTGTCATCGACACACCGCGGAAGCGAGTCTGGTGCGAAGGCGCAGCGCCGGGGATCGTTCAAGACGCCATCCTCCACACCGTCCTGGCGGTCACACGCCTGCCGAATCGACGCGTCGAGCAGCGCCCGATTCTCGCGCGTGATCACCGGCGTCGACAGGTCCGACGGGTCAGGGAAGATTGCCTGCTGATTCTGCACGAACCCGGCCGTGAAGGCGGTCCAGTGATACGCAGGCGCCCCGGCGACAATCCCGTCAAAGTCCTCGGGGTAGCGCTGCGACGCCATCATGCCCTGCCCGCCCCCTCGGGAACAGCCCACGAAGTAGGCATACGCTTCCTCCCGCTCGTAGTAGTACCGGATGATCGAGCGGGCCGCCTCCGCCGTCAGATGCACAGCACGATGGCCGAAATTGATCTGCCGTGTCTCATTGTGAAGAGCCCACGCCGCCTGGACCCCCTCTCCCTGGTGCCCGGTGTCGGTGCCGACGGTGGCATAGCCACGCTCGAGGGCACCAGGACCCGCACCATAGGCCAGCGCGGCATTCTGTACGCTGCCGACGTATCCGCCGCCGCCCCCCATCATGAAACGGCCGTTCCACTCGTCTGGCAGCAGCAGCTCGAAATTGATCTCCTCGTCGATCAGGCCCTGGACCCGGCAATGGGGGGGGCCGTCGACGTCAGAAACAAGGCCAGCGCTGACGATCTCGAAATCAATCAACGTCATCGCCGCAAGCTTGGTACACCGCGCGCCACCGACCGGCGCCTGATCGCCATCTGCGGCGCACGCCCACCCGCCCGCCGACGCACCCAGCGCCAGGGCCGTCGCTACACTGCAGGCCCGCATCGCAGGCCGGACCATCGCCGTCACCGGTCTCATCCGCGTCATCCGCCACTCCTTGGGGAACCACCCCGCGTCAGTTCCGAGCACGATACACGACCTGGCCGGTATAATCCGGCTCCGACATGCCGCTGCACGGTCTCACCGTCATCGATCTCACTCGCGTTCTGGCTGGGCCCTACTGCGCCATGATGCTGGGCGACATGGGAGCCGAGGTCCTCAAGATCGAGGAACCCACGCATGGCGATGACACCCGGGCCTGGGCTCCGTTTCACCACGGGGTGAGCACGTTCTTTCTCGGCATGAACCGCAGCAAGAAGAGTGTCGCGCTGGACCTCAAGACTCCGGACGGCGCCGAGGCGCTGCGACGACTCATCAGCACCGCTGACGTGCTGATCGAAAATTTCCGCCCCGGCAGTCTGCAGAAGCTCGGGTTCGATTACGAGACGGTACGGGAGACGAATCCCCGTTTGGTGTTTTGCTCCATCACGGGCTACGGCCAACAGGGCCCAAAGCGCACACTGCCCGGGTATGACGCCGTCATTCAGGCGGAGTCAGGCCTCATGCATGTCACGGGCGAGCCGGACGGCCCTCCGACGCGCGTCGGGGTCGCCATCACGGACTATCTCGCCGGGCTGTATGCCCTGAACGGTATCCTTCTGGCGCTCCGCAACCGCGACGAGACCGGGCGAGGCCAGCACGTCGACATTGCGCTGCTCGACGCCATGACCACCGCCCTGGCACTACCGGCGAACGTGTTGTTCGCCACCGGACATGAGCTGGGACGGGAGGGCAACGACCACCACACGCTGACCCCCTACGAGACGGTCGAGGTACGCGACGGCCTGGTCATGGTCGCCGTGGGCAACCAGCGGCTCTGGCACCAATTCTGCCAGGCCATCGGTCAACCGCAGCTCGACACGGATCCTCGATTCGTCACCAATACCGAGCGGATGCGGCATCGGGACACGCTCAAGACGGTGTTGAACGGGTTTCTCGGGAGCCTGACACGCGACCTGCTCATTGGTCGGCTGCGCGCGCACGCGGTGCCGTGCGGCGAAGTGCGAACCGTGGCTGAGGCGCTGTCGGACCCTCAGCTCGCCGCGCGTGAGATGGTGGTCGAGCTGCCGCACCCCGAACTGGGCAGCATCCGGTCGCTCGGCAATCCGATCAAACTGTCGCGCACCCCGGCGGTGCTCGACCGGCCACCACCCGCACTCGGCCAGCACACGACAGAGGTCTTGGAGGCGTTGGGCATGGCCATCAGCCCAGCCCTCAGCGCCTCGGGCCCCCCAGAGACTGAGTAGCAGCGACGAGGTTCAACCCGATGACCCGAGGGCACGGTGCACGTCGCGCGAGCCGGCTTCTGATTGTCGCCGGGGTGCTTGCTCTGTTGGTCGGTGCTGCGCACGCGCAGACCAGCCAGGAATTCCAGGGACGACTCTCGGTGCTACCGATCGATTTCACGACGGCGCCTTCGATGTCCGGCATGGGCGAGGCGCATGCGACGCTCACCGGCGCCACGCTCGTCATCACGGGAGACTTCGAGGGCCTGAGTTCGCCGGCCACCGCCGCGCACGTCCACCAGGCTCCCCCGGCCAGGCGCGGGCCGGTAGCCTTGACCCTTGATGTGGTGTCAGGGCGCAGCGGCACCCTCGCGGGCACGTTCACCCTGGACGCGGCGGCACAAGACGCCTTACGCGGCGGCGAGTACTACGTGCAGATCCACACCGAGAACAACCGGGGCGGTGAGCTGCGGGGGTGGCTGCTCCCGCCTTGACCATGAGTGCCATCATGCCCCGCCTTCGACTTCTGGGCCTGGCGGCCAGCCTTCTCGCAACAGGCGCAACGAGCCTGACCGGCCAGCCGGCTGAGCCGGCCCTCGCCTCCTACACCAGGGCCCAGGCCGAAGCAGGCGAGGAGACATACCAGGACGTCTGCGCTTCCTGCCACAAACAGGACCTGGGCGGCGCCTCAGACACCCCTCAGCTGGCCGGAGACACGTTCCTTGGGATGTGGGGAGGGCGCCCCGCCGCCGAGCTCTTTGCCTACGTGAACGCGGCGATGCCACCGGCCGGGCGAAAACCGGATGCCGAGACCCTTATGAATGTGGTGGCTTACATCCTGAAGAAAAACGGGATGCCCTCCGGCCGCACGCCATTGAATGCCGCCGCACCCGGAATGGTCGCCCGCCCGGCCGATGGACTCTGATGCGGAGTTGAGGCCGCCGCTGCCCCGGCAGGCGGCAGAGACCGGTCGTTGCTTTCCGCGGCGTGCGCCACTAACATTGCACCGTTTGTCCACTCGGTATCGCGCACGACAATAGCCCGGGGTGCAGATCCCGGCCGACTTTCAGGACGGCCCCACGGGGCGTCCATCATATTTCGAAGCGAAACACGCTCATGATGCTCGACCGGCTGCGCCCCTGTGCGCTCGTCGTGACCCTCCTCGCCGCTGGATGCGCCAGCGACGCCCCCACGGCGCCGACGCCGGTGCCGACGCCTGGCAATCCGGTGGCCGCGCTCATGTCGTGCCCCGTTCCGGTCGCGCGACAGTCGCTCGACGCCTTGCCGGTCGCCATCACCTGGGGTGTGCCGACGGTGGCCGGTATTGCGGTCGACAAAGGGTCCTGCGCCCCAGTCTCTGGGACATCGTTCCCCATCGGCACGTCGACGGTCACCTGCACCGCGGACATGCCCGAATTCGCGGAATCCTGTTCATTTCCGATCACCATCACACCGCCGGATGAGAAGCTTCGATTCACACGGTACATGGCGTTCGGGGACAGCATCACGGAGGGATTCGTCGGCGCGAGCTTCCTCCCGTCCGGCGTCTCGATTCGGGACATTCCGGCGTTGCTCCGGGCCGGAGCTCGAACCATCCCGGGTATCTCCCGCGCCATCGAGCCCCTCAACTCCTATCCGGCCCAGCTCCAGAATATGATGGTGCCGCGCTACCCCACGCAACAGTTCATCGTGGCCAACGAGGGCAGCGCCGGAGAACGAGCGACTCAGGGAGGTCTCCTGCGGATCAGATCGTCGCTGCTGGCCACGCAGCCAGAGGTCATGATGCTGTTCGAGGGATTCAACGACATCGACCTCGCCCTGCTCAATCGACCTCCGGGCAGTACCGCGCCCGTCAGCATCACCCCGATCGCAAGCGCGCTACGGTCGATGGCGACCACCGCTCAGGGGCTCGATGTGGACGTAATACTCGCCACACTCACCCCGGTCAGCGACGCCCGAGAAGCGTCCGACCCTGGCACCCGCGCCGCACTCCTCGCATTGAACGCCCAGATCCGCCTCATGGCGGCTCAACTTGGCCTCGGCAATGTCGTGGACCTATACGCCGCGTTGAACGGCGTCCCGGGCACCATCGGCGCCGATGGGTTCCACCCGACGGTGGCCGGATATCGCCGTATGGCAGAGCTGTTTTTCGCGGAGATGGTCTCCCGGTACGACGTCACACCACGGGCTCCTGCCGTCCGAAGGACCCCGTAGTCGTCCGTCGTTCGACCCACACCCCGATTCCGGCACATCTGGTGGACAGACCGCAGTCTGTCCTATGATGCGAGTAGTAAGGTCGTTCGATCTCTGAGACGAACGGCTGGGCAGTCGGCGTGGATAACCACCCGTCGCCCGGGACCGAGTCTTCCGCCTCGGCAAGCAGGAGTCATCCACTGTGGCAATAGCCTCGTCGTTCCGCCCGGGTGGTCAATATTTCGGACCATTGCTGGGCGTGGTCGCCGTCGCACTCGTCGCCGGTCTGGTGTCATATGTTGTTGTCGGCCGGCAAGACGCGACGCCCGCCGCTGAGCCGGTCGTCGATGCGCCAACGGTGTCGACGGCCCCGACACCAGTTGAAACGCCACCGCCCGTCGCACTCCCGGCCCTCGGCGACAGCGACGACCTGGTGCGAGACCTGGTCTCCGCACTCACCCCGCATTCCGCCTTCGCCGCGTGGCTGATCCCGGACGACCTGGTCCGCCTGTTCGTCGTGGTGGTGGAGAACGTGGCTGACGGCCACAACCCGGCGGCGCGGCTCACGCCACTGCGACCGACCCAGCGGTTCCAGACGTCTGGCGACCCGTCTCAACCAGCCATCGCTCCAGCCAGCCACGCCCGATACAACACGCACGCGGAAATCGTCGCGTCCATCGACCCGGTCGGCGCGGCCGCCCTCTACCACCGCCTCTACCCACTGATTACCGAGGCATACACCGAACTCGGGCATCCGGAGGGCACGTTCGACGCCACGCTGCGTCGCGCGCTCGAGCACCTGCTTGAGACACCGATTCTTGAACGCACCGAGACCCTGCTTCCGCGCGCGACGTTCTTCGAGTTTACTGACTCGGAACTGGAGGACCTGCTGCCGGCCCAGAAACAGTTCATGGGGATGGGCCCGCGCAATGTACGGGCCGTGCAGGCCAGTGTTCGAGACATTGCGCGCGAACTTGGGTTGGCGCCAGCCAGTCTCCCAATCCCCACCGTCCTCCGAGAAGACCCCCGGTGACAGTACAGCTGCGCGTCAAACGACTGACGCCGTCGGCCACCCTGCCCCGTCGCGCCCATCCTGGCGACGCCGGCCTGGATCTGTGCGCCGCGGTCGACCTCGACATTCCCCCAGGTGCGACCCGCTTGGTCGGTACCGGGCTGTCGCTCGAACTCCCACCCGGCACTGAAGCACAGGTGCGCCCCCGCAGCGGCCTGGCCCTCAAACACAGCGTCACCGTGCTCAACGCCCCCGGCACCATCGACGAGGGCTACCGCGGAGAGGTGTCCGTTATTCTCATCAACCATGGCCCTGCGGTCTTCACGGTCAAGCGCGGAATGCGGGTCGCTCAGCTGGTCGTCCAGCCGACGCTGGCGGTCGACGTCACCGATAGCGCGGTACTGTCCGATACCAGCCGTGGCCAGGGCGGCTTCGGCTCGACCGGTTCATAGCAACCCGCGGCAGCACGGGTCCTGACCGCGGCAGCACGGGTCCTGACCGCGGCTGCGCGCGGCTGCGCAGAACGACAACGCCCACTTGGATATCCCGACGGCCCCGCCCAGCACGAGTGATAAGGTGAAAACTGGCGTAGCCCGGGATCCGACATGACCAGCAATCGAGACGAGATGATGGCGAGCCGCCCCTTGCGGGTGGCCATGTGTCAGTGCAATCTCCCGGTTGGCGATATCGACGGCAACCTGAACCGCATTGCGGGTTTGATCGACCGAGCGTGTGCGCGCGGGGCCGACCTCACGGTCTTTCCCGAGCTCTCCGTCACCGGCTACCCCCCAGAAGACCTGCTGCTCAATCCGCGTTTTGCGGACGCCGCCGCCGCCGGCGTCCGTGACCTGGCCCGCTCGGTCACCGACACGGTTGTGCTGGTTGGTCTACCGGACCGCTCGGACGACCTCTACAACGCCGCGGCGGTGCTGGCCGATGGGTCAGTCGTCGCGACCTACCGGAAACACTTCCTCCCGAACTACGGGGTCTTCGACGAACACCGCTACTTCGCCCGGGGCACGAATGGACTGGTGATTGACGTGGGTGGCGTGGGTGGTGCCCACGGCGTCCGGGTCGGAGTCACGATTTGCGAGGACCTCTGGTATCCAGGCGGACCCGGACAATGGGCCGCCATTGACGGCGGTGCCGAACTGCTGGTCAACCTGTCCGGGTCTCCCTATCACCGTGGCAAGGGGATGGAGCGTGAACGCATGCTGGCGCAACGCGCCACCGACTACGGGTGTTTTGTCGCCTTCTGCAACGCCGTCGGGGGCCAAGATGAACTGGTCTTCGATGGACACAGCCTGGTACTCGACCCGACCGGCGAGGTGCTGGCCCGTGGACGCCAGTTTGAGGAAGACCTCATGGTGGTCTCCATCGACGCGGTCAGTGCGTCGCGGCGCCGACTGCATGACCCGCGCTGGCGCCAGCCGGGACACACCGACAGTCAGCGGATTCGCTCGGTCTGTGTCTCGAGCGCGGTGGGCACGACTCGCGAGATGGACTCCCCCGCCACCAGCCCGGTCCCGACCATCCTCAATGAGGATGCCGAGGTGTATCGCGCCTTGACGCTCGGTACCGGTGACTACTTTCGGAAGAACGGCTTTCGCCATGCGGTCCTCGGGTTGTCCGGCGGTATCGACTCGGCCCTGGCGTTGACCGTGGCGGCGGACGCCCTCGGACCAGACGCGGTGACCGCCGTCTCCATGCCGTCACGGTTTACATCCGACGTGAATCAGGAGGATGGCCGCGACCTGGCCCAACGGCTTGGCGTCGAACTGCTGGAGTTCCCGATTGCGGATCTGGCTACCGCCTATGACCAGGCCCTGGCGAGCCGGTTCGCCGACACCGACCCCGGGGTGGCCGAAGAGAACCTGCAAGCCCGTATTCGGGGCAATCTGCTGATGGCGCTCTCCAACAAGTTCGGCTGGCTGGTGCTGACCACCGGCAACAAGAGCGAGATGAGCGTTGGCTACGCCACGCTCTATGGCGACATGGCCGGCGGCTTCGCGGTACTCAAGGATGTACTGAAGACCTGGGTCTATCGTCTGGCCCGGTGGCGTAACCGCGACCGTGAGGTCATCCCGGTACGGATCATCGAGAAGGCACCGACCGCGGAACTTCGGCCAGATCAACTCGACAGCGACAGTCTGCCGCCCTACGACATACTGGATGCGGTGTTGGAAGCCTACGTGGAAGAGGACCGCAGCCCAGATGAGGTGACCCGGCTCGGATTCGATGCCGCTCTGGTCGCGCGGGTCGTCACGATGGTCGACCGTGCGGAATACAAACGTCGCCAATCACCGCCAGGCGTCCGGATCTCGGTGCGCGCGTTTGGTCGCGACCGACGGCTCCCGATTTCGAACCAGTACCGCCCACGCTAATCGCTTCGGCTCGCCTGGCGACCGTGACGGCCCCATGGCGTCAATGTGGCACGTGCCTGACCACCGTTATCCGCAACAGCATCCGGGCGCGGAAGCGTCGAGAGTGGGATCCCACCCTCCGGAACCGGCTGGAGTCGATTGAAACCTGCGTCGGCATGGTCGACGGGATGGCCGACGGGATGGCCCAACGGTTTCTGGACGGCGGCAAGCTGAGCGAACTGGGTTTGAAGACCCTGACCGCGGCGGCGAGAACCACGACACGGAGGAAACGATGAAAGTCCTATTGACTGGCGGCACTGGTTTTGTCGGCTCTGCCTTGCAGACCCGACTCGGGGCGGCGGGGCATGAGGTCACGGTCGTCAGCCGCGGCTCCAGCGGTGACGTGACGTGGGAGCCAGAGGCGCTTCGTGCGGCGGTCGGCCAGGCCGACGCGGTGATCCACCTGGCCGGCGAGAATCTGTTCGGCCGTCGATGGAGCGCGTCACA
>CALLXD010000014.1 GCA_937766455.1 Vicinamibacterales bacterium | reverse complement strand
TGCGTGGCGTGGGCGCCCGGAGTCGACGCATGCGCGCGACGACCGCCGCCTGAAGGTGCTCGTGCGGGCGTCCTTCGACGCGAGCCAACACCGGTACGGCAGTCCGCGCGTCCACGCCGATCTCATCGACCAGCGGGAGCAGGTCAGCCGCAAGCGCGTCGTGCGGTTGATGCAAGAAGAGGGGCTCGTCGCGCGACAGCGTAGACGCTACAAGCACACCACCATGAGTGACCACGATCAGCCGATCGCCGCCAATCTCCTGGATCGCCGGTTCGACGCGGCTGGACCGAATCAGCGCTGGGTCGGCGACACCACCGAGTTCGTGATCGGCACCAGCGGCAAGCTCTACCTGGCCGCCATCCTCGATCTGTACTCGCGCTTCGTGGTCGGCTGGGCCGTCAGTGCCGTCAATGATCGCCATCTGACCCTTCACGCACTAGAGCGCGCGCTCAAGCGTCGGTGCCCCGGGGTCGGGCTCTTGCACCACTCCGACCAGGGCTGCACGTCCGCCAGCGCGGACTATCAAGCACGCCTCACCGTGCACGGCATCGTCTGCAGCATGAGCCGTCGGGGTAATTGCCATGACAACGCCGCGATGGAGAGCTTCTTCTCGACGGTCAAGCACGAGCTCGGCGACCAGTTCGCCAGCAACGGGGACGCCAAGATGGCATTGTTCGACTACATCGAAGTGTTCTATAACCAACGGCGTCGGCACTCGACGCTCGGACAAATCAGTCCAGCGGCATTCGAGCAACGAGCACAGACTCAAGCGGCGTAGTTAAACCGTCCACGGGATCGGATCAAGCTCACCCCTGGAACAGAATTCTCTAGGACAAATGGTCCCCTGTGTGATCTAACAGGAGCATGGCAAAAATCGGACGGCCCCGAGCCGAAGTGGTGCTCACCGCAGGTGAACGGGCGGACCTGATCCGCCTGACCAAGCGCGCGCGGGTGAATCGCGCGATCGCGTTGCGCGCGCGCATCGTGTTGGCCTGCGTCGGCGCCTCGGACACGGAGGTGGCCCGCCGCCTTCGCACGACGAAGACGACCGTGGCGAAATGGCGCGGGCAGTTCGTCGCCCGTCGCCTGGACGGACTGTACGACGAGCCGCGTGTGGGAGCGCCACGCACCATCGCTGACGAGACCGTCGAGGCGGTCATCGTCAAGACCCTGGAGACGACGCCGTCGGGCGAAACGCACTGGAGTACCCGGTCGATGGCCAGGGCCACGGGCCTGAGCCACAGCACGATCGGGCGCATTTGGCGGACGTTTCGCCTGCAGCCCCATCGGGTCGAGTCGTTCAAGCTCTCGCCCGATCCGCAACTCGTCGACAAGATCCGCGATGTCGTCGGCTTGTATACGAATCCGCCGACGAATGCCGTGGTGTTCGCCGTCGATGAGAAGTCGCAGATTCAAGCGCTCGAACGCGCGCAGCCCGTGCTGCCCATGGATATCGGTCAGCCCGAGCGGCGGACGCACAACTACATCCGCCACGGGACGCTCGATCTCTTCGCGGCGCTCAACGTCGCCACGGGCGAGGTCCTGGCGCGGTGTAAGGCCCAGCATCACGCGCAGGACTTTGTCGCCTTTCTGCGCGAAATTGAGGCGACCGTCGAGCCGACGTTGGACATCCATGTCGTGCTGGACAATCTGTCGGCGCACAAAGCGCCGCCCGTGCGGCGTTGGCTGGTTCGCCATCCGCGGGTCCAGTTTCATTTCACGCCGACCTACGCCTCGTGGCTCAACCTCGTGGAGCGCTTCTTCGGCTTGCTCACCGAAAAAGCCTTGAAACGCGGTTCGCACACGAACCTTGCGCAACTCCGAGCGGCCATCCTCGCGTACGTCGAGGCCCACAACGATCGCGGCACGCCCTTCAAGTGGATTAAGACCGCGGACGAGATCCTCGACAACATGCGACGTTTCGGCCTTCGCGTGCAGCAGGTCCATGGTCAAGGGCATTTATCCTAGAAATCAAAGATCCAGGGGACTAGCGAAGATGTAGCCCGACACCGAACACAAGGTGATGCGTGCGTAGCCGTGACAGGCTGTCTCCGTTGGCGACACGCCCGTCGACGGTGGTGCGTGTCAATTTGTATTCGAGCGACGTATCCCACCGTCTGGAGAGATTCCAGGTGACGCCCGCGAGGACCTGTGTGGCCAGTCATCCCCATTCGTATCCTGCGTGAGACTGCCCGTCGATTTGGGACCGGGTGTACGGAATTGTGACGCCTGCCCCCCCGCCGACGTACGCATCGATCCGTCCGTCCGGAAATCGCGTGGATCTGCGTAGCGCCCGGTGGGCCTGCAGATTCCCGATCACCATATTCACGCCGTTGGTGACCTGATACTGCTCTATGAACTGCCCGAACGGCGCCGTTGTGGCGACCAGCGCGTGCTGATCGGTCCCGGTCACCCTGACGCGCTGGTCCCGCGGGGCGAAGATCTTGAAGTGCAGCACGTCGACCGACACCCCAAGCCAATTCGGCTCGCGGAAGAAAAACTCGGCCCGGGCGCCGACGTACGGAATCGAGTCGCGGGTCCAGTCCGTGGACAGCGACTTGTGCTCCCAGGCCACCTGCTCGAAGGTCAGATCGGTACCAAGCACCGACTGGCGAATCCGCAGATCACTCGCGCCAGTAACCCCCACCCCTGTAAAAAGACGGAGAGACGGAGCACGTCGCTCGCTTTGCGCCCGGGCGGGCACCGCGAACAGCAGGGCCGAGGTGAGCACCACCAGACAGATTCGACCAATCACCACGAGTGCGCTCGATTTCAATTTGATGACCGTCGGTGTCGCCAGCGACCCGCCACGGGAGTGAGGGCCGCCCCAGTATGCGGATGTGCCCTCTCCGAATCTCACATGACCTGGAGAGGGCACTCCCGGGTGTCCTCGGCCTGTCAGCCAAGCACCTTGTTCCATCCAGCAACATGCGCAGCCTGCGCCTCCAGCAGCCCGGACGTGTCTCCCTCAATCGTCACGGTCGTCAGCACATCGTTCTGCGCGATGGCGTCCACGATCTCCTGACCCGACGAGACCTTGCCGAACACCGAGTGCTTGCCGTCCAGATGGGGGGTGGGACCGTGGGTAATGAAGAACTGACTACCGTTGGTGCCGGGCCCGGCGTTGGCCATGGACAGCACGCCAGCTGAGTCATGTCGCCGGAGCGGGCTGAACTCGTCACCAAAGTTGTAGCCTGGGCCCCCCATGCCGGTGCCGGTGGGGTCGCCGCCTTGCACCATGAAGTTCGCGATGACGCGGTGGAACTTCAGGCCGTTGTAGTACCCCCGCGTCGACAGGTTGACGAAATTGGCCACCGTGATCGGTGCCTCGGCCGGGAAGAGATCGACGCGAATGTCCCCTTTCGCCGTGTTGAACACGGCGACGAGATCGTTCGAAGACTGACTGTCACTGGACATGATGCTTGACCTCCGTCGACGGCGGCGGAGCGCCACCGTGCCGCGCTTTCACGCGGGCTGATTCGTCGTCCATTCTCACACAGCTGTCACGCGTCGGAGGTCGGGCGGCGTCAGATGTCTCAGCGTGGCAACGCCAGCGCGACGAGCTCCGGGGCCTCGCCGCCGACGGTCAGGCCGATGTATTGCCGACCATCCACCATGTATGTCATCGGGGACCCGATGGCTCCCGCCGGCAAGTCGACGGACCCGCGCAGGTCGCCGGTCGCCTTGTCGTACGCCACCAGTCGCGGACCGCCGTCACTGCCACCCGACGCGACGGTATAGATGACCAGCGTGCTGGTCACCACCGGACCGTTCCGTCCGGCGTCGCCGCCGAGCGGCGGCAGGTCGAGATCGCGCAGCCTCGGATGGTCCCGAATCCGGTCCCCGTCGCCCGTCGGCGTCATCCACACATGGTCACCGGTGTTCATGTCGATGGCGGTCATGCGCGAATACGGCGGCTTCCACAACGGCAGTCCCTCTGGCATCTGCGGTTGCCGGCGCTCATTGCCTCCGGACACGAACGCAGCCCCCCCCTGGCTGAGGACGTAATCCAGCGTGGCCTCGTCGGCCGGCACCGGCTCACGAAATCGCATGACCGTGTGCGTATTCCGCGACGGCACATACAGCAGGCCCGTCTCTGGGTCTACCGCTGCCCCGCCCCAACTCGCTCCGCCTCCGGCGCTCGGGCGAAAGAGGGTCCCCCGCAGGGACAACGGCGTGTACAGCGGGCCCATCCGGAACCCCGCCACCGCCTCGACCGCCATCTGACGAATCTCCGGGGTGAAATCGACCAGGTCCTCGACAGACGTGCCCTGATACTCGAACGGCGCAGGCCGGGTCGGAAACGGCTGTGTCCCGGCCAGCAACTCTCCGACAAGATCGGTGTCGGTGGCCACCGGACGTTCATCAATCGGCCAGATCGGCTCACCGGTCACACGGTCGAACGTATACACGAATCCCTGCTTGGTCGCTTGCGCGACGGCCCGCACTCGACGCCCGTCGACGGTCACGTCGAGCAGGTTGGGCCCGGTGGGATTGTCGTAGTCCCAGACGCCGTGGTGCACAAATTGAAAATGCCAGACTCGCTGACCGGTTTCGATGTCGACGCAGATGATGCTCTCGGCGAACAGGTTGTCGCCGAGCCGATGTCCGCCGTAAAAGTCTGATGTCGGCGTACTGGTTGCCAGATAGACGTAGCCCAGTTCCGGGTCGGCGGTGATCGTGCCCCAAATATTGGTGTTCCCCGAATATCGCCACGCATCGTTCAACCAGGTGTCGGCACCGAACGCATCGCCGCTCTGTGGCACGGCGTGGAAGTCCCACTCGTGGCGGCCGGTTCGCATGTCGTAGACCCGCGCGAAACCCGGCGCATTCTCCTTGGTCAACAGGTAATCGTGCACTGACGATCCGACGATGACTCGGTCGCCGACGACGAGCGGCGGCGATCGGGATGGCGGCGGCAGACGACTCGGATTCTCGCGGGCACGCGGGAGCCCATCCTCAAGACTCACCCGTCCCCCATCACCGAACCCGGTGGCCAACAGACCGGTCCTGGCGTCGACCGCGGTCAGGAAGCCATCGCCCGTGCCCCAGACTACCCTGGCCTCGTCGCCCTGCTCCCAGTACGCCACACCACGATGGTTCCAGGGAGACGGTAGGGGCGGGCTTCCTTCTTCGTACACGCGCGGGTTATAGACCCATCGCGTGTCGCCGGTCCGCGCGTCGATCGCCGCGGCCTGATAGAGCGGTGTGGCGAGATACAAGACACCGGCCGCCATGAGCGGCGTCGCCGAGAGCCGCCCGATTCCTGGAGACGTCACCCACCGACCTGGATCAGTTTCGTCGAGCCGCGCGAACAACGTCTCCGCCGGTACGAGCGAGACACCCCGGTCCGTTTCGTGCGGCAGGAGCGCATCAGCGGTCCGCCAGCGCCAGACCACCTCCAGGTCCTCGAAGTTGGCGGCGGTGATCTGGCCGAGGGGCGAATACTTCGTGCCCCATAGATCTGCGGCGTACGAGCGCCACTCCCCGTTGGCCGTCCCGTCCTGCCCCATCGCTGGCGTCGCGAAGGGGCCGGCAAGCGCCACGGCACACACCAGCCCCCCCCACACCCAGGTGCAGATCGGCGCCGCTCTACGTCGTCGCGGTGACACGGGTGCCATTGTGCCGGAAAACGTGAGGACGTGGCCGCGCGCGGCGGTCGGGAACCGCCGACATCGTGAGGCCGGAGGGAGGCAAGACCACATCGGCCCCGCCTCCCCACAGGTTGAACGCGTCTAGAACAGCGCCGTCGGACGCCGTTTCCAGTCTGGCATGATGCCTTCCAGCGCACCCACGTGGGCGCCGGCCTGCGTCAAGATGTGATGGAGGTCATTCCCGATGCTGATCAGGCTGAACCCCTGCTCGCGGAACTCGGCGACGCGGTCGGTCCCGAAGAGAAACAGGCCGAGGATGACGTTGTTCTTCTTGGCCGCCGCTTTCAGCGCGTCGGTCGCCTCTTTCAATTCGGGCGAGGTGTACATGTCGGGGAACTGGTACTTCTCATAGAGCCCCATGGACATGCACAGGTCGTTCTGACCGAGGAAGAGCAGGTCGACCCCCGGGACGGCCGCGATCTCCTCGATGTTCTCGATGCAGCTCGCCGTTTCGACCTGCAGCGCCGTGATGACGTTGTCGTTCGCCGCGCCGGCGTAGCCAAGCAGCCCCCCCTTGTTCATGCACTTCTGCGGGAAATACACCGAACGGGTTCCGGCGGTGGGGTACCGCGTGCAGCTCACCGCCTGCCGGGCTTCCTCCGCCGTATTGATGTACGGGACAAGCACCCCGTCCGCTCCAACGTCCAATGACTGTTGGATACCGGCGCGGTCGGCATAGCCGGTGACTCGCACCAGCGACTTCGCGCCGCCGGCCGCAATGCCCCCGATCATCGTAGACAAGGTCTCGTAACCCATCGGGCCATGCTGGGAATCAACCAGCAGCCAGTCATACCCGCTGTGGGCTAGCTGCTCCACCACGGTGGGGCTGTGTGAATTGATGAACAGTCCCAATTTGGGGGTGTTGTTGCGGAGAGCGGCTTTGAATTCCGCACCGGTCAGACTGTCGCTCATGTGTTCTTCTCCTCTGCTCCGTTGTGATTACGCTCACGGGTTCGCTGTCCGCCCGCCGGGTGCCAGCCGTCCCACGCGCCTCGACAGGGTCGAAAGTATACCTGGGGAACGGTCCGCTCGCGCTAGCCGCCCAGATCGATCATCCGGCTGAACTTCAGAATGAGGCTGCGCCCCCCCCCGGCGGGAATGGTCTGGTGCAACCCACGCGTGTCGTTGTAGACCAGAAAGAGCCCTGTATTGGCCTGGCCGAGTAGCCCGAGGCGAAGATTGGCCGACCAGAGGTCGGCGCTATCGTTGTACTGGAGGAGCGCCTGGACGAAACGTCGCGGCGAGAAGTTGTAGGCGACCTGGGTGGTGGTGAGGTTGGCGATGAAATGACCGCCCGGGAGGTCCACGTCGTTGCGGCTCCACTGAATCGAGGCATTGAACGAGTCGCCGGTTCGGATGTTGAGCGCGGGTCCCCAGGTGGTGCGATGGCCTCCGAAGAACCCGCCGATCGTCGTGCGCACTTCAACGCTCACCGGCGCGCCGCGGTTGGACTCGTAGACGAGTTGCGTCTCGTGGTGTTCGTAGTGGCCCGCAGGTACAAACACGCCCTCGGCAATCTCGAATGCCTCCAGGACCCCCTCACCGGTGATGTTCCACGCGGTCTTGATCAGCGAACTGTCGTTGAATTCCAGGTCGTTGTCGAGGTGCAGAAACGAACTCTGTTCGAACCCGTCGAAGAGCCAGAACCGATTGAACGTCGCGTGTGGCCGGATCTGTTGCAGCTTCAAGAAATTCTTCGGACGCGTGATGAAAGAGAACCCGGAATCGACGTTCCGGAAGCCGCGACCACCACGCCGGAGGAAACCCACCTCCGGATTGAAGTTGTCCGCCACCTCGACATACCCGAGCGTAAAGCGCCACCGCTCGGAGTTGTAGTCCCAGGCCATGTTGTAGGCGTGGTCATCCTCCTCCAGCCCTGGAGTCGACGTCTTCGCCAGGAACCCAGCGACCTGCGCGTTCTCCCCGAGCCCGACGCGCCCGTCCACCGCATAGGTCCGGTTGTAATTGTCCGAACCGACCTGGTCCCCCGTCGCTTGACGGTTCACAAACAGCGCACCAATCTGCGAGCTGTTCGGCAAATCTCGCGCCACCCGAGCCACGCTGAAATTGTTGGCCGGCGTCGCGCTGCCCATGGCCTCGGTCTGCATGTTGAGCAGCCCCACAGACACGTTGTCCGACAGCTTGCCGGACAGACGCGCGCCGCCAAGAATCGGTATCTCACGTCCGTCGGCGCCAATCCCAATCCGACGGCTGAAGAACAGCTCCGTCTGGGCCGGATTGCCGCCGGCCACCTGCCGCACGCTGCTCACCGAAAACACCCCAGCATTCTCGAGAAAAAACGGTCGCTTCTCCGGAAAGAACAGATTGAAGCGATCCAGGTTGATCTGCTGCCGATCCACCTCGACCTGGGCGAAGTCTGTGTTGTAGGTCAAGTCGAGGGTCAGGCTGGGTGACAGCGCGTATTTGACGTCGACGCCCGCATCGCCGAGGGCGGTCGTGCGTTCCCGGGCATCGCTGTGCCCCACCTCGCCGGTCACATAGGGCACCACCTTCACGCCGCGCTCCGCCGCCGGCGGCACGCGCACCCCGGCGAGCTGCCCCGCTTGTGACAGACGCAGGAGGTTGAATTGCCGCGGGAGGGGGGCCCAGTAGGCAATTTCATTGCGGCGCCGGATGTTGCGCTGGACGTTCAACCCCACGCCTGGACCTCCCGGTCTGGGTAATTCAGGGTGCGAAAGGGTATGGCAAACTCCGCGCTCCACCCGATCTCAGAAACCGTCGTCCGCACCTCCCACACGCCGTCCCAATTGCCATTGAACCCGGCACCGGATCCGCTGGATGTCGTGGTGCTGCGCCCAAGTCTCCCCTCACCCGCGTTCACGACCTGGCCGTCGTACTCCTGACCAGCCGGACTGGTCCCGAAGACATATCCGCTCCGCTGGTCGAGGAAGGTGTCAAGGATGATTTGAATACTGTCGCCGTCGTCCAACGAGCCGTCACGACGGCTGTCAGCGATGGTGAGCCCACCTGCCTCGTCGTCGTAGCAGATCACGCCGAGATAGAGCGTGGTGTCGGTGAAGATCACCCGTACCTCGGTGCGCTCAGACGCCGGCTGGCCTTCATCCGGCCGGGTTTGCCAGAACGTCCCTGTCGGCTCAGCCCCCGCCCACGCGGGGTCGCCCAACACGGCGCCGTCCAGGACTGGAGCCTGCTGCGCGGCGCTGGAGACGAGCACGGGAGGAGCGACGCCCGCACCCGTCTGCGACGTGGCCAGTTCGGGAGTCGCCAGCAGTCCGAGGACCACGAGCCAGAGCAGGCCCGCGTCGCTCTTGCCCCTCACGGGCCGCTCTCCCGCATCGCCTCGAGTAGGCCCCCGATCTCGGCGCGCCAGATACTGGCACGCCCCTCCCTAAGACCGTAAACGAGGCCCGACCCGTCACGAAGCCAGTCATACCCCTCCACGGCCCCCGTCGCGTCTGTCAGACGTATGGCCCCCCCCCCGGCCGCCGGCATCACGTGTAGGGAGCGACGCTCGGCTGGACCAGATAGAAACGCCACGCGGGTGCCATCGGGCGACCACCGCGGGGAACCTGGGTTCTCGTCCTCCGTCGGCAGCCGGGTGGCCGTCCCGCTCGTGACCGGCAACACATAGATACCAAACCCTATACCGTCGTGGCTTTGGTACACGAGCGCGCTGCCATCTGGCGCGTAATCCGCCTGTGCCGTGTACCCACCGTCCGTCAGCCGTTCGGCGGTCCCTCCCGTCGCTGGCATCCGCCACACCTGCATCTGGGCGTCAGCGCCCGCTGACGCCTGAAATACGATGTCTTCACCGTTTGGGCTCCACCGCGGCTGGGAGGCCCCTTGCGTCGTCAGCCGCCGGGCCTCACCGCCAGCGGCGGCGACGACCCAGACCTCGGACCGGTCGTCGGCTCGATTGGAGAGAAACGCGAGTGTGGTTCCATCGGGAGACCAGACCGGACTGACGTCTCGCGCGTTATGTGTCGTCAGCGGCTGCGCGGCGCCGCCCGCGGCGGGCACGACCCAGAGGTCGCTATTGCCTGCACGACTGGACTCGAACGCGATCTGGTTACCATCCGGCGACCATTGCGGCCCGGCGGTGCCGCCAGGGTTCGTCGTCAGCCGACGCGGAGCGCCTCCAGCCAGACCTGCAACATACAGATCACTGATCACCCCTTGGCCCGCCACAAACGCGACCTCCTGGCCATCTGGCGAGACAACCGGGTTTCGCGGATTCTCGAGATCCGAGGTCAGCGGCGACGAGACGCCACCATCGGTCGTCACCCGCCACACGTCGGCGCGACGCTCGCTCGCGCTGAACACCAATGCGGTCCCGTCGGGGACCCAGCGAAGGTGTGACTGGCCCAGTTGGTCGGCGGTCACCTGCACGGCGGGGCCGCCGGCGGCGGGTACCACCCAGACATCCGACCGGTCGTCGCGGATCGACCAGAACGTAATCCATCGTCCGTCCGGAGACCAGCGCGGCAGGCTGTCATTGCGACGACCCATCGTCAGCGCGGTGGCCTCACCGCCGGTCGCCGGCATCACCCAGACGTTGGGAGTACCGGTACGATTCGAAGTAAACGCCAGACGGGTACCATCCGGAGACCACTCGACCGTGCTTTCCGCGCCGTCATCTGTGGTCAACTGCGTGGCATCGCCACCAACGGCTGGCATGACCCAGACGCTACGGGTCGCGCCGTGACTCGACACAAAAGCGATCTGG
>CALLXD010000013.1 GCA_937766455.1 Vicinamibacterales bacterium | reverse complement strand
GTGGTGAACCTGTTTTTTGAGGCCAGCACACGTACGCGCACCTCCTTCGAGGTGGCGCAGAAGCGATTGAGCGCCGACACGATCAACATCGCCGCGAGCGGCTCGAGCGTCGTCAAGGGCGAAACCCTGGCGGATACGGTGCGCAATCTGGAGGCGATGGCGCCCGATATCATCGTCATCCGTCATCCGTCGGCGGGAGCCGGCCGCCTCGTGGCAGACCTGTGCCGGGCCCGCGTCATCAACGCGGGCGACGGGATGCACGAGCACCCAACGCAGGCGCTGCTGGATGCGTTAACCATTCGTGAGCGGAAGGGACGCATCAAGGGTCTCAAAGTGTCGATTATCGGCGACCTGCTCCACAGTCGCGTGCTCAGGTCGAACGTGCTCCTCCTGCGCGCGCTCGGCGCAGACGTCAGCGTCTGCGGCCCGGCCACCATGATGTTGCCGGACATGGCTCGACTTGGCGTGCGAGCCACCACGTCGATCGACGAGGCGGTGGACGGCGCCGATGTGGTGATGTTGCTCAGGATCCAACTCGAGCGGATGGGCGGCTATTTCTTTCCGTCGCTGCGGGAGTATTTCCAACTCTTCGGCATGACGCCGGAACGGTTGAAACTGGCCAGTCCGGACGCCATCATCATGCATCCCGGGCCGATGAATCGAGGCGTCGAGATCGCGTCGGAGGTCGCGGATGGACCGGGCTCGGTCATTCTCGAGCAAGTCGCCAACGGGGTCGCGGTGCGGATGGCGGTGCTCTATCTATTGGCGGACGAACCGCAGGCGTGAGCCCGCAGCTTGGGGCAGGCGGGATGCCCCGGCGGCCCAGCTGGGAAGGTTAGTCTGGTCAGTGTCCTAGGGGAGAACGGTGGGCGACGAAACACGGATGGTGCTCACGGGCGGGCACGTTGTTGACCCTGTCAACGGCGTGAATGGCCCGGCCGACGTCGCGATTGCTGACGGACGAGTCGTGGCGGTGGGCCGCGACCTGCCCATCGAGCCCGGCATGACCGTGATCGAGGTGCCGCGACACGGCGTCGTGTGTCCTGGGTTCATTGACATGCACGCGCATCTGCGTGAGCCGGGGGAAGAGCACAAGGAAACGGTGGCCACCGGCGTGGCGGCTGCCGTCGCTGGTGGCTTCACCGCGGTCGCCTGCATGCCGAACACCATTCCCGTCAACGACCACGCCGGCGTGACTCGATTGATTCAACGGAAGGCCGCCGAGGCCGGGCTCGCCCGTGTGTATCCGGTCGGCGCGGTCACCAAGGGGCGGGATGGTGAGCAACTGGCCGAGATCGGAGAGCTGCACGCAGCCGGATGTGTGGCGATTTCCGATGACGGTCGACCGGTGGCCAACGCGCTGTTGATGCGCAGAGCGCTGGAGTACGCGTCGATGTTCGACATGCCGGTCGTCGACCATTGCGAGGACCGCTCGCTGGCTGGAGACGGTGTCGCACATGAGGGGTATCAGGGCACGGTGCTCGGCCTCCGCGGGCTGCCGGCGGCCGCTGAAGAGATGATCGCCGCGCGCGATGTCGTCTTGAGCGGGTGCACCGGTGCGCCGGTCCATCTTGCGCATCTGAGCACGCGAGGAGCGGTGCGCGTGGTGCGTGACGGGAAGTCGCGTGGTGTGTCGGTTACCTGCGAGGTGACGCCCCATCACCTGACCTTGACCGACGACCGGCTCGTTGGGTACGACACCAACTACAAGATGAACCCACCGCTGCGCGAAGCCGCGGACATCGAGGGGCTCCTCGATGGGGTGCGAGATGGCACGGTCGATTGCATTGCGACCGATCACGCGCCGCACCACTACGACGAGAAAGGCGTGGAGTTCGACGGAGCCCCTTTCGGTGTGATCGGTCTGGAGACGGCCGTGTCGGTGTGTCTCGACCGGCTCGTGCACGCGGGCCATATCCCGCTCGTCCGGTTGGTTGAGTTGTTGTCGGTGAACCCGGCCAGCATCTTACGGGTGTCCGGAGGCACGCTCGGTGTGGGTGTTCCAGCCGACATCACGGTGCTCGCCCCGGATCTGGCGGTCACCGTGGATCCATCTGCATTCCGGTCCCTGGCGCGTAACACCCCGTTTGGTGGATGGGTGCTGCGTGGAGGTGTGGCCGCGACGCTCGTCGGTGGGCGGGTGGTGTACGCCAACGCCCAGGCGGACGGCGCCGGTGCGTTTGCCAATGCCATGGCCCAGGTGCCTACCCCGAGCACCGCCTCCTGATGCGTCTGCCCCCGGTATCGGCTCCGATCTCGCCTGGTTCCGCATGACCGCCAAGAAAGCGTTGCGAGGGGGCACCGCGAGTCCGCTGTCGGCGTCCAACTTGCGCCGCTTGAAGGCACCGCTCGACCAGCTGTACGACACGTTCAATCACGCCGAGTCGGCGGTCGACCCGGTGCACGTCGTGCGGCGCTACACCGCGCCCGAGGACCAGGAAGTGGTGGCGTTCTGCGCCGCGGCCCTGGCGTTCGGGCGTGTGGCCAGCGTGCTGGACTCCATAGAGTCGCTGCTCGTCGTGCTGGGCCCACACCCCGCCGCGTTCATCCGCGACTTTGACCCCGCCCGAGACGCCGAACCACTGCGCCCGCTGGTCCACCGCTGGATCCGCGGCATCGATCTGGTCGCGCTCTTGTGGATCCTGCGCTGCATGCTGACGGAGGAGGGATCCATCGAGGGGTACTTTCTCGCCGGCGGCGAGGACCACGTCGGCGACCACGCGTCGGACCCTGACGTGGGCCTCGCGCTGAATGCCTTCTCTGGACGCGCCAGAGCGATCGACCTCACGACGATCTATGGCGCTGCGGGTGGGCGGCGCGGGGTGGACTATTTCTTCCCATGCCCCGACGGAGGTAGCGCCTGCAAGCGCCTGAATCTGTTTCTTCGGTGGATGGTACGACGAGATGCGGTCGACCTAGGACTCTGGTCGCGGGTGTCACCTTCCACGCTGGTGATCCCGCTCGACACCCACGTCATCCGGATCGGACAGTGCCTCGGCTTGACCCGTTACCGGAGCCCCGGATGGCGAATGGCGAGGCAGATCACCGAGTCACTCCGGCGCCTCGACCCCGAGGACCCGATCCGGTATGACTTTGCGCTGTGTCACCTGGGGATGATGGACGCTTGCGGATTCAGTCGGCCGCAACGTGACGACCACTGCCCGTTGCGCGGGGTGTGCCTGCCAACTGGCCGTAGGCGTCGAGGGTCCGCTGGACCATTCGTTCAACGCTGAATTCGTCGCGTACCCGTTCTTTCGCCGCCGCCCCGAGCTGGGCCCGGCGCGCCGGATCCTTCAGCAGCATGACGATGGCGGCGGCGAGCGCGTTCGCATCGCGGACCGGTACCAATACGCCGGTGTGTCCGTCGACGACGACTTCGGGGATCCCGCCGGCTCGGGTGGCGACCGTCGCTTGACCGATTGCCATCGCATCCAGGAGGACAGAGCCCATGCCTTCGGTGACTGAGCTCAACGCGAAGAGGTCGAAGCCCTTCTGGAGCGACAGTGCGTCCGGGCGAAAACCGGCGAGCAGGACGTGCCGTTCGAGATGCAGTTCTCGGATCTGGTGCCGGAGCTTGGGTTCCAGTTCGCCCTCACCGACGATCACAAACCGTGCGTCCGGCACGGCCCGGATGACGATCGCCGCGGCCGAGATCAGATACCGGTGGCCTTTGTGAGGGACGAGTGCCGCGACGTTGCCGACGAGCGGCGCGCCGGCCGGTAACCACAACTCACCGTGCACGTCGAGCCGCGGGGCGGCCGCGACGTGCTCGAGGTCGACCCCGTCGTGGACGGTGGACGTCCGCGTTTCCGCGATGCCATCGGCGACGAGCATCGACCGGATCGCGTCAGACACGCAGAGAAACCGGTCTACCTGTCCGTATTTCCAACGCGAGAAGGCGTTGCGACGGAGATGAAAATCGACGCGTCGTGACACGACGAACGCGGGCGGCGGCTCGAGCCGTGCCAGGGAGCGAGCGAGCGCAACCATCGACACGGCGTGCGCGTCGTGGGCGTGGACCACCGTTGGTCGCATCATCCGCAACACGCGGGACAGTTTCCACGCGGCCCGGAAGTCCATGTCGCCGGACGCGGCGATCGGGATCAGGTCGGGTCCCTCGCGTGCCCGTCGGCGGAGCTCTCCGTCCGGGTGGGCTACCAGCGCCGTACGGTGCCCCTGGGCGCGGAGACCCAGAACGGTCAGGAGTGCCTGGTTCTGACCGCCTCGCCAGGTCCTCGCCGTGTCCACATGCAGGGAGAACATCGTAGGCGGCCCGCTAGCGTTCCCCGCGGGTCACGCCCACAGCAGCGGTCGTTCGTTCGCGCAGCTTCGCGTACTTCAAGAAGACGTAATAGCTGTTCATCAGGGAGACGAGCAGACCGGCACTGCCCTGTAGACAGCCGCGACGGAGCAGGTAGTTTCGGAGGAACGCCGCTGGCGGATGCACCAGAAGGTCGGTCATCCCGGCCTGTCGCCCGTCCCGCGCCATCTGGTCCGCGGCCAGGCTCGTGTAGCGGTTGATCGTGGCGACATGGCTCGCCAGATCCTGGTAGGCGTAGTGCTGGATGTCATGCGTGAGCGTGCCGACCGGACCGTCGAGCTGCACCGATTCGTGCACCAGGTCGTCGCTCCAGGACGCCACCCGTCGGTCGTACAGTCTCAGTTGGTAGTCGGGATACCAGTCGGTCGTGCGTATCCAACGGTGGGCATACTGCGTGGTGCGTGGAATGCGATAGCCGCGGTGGGTCGGTGCGGCGTCACCCCGTACACGTGCCGTGATCTCGGTCGCGAGCTCAGGCGTGATTCGCTCGTCCGCGTCGAGCGAGAGCACCCAATCGTGCGTGGCGAGGGAGGTGGCGTGGTCCTTCTGGGCTCCGTAGCCGGTCCAGTCGCGATGCGAAACGCGGTCTGTATGCTGTGTGGCCAGCCCCACCGTGTCGTCGGTGCTGCCTGAGTCGACGACCACGATCTCGTCGGCCCACGCCACCGACGCCAGCGCGTCGTTGATGTGTAATGCCTCGTTCAGGGTGATGAGGACGACCGACACCTTGGGCACGGCGCGAGTGTACCATCGCGCTTCGCGGCGGCTACATCTAGTGTCCTGTAACCGTGATTCGCCACATAAGCCGCCAGCGAGGCATCACGCCTAAATGCGTTGTTCCGCGGTCACAAATACCCAATTTGCTCCCGTGTCACGCCTTTTTAACCGCGCGCCTCGCTACCGACTTATGCAGCGAATTACGGTTACAGGACACTAGAACAACGGGACCTCTTGCACGGCGTCGAAATCTACGAGCGATCGCGTGTAGTCGAGAATCGCCACCTCTTCTCGGTTGCGGGCTTGCGCCAGATCGCGTTGCGCCTGAAAGACGAGGAAGGTGCTCGAGAGACCGACTTCGAATCGGCGCTGTTCGGCCGCCAGCCTCCGCTCGCCCAGCAGCCGCGACGCTCGGGTCGCCTCGACCCGCTGGAGATTCGTGCGGACCGCGCGGGCGGCGTCGCGGACCTCGGTTGCGATCCGCATTTCGAGACTCCGCCGCCGCGTCTGCTCCTGACCGCGTTGCAGCCTCGCACGCTCGAGATTGGCGTCCGCTGAGCTCGTGCCGAGTGGGTACGACATCGTGACGCCCACGGTCCAGGCCGGGAAGTCGTTCGTGAAGATGCTGCCAAGCACGCTTGCGAACGAGGTCTCCTGTCTGCCGGTGATTTCGCCGATTCCGAAGTCCCCGCCGCGCTCCAGAAATGTGCCGCCGAGTCCGGTCGCGCGGTAGTCGACTTGCAGGTTGACGTCCGGCAGCCGCTGGTTGCCGAAGTACTGGATGTCGGTCTCACTGGTCTCGATATTCCGGTCGACCGCGTCCAGATCGGTCCGCTGACTCAGTGCGTGTCGGATCGCGGCGTCCACGTCGATCTCCCGCGGAGCCAACATCGGTTCGTCGCTCGGTTGGATCTGGATCGACCAGAAGTCGGGGGCGTCCGGGTCAAAGATGAGCGTGCGCAGCAGGTCCTCGGCGCGCTCGACGGCGGCTTCGGCGATGATGACATTCTCTTCGTTGCGCGCGACCTCGGATTCAGCCTCGACGATGTCTATGGGCGCCATCGTGCCGACCTCCACGCGGGTGCGGTTGTTCCGCAACGACTCCTGCGACAGTTCTAGCGACTGCCGTTGGACGGCGAGGAACGACTGCGCGGAGACCAGTCCCCAGTACGCGTTTCGCACGTTACGCTGGGTCACGACCACCGTGGCCCGTAACTGGATATCAGACATTTCGCGATTGGCGCGCGTGATGGCGATCTGCCACCGCGGTGTATCGATCGCGAGATTACGCAGCAGTGGTTGGGTGTAGTTGAGCGACAGGTTCGATTGCAGGATCGGGGCGAACGAGAAAAAGACACTCGAACTGGTCCGGTGTGAGCCGTCCCAGGCCGCGGTGTAGCGCCCTCCTGCCCAGGGGACCTCCTGCACGAGATCCACCGCATCCCGCAGTGTGCGGTCCGTCACAGACGATTGGTCGCCGGCTCCGGACAGGAAGCCGATGGCCGGACTGTTCTCGTTGTTGCCGGTGAACGTGCTCGACAGCACCGGCGTATAGACCGATCTGGCCTGGGCGACGCTCATATCCTGGATTCGCGGGTTGAGTCGCTCGACCTGCAAGTCGAGGTTCTGTTCGAGCGCCAGGGTGACCGCTTCATCAACCGACAAGCGCCGCATAGGGCGGTTGGCTGGCTGGAGCCCGGACATGGGGAGCACCAATCCACTGAGCGTCACCGTGGCGCCGACCGCTTCGGGCGGTTCGCCGATGTCCGAAAGGGGCTGAGCCCAGCTCGGCACGGGTCCTGCGACCAGCAGGGCGGTTAGGGCTATCGTGGAAATACGGGTCTGGCCACTACGCATCTGAGTCTCCTGATGGGACGGTGCACCGCAGGGGCGGCCTTGGCGCGTCCTGGAACGTTTAGACGCGACGACAGCAGGGGGAGTTCTCGGCCGCTCGATTGTATCCTCCGGAACACGACGGTGCGCCCCCGTGATCGTCGCCGTTTCTTGAGGTACGTCAGGCGTCTCGTCCCCGTTCGGTCCCGCACGTATCCGCGATCCGTGCATCGACCTGTAGATAACCGACAAGACCAAAGTGTGGTGCGACTCTTGTCGATTGTCAAGAGGAGTGGGTTCGGCACGCTCGCGGTGCGGCCTGCGGGGCTCTGTTAGACTTGCGGCGGTATTCGTAGCGTGGGACTAGTGAGTAGGGTGGCGATGATTTCGACGACGGTTCTGGACCTGTTTCGGCACTGCGAAGGTCTGCTGGAGGGACACTTTCAGCTTTCATCCGGGTTGCACAGCGGCGGATATCTGCAGTGCGCGCGCGTGTTGCAACATCCTGAGCATGCGGCCACGCTGGGCGCGGCACTCGCCCAGCAGGTGGCGCCATTGGAGCCGACGGTGGTGCTGTCGCCCGCGCTGGGTGGTGTCGTGATCGGCCACGAAGTGGCTCGGGCACTGGGTGTCCGGGCGCTGTTTGCCGAGCGCCGGGACGGGGGGCTCACGTTACGCCGTGGATTTGAGATCACGCCTGGTGAACGGGTCCTGATCGTCGAGGACGTGGTCACCACCGGCGGCTCGACACGCGAGACCATCGACGTGGCAACCGCGGCTGGCGGAGCGGTCGTCGGGGCCGCCGCGATCATCGACCGTGGAGCGGAGCCGGTAGCCTTCGATGTCCCGTTCGAGGCGCTGGCGCGCGTTCCGTTGCCGACCTATGACTCCGCCGCCTGTCCCATGTGCGCCGCCGGCGGTTCCGCGACGAAACCTGGATCCCGCACCGCGTAGCCCGGGTCCTGCCGCCGTGGCGTCCCGGGAAGCGGCCCACGACAATGGGCGCACAGCGGCCATCGGGTGGGGGCCGGGGTGCAGCCGCGTCTCCATCAAGCCACCCGGCCATGCGTACCCTCAAACTCACGCTCTCATACGACGGTGGCGCCTACGTCGGGTGGCAGCGGCAAACGAATGGACCGTCTGTCCAGAGCTGCCTCGAACTAGCGCTCGCCCCCTTCAATGCTGAGCCGGTGACCGTGGTGGGCGCGGGTCGCACGGATGCCGGGGTGCACGCGTTGGCGCAGGTGGCGAGCGTGCGGCTGTCCCACCCGATCGAGCCGGCGTCGCTGCTGCGCGCCGCCAACGCCAGGCTGCCTGCGGACGTCCGTGTTCTGGCGGCCGATGTGGCTCCAGACGACTTTCACGCGCGCTTCTCGGCCACCGACAAGACGTATCGCTATCGTCTGCTTGGGGGGGCGATCACCAGTCCGTTCGAGCGGCGCTACGGGTGGCACGTGCCAGCTCGACTCGACTACGCGTTGATGGCCACGGCCGGCCGCCTGCTTGTCGGGGAGCACGACTTCGCCGCTTTTCAGGCGAGCGGTGGTGATGTGCGCACGACCACACGCACGCTCTTCGAGGTGGATGTCTGTCCGCCGGCCGCGCCAGAAGCGTCCGTGCGGCGGCGGCCGGCCGAATCCGCTTCTCGATATCTCGCCCGGTCTACGGCGCCCGGTGGAGCCTGGTTGACCGGCGACGGGAGTGGCGAGACCGTCGCGACGATCGACGTGCGGGGCAGCGGGTTTCTCCGACACATGGTGCGCATCATCGTCGGCACGTTGGTGGAGGTCGGGTTGGGGAAGCGTGACCATGCGTCGGTCGCGGACGCGATCCGACTAGCAGTCCGACCTGCGGCCGGTCAGACGGCGCCCCCACACGGGCTCTTCCTCGTGCGTGTGGGCTACGCGCACCACCGCGCAGAAACCGGTCCCCGCGACGCCACGTCGAGTACTTGAATGATGCCCTAACAGCTTGTATCATAGCGGTTTACAGGGTCTTTCTTCGCTGCGCCACCTGATGCCCTCATGAGCCTCGACCAACTGCTGACGTGGGTGCCCGCTGGCTCTCAGGAGGAGTCACTCGCCCGTCAGGTGGATTTCGATCGGTTGCCGGCCCACGTCGCCGTCATCATGGACGGTAATGGGCGGTGGGCCGCGCAGCGCCATATGCCACGTGTTGAAGGCCACCGCGCCGGAATCGCCTCGGTCAGGGACGTGGTGGAGACGTCAGCTCGCCTGGGCCTCGATGTACTGACGCTGTACGCCTTTTCGGTCGAGAACTGGAAACGACCGCCGACCGAGGTGTCGGTCCTCATGGGGCTGCTCAAGCGGTACTTGCGTCTCGAACTCGAGACGCTCCTCGCGAATGACATTCGTTTCAATGTCATCGGGGCGGAGGCTGACTTGCCGGATGACGTGCGGCGCGAGCTCGACGCCGGACAGGAGCGGACGAGCGGCAATCGCGGCATGCTCTTCAACATCGCGCTCAACTACGGCGGGCGGGCGGAAATTGTGCGGGCCGCCCGGCGCGTGATCGAGGCCGGAGTGAGCCCGTCCGATCTCACCGAAGAGACATTTGGCCAGCAGCTGTATACAGCCGGGCAACCCGATCCCGATCTGCTCATCCGGACGAGTGGAGAGATGCGGGTCAGCAACTTTCTCTTGTGGCAGATCGCCTACGCCGAGATTTGGGTGACAGAGACGCTCTGGCCGGACTTTCGCGCCCGGCATCTGATCGAGGCCATTTTGGACTACCAGAAGCGTGAGCGGCGCTACGGCGGGATCACCCAGCCGGCCGTTGTCGGACACTGACCGTTCGGCATGACCCGAGTCCTCAGTGCGCTCGTTCTGCTCCCCGTGGTCTTTGGGACCATCTGGCTGCTCCCGCCATTGGCAACGCTGGGCTTGGCGGAGATCGTGCTGCTGGTCGCCTTCTTCGAATACGCGGGTCTGGCTACGGCATTGGGGGCGCGGGTGCCGACGGCGCTGGTACTGGCCGGCGCGGCCGTGGTCGTGGCCGGCGTGGCCTATGACGTCACCGCCATCGCGCTGATGGCCTCCGTACTGGTCGTCAGTGTGGTCAGCTTGACCACGACGCGTCGGGATGACCAGGCCCTACTCGACATCGCGTCCTCCCTGTTTCCGCTGGTCTACCTCGCGATGCCGATTGGCGCACTGGTGGCGGTACGGTTCGTCGCGGGGCGCGAGGCGGTGGTGCTGCTGCTGGCGATCATCATGCTGAGCGACACGGCGCAGTACTACGGCGGACGCGCGTTCGGACGCACGCCACTCGCTCCCACGATCAGTCCCAAGAAGACGGTCGAAGGTGCCGTGTGCGGCGTGGCCGCCGGTATCGCGCTGACGGTGGGGCTGGCGGGCGTGGCCCTCGGCGAGACCTCGATCACGCAGCGCGTGCTGCTTGGGGCCCTTGTGGTCGGCTTGGGTATCGCGGGGGATCTGTTCGAGTCCCAACTCAAGCGCGGCGCCGGGCTCAAGGACGCATCGAATTTGATCCCGGGGCACGGTGGCTTGCTCGACCGAATCGACAGTCTGCTGTTCGCCGCGCCTGGGTTTTACGTGTTTCTGAAGCTCGGTGAGCTGGTTCGGTAGAGGGGCCGGCCGGCGCCTTCGCGCAGGATATTGTGAAACGCATCGCCATTCTCGGGTCGACCGGTTCCATTGGGAGCAGCGCGCTGTCGGTCGCCTTGGCCCACGCGGATCGGATCGATGTGGTCGGTCTGGCCGCGGGTCGCAATGTCGAGCGCCTCGCAGAGCAGGTGGAGCGTCATCGCCCCCGCGTCATCGCCATGGCGAGCGACGACGGCATCGTCGCAGTGCGGTCCCAGTTGTCCAAGTCGGCAGCCGCGGGGGTGACTCGAGCTTTGGCGGGGCCTGATGGTCTGCGTGCCGTGGCCACCCACCCTGATGTGGACATTGTCCTGTGTGCGACGACCGGCACGACCGCGCTCGACGCGGTGTTCGCCGCGATCGACGCGGGCAAGACCATCGCGCTGGCCAACAAGGAAGTGCTTGTGATGGCCGGTGGACTGGTCATGGAGGCGGCGCGCCGACGTGGGGTAGCCGTGCTCCCAGTCGACAGTGAGCACAACGCGATCCATCAGTGCCTTCATGGCCGGCCAGACCGCGAGGTGAAGCGGCTGATTCTGACCGCGTCGGGTGGGCCGTTTCGCGAGTGGTCGGCCGAGCGGTTGCCAGGCGTGACGCCGGCGGACGCGTTGGCCCACCCAACCTGGCGCATGGGCCGCAAGATAACCGTCGACTCGGCCACCCTCATGAACAAGGGGTTGGAGGTGATCGAGGCACGTTGGTTGTTCGATATGCCTGCCGATCGGATCGATGTCGTGGTCCACCCTCAGTCGGTCGTGCATTCCTTGGTGGAGCTGCGGGATGGCTCGCAGATCGCGCAACTTGGCATCACCGATATGCGTCTTCCGATCCAGTATGCGTTTTCGTATCCCGATCGGTGGGAGACGCGGCTGCCAGCTCTGGATCTGGCTGCGTGTGGTCCGCTAGAGTTCGGCCGACCGGACACAGCGCGTTTTCCGTGTCTCGCGTTGGCGTATCGGGCGCTGCGCGGTAGCCCGGCCTTGCCAGTTGGACTCAATGCCGCGAACGAGATCGCGGTGCACGCGTTTCTTGACGAAGCGATTCCGTTCACGGCGATCCCGGACATCATCTCGGCCGTGCTGGACGACATCGAGGCGCGTGACGTGTCCGCACCAACCACGCTTGAGGGTGTACGGGCGGTGGACGCCGCGGCTCGCGAGTTGTCCCGCAGACTCGTGAGCGGGGTACAATCGACACAATGACGAGCCTGCTCGCGTTTCTGTTCGTCCTCGGCGTGCTCGTGTTTGTGCACGAACTGGGGCATTTCCTCGTGGCCCGGTATCACGGCGTCCGTTGTCTGACGTTTTCCCTCGGGTTCGGCCCGAAGTTGATACAGACCAAACGCGGCGACACCGTCTACTGTGTCAGCGCGATCCCGCTCGGCGGCTACGTCAAGATGGCGGGCGAGAACGCGGAAGACGAGCGTGAGGGCAAGGACGATGAGTTCTTGTCGAAAAGCAAGTGGCAGCGGTTTCAGATTCTGCTTGCCGGCCCCGCGATGAATTTCATTCTCGCCATCGTGGTGATGACCGTCGTGCTGTATCAGGGCGCGGAGATCCCCGTCTACCAGGACCAACCGCCCGTGGTTGGCTCTGTGGTCGCGGACTCGCCCGCCGCGACAGCTGATGTGCGTCCAGGCGACCGCATCATGAGCGTCGCCGGGCGCGAGGTGAATACGTGGGAGGAGCTGTTCTACGCCGTGCTCCCGCGTGCCGATCGCGAGGTTGAGGTCGTACTGCGTCGGGATGGCGAGATGCGGTCGATCATGCTGACGCCGACCGGAGAGACCGAATACAACGTGGGGGATCTAGGCGTCATCCCCAGCATCTCGCCCCAGGTGGTTTCGGTACAGTCGAACTCGGCCGCTCGGGACGCGGGCATCGTGGCCGGCGACGTCATCGAGGGCATCGAGGGGCGGGCGGTCAACCAGGAGTCGTTGGTTCAGACGATCAACGACAATCCGAACGTCCCGCTGAGCCTGCAGATCCGGCGCGACGGTGCGCAGCAGGACATCCTGGTGACACCCAACCTGGTGGACGGGGTTGGGCTGATTGGGGTGTTTCTCCAGCCGGAGACGCGCACCATAGAGCCGGGACCATTCGAGGCGTTCACGCTCAGCCTTGAGCAGAACTATGAGTGGTCGGGCATGATCTTTCAGACCCTCGCGGGGTTCTTCACCCGTGACACGTCCCCCTCCCAGTTGGTCGGGCCGGTTGGCATCGCGCAACTGTCGGGTGACGCCGCCGAGATCGGCTGGATGAGCTTGTTCGGTCTCATGTCGATGATCAGCCTCAATCTGGGTATTCTCAACTTGTTGCCGATCCCGATTCTTGACGGTGGTCATATCGCGATCATGGCGCTCGAGGGGGTCTCGCGCCGCGACTTCAGCGTCAAGCTCAAGGAGAAGATGCTGCTGGTTGGTTTCGCGCTGCTGATGACACTGATGGTCACCGTGATCTACAACGACTTGACCCGCGTGGCCTGGATCGAGCGTCTCATGATCTGGCGATAGCTGCTCCCGCCTTCCGGTCTCTCTCGTTTCGTTCCCGCTCTCGGCTCCTTTGCCCGTGAAACAGGCGGTGTCGCGTGTCCGTGTTACCGGACCGCCGCCGATGGAGACGTAGGACCACGGTATGCGGTCAACGCTGGTCGGCCTCCGCGCCGAACTTCCGCCGATGGCCCGGCTCGCCACGCCCGTGGTGGTGGCCGAACTGGGCTGGATCGCCATGGGCGTGGTGGACATCGCCATGGTCGGGCGACTGGGTCCGGAGGCCATTGGGGCGGTCGGCGTCGGCAGTGTAGTGTTCTTCGCGATTGCCGTCTTCGGCATTGGTGTCTTACTTGGTCTCGACACCCTCGTCGCCCAGGCCTACGGCGCGCAGCGCCTGGAGGAGTGTCACCGTTGGCTATTTCACGGCGTCGGGCTGAGCGTGTTGCTCGCCGTGCCGCTGACGGGGGTGACCGCCGTTGTGCTCGCGGTGCTCGACCGTTGGGGTCTCGACCCGGCGGTGGAGCAGCTGGTCGGGCCCTACTTCTCGAGAATCGTCTGGAGCATTCTGCCGCTGTTGCTCTACACGGCGTTCCGCCGGTATCTACAGGCCATGGGGTTGGTGGCGCCGGTGATGATGGCGCTGGTCAGCGCGAACCTGATCAATGTGGCCGCGAACTGGGTCCTGGTGTTCGGTCATCTCGGCGCGCCGCGTCTGGGTGTGGACGGTGCCGCGTGGGCCACGTGCGTGTCGCGCGTCTACCTGGCCTTGTTTCTCTTGTTCGCCATCGTACGCCACGACCGACTCCAGCGCACCGGTCTGTGGCAGGCGCCACGGCGCCTCGATCTCACGCGACTGCGCCGGCTGGCGGCAATTGGCGTGCCGGCCGCCGTGCAAGTGACGCTCGAAATTGGGGTGTTCGCGGCTGCGACCGCTCTGGCCGGTCGGCTCGATGCGTCGACCCTGGCCGCACATCAGATCGTGCTGAGCGTCGCCGGCGTCACCTTCATGGTCCCCCTCGGTGTGGGCGCGGCAGGGGCCGTTCGGGTGGGCCATGCCGTGGGGCGCGGCGATCCCTCTGGTGCCCGCGACGCGGGATGGGCGGCGTTGGTGCTCGGCACCGGATTCATGGCGTGCGCCGGGTTGGTGTTCGTTCTCGTCCCGCACCCGATACTGCGGCTATTCACGGCGGACGCCACAGTGCTCGCTATTGGCGTGCCGCTTGTGTTCGTTGCCGCCCTGTTCCAGTTGTTTGATGGTTTCCAAGGGGTGGCGACGGGGGTGTTGCGCGGCCTGGGCGATACCCGGACGCCCATGTTCTGGAACCTCGCTGGCCACTGGGCCATTGGGCTGCCGGTGGGCTACTGGCTCTGTTTCCACCGAGGGTGGGACGCGGTCGGGCTGTGGGTGGGCCTCTGCGTCGGACTGATGGTGGTGGGGAGCGTGCTCGTCGTGACCTGGTTTCGGCGCGTGGCGTCGTGGGGCTCGCCAGTCGGCTCCTGAGGGGCAGCCCGCGCCGTCGCGGTCCTCTTCTACGGATTGGTGAGCACGAGCGCGGTGATCGCCAGGGCCAGCCCGGCGGCGTCGTGTGAACTGGTCGTTGGCCAGCCCGCGTTCTTCAATTCCGGCACCGCATTCCCCATCACCACCGGGTGGCCGGCGAAGGCGAGCATGTCCTGGTCGTTCAAATTGTCGCCGACGGCCATCACCGCCGCCGGAGCGATGCCTCGGCTGACGGCCCACTCGGCCAGGGTGGTTCCTTTTGAGCACCCTTCGGCGGTGATGTCGAAGAGAGAAAAGTCGCGGTCCTCATATTCCGTGAGCGTCAAGGTGACACGCTTGGCATCCGGGAGCGAGCGGACGTGGTCGGCCAAGGTGCGCATCTCCGCCACCCCGCCCGTGAACGCCAGCTGTACCGGGTCGACGCTGTCCTCCGCGTCGTCGAGCGCGTCGTCGAGCGCGGGGAGTTCCGTCATGTGGACCCGGTTTCGCTCGAAGTACCACGCTCGCTGGGGATGCGACCAGTCGACACGTTCCCAGACATACTGCCCGGCGTCGCCCCGGTCGAAGATGAGTGCCGCCCCCTGGCGCACCGGTCTCGTGGAAAGAATCAGTTCTCTCGCGAGCTCGCGTGGGATGAGGCGTGTGGCCAGCGTCTCGCCGTCAGGCGTCTTCACGAGGGCGCCGTTGCTGACGAGCAGCACGAGTTCAGTCTCCAGCTTGCGAGCGACGGGCTGCGCATGATGGAAGGTGCGTCCGGTCGCCAGGACGATCTCGACCCCACGCTCTGCGGCGGCATGAATGGCCCGTTGGTTGGCCTCCGGAATCTGCCCGTCGCTGTCGAGCAAGGTGCCGTCGATGTCGATGGCGATCAGGCGGACTGGCGCGGCCGGTGCGCGCGCGTTCAGAGATACGGTCGCCGGAGGCTTGGGAGTCAGATCGCGAGGTCCTTCTTGTCGTAGTGGTGCTCGATGTACTCGTCGACCAGCCGACGGAACCCGTCCGCCAGTTCATCGTATGACCCACGCAAGGTCTTCGTATGTTTCCCGTCGATGTACACGGGGCACGTGGGTTCTTCCCCCGTCCCTGGCAGGCTGATGCCGATGTTGGCTGCTTTCGATTCGCCGGGCCCGTTGACGACGCAGCCCATGACAGCGACGCGCATCTCCTCGACGCCGTCATAGCGGGCCTTCCAGGTCGGCATCATCTCTCGGACATGGTTCTGGATCAGTTCAGCCAGTGACTGGAAGGTCGTGCTGGTCGTGCGTCCGCAGCCCGGACAGGCGGTGATACTTGGCGCGAACGCGCGCAGTCCGAGTGCCTGTAACAACTCACAGGCGGCGTAGACTTCGTCGCGGCGGTCTCCGCCCGGACGCGGTGTCAGTGACACACGGATCGTGTCGCCGATGCCCTGTTCGAGCAGGACGCCCATGGCCGCCGCCGACCACACTTGGCCCTTCAGCCCCATCCCTGCTTCGGTCAAACCGAGGTGCAAGGGTTGGTTCGTCTTCGACGCCAGATCTCGATAGATGGCAATCAGGTCGCGTGGCGTCGAGACCTTGCACGAGATGATGATCTGGTCCGGTCGAAGCCCGGCCTCCATCGCGAGCGCAGTTGACTCGAGTGCCGACAGCACCATGCATTCGTTGATGATCTGTTCCGAGCTTCGGCCGAGCTGCTGGTCGGTATTCTCCTGCATCCTGGTCATGACCAGGTCCTGGTTCAGCGACCCGCCATTGACACCGATACGGACCGGTGTGCCATGGTCCCGCGCGATCTGGCAAATGGTCGTGAAGCGCTCGTCTCGCCGCGAGCCGGTGCCCACGTTGCCTGGGTTGATTCGATACTTGTCCAGGGCCTCAGCACAGCCGGGATACTGGGACAGCAGGAGGTGTCCGTTGTAGTGAAAGTCGCCGATCAACGGCGCCCGGCACCCGAGATCGAGCATGCGACGCTTGATTTCCGGTACGGCCTCTGCCGCGGCGGGGGTGTTTACGGTGATGCGGACGAGCTCCGAGCCGGCGCTCGCCAGCTCCACACACTGCGCCGCCGTCCCCTTCGCATCGGCGGTGTCGGTGATCGTCATCGACTGCACTGCCACCGGCGCGCCGCCTCCAATCTGGACGTCGCCGACGCGAACACCGATGGTCCGATGGAAGGTGGTCGTGGGCATGCGTGTGGGATGGGGGTGTACGTGACCAAGCGGGCTACGCTGATCCGTTGTTCGGGTGACCAAGTGAGCCACGCTGATCCGCCGTTCAACTTGCCGCCAAGGAGCCAGCGGCGTCAGCAGGCCGCGACACTCGGGATGATATCACCGGGGTCCGGTCGACCTTCGGGTGCGACGTCGCATCGCGCGCAGGGTGGCGTGGGCAGCTTCGATTGCCGCATCGACGTGCGCGTTGGAGTGCGCACCCGATAGAAACCAGCCTTCGAATTGTGATGGTGGTGGATAGATACCGCGGGCCAGCATGCCTCGGAAGAACTGCGCGTAGGCGGTCGTGTCCGCGCGAGTCGCCGATTCGTAATTTCGCACCGGTGTAGCGGTGAAGAACGGGGTCAGGACCGACCCGTGCGCGTTAACGTGCAGGTCGGTGCCAGTCTGTCGGGCCGCCTCGGCCAGCCCGGCGGCCAGCCGCCCGCCCAGCCGGTCCAGCTTGCGATACAACTCAGGTGTGAGCTGCGAGAGCGCCCAGAGGCCGGCGGTCATGGCCAGCGGGTTCCCGGACAACGTGCCCGCCTGGTACACCGGTCCGGCCGGAGCCACCAACTCCATCAGGTCACGGCGACCGCCATACGCGCCAACCGGCAGGCCACCGCCGATGATCTTGCCGAGGCAGGTCAAGTCTGGGCGTACGCCGAGTCGTTCCTGGGCCCCGCCTGGTCCGGCCCGGAAACCGGAAATAACCTCATCGAAAATGAGGATCGCCCCATGCGCCTGACTGAGCTCGCGGAGTCCTTCGAGAAACCCCGCCGCAGGCGGCACGACCCCCATATTGCCAGCGATGGGTTCGACGATGAGCGCAGCCACGCGCTGTCGATGCTTTCGGAACAAGCGGTCGACCGAATCGAGATCGTTGTACCGGGCCACCAACGTGTCGGCCGCAACCGCCCGAGAGACGCCTGGACTGGTCGGAACGCCGAGCGTGGTGGCGCCAGAACCGGCCTGCACCAGGAACGCGTCTCCATGACCGTGATAGCACCCGGCAAACTTGATGAGCCGGTCGCGCCCGGTGGCCGCGCGTGCAAGCCGTAGCGCGCTCATGGTGGCTTCGGTCCCTGAGTTCACGAAACGAACCCGCTCGATGGACGGCATCACTCGGCGGACGGCCAAACCCAACTCGACCTCGAGGGCGGTCGGAGCGCCGAAGCTGGTGCCTCGCGCGGCCGCCTCAGAGAGCGCCCGGGTCAGTCCGGCTGGGGCGTGCCCGTGAATGAGCGGACCCCAGGACATGACGTAGTCGATATAGGCGCGACCGTCTTCGTCGATCAGGCGGGCGCCGCGCGCCCGCCTAATGAACGGCGGAGTGCCGCCCACCGCAGAGAACGCCCGAACCGGACTGTCGACGCCGCCGGGCAGGATCCGCTTGGCCCGGGCAAACAGGCGGTTCGAGTTCACACGCGTGGAGGCAGCCATGGCGCGGAACGATATCATGGCCCGAGCGCTTCCCCGTGCCGGTCACGATGTGGGCGCGCCGCTGTCATCCCTTGTCAGAAAGAGCCCAGCTATGCCAGAGCCCTGCGACATTTGCGCCGCGACTGAGATGCAGGCGGTGCTCGAGGTCAGCCTGATCGGGCGGAGGCGGGTCCAGGTGCATCGGTGTCCCCGCTGCGGCTTTCGGCAGGTCCGTCCACGGCTGACGGCCAATCAGATCAAGGCGTTGTATCCAAGCGACTACTTCGATGCCGCGTCACCGGTCGGCTACGCGGACTACGCGCGCGAGTTTCAGCGCCGGCAGCGCGAGGCGTATTTCCTGAACCGCTGGCTCCGGCGTCTCGGGTCACGGGGACGACTGCTTGAGGTCGGGTGCGCCCTCGGATTCCTGCTGTCAGGGCTGAAGCGTTCTGGTTGGCATGTCCAAGGGGTCGATGCCTCGGCCTTCGCGGCCCACTACGCGAGCACCCGATATGACGTTGACGTGACCTGTGCCACGCTCGAGGAGGCCCGGTTTCCGGATGGGGCGTTCGACGTTGTCATTCAGAAGGACCTGCTTGAACACGTAGCCGACCCGCGGTCCCACCTCGAGGAGACGCGGCGTGTCTTGCGGCCTGGAGGCTGGCTGCGGCTGGTGACGCCCAACGGTGAAGCCAATTTGCGACCTCTGGTCGCGGCATCCCGGAACGCCGGGGCCACGCCGCCAGTGCTCGATCAGGGGCACCTGTCGTTTTTTGGCCGTGAACATTTGCGTCGCCTGTTCGAGGAATGTGGTTTCCGCTGCCACCGGATGCGGATGATCGGGATCGCCAGAGGGCTCAGGGCGCTCGGGCATCTTCCCGGGCAAGGACGTTTCGTGCGGCCGGCCACCTCGGAGGAGACCCCGTCGAGTCCAAGCACAGCGGCCGTCCCCGCGGAAGACAGTGCGGACCGATTTGAGGGACTCGCGGCCCGTATCGATCAGGACATCGCCACGAGGCACCGCGGCTTCAAGAGCTGGCCTCCCTACTTCTACTACCACCGCGCCATGAAGCAGGTGGACTCGCTGCCTGCCTGGTGCGACATCGGCTACGACTTCGACTGCGTACTGGAGCGCGAGTAGGAAGCCGGGGCGGCCGTGCGGACCGCTGCTAATCCCCCGACGAGGGCTCGCGGCCGTCGCCGCGCGGTGGGACCGTCACCACGCAGTGAGGCTCGGTTGATCGGGTTTGAGCGACAGTGCCAGAATGTAGATGAGTCGCGCCTTCAGGTGGCGCGTTGTGCGAGGAGACGATGAATGAAAAGGCTTGTGGTCGTTGGGTCGGTTGGGTTGGCGCTGGCGTGTGCGTCGGTGAGTGGGCTCGCGACCGAGGGGTCGGCGGTAGAGCCCGTCGCGGCGACCGCGCAGGAGACCACCAGCACGCTGCTCGACGGGGTATTTACCGCGGCTCAGGCTCGCCGGGGTCGCCGGGTGTATAGCCGCGATTGCGCCTCGTGTCACGGTCCCGAGATGCAGGGGGGCGAGATGGCCCCTGGCATCGCAGGAAGCGGCTTCATGGTGTTCTGGACGGAGTTGCCGGTGGGCTCGATGTTCGAGCGCATCAAGGTGTCCATGCCTGAGGATGGGCCGGGGCGTCTGACGGATGAGGAGTACACCGACGTGTTGGCGTTCATTCTGGACTCGAGCGACTATCCGGCCGGTGAGACCGAGCTGCCGGCCGACAAGGCAGAACTCGACAAGATCATGATCGTCGCGGCCGAGTAACGCTGGCCCCCGTGCGTGCACCGCCCCCCCCCCGGCCCGGTTGATTCCTTGACCGGGCCGTCCGGCCCTCCCTGACACAGTCCGACCTCATTCCCGGCGGATCTGTCCCTCCATCGCTCTCCGCCGACCTGCTGGCTCGGTGGTCCGTCCGCTCCATTACTGCAGGTCCATCCGTGACCGCCCGTTCGTCCGTCTTCCGAGCGCACCCGCTGTTCACTGCTCCGCGAGACGCGGAACCGGGCATGGTCGGGATGCCGGCGCGGCGTCGCGCGAACGAATTTTCGGCCGCCGGGGACAGACGAGAGCGTGGCCGTTTCTCGGCAGGCTACTTTGTTGCGCACTTGGCAATTGACTGTGCCGCCTATGGCTGATATTCTCTGGCGGCTCAGGGCTGATATCCGCAGACTGTTCATCGAGAGCCGTCTGCTTGCGACCGCGTTGAAAGATGGAATATCGCCCGTTTTCAGGAGGTTTGTTGATATGCGAATTCGGTTGGTAATACTCGGTCTCATCCTCACGGCCTTTTCCCTGACCCTGGCTCAGCCCGCAGCGGCGCAGACTCAAGGTAATTTTGGAGTTGGCTTCTCGTTCCTCGGAAACAATGACATCGCACTCGCGTCATCGAACTTGCCGCTTGGCTTCTTCGGGGTTGGCGAGCTTGAGCTGTCGGACAACATGTCGATTGCCTTCGATGTCAGCGGCAACTACGGGGTTGGTCGCGACGTCTGCGGTGGCGTCGCATCGCGCGCGATTCCGACGTCTCAACAACCGGCGGAATGCCTCGTTGGGGTGGTTCCGGCGGTGCAGGGCCAGGATTTCCAGGGGTTCTCCAATAACCGCGCTGAAGCGCAGTGGTGTTCCCCGACGTTGTCCGAGTGCGACTTGAAGGCGGTGTCGGTCGCCGGCATGGTCGGCCCGCGGTTCTCATTTGGGGGCGGTGGTGCGCGTCCCTTCGTGCACATCATGGGCGGTGTCGTGCGTTCGGTCCGGAAGATCGGGTTCTTCTCGCACACGTCGACGAATTTCGCCTTTATGCCTGGCTTCGGGGTCGATGTCCCGATCAACGATGGCACGGATTTCCGGCTTCAGGTTGACTTCCGCCGCGTGCTGTTCGGTGCCGACGCTGACTCGGGCTCCTCGTTGCACACCGGCGGTGTGGACTACAACGAAATCCGCGTCGGGTTCGGATTCTTGTGGGGCGTCGGCGGCTAGATACCGGAGCCTTCGTCCGGGCACGTCCACAGATACTGTTCGCGGCACGTGCCTGTCCAGTCTGTGTCTGAAAGGGGCCCCCAGTCGCCAGACCTCCTGGCTGGGGGCCACCTACGCAATAGCGGTGTTGGCCTGGCATCGAGCGCCGGTTCAGGACAGCTACCTGCGTTGGGGGGGGGCCTGACGGAGTCGTCAGGCAGCGCCTGCGGCTCTGGCGCCGCCGCGCGCGACGCTGGTCACACCGGCATCCCTTGCTACACCCTGCAGTGAGTCTGAAGCGCGCAAGGCGCTCTGGGCGTGAGCACCCGCCTGCCTGGACAACGCCGTTGTCCGGGTCGTTCAGTCTAGATTGAGTCCGAGTCTGGCCAGTTCGCTGAGGTAGTACTGGAACCGTTCGGGGTTATTTTGTTCCCGATGGTACCGAGCCAGCATCTCGTAGGGGGCGGCATAGTCCGGGTCGATGGTGATCGCCGTCTCCCACTCTCGCACGGCGTCATCGAGCCGGTTCAGTCGAGCCCAGAGGATCCCCAGATTGTAGTGGCTGTTCGGGTACCAGGGGCTGTGTCGGATTTCCGCCTGGTAATAACTGGCCGCGGTATCCAGATCTTCCAGTAGGTGGTACACCTGTCCAAGGTTGTTGCGGACCATCGGTTCAGTCGGGTCCAGCGCGAGTGCCCGCTCGTACTGCACCCTCGCTTCGTCGTACCGCTGGTCCAGGAAATACATCGCGCCAAGGTTGTTCGCCGCGAACGCCGACTGGGGCGACTGCTCGACCGCTGACTCCCACAATGACCACCGGTCCGCAAACTGCTGCGACCTGTTGAATCCGACCACCACGAAGAGCACGACCCACGCCGACAACATGGTGCGGCCGATTGGGGTTGTGTGAAATCTGGTCGACTCGAGCGTGTACAGCAGGAAGAACAGCATCCCGACCAGCGGCGCATAGAGCCGTTCCTCCAGGAAGAAGTCGTGCCCCGCCAGCAGCGTCGGAAAGACCATCAAGGCGAACCAACTCAGACCGAGCCACAGCATACGTCCTGGCCGCACCCGCGCCAGAATCACGCCGATGAGCGTCAGGACCACCAGGCCGGGCCATAGTGGCGCGTACAGGTCCGCCACGGTTCGTAGCGAGACCGGGATCACCGTCTTGCCAAAGTAATGGACGAGCACGAGCCCGGCCTGCGCGATGTTGTCCACCAGCCGTGGGATGACCGGCGCCGGGTTGTCGAACGCGAGCCACCGCAAGAGGAACCAGGTGACCGCCGGCGCGGCCCACCCGACCGCCACCGCCATCCATCGGTCTCTCAGTCTCCTCAAAAAGTTCGCGTCGTTGTCCCGCGCCCAGACCAACCCGAGCAGTAGCGGCGGTAGCACGAACGCCGGCTCCTTGATGAGCAACGCGCAGAAGAACGCGACCGATTGGAGGACCCACCGTCCACGCCCAGGCGCCTGCCAATACCAGGTCCACGCGAGCGCGGCCACGATCACTGACAGTCCCAGCAAGCTGTCGTTGCGACCGGGAATCCATGACACGCCTTGGACGTGTACGGGATGCACCACGAAGAGCAGCGCTCCCCAGACGCTCAGGCGCCGGGAGAACCCCACGGCACCAAAGAGCACCATCAGCAGGCAGGAGGACAGCAAATGAATCACGACGCTGGTGAGGTGATACCCGAACATGTCGGTCCCAGTGAACTGGAAGTCGAGCATGTAGGTCAGCATGTACAGCGGTCGATAGTAGGTGTCCTCCGTAAACCGCCACATGTCGTCCATGAACAACGCGCCGACGTTCGAGAGGTCCGCGAAAAAATACTGATTGTTGAAAATGAGCTCCTGGTCGTCGAAAAAGGTGTAGTCGAAGAACAAGGAGTTGCCGTACACCACCAGCCCGGCGGCGACGATCAGCGCGTATGGCAGCGCCGCGAGCGCGAGCCGAGCGATCGTCCCCCTGTTCGTCGTCGGTGCCGGCGTGGGTTGTGCGGTCGCTGAGGTCATCGTAGACGGGCTCGCATCAGAGCCTGCATTGCACGTACGTCCTGCCGCCAATGGTGGGACGGATGTTCGCCAGGGGTCAAGCGACCCGCCAGGGTGAGAGTCCCCGTGGCGTAGAATGAAGCGACGCTCACACTCATGCCACTCGCATTCTCCAACGTCCTGCGCGGTCTCTCTCCGATTCGGCTGCCGCTGTATCCGATTCTGCTGCTGTTGGTTCTGAGCTTTGTTCCGCGTGTTCGCGAGAGCACCGGTCTGGTCTTGTCCTTCTGGGGCGCCTGCGCCACGTTGCTCGCCTGGCAGATGATTCTGCGCGCGCGAATCGGACGCGAACGGCGCGTGCTGACGTTCGAGGTCGCGCTGCGCAAGAACCACTACCTGCAGCTGGTGGCGCACTGCGGGGTGTTTCTCTACTGGGGATGGTACTGGCCAGAGGTGGCCAATCACGCCTGGCTCATCGGTGCGCAAATTGTGTTCGCGTACGCCTTCGACATGTTGTTGTCGTGGTCACGACGCGACGCATGGCGGCTGGGGTTCGGCCCGTTCCCGATCATCCTCAGTACCAACCTATTTCTCTGGTTCCGAGACGACTGGTTCGTCCTGCAGTTCCTCATGGTTGCGGTGGGCTTCCTCGGGAAGGAATTGGTGACGTGGACCCGGGACGGGCGCCAGACCCATATTTTCAATCCGTCTGGTTTGTCATTGTCCGTGTTCTCGGTCGTCCTCATCCTCGCCGGCCGGACCGACCTGACATGGGGGCAGGAGATCGCGCTCACGCTGCGTTACCCGGAGCACATGTACCTCGTCATCTTCCTCCTGGGATTGATGGTTCAGTATTTCTTCTCGGTGACGTTGATGACGCTCTCAGCCGCAGCGACCTTGTATCTGCTGGGCGTTGTGTATTCCGGTGCCACCGGCGTCTATTTCTTTGTTGATACGAGTATTCCGATCGCGGTCTTTCTGGGACTGCACCTGCTGGTCACGGACCCGTCGACGTCCCCGAGAACCCCGTTCGGGCGTGTGCTGTTCGGGGCGCTGTACGGCGTCAGCGTGTTTGCGTTGTTCGCGCTGTTGGGGCCGCTCGGGGTGCCCACGTTCTACGACAAATTGCTGTGCGTGCCGTTACTCAATCTGAGCGTACGGGCACTCGATCGTTTCGTGCGCGGACTCAACGCTGAAACGTTGGGGCTCGACAGATTGTGGCCGAGCATTTCTTCCCGACAGCTCAACCTGGGATCGATGGCGGTCTGGACCGCGCTGTTCGTCGGGCTCTTGACCACCGACGCCGTGGGCTCACGGCACGATGGCGCCAACCCGGCGTTCTGGGAACAGGCCTGTTCGGAGGGGTTGCGAGACGGCTGCCGCACGTTGTTGGTCAGGCAGTCCAACAACTGTCGCGAAGGGTTTGCCTGGTCCTGCAACGAACAGGGGATTCTCCTGGCTCAGGGTGCATTGGTTGCCGGGGACCCGGGAGGAGCGGCGGCCAGCTTTACCCGGGCGTGCGACCTGGGTCTCGCGGCGGGTTGTGCGAATGTGGACACGCTCGCCGCTGGCGGTGCGGAGTTCGACCGCGCCTCCACGAGCCTGGCGTATGCATGGGCGTATCAGGACACCAAACCGCTGAGCGGGGGGTGTGATGCGGGTGACCCTGAGTCCTGCTACCTGCTGGCCTCGGCGCATCGAGCCGGGCGCGGCGTTCCCCGTGATGAGACGCTGGCCCGTGAGCTGTTTGCGCGGTCGTGCGAGTTGGGCTGGGCGGCTGGTTGCAGCAGTCTGGCGGAGATCTATCTCCGGGGCGACGGCGTAGCCGTTGACTCGGTACGGGCGGCCGACGGTTTCTCTCAGGCGTGCGGTGCAGGGGAAGCCATGAGCTGCCTCAGGCTGGGCTTGATGTACCGACTCGGTCAGGGCCTTGCCCCCGATCCGACCCGGGCCATCGAGTTGATGCAGCAGGCGTGCGCGATGGGTCTCGAAGAGGCCTGCCAGATGCTTGAACAACCGGCGCCATCGCCGGGGGCCGAACCCCCGCCGCCGTCGAGGTAGGCGCTCCAAGCTCTGGGGTTAGCGCTGAGCGCGCGCCGACCGTAACCGACTTCGCATCTCTTCGTTGTCAGGCGCGAGCCTGACGGCTTCCTCGAAGAGAGGGATCGCCTCGTCCAGTTCGCCCCGCTGTTGTAGCACCGTCGCCAGATTCCCGTGCGCATCGGCGAAGGTCGGGGCCATCGCGATGGCCTGCCGGAAGCGGGTGACGGCCTCGTCACGCAGTTCCTGATCGTCCTGCCGCGCCAGCGCAATGCCGAGGTCGTTGTACGTGACGGGGTTTCTCGCCAGCCGCAAGATCTCGCGATACTGTGCGATCGCGTCAGCCGGACGGCCCATGAGCTCCGAGGCCATGGCCAGGTTGTTGCGCGCGTCATAGAACGTCGGCTCCAGCTCGGTTGCCCGCAGGAAGTGCGCGGCGGACTCTTCGAGCCGATCGAGCGAACCGAGTGCCATCCCGATGTCGTTGTGCGCGGCTGCCGACTCGGGCGACAGCTCGACCGCACGTTGGAAGTGGACGAGTGCATCCTCGACCTCTCCGTTGACCTGTAGCGCCGACGCGAGGTTCGTGTGGGCGTCGCCGAACTCGGGATCGACCTCCACCGCCTGGCGAAACAGCGTGAGGCCCTCCTCCGGACGTTCCTGCGCCATCGCGAGAAGGCCGAGATTGTTGTAGGCCTCGACCCAACCCGGCTCCAGTTCGGTTGACCGCCGATAATGACCTTCCGCTTCCTCCAGTTCGCCGGTCTCCACGAGCACGTTGCCCAAGTTGACGTGCGCTTCGGTGAAGTCCGGAATGAGCTGGATCGCCGACCGGAGTTGTTCCGCGGCATCCTCCAGCTCGCCCTCGATGGCCAAGGCGTTGCCCAGATTGAAGAAGGCGTCCGCATCGGTGGGGGCGAGCTCCAGTGCCCGGCGGTAGTGGATGATCGCTTCTGGCACCTGATCACTCGCGGCGAGCGCCGTGCCGAGATTGGTCAGGGCCACCGCGTTGTTCGGATTACGGGCGAGCGAGTCGCGATACAGAGCGATGGCCGCGGTCAGGTCACCCTGTGTCTGGAGCTCCGTGCCGACGTTGCTCTCTGTGACCGCTCGCATCTGCGCCATCGAGAACGCGGGCCAGTTACTGAATAGCGCCATGAGAACGACGGCCGCGCCACCCCAGGCCAACTCTGGCCGTGTCCGGCTCCGTACCAGCGGTCCGATGTTGGCGAGGCCAGCCGCGGCGAACAGGATAAGGAACGGCACCATCGGATAGCGGTATCGCGCCATGATGGCGAACCCGACGAGGGTCACGGCGTAGGTCGCCAGCAGCAAATAGAGCAACGTCAATTCACGTTTCCTGGGCCAGGTCGCCCAGGCTCCGAAGAGCGCCAGGGGGGCCAGGATACCGAAATGCCAGATCGAGCCGAACATGCGGAGCAGGAACGAGCGGTCGGCGTAGCTCAGCTGGTCCTCGGTGTCGGCCACCTCCCCAGCGTTCCAGGCCAGCACCACTTTGCGTCCCATCAGCCGGAGCCAATCAAGTGGTTCAGATCCGATGTAGCTCAAGGTCCGCTGCGTCCAATAGCGCGATACCTCAGCCGGGCTCAATGACCGGCCCGTGTCCTGCTCGGCCAGGTCCGTGGCATCCTGGCGCTCAAAACGGGGGTCGCCCCGGCCGAAGCGTAGGGGCTGGTAAATGCCGGAGGCATTCGCGTTGTTGCCGATGTAGAAATTAGGTCCGAATTGCGACGTCGTCAGGTAGAACTCGCCGCTGACGGCCAGGTTACGAGTAGCCACGGGGAGTAGCACCGCTGATAGGCCAGCGAGCAAGAAGGCCGCCAGCACGAAGCGCTCCCGCGCGAGATGGCGTTGCCACCAGAGCAGCCAGGCGAGAATGGGCAGGACGAACACCAGCGCGTTCTCCCGCGTGAGCACGAGAAACCCGATCGTCACGCCGACCCAGAGCCAGGGCCATCGACGTGTCGGGTCGTGCATCAGACCGCTCAGGAGTGCCAGCGCCAGACAGAGGAAGAACGCGTCAAGTACCGATTTCTGAACGATGCCGTCGAAGAAAATGGCCGGGGCATAGCAGGCGAGCAGCAGGCCTGCGATCAGCCCCACGCGCTTCGACAGGAGCCGCCAGCCCGCGAAGGCCAGGAACACGCAGGCCAGCGCCCCCAGCACGGCTTGACAGACGCGCACCACCATGGGGCCCTCGCCGAACACGGTGTAGATGAGGCCCAGGACGTAGGGATACAGAGGTGCCTGGTAGAAGACATCGGTTCCGATCCAGTCGCCGGCCGCGAGTCCCTGTGCCCAGGCGTGGTAACTCTGCGCGTCGCCCATAAGTAGCGGAAAGAACGGCGCGTCTCGTATCTGCCAGATGTGGATCGCGCGGATGAGCAGGCCGACGACAAAAATGGCGACACCGTAGGGAAGGAACGTGCCCAGAGGGAGTGGGAGGCGCAGAGGTTCAGGCGCGCTGATCGCATCGGCCGCGCGCGTGGTGTCGTCCGATTTCGCGTCGGTCGTCGTTCGGCCAGTGCGAAGCGCTCGCTTCTTTCGCCGCGTAGACATCGTTTAGGCCCGGTCCGGCTTCGCCAAGGCGCGAGCCGCTTCGCGCGCGTAGTACGTGATGACGATGTCGGCGCCGGCTCGATGTATGGCGGTGAGGCTTTCCATCATGGCTCGGGGTTCGTCGATCCATGCCTGTCGCGCTGCGGCTTTCAACATCGCGTATTCGCCACTCACCTGATAGGCCGCGGTCGGCTGGCGGAAGGTGCTTTTCACGCGCTGGATCACGTCCAAATAGGGCATCGCCGGTTTGACCATGATGATGTCCGCCCCTTCGTCGAGATCGATCTCGACCTCGCGCAGCGCCTCATCGGTGTTCGCCGGGTCCATCTGGTGGGTGCGTCGATCGCCAAACGCGGGTGTCGAATCAACGGCCTCTCGAAATGGCCCGTAAAACGCGGAACAGTACTTGGCAGCATAAGACATGATCGCGACCTCGTCGAATCCCCGTTCGTCGAGCGCCGCACGCAGTGCCGCGACCCGACCATCCATCATGTCAGATGGGGCGACGATGTGTGCGCCTGCTTCCGCGTGAGAGACGGCCACGCGGGCCAGATGCTCGACCGTGAGATCGTTGAGAATGCGCTCGCCGTCGAGGACTCCGCAGTGGCCGTGTGACGTGTACTCGCAGAGACAGACGTCGGTGATGATCGTGACGTCGCTGCACTGTGCGCGCAGCGCTCGGATGGCCGCCTGCACCGGCGCCTTCGGGTCGGCCGCGGCCGACCCCGTCTCGTCCTTGGATGCCGGAATCCCGAACAGGATGACCGCGCGCACCCCGTCTTCGCTTGCGGCCGCGGTCTCGCGCACGGCTTCGTCGACCGACAGTTGAAACACGCCGGGCATCGACGAAATCTCCCGTCGGACGCCGTGCCCTTCCACCACGAATAAGGGGTAGACGAGGGCGTCGGCGCTCAGCCGCGTTTCTCGCACCAACGATCGCACGCCAGCGGAGGCGCGAAGTCGTCTGGGCCGGCGAATCAGATTGAGCCCGCTCATCGGGGTTCGCCTTGCGGTGCGGCCCGTTGCGTATGCGCGACGATAGCGTCGACCAGGCTCGGCACAGTGGACTCGGACGGCATGATCGTGGTCGTGACGCCGAGCCGCTGCGCGACATCCGCGGTGACCGGCCCGATACAGGCCACATCCACGCGTGCCAGCAGGTCGGCCGCTTGGTCTGCTCCCAGCCCTTTCACCAAATTCTTGACGCTCGATCCACTGGTGAAGGTGACGATGTCGATCTGGCGTTCGAGGAGAAGACGGTAGATGTCTGGATTGCCAGAGGCGTCCAGGTCAACCGGGGCGGTCCGATAGGCGATCACGGTTGTTGGCTTGGCCCCTGCCTGGCGCAGCGCCGTGGGGAGTAGATCGCGCGCGAGGTCACCGCGCGGGAGGAGGACGCTATGGCCGGTCAGGTCGTGGTCGCGACACATGACGCGGACGATGGCCTCCGAACGGTACTGCTCCGGGACCAGATCTACCTTGAGACCGTATTGCGACAACGCGTCGGCGGTGGCGGGTCCGACCGCGCACAGGCGCACGCCATGCAACGCACGCACGTCCCTGGGACCGGCCATCAGACGTCGCATGAACGACGAGACCGCGTTCGCGCTCGTGAAGACGGCCCAGTCGAAGGTGTGGACGCGGGCGCACGCCTCGTCCAGCGGCGCGAGGTTCTCAGGGGCGACGATCTGAATGGTTGGCACCTCCACCGCGTTGGCGCCCAGCTGCTCCAGTCTGTCGACCAGGTCGGAGGCTTGAGCCCGCGGGCGGGTGACGACGACATGGCGCCCGAACAAGGGACGCGAATCGAACCAGCGCAGGTGCTGTCGGAGTCCGATGACTCGTCCGACGACCAGCACCGCCGCCTCTCGCTGGTCCGGGCCACTCACGAGTTCTGCGATCTCGGCCAGTGATCCCTGAATGGTGTGCTGGGTGGGAAGTGTTCCCCGATAAATGAGGGCGGCGGGCTCACTGTCCGGGCGACCATGACGTAGCAGCGCATTCGTCATCGCGGCCAGCTGAGGGCCGGCACCGTAGGTGACGATCGTGCCGGAGACGTGCGCCAGATGGTTCCACGCGACCTTCGGTGGTGCGTCCGTTTCACCTTCATGACCCCTGACAAGCGTGAGGGTGTCGCCGGCGTCCGGATAGGTCACAGGGATTCCGGCGAAGGTCGGGCTGCCGATGCCAGACGGAATCCCTGGCACGACTACGAACGGCACCCGCTGTTCGTGGAGAAACAGGGCCTCCTTGCCTCCGCTATCGAAGACAAACGGGTCGCCCCACTTGAGGCGTGCGACGGTCTTTCCCTCACGCGCCTTCTCGGCCAGCAGCAGGCAAATGGCGTCCTGCTCGAGCGGTTGGGGCGCCGCAGGACCGACATCGATCGTTTCTGCGTCTGGGCGAACCATGCGTAGCAAGCGCTGATGGACCAGATGGTCGTAGACCACCACGTCGGCTGTCGTGAGATACCGATGCCCCTTGAGCGTCAACAGCGAGGGGTCGCCAGGGCCGGCGCCGATGAGGTAGATACGGGCTTCGGTCATGGTGCTGAATCGCCTGCGGTGGTGCTCATTCTGGCCACGTCCAACAACGGTCCGGCGCCGTCTTCCAAGAGGCCTTCGGCCATGGCGAGGCCCAATTGGTGCGCGTCGCGAGCCGGTCCTGAGCCACTACGTCGCAGCACGCGCGTTCCGTCAAGAGATGTGACGACCGCTCGGAGCGTCAGCGTGTCGCCGAGGCCCTCCGCGAACGCCCCGATCGGGACCTGGCATCCACCGCCAAGTCTGGCGACCACCGCACGCTCGGCGCTCAAGGCCGCCTTGGTGGCCGTGTCATTGATGGCCACGAGCACCTCGATCGTCTCCTCGTCGTCCGCACGAGACTCGATCGCGATTATCCCTTGGCCTGGCGCCGGCACACAGGTGTCTGAATCGATTGTGGCGGAGATGCGGTGCTGATATCCCAGACGCGTGAGACCCGCCGCGGCGAGAATCAGCAGGTCGCAGTCGCCGGCATCGAGCTTGCGAAGACGTGTGCCGACATTGCTCCGCATGAGCTGGAACTGGGCCGTCGGCCAAGCTCGGCTCAGCTGCGCCACCCGGCGGACGCTGCCGCTGCCGACCCGTGGGGATGGTCCCAGTGCGTCGCCGAGCTCGTGGGTCGGTACCGCGGGGAGCGGTGTCGATCCGGCTGGCAGAATGACCGCGTCACGCGCGTCGGCTCGCGGCAGGACCGCGGGAATGGCAAGCCCGGCTGGGAGCTCTGCTGGCATATCCTTCGCGCTGTGGACCGCCAGGTCGATGTCCCCCGTGAAGAGCGCCTGTTCAATTTCTTTGACGAACACGTTTTTCCCACCGACCGTCGAGAGGGAGACGTCGGTCAGACGGTCGCCGGTCGTGCTGATCACGACGAGTTCGCAACGCCGTCCGCTTCGGGCCAGGATCTCGGCCGCCACGGTTTCTGCCTGCCAACGTGCGAGTGCACTACCGCGCGTGCCGAGTTTGAGCGGGGTCACGATGTCACCGGGTTCTTCGAGGACGGCTTTCGGGTGCTGTGGTGGTCGTCATGGCTGGTGGAGCGTGTGTCGTTCGAGCCCTCGGACGGGTGAGGTTCCCCCAGACCGAAGAGTTGGGTCAAGGCGTCCGCATACTGAGCGGCCGTCGCCTCGTCCGGCGTGGTCTTCAATCGCTCGGTCGGTTCCAGCAGCAGCTTCTGCACCAGGAGCCGCGTCACGTCCTCCACCCGGGCGCGGGCATCGGCTGAGAGTCCATTGAGTCTGGGTCGCCAGTCGCTCGAGCTCTGCCTCTCGGACAGCTTCGAAGCGACGCCGCAACGCCACAAGCGTGGGAATGGCTCCTCTGGACCGCTGCCAGACGACGAAGTCGTCCACTTCGCGGCCAATCATCACCTCGGCCTGTGTGGTCTGTTCTTGGCGGCGAACGAGGTTCTCGCTGATCATCGCCCGGAGGTCGTCGATGTTGTAGAGGAACACCTGCTCGAGCTCACCGGCCGCAGGGTCGACGTCGCGCGGCAACCCAATATCGACGACGAACAAGGGTCGGTTGCGGCGGGCGCGCATAACCCGGTCAATCGACGGGGCGCTGATCACCGGGGTCTGAGCACCGGTCGCGGTCACCACGATGTCCGCGTGGAGCAACTCTTCATCGACGGCGGACCAGGCGACCGCGGTACCGCCGACTTTACGGGCGAGCGCCTCGGCCCGCGCCAGCGTCCGGTTGGTAACCACGATCTGCGCAACCTGTTGCGACTGCAGGTGCAACGCGGTCAGCTCCGCCATATCGCCAGCACCGACGACGAGGACCCGACGTTCCTGCAGGTTGCCGAAGATCTTGCGCGCGAGCGAGATGGCCGCGTAGCTGACTGATACGGCGCCTTCGCCCAGTCCGGTTTCGGCTCGTACCTTCTTGCCGACCGCAAACGATGACATGAACAATTTGTTCAGCAGGGAGCCGGTGCATCGTTCGCTTGATGCCGTGGCAAACGCGCTCTTGACCTGCCCGAAGATCTGCGGCTCGCCCACGATGAGTGAATCGAGTCCGGCTGCCACCCGAAAGAGGTGCCTGGCGACGTCAGCGCCGGTGTGGGCGTACAGGTGAGGCGTCAGCTCGGACTCGGGGACGTCGTGGAAACGACTCATGAACAGGCCGAGGTCGCTTCGCGTCGTGCTGGTGTCTTCGCATGCGACGTAGATCTCGGCCCGATTGCAGGTCGTCACGACGACCGCCTCTGGGGGGGCCGGGCGGATGGCCAGTTCGCGTAGAGCCTCGACCACGCCACGTCGTGAGAAGTCGACGCGTTCGCGCAGATCGACCGGCGCAGTGTGATGGCTCACGCCCAACAACAGCAGATCCATGTGTGGCTGTCTATCTATCGGTTAGACGGGGCGGCGCCCCGAACCCCCCGCGGCCGCTTCGCGGGGGCCCCCAAGGCCCCACTCCGTGGGCGCGAGGCGCGCATTGTCGCGCGCCCGTGTCGGCGGCGCTACGCGCCCCTCGAACCCCACCCGGCCGTCCCGCGAACCCCGCTGCTCGACTCCACATACGCGTGGTACGTGTGTCGCGCCCGTGTCTGGCGATGCTGCGTGCGCCTCGAACCCTACGCGGGCCGTCCCGCCGACCCCGACATTCCACCCCGCATAGGCGGGGTGCGCGTGTCGTGCGCCTTGGGCGGCGCGGTGCCCGCACTAGAAATTGTGGCTCTCCGTCAGGAAGTAGCCGACCGGTACGAGGTTCAGCAAGACGATCGAGAAACCCAACGCCGAGAGCCACGCCGCCCGTTTGCCATTCCATCCGATGGCGCGCCGCGCGTAGAGCTCGAACGAGTACACGACCCAGCTCAGCAGGACGACGAAGATCTTTGGATCCAGCAACG
>CALLXD010000012.1 GCA_937766455.1 Vicinamibacterales bacterium | reverse complement strand
TCGCACCCGCAGCGGCGTCCTGCAACTCTGCACGACTAATGATTCTACCCGCGCCCCGGGGGTGTTCGCGTCGACGAGCGATGATGCCGCCGCACGCAAGGCCCGTGTCGCCGCCTCCGGATCACCGGTGCCAAAGATGGCCGCGCCGGCGACGAGAATCTCCGCACCGGCCGCCACCAGTCGTGCCGCGTTGCTGCTGTCAACCCCACCGTCCACCTCAACCGGCCCCGAATTGCCGACGGCGTCCAGCAGGCGGCGCACACGCGTGATCTTCGCGTCGCTCCCCTTGATGAAGTGCTGTCCCCCAAACCAGGGTTGACGCTCATGCACGAGCGCGAAATCCAGCTCCGAGGCAATGTCTTCAAGCGCGGCCACGGGGGTCGAGGGATTGAGGACCGCCCCAGCCAAGGACGCCCCGCTCCTTGATGTGCGTAATGGTGCGGTGCAGATGGGTCGCCGCCTCCACATGCCACGGAGATCATCGCGGCACCAGCATCAGCGAACGCGTCGATATATCGGTCGGGTTCCGTGATCATCAGATGCACGTCGAGCGGGACCTGCGCCCGGCGGTGCCAAGGCGCTCACCACCGGTGGGCCGATGGTCAGGGTTCGGCACAAAGTGTCCATCCATGACATCGACATGAATCAGGTCGGCGCCACCGGCTTCGACGGCGGCGACCCCCACGCCCAGGGCAGCGAAGTCGGCGGCGAGAATCGACGGCGCGAGACGGACGTTCATCGGCTGACCTCAAGTGAGATCGCCTCCCCATGGGCGATCTGAAACCCGGCGAGTGGAAACTGCCGCAACACGATGCCGGCGCCCACCCGCGGATCGGGATACGGGTACTACGGCCGTCACGGTGACCCGAAACCCACGGGCGCGCAGGACCTCCGCCGCGCTCGCACCATACACCCCGATCAGGTCAGTGCATCACGTAGGTCGCACCGCGTTCTCCACGATTGATGAGCACGGAGACCGTGGTCGCCCTGCCAAGTGGCGGCGGCTCACTGCGCAACAACCGCATCGCTCGCGTATCGACCCGAGCGGGATCTCCGACACACCACGCAAGCCAAGCGCGTCTTCCTGCAGGCGCGCGCGGGCACCACGCTCTGACTGCCCGATCAAGCTCGGGACCGCACCGGCGCTCCGGCCAGAACTGAGCCACACCCTGACGCTCCGCTCGCTCCGGGTCACCAGTCCAGCCACTGGATCCTGTTCTCACTACATGTCCCGCTGGAATCGTGGAATGAATGCGGGACAGGGGCTCAACCCGCACCGCCAGCCCCCGCCGCGGTCAACGTCTCGGTGGCATCCACCAGCGTCTGACCTGCGAGGTCAGGCACGTCGACTTCCCGGAGCCGCAAGGCCACCTGCAGACCGGCAACCCCAAAGAGGCCGAACAGCAGTCCCGACGCACCGACGACCAACACCGTCATCGCGATCCGAACGGTCCATCGCCGTAAGACGGAACGCGCCGGCCGTGGCGCAGGCGGAGAGGGCCGGCGATCGCCCGCACCGGTGCCGTGCTCCTGGCCGGCGTGGCCCGCGGCGGCATGATGGATGTCGGTGTGTGGCGGGGCATCCAAGGTCAAAAATACTACAGCTGGCATCGGCACGTCACGACGAGATCAGTCCTGACGACGCCGGAGTATAGCGGCGAAGAACAGCTCGAGTCCATGCTCGTCGGGAGTCGTCGTCAGGCACCCGTCCGCGGTGATGACCGACCGTAACTCGTCGCGCACCGGACCCATGACCTCGGGGTGCACGCTCTCGAACTGCGGGTGGTCGGCCAGAAACGTGCGCACCACCTCCTCATTTTCTTCGGGCTCGCTGGAGCAGGTGGCATACACGAGCCTACCGCCCGGACGTACCACCGCAGCGGCCCCCTGTAAGAGCGTGCGCTGGAGCGCCGCCATCCGCAACAGATCCTCGGGCTGACGTCGCCACCGAATCTCCGGGTCCCGACGCACGGTCCCCAGGCCAGAGCATGGCGAGTCGACGAGCACACAGTCGAAGACCGGCAAGAATGGTGCACGACGCAGATCGTGCCGGACGAACCGCACCGCCTCGGCGCCGGTCGCGCGCACCATGCGCCGGAGCAGCGCGACGCGGGGTGCGCCAAACTCGGCCGCCACCAACAAGCTGTCCTCGTCGAGGCCACCGTCAAGCGCTGTCGTCTTGCCTCCAGGCGCCGCGCAGGCATCGAGCACGCGCTCGCCAGGCCGCGCGGCCACCAGCTCGGCCACTAACTGGCTGGCTTCCTCCTGCACGACGAACAGGCCCTCGTCCGCGAGTGGTGTGCGGAGCGGGTGGCCACTCACAACGGACAGTCCGTCGCGAGCCCACCGCGTTGGTGTAGTGTCGACGCCGTGCTCCGCTAGCCGTCCTCGCAGGTCGTCGACCGTGATCCGGCGTCGATTGGCGCGGAGGGTCAAGGCCGGTGCACGATTATTGAAACTGATCCACGCGTCGGCTCGAGCAAAACCGATGCGGTCGAGCCATCGCTCGACCAGCCACGCCGGATGGGAACCGGTAATGCTGAGATATGCGACCTGGTCTGCTCTACTGGCCCCAGGGGGCGGTGGTGGCGGGAGCGGTGGGGCGTCCGCTGACTGCGCGACACGCCGCAGCACGGCATTCACAAGACCCGCGGCACTGGCCTTCCCGACCCGCTTCGCCAGATTCACCGATTCGTTGACCGCGGCAGAGGCGGGAATGCGATCGAGATGCAATAGTTGATACGCGCCCAGTCGCACGACCGCGAGCACCTCGGGGTCAAGACGACTCGTGGGACGGCCGCTGGCTCGCACGATGAGGTAATCCAGCGCCGCCAACCAGCGCAGCGTGCCGGTGCTCAACTCCGTCACCAAGGCTCGATCACGCGGGTCTACCAGCGAGTCTCGCTCTCTGACCAGCGCGCGAGGAAGGTCTTCACCCTCGAGCACCGCTCTGAGCACCCAGTACGCCGCCATGCGGGCCACGCTCATATCGTCTCCGGATGGGCCTGAAAGGCGGCGGGCAGCGCAATAGGGTGCCCGGCGAGAAACGCTCGCGTCGACAGTCGCTTGCGTCCCTCCGGTTGCAGTTCGTGGAGCGCCAGCACAGTCTCGCGGCCGCAGGCGACGTGCAGCTCGTCGCCCCGCGCGACCAAAATCGTCCCCGCCGGGGCCCGCGCCGTGCCCGCCACCGTCCCCGGCCCGGGCTCCACGTTGCCCCGCAAGAGGAGATACCGGGTCGAGTGCAGAAATGTGTACGCATGCGGCCAGGGATGCAAACCCCGAATCAAGTTGCGCACGGTCTCGGCCGGTTGGGTCCAGTCGACACGACCGTCCTCGCGGGTCAGCCGCGGGGCGAACGTGGCCTGATCATGGTCCTGCTCTGCTTCCATTGCGCGCCCCGAGTCAAGCGCCGCCACGGTGTCCAGCAACAGGGTGGCGCCAAGGTCCGCGAGCGCGCGCTCGGCCAGCTCGCTGGTGTCGTCCTCGGCGATGGGGTAGACGGCGCGAGCCAACATCGGCCCGGCGTCCATCTGACGCACCAGGCGGATCATCGTGATGCCCGTCTCTCGCTCGCCCGCGATGATGGCGCGGTGTATCGGTGCGGCTCCGCGGTAGCGTGGCAACAGTGACGCGTGGACGTTAATCGTCCCGAGCCTGGGGGTCTCCAGGACCGCGTCCGGCAGCATCTTGCCGTAGGCCGCCACCACGCCGAGGTCAGGCTCTGCAGCCGTAAGCTGCGTGCCGAACACCGGATCGGCGGCCCGCTCGGGCTGAAGCACCGGGACCCCGTGAGCCAGCGCGGCCACCTTGACCGCTGATGGGCGTGACTGCTGCCCGCGTCCACGACGCCGGTCGGGCTGCGTGACGACCGCCACCACCTCCGCGCCCCCGGACACCAGTCGCTCAAGCGAGGGCACCGCAAACGCTGGTGTGCCGAAAAAAATAATCTTCACCATTTCCCCGTGCGTTGAAGCTTGCGGACCCGGCGGATGATCAGATCGCGCCGAATTCCGCTCAAGCGGTCGACAAACAGACCGCCATCGAGGTGATCCATCTCATGCTGGAGCACTCGAGCCAAAAGTCCTTCGCCCTCGATACGTACCGACGAACCCTCCCGGTCAAGGCCGGTCGCAACCACTCGCGCTGACCGCGGCACGTGCCCGGTGAATCCCGGCAGGCTCAGGCAACCCTCTTCCTCGCGCTGGGCTCCATCGGCCTCGACCAGCTCCGGGTTGATGACCACGCGCAACTGGGACCCGTCACGCCCAGACGACGGATCAGCGACAAACAGACGGAGGCCCACACCCACCTGCGGCGCGGCCAGCCCGACGCCGGCGGCGGCATACATCGTGTCGATCATGTCGTCGATCAATGTCTGCACCGTGTCATTGAGTGCTCCGACGCCTACCGCGGGACAGTGCAGCGCCTCGGCACCGTAGCGCAGGATGGGACGAATCATGGTGGTGTCGAGGATGGTGTCGAGGGCCTGGAGAAAAGCGAAACGTCAGTGGGGAATTGTAGACGAATTTCCTGCGACCCGGATGGTACGACCGATGCGAAGGGGGCCGTCGCCGTGGTTACGCGGCGGCAACCAGACGGGCCGCATTCTTGCACACATGCCAGCAGAGGAGGGTTCACGCGTGCCGGACGACACCAACTCGGATGACTTGGGACTGCTGGGACGCAGCGCCGCAGTCGTCGCGCTGCGCGCGACGGTGCGACGGGTGGCCGATGCGCCATACCCCGTCTTGATCACGGGGGAGAGTGGGAGTGGGAAAGAACTCGTGGCCAAGGCCGTGCATCGACTCAGTCGACGAGCGGTGCGACGATTCGGGGCTGTGAACTGCGCGGCGCTCGCCGACGAGCTGGTCGAAGCGGAACTCTTCGGGTACACCAAGGGCGCATTCACCGGGGCCGTGACCGACCGGGCCGGGCTGTTCGAGGCCGCCGATCGGGGCACCTTGTTGCTCGATGAAGTGGGGGAGTTGTCGCAACGAGCACAGGCGAAACTACTCAGGGTTCTGCAAGATGGCGAAATCCGCCGCGTCGGAGAGTCCCAGTCGCGACGCGTGGACGTTCGCGTGGTCGCAGCGACGAATCGTCCGCTCGACGCCGCCGTCGGTGCCGGACAGTTCCGAGAAGACCTGCTGTATCGCCTCGACGTCCTGCGCATGGTTGTCCCGCCGTTGCGGGACCGAGGCGACGATGTGCGGCTCCTCGCGGAGCATTTTTGGAGCCGTGCCCAGCTCCTGACCGGGAGCCGCGCCGCACCGGCCAAGTCGACCCTTGCCGCGCTGGCTCGGTATCACTGGCCCGGCAATGTCCGACAACTGGAGAACGTCGTTGCCTCGCTGGTTGTTCGCGGGCCGCGACACGGCCTCGTGGGCCCGTCGACGCTGCCCGCCGCCTTCGGCGTGACCGAGCACGACGTGCCGACGCTCTACGAGGCCCGCGCGTCGTTTGAACGCCGGTTCGTCAGTGGGGCGTTGGCTCGAGCCGGCGGACGCCGGGGGCAGGCCGCGTTGGAACTAGGTATCACGCGCCAAGGCCTCGCCAAACTGCTCAAGCGCTTGCAGCTTGGGGCCGCAGCGGCGGGCACTATCCGAACATCAGGTTCACAATGAAGACACCAGCCAGAATGCCGGTAATGTCAGCCAGGAGGCACGCCGGGACCGTGTGCCGGGTGTCGCGAATACCGACCGCTCCGTAGTAGACCGCCAACGTGTAGAACGTGGTCTCTGTGCTGCCCTGGAAGGTACTCACCATGTAGCCAATCAGGGAATCTGGACCATAGGCGGTCATCGTCTCCGCCAGGACGCCAAACGCGCCCTGTCCGGACAACGGCCGAAGCAGCGCCATCGGTAACACCTCGGGGGGCATGCCGACCAAGGCGGTGATCGGCGCGATGAGACCGGCGATGAGCGCAATCCCGCCGGATGCCCTGAACATGCCGATGACGACCAAGATCGCAACGAGGTAGGGGATGACACGGATGGCCACCTGGAAGCCCTGCTTCGCGCCTTCTGCGAGAGAGTCGTAGACGCGAACCCCACGGACCCATCCGTACAGCATCAGGGCAACCACCAAGGTGGGGAGCATCCACCCCCCGCTGACGGCGGTGATGATGGCGAGCGGGGTCTCCCCCCGGAGGCCCAAGACGAATCGCACCAGGAGCCCCGTCAGGGCCAACCAGAAGAGCCGCCCCCACCACTGTCGCCCAGCCAAGGGCTCGCGTACCGGCGGCGCGGCAACTGCTCCCGCCATGCTCTCCGCGTCGCCGGCATCAACTGCGTCGTCCACGTGACCGGCGTCCATCGGCGAGGGCTCGGTGCGTGCAAAAAAGGGTAGGCGGCTCAAGAACACGGCGGCGGAGACGCCGACGATGGTGGCGCATCCGCTAGCGAACCAGGTTGGGAGGAAGATGCCAACCGCGTCGGCAGACCCCACCGAGGCACGCAGCGACACCACGCCCGAGGGCAGAATCGCGAGCGCCGATGTGTTCATGGCCAGAAACAACACCATCGCGTTGGTCGCGGTTCCCGTCTTGGAGTTCAGCTTGTCCAGCTCCTCCATGGCTTTGATCCCGAATGGCGTCGCCGCATTGCCCAACCCCAGCATGTTGGCCGCGATATTGAGGATCATCGCGCTCATTGCAGGGCTATCGGCGGGGACGTTCGGAAAGAGCCGCTGCATCACCGGCCCCAGGGCCCGGGCGACGCTACGCAGGAGACCGGCGTCCTCCGCCACGCGCATCAGGCCCAGAAAGAAGGCCATGAGCCCCACGAGGCCGATGGCGAGATCTACGGCGCCACCGGCCGACGACACGATGGAATCGGTAAGGGCCTGCATCTGGCCCGCAAAGGCGGCCAGGAGGACGGCGGAGACGGCTGCGAAGACGATAAGACCGTTCAGCATCGGCGCACAGGGGGTCAGTCGATCCGGCGCTGCAGGGCCACGAGTGCGCTGTTGTCGGGATGCTGAGTCAGGGCGTCGGCCACGGCCGCCCGCGCCCGTGCGGCGGCCCCAGCACGCCAGTGCGCATTTGCGAGTCGAACAAGCAGGGTCGACGTGGGGGATCCGAGCGCGGCCGCCGCCTCGAGCCTCACCGCGGCGTCCGCATGGTCCTGAAGCTGTGTGGACACGCTGGCGATTCGGAACAACTGGGGTAGGCGCTCTACCGCCGGCAGATAAGCGGTCACGGCGTCATGCGCCACCAGCCAACGTCGCGCCCCCGCCAGGTCGCCGTCACGTTCCACGAGATCCGCCAACAGCATGAACGCGGAGGGGTCAACTGGATAGCGCTCGGTCGCGAGTTCCAGCGTGGCCAGCGCGTCCGTCACCTCTCCGTCGAGAAGCAAGGCCTCGGCCAGCAACGTCAGCGCCTCGCTGGATGACGTGACCGGAGACACCGACCGGAGCGCACCGATGGCTTTCGCGAGTGCGATCTTGTCGTCGGTTGCACGGGCGATATCGAGCCACACCCGGCCCAGGGCGGTGTAGATCTGGACCTCCTCAGGATGTGCCTCCGAGGCACGCCCCAGCGACAGCACTGCCATATCGGTGCGGCCAACACCCGCGTAGGCCAGGCCCAGGTCCACGTCGTGTTGCGAACGGTCTGGTTCCATGGCGGCCAGGGCCTCGAGTTGTTCGACCCGTTCGTCCCAGCGGCCAGCCGCCCCGAGCGCCGCGCCCAGCGCCTCCCGCGCCGTCGTGAAGTCGGGCGCCACGACCACGGCCTGCTGCAGGGCCTCGATCGCGGCGTCCTCGCGTTCTTGATCGCGCAACGCGAGCCCGAGCAGATAGTGGGCCTCTGCCATGCCCGGCGTCAAACCAATAGCTTGCCGGAGCAACGGAATGGCCAGTGCCTCCCGTCCTGCCTGGTGATGGGCCACCGCGAGCTTGTACAGGACGCTCGGCCTACTGTCGTCGATGGCGAGATAGGCCGCGTAGTGCCGAGCCGCGGCGTCGTGCTGACCCAATTCTCGCGACACGTCCCCGAGCGCCTCGAGCGGGCGCGTGGCCGACGGCTCCAACGTGTGCGCCTCTGTCAGATCCCTGCGCGCGGCCTCGAGATCGCCGCGGCCATGGTGCGTCTCGCCCCGCCTGAGATGAGCGAGCATGGCGTCGCCTCGCAGTGCGATCGCTCCGCTGAACGCTTCGATGGCCAGAAAGGTGTCGTCGTTCGTGAGGGCGGCGTCGCCTGTCGCGACCAGTCGGCTGTACTCCGAGGTTCTCGTGCTGCCGGAATAGAGAAAGACAGCCGCCAGACTGACGGTCAGGATGACGCCGATCGCAAGACGTTTCATCGGCTGGTGCGATTCTATGAGCCAGACACGGTCACAATATTGCGTAGAGCATCCGTGGCCCTGACGACGACGCTGGTCTCTGCATCTGGCGCACCTGATAGCGCCACCTCGAACTCCTCGACCAAGCCGTCTGCAATGCCATCTAGCGGGTAGACCACCCGCCAGGAGTCGCCCCCCTCCCAGACCTCCACCCGCTGAATGGGTGACTGCTCGTCGCGGACGGTGAACGGCAGGATCCGCTGGGTGCCCGAGTCCCGCGTCGGGCTTAATTCGATGCGTGGCGCCGTATTGTCAATCTCGAACACCGGGCTCTCGCGTTCACCGATCAGCGTCGTCTCGGGTGAGTTCGCCGTCGTGTCGCTCGCCGCGACCTTCATCCGATACGCACCGTCTGGAGCCAGCGATGTGTTCCACGCGAAGACGGTCGCCCGCATATCGGACTGCAGGAGATGCCACGCACTCTCGCCCTCCAGTCGATACGAGACCGTGTACTCGAGCGCGTCCCCGTTTCCGTCCGACGCCTGCCACACGAATGTCTGGAGCCCCTTCCGGTAACCCCGCCGACCCAGGCTGACCGTTGCGTCCGGCGCCCGCGTCTCGTCGATCTGCAAACCAGCCACTGGTGGGTCACCGCTCGCGAACGCCTGCTGAAAGACGACACCCGGCGGGTGTACGGTGATGGCGGTGACATCGGGTCTCAGGTTGCGAGGCAGATAGGCCGCCGAAACCGACGTCAGTAGCGGCGGGGCGTCTCCCGCCACCAGCGCGGCTCGCCACTGGAGATAGCGCGCGTTGGGACTCGCAATCGCGGTGCCATCGGCATCGTCGGACGGTGCCGACCATTCGCTCCATGTTGCGTTCGGCACCCCGGTGTTACCCGACCGCGTCGAGAGCTCGATCCGGCTGCCACCGGGGGTCGCCCCACGCCAACGCAATGTGCCCCAGGTGGCGACCGTCTGTGCGTCACGCACCTCCGACAGGTAGGTGCCACGCTCGGCCAGAGCCGTCGTCAGTCGAATCACCTTTCCGGGATTCGCCGTGGCATAGCTTAGGGAACCGTCGCCACGTCTCAGAAAGCGTGTGATCTGTTTGGCCGGCGCCCGGCCCAGTAGCACCGTGCGCGGCGGGTCCTTGTGTACCCGATACAGCTTGCCGTCGGGCCCGGTCCCCACGAGCAACCCACCAGTCGGACCCTGCGGGTCAAACACCGCATCGTAGGGTGTTTCGGTGGTCGAGCTCCAGAGTTCGTCCCACAGTCCATCCGCGGCGATCCGATACACGGCACCTTTTCCGCCGCTGCGAGAACCGTTGCCGGTGTCACCACCGGCGGTGGTCGACACCGCGCTGCCAGCCACCACGACTGCCGACACGGTCGTTGTCACGGAGACCGACGCCGTAGGGGTGCTCGACGCCGGAGAGGCCGCGACCGCACCGGTCGGCGCCGACCCGATCGTCCCGCCTTGGCCCGTTACTGCCACCACGAGCACCGCGCCATCTGGCTGCACGCGCAGTGAACGGATTTCGTCGTGAGGCGAGTCCAACAACACGAACGCTCGACCATTCGCATCGATGCGCAGCACCTGCCCCGGAGACTCTGTGCCGGCCAGCACCGCGCCGGTCGAATCCACCGCAAGGGACAGGACGTGGGTGGCGTCGCTCTCGAACAACAGCGCCGACTCTCCGGTGTCCGGATCGACGCGATAGATCCGGGCCGGGTCGCCTGTAGCTGCGAGCAAGGCCCCGTCGGACGCCGTCGCCAGGGCCCACACGTACGTCTCGTCCAAATCGATGACGGTGGATGCCACGCCGTCCGGTGTCACCCGGTGGATCACGCCGTCCGGTGACGTGGCGGCGAAGATGCCGCCGTCCGGCGCCGCGGCCAGCGCATAGACGTCGGGCTCATCCGCGTCAAAGACCATCGCCCCGCGTCCGCTCGGGTCCACCCGGTACACGCGGCCGTCATTGCCGCTCCCCACCCAGAGTGCCCCGTCGGTTGCGGTCGCGAGCGACCAGAGGACCGGCGCGCTCGTGTCAAAGAAGGTGTCGGTGACTGGTCCCAGACTCAGATGGCCGTCGGCATCGACGGACAACGCGTCGACCTCGCCACGGAGGAATTCCGCCTGGGTCGACACCCGCCAGAACGTCGGGGCCGCCGCGGTCGACAGTGCGACGGACAATCCAACGGCGAGTGCCCAGGCGCGCGTGCGCGCCCAGGAGGCGTGGGTCCCGCCACGCGGGGGGGGGCTAGAGCGGAGACGGGTGAGGCGTCGAGAGGCGATCATCTAGTTAGCTGAAGTCCGCCCCGTAGGTCGAGGCCGACGTGTGTCCTGTCGGGTTGAGCAGCCCGTGGTCAAATCCGCTGCATTCGACCGCCGCTGGACTGCCACCACGGCCTGCTAGGGCGTGTCCAGGTCGATGGTCAAGACACGCGAGCCAGAAATGACGTGATCGAGCGGCACGCTCCATTCCCCGACAACCGCGGTGCGGAGCGGCGTGAAGCCGCGCCCGCTCCGGTCTGCCCCGAGCACGTCGAGCACTGACGGGGGCAGAGACGCCATCCGCCGACCGCTCATCACGGCCCCTGCATCTTGCCGACGGAGCTGGACATAGAGTCGATTGTTGCGTCGTGCCGTATTCATGGCCTCGATCAGCTGGCCCAGGTCTGTCGCCCGTAGATCGCGGCCAGACTCCTGCCGCTCCTGCTGCGCCAGCGTCGTGCCGTCAGCCACCAGCAGCTGGAGGCGGCCGCGCGCATTGTCCGGCAGATCGACCATCACTGTCCGCTCGATTTCCTCACCGCGACGCGTGCGCGCCGTCATCCGAACAGGTACCGTCCGACCCGGTCGGGGCCTCGGCTCGTCGACCCAGACGCGGTCGAGTTGGGCCAGTCGCACATCGTCATGCGCCGTGACCGACATATCGATACTGTCGACGGTCACCGTCTCGAAGCCGTTGTTGATCAGCGCCGTCAGTGGCCCAGCAACATACAGCGCGGCCAGCACGGTCGCACTGTCACCGCTGAATATCTCCTCGAACCTGACGGCGGGCTGGCCGACCAGTCTCGCTTCGCCGCTCACCACGTACGTGGACGCACCGATCTGACGGCTGTGGGTGAACAGCGTGTTGAGCATCGCGTTGTAGGTCAGCAGCGGCGTGAAGAAATCGTCGGCCACCACCTCGAGGTCGAACGTGTCACTCTTGTTCCGATCGGGCGAGTCCAGCGTCACGTGTACCGGCACCATGCGGGGACCAGGCCCGTGACGACCACTGATACCCGTGGCTCGGTCCTGGTCGATGGTTCCCAGCACATCGCCGACTGCGGAAATCTTGGACGAGATGGCTTGACTCGGGAGTATCCCGTGAATAAACGCCCTGGTCATCGGGAACCCGGCCGCGCCGAGGTTGTAGAAAGGATGACCGAAGGCATGCACACGGCCTTCGTCGACTAGCGTGACCGTGCCCGTGCCGGCCATGGACAAGTCACCTCGTACCAGGCTCACCCCCACCGCGTCGCCCGCCTGGAGCGGACCGTCCGGTAGTCGGGTTTGCGCCGACAGTGCGCCGCCGACGACCGGCACCAGCCCGGCCGACCGAAAGAGCGGTGCAATGTGGTTGACCGCCTCGTCGGTGAACCCCGTCATCACAATGGGCGTGGCGATCGGCCGCAACTGCACCCCGAGCGCAGCGCCGTCACTCGGGGAGAGTCCCGTGGCGGTCACGTCGCCCGCCCGAGCCGCGAACGGCCCGGGACGCGCCAGCCGATCAGGTAGCACGCTGGTTAACGCGTCGGTCGCCAAGGGGAGCGGCAACGCCGCCGCCACCGATTGCAGTCTCTGCACCGGGCCCGTATCGTCGTTCAGCATCTCTGCAATCGGGGTAATCCCCGCGATCGTATCCTTCGGAAACGAGCCCATAGAGTAGGAGACGGCGCCGATCAGTCGGCCGTCGATATACACCGGGCTCCCACTCATGCCCTGGATGACGCCGCTCACCGCCAGCGGGCCGCCCTCGAGCCGAGCCAGGATGAGATTTCGGCGCACACCGACCGAGTTCTCAAGCACCCCGATGATTTCGGCCGTGAACTCGCTGCGCTCCATGCCCTGAAAAACGGTTATCCCGGTGCCACGCATCCCGGCCCGCACTTCCTCCAGAGGCATCGTGTCCGTCGCGGCAGGTAGCACCGCCAGGGCGGCGCCAAACACAACAACGACCGTGAGGAATAGCGGGTGGCGAAGAATCATGAGGTCAGCCCATTATCGAGGGAAACGCCTATGGGTCAAGGAGAAAAGCCGTCACCGAGCGGTCGAGAATTGACAGCTGGGAGCGGCTTTGCTAGCATCGAGTCTCGGCCGAATTGCGGACTATTTGACAGACATATTGTGGCAACCGATCGCGTAATCTTCATGGCGGTGGTACCGGGCGCACACGCGTCGTCTTGGTGGTACTACGGATCTCACGATACTGGAGAGGCGCACCTGCCGGCCTGAACGCGAGCCAACGCAGACAGCACGGACAAGCCTCTCCAGCCCATCAGTTGGAGAGGCTTTTTTTATGGATACCGCGTGAGATGACCAACGCTCAATTGTGCGCAACCGTGACGGCCAACACCACGGCCGAACTGCGCGCGCGGCGTGACGCGGTGGTCGACGCGGACCTGGTCGAACTACGGCTCGACTCCGTACGCGACCTCGATGTTGAGGGCGCGCTGGCCGGCCGGCGTACTCCGGTGGTGGTCACCTGCCGCCCGACCTGGGAAGGCGGAGGTTTTGTCGGCTCAGAGGAAGAGCGGCGACGCATACTGACGCGTGCGCTGGCGCTGGGAGCCGAATGGGTCGATCTGGAGTGGAGCGGCGACTTTGGTTCATTGATTGCCGAGCGAAGCGGGCGCAACATCGTGCTCTCGATGCACGACTTTAACGAGACGCCGGCCGATCTCGACGATCGCTGCCAGGCTATGCGAGCGACGGGCGCGGCCGTCGTCAAAATTGCGGTCATGAGCCGTACCGGGCGCGATGTGGTCCGCCTCCTGGAACTGGGACGGGCCCAGCGTGGGGCGTCCAGCGTGTTCGTCGGGATGGGCCCGGTGGGCGTGCCCACGCGGGTGCTCCCGGCTCAGTTCGGCTCGCGGTGGACGTACGCTGGCGACGGCGTCGCACCCGGCCAGGTGAGCGTGGCTGACCTCGTGCACCGGTATCGCTTTGCACGCACCTCGTCCTCAGCCACCGTGTACGGTGTGGCCGGGAAACCGATCGGACATTCGCTGTCGCCCCACATGCACAACGCGGGTCTCGATGCCGCGGGTCTCGATGCGGTCTATGTACCCTTCGAAGCCACGGATGCGGACGACCTGATGGCGCTGATCACCGCGCTGAACGTGGCGGGGCTCAGTGTGACCGCCCCCTTCAAGGAGCAGTTGCTGCCTCACGTGGCCCAGCTTGACGACATCACGCGACAGGTGGGCGCGGTCAACACGCTACGGCGAGACGCGGACGGGTGGAGCGGCCGGAATACGGACGTGCCAGGGTTCCTCGCGCCACTGGAGGCTGACGGGGGAGTGGCCGGTCTGCGAGCGACCGTGCTCGGTGCAGGCGGCTCGGCACGCGCCGTGGCCGTGGGCCTCGCCACGCAGGGGGCCGAGGTCACGGTGAGCGCCCGACGCGGTGAACGGGCGACAGCGGTGGCGGAACTGGTCAAGGGACAGGTCGGCATCTTCCCTCCGCCACCAGGGTCGTGGGACCTGCTGGTCAACACGACCCCGACCGGTACCGCCCCGCAGGTATCCGACAGCCCAGTGCCCGCGGAGGCGCTGCGTGGCGGACGCACCGTGTACGACCTCGTCTACAATCCTCGGCGCACCCGGCTATTGCTGGACGCCGCCGGCGCCGGGTGTCACACCATTGGGGGGCTGGATATGTTGGTCGCCCAAGCCGTACGTCAATTCGAGTGGTGGTGCGGCTCGCGGCCATCGTCCGAGCTGTTCAAAACGGCGGCCCTGGCGGCACTGGGCGCCCAGGTCGAGGAGCAAGGGGCATGAGCCACACCTCGTTCGAGACGTTTCAAGAGCTGGCCTCGCGCGGCACGTTCGTTCCGGTCTGCAAGGAGATCCGGGCCGACCTGCTGACGCCGCTATCCGCGTTTCTCAAAGTCGCTGAGAACGCGGATCACGCGTTCCTCTTCGAGAGTGTCGAAGGGGGTGAGCACGTAGCCCGGTACTCCTTCCTCGGCAAGGATCCGTTCCTCGTGCTTCGGTCGCGTGACGGCGTCACCATCGCCGAAGAGAACGGCGTCACGACCAGCACACCGGGCCCGTTTATCGACCGTCTCCGCACCGTGATGGGCGATTACCAGGCGCCGGTCGTGCCCGGTCTCCCGCGATTCACGGGTGGGGCAGTGGGGTTCCTGGGGTACGACGCGGCGAGCTGGTTCGAACCGTCGCTCGAAGGGGTCTGGGCCGCGCGCGACGCGCCCTCGTCGGGGGAGGATGACGCCGGCTTCATGCTCTTTGACACGATCATGGCCTTTGACCACGTCAAGCACCGGATTCTCGTCATCGCCAACGCACGTGTCGACCCGAACGCGGATCTGGAGCGGTCCTACCAGCTCGCGTGCGCGAAAATACATTTTCTGGAGCAGGAACTGGACCGCGAATTATCGGCTCCCGCCGCCGCGTCACCCACCACGAAAGACGTGCGGTCCAACACCAGCCAGGAAGACTTCGAGCGCGCCGTGCTGACCGCAAAGGATCACATCACCGCCGGCGACATTTATCAGGTGGTGCTGTCGCGGCGGTTCGAGACCGAGGTCAGCGCCGACCCGTTCACCGTGTACCGGGCGCTACGCCACGTCAACCCGTCGCCGTACATGTATTTCATCAAGATGGGACCACTCGCCATCGTCGGGTCGTCGCCGGAGATGCTGGTTCGGGTTGAAGGCCGCGACGTGGTCACGCATCCGATCGCCGGGACCCGGCCCCGCGGGGCCGACGACGCGGAGGACCAGCGCCTGGCGACGGAGCTCGAACAAAATGAGAAGGAACGGGCCGAACACACGATGCTGGTGGACCTGGGGCGCAACGATATTGGGCGCGTGTGCGAATACGGCTCCGTACGCGTGGCGCAGTTCATGGGCCTTGAGCGCTACTCGCATGTGATGCATCTCGTGTCCCGCGTCGAAGGGCGATTGCGCGATGATCTGGATCGTCTTGACGCATTGGCCGCCTGCTTCCCGGCCGGCACCGTGTCCGGGGCGCCCAAAATCAGGGCCATGGAGATCATCTCCGACCTGGAACCGGCGCGCCGCGGCATCTACGCCGGCGCGATCGGCTATGTCGACTTTGCCGGGAATCTCGATTGCTGCATCACGATCCGGACCATCACGATGCGAGACGGACACGCGCATATCCAGGCCGGAGCCGGCATCGTGGCCGACTCAGACCCCACCGCTGAATTCACCGAGACCGCTGATAAGGCCTCCGCCCTTCTACGGGCGCTGGAGCTGGTGTAGAGCGTCATGGTCCTAGTCATCGACAACTACGACTCGTTCACCTACAACCTGGTTCAATATTTGGGCGAACTGGGCGCCGACCTTGACGTACGGCGAAACGACCAGGTGACCCTCACGGAGATCGCCGACCTGGCCCCGCAACATATCGTGATCTCGCCCGGTCCCGGTCGGCCGGAGGACGCCGGCATCACCGTCGAGGCCATTCGGCGCTTTGCGGCTGAGATCCCGATTCTGGGTGTCTGCCTCGGCCACCAAGCCATCGGACAGGCCTTCGGTGCGACCATCGGGCAGGCGTCCGTCATCGTGCACGGCAAGCAGTCCATGATCGATCACGACGGCCGCGGCGTGTTCGCGGGCATCGAGACGCCATTCGCCGCAGCGCGGTATCACTCGCTGGCCGTGGAGCCGGGAACCTGCCCCCCCGCACTCGAGGTCACCGCGCGGACCACAGACGGCGGTACGATCATGGGCGTGCGACACCGCGACTGCCAAGTACACGGGGTGCAGTTCCACCCCGAGTCGGTCTTGACCGACGTGGGACACCAGCTTCTGCGTAACTTTCTGGAGTGCTGATGTTTGCGACCCTGATCGAGAAACTGCGTCGCCGCCAGGATCTCCCCGCTGATGAGGCGGCCGCCGCGATGGAAGAGATCATGGCCGGCCGCGCCACATCGGCTCAGATTGCCGGCTTCCTCGTGGCGCTCTCGATGAAGGGGGAGCGACCCGCGGAGATTGTGGGGCTGGCGCGTACGATGCGAGCCAACGCGGTCACGCTGCCGACCGCACACCCGGGCATCTTCGACACCTGCGGCACCGGCGGGGATGGGGCCTCAACGTTCAATGTCTCCTCCCTGGCGGCGCTGGTCCTCGCGGCCTGCGGGGTGCCGGTTGCGAAACACGGCAACCGTGCAGTCTCCAGTCGTTGTGGCAGCGCCGACTTGTTTGCGGCCTTGGGGGTCGCGACCGACGCCGCGCCGGCGGTGGTTGACCGCTGTCTGTCGGAATGTCAGATTGCGTTCCTGTTCGCCCCAACGTTTCACCCCTCGATGCGTCACGCGGGTGCAGCCAGACGCGAACTCGGCATCCGCACGGCGTTCAACCTGTTGGGCCCATTGACCAACCCGGCGGGAGTGCGACGGCAGCTCGTCGGCGTGGCCCGAGCGGACCACACGGACCTTGTCGCGCGGGCGCTCGGCGAGCTCGGTTCGGAGCGTGCGTGGGTCGCCCACGGGGCGGATGGCCTGGACGAGATCACGACCACGGGATACACGAAGATCTCTGAAATCTGGAACGGCGCGGTTCGCGCGTTCTACCTGCATCCGACCGATTTCGGGTTGCCGGTGGCGGACCCGGCGGCGCTGCGGGCCGACGCTCCAGAGGATCACGAGGCGGTGGCGCGGCAAGTGCTCGAGGGCGGGACGGGCGCCGCGCGCGACATGGTGCTGGCCAATGCCGCCGCAGGTTTGCTGATTACCGAACGCGTAGCGAGCCTTCCAGACGGCGTGGCCATGGCGGGCGCGGCGCTCGATGAGGGGCTCGCGGCCGAGTGCCTGGAACGACTCGCAGCGGTCTCCACGACGGGAGCGACGGCCTAGTGGACGTGCGAGAAGAGACAACCGCGGCCATGGTCCCAGACCTCCTGGCAACGATCGTGGCCGCAGCGCGGCACAGCGTCGAGGAGCGTGAGCGCCGCTGCCCATCAAGCGAACTGGCCCGTGAAGCGTCGACCATGCGTCCAGGTGGAGATCGTTTCCTCGCGTCCCTCAGGTCGACGGATGGCCCCCGGGTCATCGCCGAATGCAAACGTCGCTCACCCTCGAAGGGTGTGCTGCGGACCGACTATCATCCAGAGCGGATTGCCGCCGGCTATGAGGCGCACGGAGCCGCCGCCATCTCGGTCTTGACGGAGCCGACATTCTTCGACGGCAGCCTGGACCACCTGCGGCGCGTGCGAACCGCGGTCGACGTGCCACTTTTGCGGAAAGACTTCATCGTCACCCCCTATCAGCTGCTAGAGGCGGTGGCCGCGGGGGCGGACGCGGTGCTGCTGATTGTGGCGGCGCTCGACGACGACGCACTGCAGCGGCTCCTGACGGAGGCGACGGCGCTCGGTCTCGCCGTACTCGTCGAGGTCCACAGTCAGGCTGAACTCTCGCGGGCCGTTGCGCTGGGGGCCAGGATCATCGGGGTGAACAACCGCAACTTGCGGACCCTGGCCGTCGACCTGAACGCCTCGCGCGAGCTCATCGGGCAGATGCCTGACCCGGTCGTTGGCGTCGCGGAAAGCGGGCTGCGGACGAGCGACGATCTCGTAGGCCTCGGTCGCGCGGGGTATCGGGCCTTCTTGATTGGCGAGACCCTGATGAGCACGCCAGACCCGGGTGAGACACTGGGGCGGCTGATTGCGGATACGCGGGCCGCGGGTGCCGCCGACGACGCGTCCGGCCGTGCCCAGGGTGACGCGACATGACACCCGTCAAGATCTGCGGAATCACGCGCGTCGAGGACGCGGCGCTCGCGGCGGAACTCGGTGCGACCTGGATCGGCTTCGTGTTCTGGCCGGGAAGCCCCCGTTTCGTGACGCGGGCGGCCGCCGCCGATATCTTGGCCGCGATGCCGCCCCACCTGACGGGCGTCGGCGTGTTTGTCGACCAGCCGCCCGCGGAGGTCGATGCGACAGCCGCGCAGGTTGGGCTCGGGGCGGTGCAACTGCACGGCGACGAGAGTCCGGACGCGTACCTCGTCGGTGGGCGGCGCGTGATCAAGGCTCTGCGCGTGGCGCCTGAGAGTAGTGAGTCAGCCGCTGACGCGGTCTGGCCCGGCGCGACGCTGTTGCTTGACGCGTTTGACCCGGTGCGTATGGGGGGCACGGGGCGCCAGGTCGACTGGACGGTGGCCGCCGCGATCGCGCGCCGTCGACGCACGATACTGTCGGGCGGTCTCCGAGCCGAAAACGTGCAGGAGGCGCTGGCGCGCGTTGCACCCTACGCCCTCGACGTCTCCTCAGGAATCGAGACCACGCCTGGCATTAAGGACTCCGCGCGCATGCGCGCTTTTTTTGACGCGGTGCGGAGGGCGGCGCCCCCGAGTCCGGCGGGCCCGATCGAATCGACGAGCGGAGCACAGTCATGACGACGAACAGCAGTCAGGGTCCGACCGTCGGCCGCTTCGGCCACCGAGACCCTGACGCACGGGGGGTACTTCGGCGCCTACGGCGGCGGGTTCGTCCCGGAGACCTTGGTGGCCCCGGTCGAGGAGCTACGGGCAGCCTACTTCGAGGCCCGTGAGGATGACCGATTTCTGGCTGAGCTGGCGGCCTTGCTGGATCGATACGTCGGGCGCCCCACGCCGGTGTATGAAGCGACGCGGTGGGCGGGCCACCTCGGTGGGGCCAGAATTTTGCTCAAGCGGGAGGACCTGGCCCACACCGGCGCGCACAAGATCAACAATGCGCTCGGCCAGGCGCTGTTGGCGGTCCGGATGGGGAAGCGGCGCATCGTTGCCGAGACCGGGGCCGGCCAGCATGGGGTCGCCACCGCGACGGCGTGTGCGCTGCTTGGCCTGACGTGCGAGGTATATATGGGCGCCGAGGACATGGCGCGCCAAGGGCTGAACGTCGTGCGGATGCGACTGCTGGGCGCCACGGTGACCCCGGTTAACAGCGGGAGTCGGACGCTCAAGGACGCCATCAATGAGGCCATGCGCGATTGGGTGACGACGGTCGACCACACGTACTACCTGCTTGGCTCCGTGCTCGGACCGCACCCCTACCCGCTCATGGTCCGTGAGTTTCAGTCGGTGATCGGCGCCGAAGCCCGTGGGCAGGTGCTGGCCCTGGTGGGCGAACTTCCTACCGCTGTGGTCGCGTGCGTCGGGGGGGGCAGCAATGCCTTGGGCATTTTCGACGGTTTTTGTGGACGACGCGGACGTACGGTTGATTGGCGTCGAGGCCGGAGGCGAGGCGATTATGCCTGGGCGGCATGCCGCGAGGTTCGCCGGAGGCACGGTAGGCGTGTTGCAAGGGACGCGCAGCATCGTACTGCAAGACGAGCACGGGAACATTGCGCCGACCCACTCCGTGTCCGCCGGTCTGGACTACGCCTCCGTCGGCCCGGAACACGCGTGGCTGCACGACCTGGGGCGGGCCGAATACACCTGGGTGTCGGACACCCAGGCGCTCGACGCGTTTCAGCAGGTCGCCCGATTCGAAGGTATTATCCCGGCGCTCGAGTCGTCTCACGCGCTGGCACACGCGGCCACCCTGGCCGCCAGCCTGCAACGCGACGACGTCGTCCTGGTGAATCTCTCCGGCCGCGGCGACAAAGACGTCGAGATCGTCGCGCAACGTGGCATGGGCACCGATCCGAAGACAACAGCAGGAGGTGACGACGCGTGAGTGGTCGTATCGCGGAGATCTTTCGACGCCTTGACACCGACGGTCAGACAGGTCTGGTCACGTATGTGACCGGCGGCGATCCGGACCTGGCACGATCGGCCGATATCCTTCGGGCGCTGGATCGGGCGGGTGCCGACATCATAGAGGTCGGCGTCCCGTTTTCCGACCCGCTCGCAGACGGCCCCGTCATCCAGCGCGCATCCGAGCGGGCGCTCGCCTCGGGGGCCACCTTGTCAAACGTCCTGGAGTTGGTGGGACGACTACGCGGGGAGCTCAATGCGGCGGTCGTGCTGTTCACCTACGCCAATCCGGTCTTCAGAATGGGCGCCGATCAGTTCGCGGCCCGCGCCGCCGCAGCCGGCGTTGATGGCGTGCTCGTGCTCGATCTACCGATAGAGGAGGCCGGGCCGTTCCGTCAGGCCGTTGTCGACGCCGGCATCGATCTCATTTTTCTCTTGAGCCCCACCACCACAGACGCCCGAATCCAACGGGCGGCCGAACTCGGGAGCGGGTTCCTGTACGGCATTTCGCGTCTGGGCGTCACCGGCGCACGCGACCAGATCGCGTCGGGGGCCAGCGCGCTGGCTGGGCGTATTCGGGCGGTGTCGTCACTCCCGCTGGCGGTGGGGTTCGGGCTGTCGAGTCCGGAGCACGTACGAGAAATAGGGGAGTGTGCGGATGCGGCCGTCGTCGGCAGCGCACTCGTCAATATAATCGCCCAGGAGGCCGAGACGGGGAACCTGATTCCAGCCGTCGAACGCTACGTGACGTGGCTCAAGCGCGATATCGTTCCTGCAGCCAGTGGAGGCGCACCAGTTACATGACGCCAGATGACACACCGAGCGAGCCTACGGATCGGGCCGAGGTCGACCGGGCCATCACGAAGATACGCCAGCGTATGGACACCCTCGATGCCCAGCTGGTGGCACTACTCAACGAACGGGCCAGCTGCGCACGAGACATCGGGCTCCTGAAGCACACGGTGGGGCTGGAGGTGTACCAGCCAGACCGGGAGATCGAGGTACTGGACCACGTGCGCGGCCACAACCAGGGACCGTTGGACGGCGGCGCCGTCACACGCGTCTTCGAGCGAATTATCGACGAGTCTCGACGGCTCGAGCGCACGAAGGGTTGAGAGCATGTCGGATCCACCTCGTATCTTGCCGGTGATCCAGCCGGGCACCGGCGCCGGGTCTCCGCCGCTTTTCGACAAAGTGGCCATCGTGGGGCTGGGTCTGATCGGCGGCTCCATTGCGCTAGCGGTCAGACAGCACTGGCCGTCCGCCCTCGTGATCGGGGTCGACCGTAAAGATGTGCTCGAGAAGGCGATGGTGCTGCATGCGATTGATGTGGCAGCTGATGACCCGGTGGTGATGGCCGAGGCGGACCTCGTCATTCTCGCCGCGCCCGTCGACCAGAACATCAAGATGCTCGCGGAACTGGAACAACATGTCACCACCACGGCGGTCGTGACGGATGTCGGGAGCACCAAACGCACCACGGTCGAGGCGGCCCAACATCTCCCTGCACGGCTGGCGTTCGTCGGCGGCCACCCACTGGGCGGGGCGCCGCGTGGGGGCATTGAGCACGCCCGGCCTGATCTATTCAAGACGCGCCCGTGGATCTTCACCCCGGTCGGTGAGGGCACGGCCTCGACACTGGAACGGCTGTGCGGATTTGCCACGGCGTTGGGCGCCGAGCCGCACATGATGGCTCCTGACGAGCATGACCGCCTGCTCGCGCTCGTGAGCCATCTCCCGCAGTTGACGGCCAGCGCGCTCATGCACGTTGTGGGGACCGGTGCCGGCGAGCGTGGCCTCGCCCTCACGGGCCGGGGCCTGTTCGACTCTACGCGTCTGGCATCCAGTCCGCCCGATATCTGGCGGGAGATCTGCCGATCGAACGCTGACACGATAGGCGACGCGCTCGATGCGCTCATCGACCAGCTTCAGGTATTGCGACAGGACCTGGAGTCTACGACCGAAATGGAGAAGGTTTTTCAATCGGCCGCCGACTGGCGGACGAGGCTGGCGGCGCTACGCCCACCCCGTCGCACAGAGTGACGCCGCACGCGCAGGTCGTGCTGCCGGCTGCGGTGCTCGGCGAGCTCCTGGCCCACGCGCGCCGCGCAGTCCCCAATGAATGCTGTGGGCTTCTGATCGGCGTGACCAGCCCGACAGTCGCTCTCTCATCAATCGATGAGAGAGCGGTCGACATACAGATCGAATCGTCCGCCCCCGCTCGGAACCTCCGTCTCAGCCCAACCCGGTATCTCATCGATCCAGCGGACCACTTTGCCGCAATTCGCACGGCCCGCGCGCGCGGACGGACCGTGGTTGGTGGCTATCACTCGCATCCGTCGGGTCCACCCGACGCGTCGACCACAGACCACCGAGACGCGTCAGACGCGGCGTTCATCTATTTGATTGTGTCGCCCGGCACCGGGGCGGTGAAGGCGTGGCGGCTCGCAGCCGGACGGCTGGGAGAGCTGACGATACGAATCGTGCCAGACCGAGAGTGTCAGACGGGAGTGCCAGACGCGAGTGACAGTCCTACCCGCCCTGCACCGTGATGGAGGTGCGCGCACTCGCGATGATGTCCCCGCCGCGTTTTAACGTGAGCCGAATCTCGTACCGGCCGCCGCGGTTAAAGGAATGGCGTCTCGAAAATCGACGGCGGATCTCACTAACCCCGGGCTCGTAGGGTTCACAGTCGAAAGTGCTCTCCGAAATGGTACCGTCGTCCCAGTCCCACTCTGCGCTCAGGCAGTAGAACTCCTCTGCATCGTCGGCACCGCCTCGCAGACGACCGGTAAACACCACCTCAGCGGGCGCAAACGCCAAGTTATTCGCGGCTCGCAGTCCCAACTCGGGACGGTCGTCCTCCTGAGCGTGCGCGGCGCCGGGGCCCCAGGCCACGCTGACCACGCACGCGACGACAATGGCAACCGCGTCGGTCCACACGCTTCGAGACATCTTCACACACCGATTGTAGCTCGCCCGTCAGGGTGTGACCAAGGGGGCACCGGTTCCGAGCGACACGCTATAATCCGCCGATGCAAACGACCACCGACGCCACCCTGGTGTCCTGTCGCACCGACAGCCTCGACACGATCGACGCCGACATGCTGTGGGTGCCCGTCTTCCTCGCGGACGACGACGATTCGGATTCCGACGCTCACGGCCTGGAGCCGCTAGATCGCGCGGTCGGGGGCGCCCTCAGTCGAGCCCGCGCGTCCGGAGAATTGACGGGGGCGCTGCACGAGCAGTTTCTGACGGACGTCGTCGACACGGCGTGGCACACCCGACGGGTGCTACTCGTTGGCGCCGGAGTTCGCGATCGCTACAACCCGACGGTGGCTCGCGCCGCGGCGGCCACTGCCGGCATGGCCGCGCGCCAGCGAGCCGCGAGCCGACTCGTCTACTGGAGCCCCCCGGGGACCGGCGAGACCGGCACCACCCAGGCTGTGGTCGAGGGCGTGCTGCTAGGCGCGTTTCGCGACACCCGTTTCAAGACCCGCGACACCGGGACAGCTCCACTGCAGGAGCTCATCCTCGCGTTCGATGGCCCGATCGATCCACCGGCCCAGGAGGAAGCCGAGCGCGGCGCCATTCTGGCCGAGTGTTCAAACCTCGCGCGCGAACTCGCGAACGAGCCGGGCAATCTGTTCACACCGCGAGTGTTCGCCGAGCGCGCCATCGAGCTCGTGACCGGTCCGCACACAACGGTGGAAGTCTTGGATGAGGCGGCGATCGAGTCGGAGGGCATGGGTTTGCTCCTGGGGGTCGCGCAGGGCAGCCCAGAGCCGCCCAGAGTCATCGTGATGCGATACGAGCCGGAAGACCCCGCGCCGGGCCCGGTGCTCGCGCTCGTTGGCAAGGGGGTCACGTTCGACACGGGCGGCATCTCCATCAAACCAGCTGCCGCCATGGACCTCATGAAACGCGACATGTCCGGAGGAGCGGCCGTGCTCTGCGCGATGCGCGCGATCGGGCGTCTGGCGCCACCGATCCGGGTAATCGGGATCGTGCCGGCCGCCGAGAATATGCCGGACGGAAACGCCATCCGCCCCGGAGACGTGCTGACCGCGGCCAATGGACTGCGGGTCGAGGTGCTGAATACGGACGCCGAAGGCCGGCTGCTGCTGGCTGACGCCCTGACCCTCGCGCAACGCTTGGGCGCCACCCATATGGTCGACATCGCGACCTTGACGGGGGCGGTGGTGATCGCGCTGGGTCACCACACGTCTGGCCTTATCGGAACCCCGCCTGAGTGGGTCGAGACCGTCCGGCGGGCTGCAGATAGCGCGGGGGAGGAAGTATGGCCGCTCCCGCCGCTCGAGGCCTACGCGGCGCAGCTCAAGAGCGAGACCGCCGACCTCGCCAACATCGGTGGGCGTGGGGGCGGGGCCATCACCGCGGCCATGTTTCTGAAGGCGTTCTCAGGCGGGCTCCCATGGGCGCACCTCGACATTGCCGGGACGGCCTGGTACGAGGAATCGGCGCCGTCTCACCCAAAAGGGGCGAGTGGTGTTGGTGTCCGCATGCTGGCGGAACTGCCGTTTGCGTTAGCTCGGGAAGGCGCGGCGGAGACAAAGGGGCTGTAGTAAGATGGCGGCGTGCTCCAGCAGCCGCTGACCCCGATCATTGTCGAGGTGGCCTCTCAGCCGGCGACCGAAGAAATTTCCATCGCAGATGTGTTGGTTGGGGTCTTCGGGTTTATCGGAGCGATCGCCGGGGTCGCGGTCGTCCTGGGCGTGTTATTCGCGGGCGGCCTAATCCTGCTCAAACACCGGCGGTCGTCCGACCCTTTGAAGGGGAGCGACTCCGGGGCCACGAGTCTTGGCCTGGGTCCGTCCTCCAACTAGCCCACACGACACTCGGGAGTACCGGTGCCTAGTTGTCGTTCGCGGCGACGCGGATGGTCGGCTTCAATGCGCGCTGATACCCGACAACTGACGCAAAGAGGGCTTCCGCAATCTGGTCGCGGTAGACACTCGTCGCGAGGTGGGCCGCCGCATCCTCGTTGGTCAGAAACGATATTTCGGTCAAGACGCTGGGCATTGTGGCCCCGATGAGCACCATGAACGGCGCTTGTTTCACGCCAAGGTCCTGAGCGTCCGGGCGACTTTGTCGCACGCCGGCGACCAGGTCTCGCTGCACCAGTCGAGCCAACTCTCGGGACTCGTCAATCTTGTTGTTCATGGCGATTGAGCGCACCAAGTCTGGCAGATCGTGCATATTGTCGCCCGACACGGCGTTCTCTCGGGCCGCGACCGCCTTCGCCGTGGGGTCGGTCGCGAAGTCCAGGTGATAGGTCTCTATTCCGCGGGCCTCCGGGTCGTCGGCGGCGTTCGCGTGAATCGAGAGAAACAGGTCGGCCTCCACCCGGTTGGCGAGTTCCGTACGGGCCCGTAGCGGCACATACACATCACCGCGTCTCGTCAGCACGACCTCGATGCCCTCTGCCACCAGCTTGGCCTCGAGTCGTTCGGCCACATCGAGGACCAGAGCCGCCTCCGCGAGTTCTCCGGACCGGGCGCCGGGGTCATAGCCCCCGTGCCCGGGGTCGATCACAACCCGCGAGATTCCCAGCCCCAACTGGCGACCCAGTGAGTAGGCCCCGTCCGCGGTCAGCGACGGTGCATCCGTGAGCACCACCGCCGGGGGGGCCGTGGACAGCGCGGCCGGCTCGCGAACCTCAGGCAGCAATTCGACAGGCAGCAACTCGACAGGCGCATCTAGAGAAATCGGCTCGTGAACATCCGCCATCGAAACGTGGGCCATGGACGTGGGCATAACCTCGTCAACCGATACGTCGACGGGGAGCACCGAGGCGACCTCGAAGGTCGGTGGCGTCACACGCGGTGCCACCTCGACGACGAGCGTCGCCGGCGGCGTACCAAGACTTGGATACAGCAGATCGTGGTCCCGTGGCCACGCACGGTCATCCTCCGGAACCATCGCAACGATGTCCTCCGGCGTCGGCCCGGCTGCGCCACCGTCGACCACAAGCCCTTCCTCTGTCTCGACAGGCTCTCGCGGGGCGATGGGGGCCAGCGGTCGGGACGCCCAGCCGTCGGGCACCGGCAAGAGGTCCAGACCTAGCACCTGGGGTGCGTCTGCCGACGGCTCCTCGCTTCCGGGCATCGCGTCGACGACCACGTCGACCGGTTCAATCAACGGATCGTCTGCAAGACCGGCGAGGTCGGCTCGGGGAGCCTCGACCTCCGGTGCCGCGTCGGCGGACACGGTCGGAGCTGGTTGCACCGTCTCGGGCACCCATGGATCGGTCTGGGGCTCATCCGCCACCTCGGCTGGGGCTGGCCCCGGGTCACCGGCGCCCAGAACCCGAAGCTCCGGCAAGCGCACCGAGTCCACGACCAGTCGATACGGGTTATACAGAGTGTAGACGCTGTAGGACTCCACGCCCTCCACATCGAGAACGACCCGAGTCGTCTGCCCCGAGTGACGGCCCATCCGAATCTCACGCACGATGTCGCCGTCGTCGAAGGGAAGCGTCGCGTTCAACAGCGAGGGCGTCGCATCGGTTTCTGTTAGGTCAAAATACAAGCGCGCCGGGCCGTCCAGGTGATCACTGAAGTATGGGATCTCGTCGTCGAGCTCCAAGGTGACACGAACTACGTCCACCAGCGTCTCCCGCGTCACGGATCGCAAACTCACGGGACCGGTACGAGCGGTGGCTGTCGCGCCCTCCGACGTCTCCACCGTCGCATCTACCAGGGTCTCGACCGTGGGCGTCGCCGCATCCACCGGCACGAGGGCAGCCAGACGCGTGGCGACTCGCGGAACCAGCGAGCTGGATGGATACTCGCTCACGAGCAGACGGAGCAATCGCTCGCCGCGCTGCTGATCCGCGATATCTCCGTACCCGTCATACGCTTCCAGAGCCAGGCCGGCGGCCTGCCAGAGCGCATTGTCGCTGTATCCACTACGCGGGTACTGCCGGACGATGGCCTCGTAGCGCTCGATGCCGCGCCGCAGCTCGGTCAGGGGCGCCGGCGTGTCTGCGGGCGCACGTAACCCACGCTCGCGGGACAACGCTTCCGAATACAGGTCCCCGGCGCTCGCCGCCAACAGGGGCACCGTCGCGGCGAGCGAACACAGAAGCAGGACCAGGCACAGCGGCGTCGCGCCGTATCTCGTCGTCACCTTCATCAATGGTCGAGTCATTGGCTGTATTGTCATGAAAGTCGCTCCAAATTCAGCCGGTGTATCGACCGCAGAGATGTAAAGCTGTAGTGGGTTTCGCGCAGAAGTGGGCAGCCGATGGGGGACTACCGAAGTTGCACGTCGACCTGCTCGAAATAGTCGGCACCAACCAGCACTTCGCGCGCCTTGCCACCGCTGCCGGGGGACGACACCAAGCCGTCCGCCTCCATCATGTCAACCAGACGAGCCGCACGACTGAAACCGATTCGAAGGCGTCGCTGCAAGTAGGAGATCGAGGCTTGACCAGCCGCCACCACCAGGCGCGCTGCCTCGTCGTACAGGTCGTCTTTGTCGAAGGCCAGGGCGTCGACCGTCTTCGCTTCGGCGGTGATGGCGGTGTCGTAGTTGGGGCGACCCTGCTTGCGGAGAAATCCGCACACACGGGCTGTTTCCTGTTCCGAGATATAGGGTCCATGCACCCGCACCACGCGGGACGACGCTGGCGGGAGATACAGCATGTCGCCGCGGCCCAAGAGCGCCTCGGCACCGTTGGCGTCGAGAATGGTCCTGGAATCCACTTTCGACGACACCCGAAAGGCGATCCTGGCCGGCAGATTCGCTTTAATCAGTCCTGTGATGACGTCGACCGATGGTCGCTGCGTGGCCAGAATCAAGTGAATACCGACCGCGCGCGCCATTTGGGCCAACCGTGCGATCGATTCCTCGACCTCGTTCCCCACCAGCATCATGAGATCGGCCAACTCGTCGATCGCCAGCACAATGGCCGGCAGCGTTGTCGGCGGCGCGTCCTCGTCACCAGAGGGGGTGCGCGTCGCTCCTCCGGTGTTCGTCCCGGAGGCATCGGCCAGCTGCTCCCGGACATTCCTGTTGTACTGGTCGAGGTTCCGCACGCCGGCGGCCGCGAGCGTCTTGTATCGCTCCTCCATCTCGTGCACGGCCCACCGCAGCGCGTTCGCGGCCAACTTCGGCTCCACCACCACCGGCGTCAGCAGGTGCGGGATGTCCTCATACATGCCCAACTCGAGGCGTTTCGGGTCGATCATGATGAGCCGAACATCCTCCGGTGTGGCCCGATACAGGATGCTGGTCAGCATCGCATTCATGCCAACGCTTTTGCCGGTTCCCGTCGACCCCGCAATCAGCAGATGCGGCATCGTCGCGAGGTCGCCGGCCACCGGTTCGCCGTGGATGGTCCGCCCCAACGCCAGGGTCAGTTTCGAGGCTGACTGCCGGTATGGATCCGATTCGAGGACCTGGCGCAGCGAGATCGTCTCGCGCACCCGATTCGGAATTTGGATCCCCACTGTCGACTTCCCAGGCAGTCGCTCGATCAGGACCGCCTCGGCCTCCATGGCCAGACAGAGATCGTCCGCCAGACCGGTAATCTTGCTGTACTTCACCCCCGCATCCGGTTTGAACTCGAAGGTGGTGACGACGGGGCCGGGATGAATCTGGACGACGGAGCCCTCCACCGAGAACTCCCGGCACTTGTCTTCAAGCAAGCGCGCATTCTCCATCAGTTCGCGCTCGTCGAACTTGTGTTGCGGCCGGGGAGGATCCAGCAGTGAGAGCGGGGGCAGGGTGAACGCCCCTGTCCGGCGCTCCGCGGGCGTTCGCGTGACCGGTTCGGGCAACGGAAGGGGCACGGATTCCGGATCGGTGCGCGTGACCTGCGGCCCACCCTCGATTGGCTCTGCGCGGCGCGCCCGACGTTTTCTTGGCTTCGGCGGGGGAGCGGCTCCCGTCGCCAACACTTCCGTCCGGGCGGATGAGGCGCCTTTCTTATCCAGGTGCTTACGCAGCACCTGCTGACGCTTGCGGGCCTTGCGACGCTCAGTCCACCAATCTCTGATCGCATGTCCTGCCCGGACCCCGCCGTGGCTCACCTTGGTGGTGGTCCTCGTGAAGAGAAGCCCGAAGGAGACCTGGGTGGTGAGAATGAGAGCCAGAAACAGCAACGTCAGAATAACAATGACGGAGCCAGCACGATTGAGATACTCAGCCAGAACGGCCGCGAGGCCGCCTCCGATATAGCCCCCGGCTTGAAACGTCCGAGACGGCGGGACCGCGGCGCCGAACGCCAGACTCAGAAACGAGGCCGTACACCCAAGGGTCAGCGCGAGCCCGAGGACCTTGGTGTACAACGCCTGTATTGCCTGGCACCAGAAATAGTGCCACGCCACCGCTGCGACCACGAGCGGTAGCACGTAGGCCGCACGGCCCAGCACCTGGTAGGACAATTCGGCAAGAAACGCCCCCACGCGTCCGGCAAAGTTCGCGGGGGGCTCAGCGCCGCCCGTGTTGAAGAACCAGACCGGATCGGCCGCGTCGTACGTCGCCAGGGCAATCAGCCAAAACAAGGCCGCGGCGAACAGCGCCACGCCGACAAACTCGCTCACCCGGCGAGACAATGCGGATCCAGCCACGTGTCAGATCTCCATGATGACTGGCACGACGAGTGGACGTCGGCCAGCTTGCTTCCGAAATACACGCTGTAGCTCAACCCTGACGCGTTCGGTCAGTTCCGCGGGATCAACCCGCTTGTCAGACCCGGCCCCACGGATCACCTCAGCGACGACCGCGGGCAACGTCTCCAGCAGCGTACCCGTACGAGCGTCGATGACGACGCCGCGCGTGACCACATCCGGGGTGCCCTGAACGAGCCCGTCCCGACCGATGGCAACAACCGGGACGACGACCCCATCGGCCGCGAGATGCCGGCGTTGCCGTAGTACGTCATCACCCACGACGGCGGAACGTGTCCCGTCCATGAGCGAACGCCCCGTCGCAATACGTCCTTCGATCCGCCCCTCGCCCGGGGCGAGACGGATGACGTCCCCGTCTTCGGCGAGCAGCACGGTCGTGTGTCCACCGTTCACACGCGCGGCCACCCGCGCGTGCTCAGACAGGTACCGATACTCGCCGTGAATCGGCACGAAGTACCGCGGCCTGACCAGCGACAGCATCAATTTGAGTTCTTCTGCGCTGCCATGGCCAGACACATGAACCGGGCTGCGTTCCCCATCAACCAACTGGGCGCCACGACGCGCCACGTGATCCATGACGCGCCCAATAGCCCGGCGGTTACCCGGTATCGCCCGCGCGGAAAACACCACGACGTCGTCCGCTTCGAGCGAGATGTGGCGGTGGTCGTCAACGGCGATGCGCGACAGCGCGGCGCGAGGCTCCCCCTGCGACCCAGTGGCGACGCACACGATGTCGCGGGCGGGGTAGTCCCTGACCTCGCTTTCGCGAATCCGCACGCCGGCCGGTATGTGCAACTGACCAAGTCGCTCGGCGATCTGCGTGTTCTGTACGACCCCCCGGCCGGCGAAGACCAGCTTGCGCCCGTGCTGCACGGCCAAGTCCGCCAGGATCTGGATGCGATGCAGGCTGGAGGAGAACGCGGTGACGACAATCTTTCCGGTCGCCCGCGCAAACACGTCTTCCAATCCCGGTACGACGTCCCGCTCCGACCCGGTATAGCCCGGTCGCCCGATGTTCGTGCTATCGCCGAACATGGCCAGCACGCCGCCTCGTCCGAGCTCAGCGAAACGCTGGACATCCAGAGGCTCACCGTCGAGCGGCGTCTGGTCGAACTTGTAGTCTCCGGTGTGGACAATGACGCCGGCTGGCGTGTGCATCGCGACCGCTACGCAGTCCGGGATACTGTGCGTAACCCGGATGAACTCGAGTTGCATGGCCCCGGCGGTAACGGTGTCGCCTGGCTCTATCTGACAGAGTCGTTCGCCGGGATCCAGACCATACTCTTCGAGCTTCGGGGCCACCAGCGCCAGGGTCAGGGCGGTCCCGTAGACCGGGCCATCCAGGAGTGGCCACACATACGGCAGCGCCCCGATGTGGTCCTCATGGCCGTGCGTCAACACGATCGCGGTGAGCCGACCAACCCGCTCGGACAACCCCTCGAGATGCGGAACGATCAGGTCGACGCCAGGCAACTCCGGCCCGGGAAACATCGCCCCGGCGTCGATGAGAATGCCGGTGTCTTCCCACACCACCAGGAGCATGTTCATGCCGAACTCACCGAGACCGCCGAGCGGGATGACGTCAAGCACCGGCCCGTTCGCCGTGGGAATCGTGGATTCAGACATGGTAGACACGGGGCTGCCGGCTCCCACCCCACAGGGGCGCAAGCACGCACAACACTACTCACAACAAGGAAGTTGTCAGCCACGCGCCAATCCGTCTCGAAGCGACGAAGCGTGGCGAACATCGCCGGGGGGACCGGCGCCACCGTTCCTGCGGTGTCAGACGCCTGGGTGCGCCTGGAGATGGGTAGCGACGCCTCCGTCACGGTATCCGCGTGTTGCGATACCGGTGTCTAGAGGCAAGCGGCTTACTCTAGCACAGGTCCGGTCCCCGCCAGGACCTCGGACAGCCGGGCCAAGTCGGCCAGGTCCAACGTGGCCGGGCGCCGATCCGGGGCCACGCCGGCGCGCTCGAGCACGACCTGCGGCGCAAGCGAAGAGACCGCGTGCGTGATCGGCGCCACGGCGTTGAGCACGGTCTTGCGGCGCTGCGTAAACAGACTCCGCACCATCTGGTCGAACAACTCAGGGTGGTGGATGGGAACGGGAGACGGGCGGAACGTCAGCCGCACCACGGCCGAGCGCACTTTCGGTGGCGGGCGAAACGCGCCTGGCGGGAGCGTCAAGACCAGTTCGACGTCCGCCACCAACTGGACCAACACGGCGAGCGGGCCGTAATCTCGCGAGCCTGGCCGCCCCGCAATGCGATCGGCGACCTCCCGCTGGAGCATCAAGGTCGCGTCGGAAAAACACCCGGCTTGGCGCTGTGTGTCGACCAGCATCCGGAGAATCGGGGCCGAGAGATTGTAGGGGATGTTACCGACCAGCCGCGCGCGGCTCGCGGGCGGTCCTGGTACCGCTGCGATGAGACCGGCCAGGTCCTGCTCCAGGATATCGCCCGTCACGACTTGGACTGTGGCCGGCATCGACTCTTCAAGCGCGGCGGCAAGGGCGCGGTCGACCTCGACTGCCACTACCCGTGCGCCCGCCTTCGCGAGTGGGCGTGTCAGTTCACCTCGCCCGCCCCCGATCTCCAGGAAGAGTTCGTCGGGCTCGGGCGCGATGCTGGCCACCAGCTTGGCGACCCAGGCAGCCTCGAGGAAGTGCTGTCCGAACCGCTTCCGCACCGGCGGTTTCCACGGTTCCCCATTTGGGATGTCGGCACCAGTCGTACGCTTGGATTTCGTCACGCTGTTCTACGCTCAGGATGTGGCGCCACGCTACGCTCCGACTGTTCGCGTGTCATCGTTTCTTCGCCCCGCGCGCCTGGGGACGAGCGAACGAGGACGGGGCGTCCCCGGCGCGACGGTCTGGAGCTGCCACGCTGGATGGAGTCGCTGTCAGATAGAGGCAGTCGCCCCGCGCGTGGCATCGGTCGCACAACGGTCTGGGCTTGCAGATCCGACGGCCATGGAGGATCAGCGTGTCTGACGCGAGTGTCCAACGGGCCGGGGGAAGGGCTCCGCCGAGCTGGTGCTCCACCACCACCGGATCGGCGGAGTGGGCAATGCCGAGTCGATTTGCCACCCGGAGTACGTGACGGTCGACTGGAAAGCCGGGCACACCAAGGGCGTGGCCAAGCACGACATTCGCGGTCTTCCGACCGACACCGGGCAGCGCAACCAGCGCACTCAGATCAGCGGGGATCTCCCCCCCGTGCCGCTCGACAACGGCCCGGGCCATCCCGACGAGCGAGCGAGCCTTGGCGCGAAAGAAGCCGGTCGACCGAATGAGGGACTCGAGCCCCTCCGGTTCGACCATCGCCATCGCACCGGGGTTCGGATAGCGTGCGAACAACGCCGGTGTCACCTGGTTCACACGTTCATCAGTGCACTGTGCTGACAAGATCGTGGCGGCCAACAGCTCGAATGGGGTGCGAAAGACAAGCTCCGTCGACGCCGCCGGATGGTGACGTTCGAGACTGCGGAGTATTCGACGCGTCACCACCGACGAGTGGGGCGACGCCGGCACCGGCTTGGACCGTCGAGGAGGCACCCTCAATCCTAACCCGTGTCCACGACTCGAGGCAGACCACCCACACCCGGCCCGCCGCGCGTCCAAGAGACGCACGGCGGCGCGGCTCCGGAGAAGTGTCAATGCACCGCGGGCTTGTTCCAGCCGGGGCTGTCCCCAGACTCGGTGCACGCACGGAGGTGCTCCTGCAGCGCGTTGATCAGATTTGGCACAAATGCCATGGGCACCACCACGCGGGAGCGAACCGGTGCTTTGAGCTTGCGATCGGCGGTGGCTTCTCGAAGCTCTTCCTCGCGTGGGGGCAATACCTCACAGAAGGTCAAGGTGAAGTCGAAGGGCGTGTGCGAAATCGCGCAGAAGTTCGCGTAGGTACGCGGTTCGCTCGAGGTTTCATCCGGCACGATGGTGAAATTAATCTGTTTGCGTTCGGTCATCCTAGTATCGTCGCATGACCCCGACCACCACGCCTTGCACCTGGACCGATTCGGCGGAGACGATGATCGGCGCGATGGCGTCGTTCGCCGGCTGCAGGCGGATATGGCCATCCTCGCGGTAGAACTTCTTGAGGGTCACGTCGGACCCGTCAAGCAGCGCGATCACCATTTCGCCGTTGTGCGCGGTCTTTCGATCTTCGACCACCACCAGGTCACCATCACGGATCTGTTCGTCGATCATCGAATCGCCGCGAACACGTAGCGCGTAGGTATCGCGCGCCCCACAGAGGTCTTCAGGGACGGCCACGCTCTCCGTACTCACCACGGCTTCGATCGGCACACCGGCGGCCACGTAGCCGAGCAACGGCAACTCGATCGCACGGGCGCCCATACGGGTCGGCACCAGTTCGACCGATCGACTCCGGTTCCAGGCACGACGGATGAAGCCCTTGTCCTGGAGATTGGTCAGGTGCTTGTGCACGGTCGCCAACGAGGACAGACCGAAACGCTGGCCGATTTCCTCGAGGCTCGGGGCATAGCCGTGCTCCTCAATAAAGTCCGTCAGGTAGTCCAGAATTTCCCGTTGTCGCCGTGTGAGCGGTTGCATCCAGTCTCCTTGCCGGTCTGTGCACCATCGTGAGAGCCCATCCTACGCAAACAAAAGGCGAAAATCAATCAACCACACGTCAGCTTTGGTACCATCGCTCCCGTGCACATGCCCATCGCGCTCGGCGCGGCCGCGACAGCCGCATTCGATATCGTCGGGCTCGGTGTGAACACGGTCGATCTCTTGGCGGTGGTGGGTGACTTCCCGGCGCCGGACAGCAAGCATCGGCTGCGATCGTTCACCGAGTTGCCAGGCGGTGAAACTGCCACCGCCCTCTCGGCTTGCGCCCGGCTCGGGTGGCGCGCGCGCTACGTCGGGCGGTTCGGGCGGGATGAGCGTGGGCGCGCGGCGCAAGCGGCGCTCGCCAAGTGTGGTGTCGACATCTCAGCCTGCGACACCGTCCCGGCGGCACAGCCGGTTTCGGTCATCGTCGTCGACAATCAGGGTCGACGGACCGTGTTGTGGGACCGGGATCCGGCGCTCGATATCGGCGTCCCGGCGATCGCGTCCCAGGTCGTCGCCTCCGGGCGCATCTTTCTCGCCGATGCGTACGAACCCGACGCCGCCGCACACGCCGCGCGGTGCGCGCGGGATGCGGGCATCCCAACCGTCCTGGATATCGATGCGCCGGGGCCCGGCCAGGAGACGCTGCTTGAGAAGACCGATGTCCTCATTACCTCCGCTGCCTTCCCCGAAGCCTTCACCGGGCAGGCCGGTCTCGGTACGGCCCTGCGTTCCCTGGCGACACAGTTCAGGTCGCGCCTGGTCTGCGCAACATTGGGCGCGGCCGGTAGCGTGTCGCTTGTCGACGGCGTGGAGATTCGCACCACCGGGTTCCAGGTGCCAGTGGTGGACACCACCGGGGCCGGTGACGCGTTCCGCGGTGGCTTCATCGCCGGCTGGCTCGCGGCCGGTGCGGCACCGCACGTGGAGGAGATCCTGACCTATGCGAACGCGGTGGCTGCGCTCGCCTGTCGGCGACTTGGCGCCCGTGGCGGGCTTCCCACGCGAGTTGAGGTAGACCGCCTTGTCTCGGGCGACCGCCAGTCGATGTAACCTTCATGCGAGGGCTCGGTCTAAGAGGGTACGGCGCCACGGCGGTGCCGCCGGGGGGAGGATGGCATCAGACAGCGCGATGAGGTCGGCAGCCGGCACGGGGTGGCGTGACATGCTCTCCGGCGCGCCCGACCTGGTCGCTTCCGAAGGCTCAGGCTACGCCACGGACCCGGAACTCGTTCGCGGATGCCTGGCTGGGAGTCCCGGAGCGTTCGACCTCCTGGTACAACTCCACCAACGCGCGGTGTATCGGCTGTGCTACCGCTTCATGGGAAATCATGAAGATGCGGCTGACCTGTCGCAAGAGGTATTTCTGCGGGCGCACCGCGGACTCGCGTCCTTTCGTGCCCAGTCGACGCTCTCGACCTGGTTGTATCGAATCGGCGTCAACCTCTGCCTCAACCGGGTGAGCGCGAAACGCCCGGCGACAGTCCCGCTCGTCGGCGACAATGCCTCGGATCCCCGCGCGGTGGATCCGGTGGACCGCCTGGAGCAAGGCGCGCGGGAGCAGCGCCTGCGACGCGCCGTCGCCCGGCTGCCCCCGAGGCAGCGAGCCGTGGTGGTCCTGCGCATCTATCAAGGGCTACCACACAAGGAAATCGCGGCGATCGTGGGAAGTTCCGTCGGTGCGGTCAAGGCGAATTTTTTTCACGCCATGGGGAATCTTCGACGACTCCTGGGCCCCGATGAGGCCGGGCGTTCAGGACGCGAAGCGGGGGAGGACGCATCGTGAAACATGCGAGCCCCGCTGATCTCGTCGACCTCGCCGAGGGCGTAGACCGTCCCGGCGTGCGCACCCACCTGGACCACTGTGCGATCTGCCGCGAAGAGCTCACGGCCCTCGAAGCGATGCTTGGGGACGAAGCGATGCTTGGGGCACATGACCGCACCGAGGCAGGTGACGGTCCCGACGATGTCTGGGAGGCTGCCGGCTTCGTGCCGGAGCCGTCGCCGCTGTTCTGGACCCATTTTCCCCGCCGTGTCGGACGAGCGCTCGAGCAGGCGATGCAGCGGGAGCCGGGTTGGTGGGCCCACGCCAGACTCTCGTGGACGTGGCCCTGGCTTGGATCAGCCATGGCGGCGGCACTCATACTCGGTGTCGTCCTGGGAGCCGGATTGTCGTCGCTGTCACGCGACACCTCGACCGAGCGCGGCCTCGCGGCGGACGCCCGTGACCCGGGGAACGGTGACCAGGGAAACGGTGACCCGGGGAACGGTGACGCATTCCAGGAATCGATTGGGGCTGGGCACAGTGACGAGGTGGCCGGCTCCTACATGGGGGCTGCAGCGGATGACGCTGGGTGGGCGATGCTGCTGCTCATGGCGGATACCGCGGTCTGGGAAGAGACAGACGGGGTCGAACTGTTCCTGCCTGACGGCGCGGCCGAGCGAGCGGTGTTCGACCTGTCGCTAGCGGAGCGCGAGGAATTGCAGCGTCTCCTCGCATCGGAGATCGGCAACCGTGAGGTGGAGACGTCATGAGCCGGAGGCTGGGTGCGGTCTGGGAGGGCCTCCGCGCGCTCACCCGAGTCGTGACCGTGACGATAGGACTGCTGCTCATCGGCGGACCTGGGCTGGCACAGCGACTGCCGCAGGTTGGCCCTGATCTGAGCCCCGCGGAAGTTCAGCAGCTCTTCGATGCCTTCGTCCTCGTGCAGGCCCAGGAGGCGCTGTCCCTGACAGACGCCCAATTCGGCCCGTTCGTCACCCGCCTGAAGCAGTTGCAGGCCACACGCCGTCGGACCCAGCAACAGGAGCAGCGTCTCCTGCGGACACTGCAGCAGTTGGCGTCACGTGGCGACACCAGTGACGACGACCTTGAGGCGCGCCTGCAGGAACTGGACGAGCAGCGGACACACGCCGCCGCTGCGGTCCGGAACGCCCACGCCGCCGTCGCCGACGTGCTGGAGGTCCGACAACGCGTCCGCTTCCAAACCTTCGAGCGCCGCATGGAACAACGCCAGATGGAGTTGCTGATGCGGGCCCGAAACGCGCGTGGCCGACAGACCCAGCCACGGCGACAGCGCCCGAACCAGACACGCTAACCACTTGTATACTTGGTGCCATGACTGTCTGGTGCGCCGGGCCGACCGAACCGGCATGCCGTCGACGACGGCGAGGCCGCACGGCGGCGGTACTGCTTGCGTTGGCGCTCGCACAGGCAGCCGGGACGGCCCAGTCCCCCGACACGCTGACCTCCGCGCTTGGCGCCCAACTCCAACAGAAAATCGACACCATTTTGCGCCACGCAGGTGACGCCAGCCCGGCGACGCATCGCACCACCCTGCTGGAACCGGAAATCAACGCCTATCTACGGTTTCAAGGCGCGGCCCTGCTTCCGGAAGGCCTGACCGACCCGACGATCAGCATCGGGGACGCCCATGCCGTCACCGTGAAGGCGATCCTCGATCTCGACGCGATCCGAGACCAGCGTGCGCGCAACTGGCTCGACCCGTTGCAATATCTGGGCGGGCAGATGCCGGTCACCGCCCGCGGCACGGTGTCGTCGGCCAACGGCGCAGCGCAGATCGCGGTCGAGCAGATCACCATCAGCGGCGTGCCCATGCCGGTGGCGGTCTTGCAGGAACTCGTGGGGTACTACACGCGAACCCCGGACCAGCCACAGGGCACCCGTCTCGACCAGCCTATTCCGCTTCCGTATCGCATCTCCGAGCTCCGCCTGGCCCCCGGCGAAGCGGTCGTCGTGCAGTGACCCCCACGTCCTCTCTGCCCCCCGTTAATGTCCTGAACGAGGAACTCCGATTCCAGAAGGGTATCGGTCCGCGACGCGCGAGCGAGCTCCAGCAAGCGGGCATGCACACGCTGGACGACCTGCTGTACCGCTTTCCGATCCGATTCGAAGATCGCAGCCAAGTCCGACGGTCCACGGACCTCAAGCCCGGCGAATCGGCGGCGATCTGCGGCGACGTCGTCAGCGCAGGACTGCGCCGTACGCGGCGACGTGGCTTCTCCCTCTTCGAGATGCTGGTACGCGACGACGCCGGGCTGTTCAAAGTCGTCTGGATGAACCAGCCGTTCTTACAGGATGTGTTCAAACCGGGGCAGCGCGTCTCGTTGTACGGGAAGGTCGAGTACCGGACCCCAGGCGGGCTCCGCCTGTCCAACCCACAATACGAGGTCGTCTCGTCGGCGGCGGAATCGAGTAGCGAGGATGTCGCTGAGGACGGCAAGCACACCGGCCGGATCGTGCCGGTGTACGAGCGCATCGGGTCGCTGGCGACGGGGCACCTCCGTCGGCTGGTGCTCGACACCCTGGAACGGCTACCACCGGAAGTCGACGACCCGCTGCCCGACGCACTTCGGACCCGGCACGGCTTGCCTGGGCGACGGGAGGCGCTGTGGGGGGCACACTTCCCAGCCCCCGAAACATCACTCGATACGCTCAACCGGTTCCGCACACCGGCTCAGTTACGACTGATTTTCGAAGAGCTGTTTCTGTTTCAATTTGGATTGGCACTACGCCGGCGCGCGCGCAACGCGGAGCGCAAACCGCGCGTGATGCAGGTTGATGACCGCGTCCGCCGCTCGGCCTTGGCGGTCCTGCCATTCCGGTTGACACCAGGACAGAAGACAGCACTCCGCACCATCGTCGAAGATCTCTGTCGTCCGCAACCGATGAATCGCTTGCTGCAAGGCGATGTGGGCTGCGGCAAGACCATCGTCGCGCTGCTCGCTGCGCTCGTCGCCATGGAGAACGGCCTGCAAGTCGCCCTGATGGCGCCAACAGAACTGCTGGCCGAACAACACTACCTGTCAATCGCGCCGCTCCTGTCGACCTCGCGGTTCCGCGTCGTCCTGCTGACCGGCGGCTCAGGCGCCAAGGTGCGCCGGGAGACGGGGTCGGCTCTGGAGCGGGGCGACGCACACCTGGTGATCGGCACCCATGCGTTGGTTCAACAGAACCTGCGGTTTCGCGAACTGGGCCTGGTCATCATCGACGAGCAACACCGTTTTGGCGTTCTCCAGCGAGCGACCTTGCGGGACAAAGGGGCCCTCCCCGATGTGCTGGTGATGACGGCCACGCCGATTCCGCGCACGCTGGCGCTGACCAGCTACGGCGATCTCGACGTGTCGGTAATCCGCGATCTCCCCCCCGGACGCCGACCGGTCAAGACCACGGTTGAAGGGGAAGCGCGTCGCCAGTCGGTCTATGACTTTGTGCGCGGTGAGTTGACCGCGGGACGCCAGGGCTACGTGGTGTATCCGCTCATCGAAGACTCGGAGAAGCTGGATCTCAAGGCCGCGACGGCCATGGCGGACACCCTGGCGACCGTCTTCGCGGATCACACCGTGGGGCTGCTGCATGGCCGCATGAAATCCGATGCGCGCGAGATGATCATGCGTCGGTTCGCCGCGGGTGACGTCCATCTCCTCGTGGCCACCACCGTCATCGAGGTCGGCGTCGACGTGCCGAACGCCACGGTCATGGTGGTCGAGCACGCCGAACGCTTCGGTTTGGCGCAGTTGCATCAACTACGCGGTCGTGTCGGACGCGGTACCGATCAATCCCACTGCCGGCTGCTCTATCAAGGCACACTGACCGAAACGGCCCGGGCCCGTCTGTCGGCCCTGGCGCGAACCACCGATGGGTTCGAAATCGCCGAGCAGGACCTGCAGTTGCGTGGACCTGGCGAGATGCTCGGCACGCGACAGTCTGGGTTGCCCACCCTACGGGTGGCCCATCTGACTCGTGACCACGACATCATGGAAAAAGCCCGTCAGGAGGCCGAGACCATCCTGAGTGAGCGCGGCATCCCGGAGGCGGTCCTGGCGCACCTCGATGACGCCTGGACACGACGCTTCGGTTTGGCCGGTGTGGGGTAGGCCTGACATGCGCATCATCGCCGGCTCCGCGAAGCGTCGTCGGCTGTTTTCTCCAGACTGGCCCGGCCTTCGCCCAACGTCTGACCGACTGCGAGGCACTCTGTTCGACGTCCTGGGCAGCCGAATCCGCGGCGTCCGCGTCCTCGACGGGTGCGCAGGGACCGGTGCGGTGGGCATCGAGGCGCTGAGTCGCGGAGCGGACCACGTCGAGTTCGTGGAGCGCGATGCCCGAGCGGTGGCCTTGATCCGACGCAACGTCGTGCATTGTGAACTGTTAGACCGGTGCACCATTCGCCGCGGCGAGCTGCCCCAGGACCTCGGCCGCGACACGATGCCGTATGACCTAATCTTGCTCGATCCGCCCTATGACGCTCCGGACATCGATGCCATACTCTCGGCAGCCGCGACACGACTGGCGCCGGGAGGGCTCCTGGTACTGGAACGGTCGCGTCGCGCGGACACGGTAGTCGTCTCCGACCTAGAGTCACTACGACAGATCAGAGCGGGAGACAGCGTGCTCGAATTCTTCGGTCCTGTCGACGATTCGACCGCATTCACGGAGTAACACAGCATGGCAAGCAGCGCCGGTCGGGTGGCCGTGTACCCGGGAACCTTCGATCCGCTCACAAACGGCCACGTGGACATCATTCAACGGGGCGCCGCCATCTTCGACCGGATCATCGTGGCCATCCTGGTGAACCCCGACAAGTCTCCGTTGTTCACGGTGAACGAGCGAATGGAAATGACTCGCGAGGTCTTCAGCGACCAGCCGGGGGTCGAGGTCGACTCATTCCAGGGCTTGTTGGTGGAGTACGCCGAACGACGTCAGGCAGATGTCATCGTCCGCGGACTCCGGGCCATCTCGGATTTCGAATTCGAAATGCAAATGGCGCTGATGAACCGCCACCTGAGTTCCTCGATTGAGACGGTGTTCATGATGCCGGCCGAGTCCTACACCTACGTCAGTTCACGACTCGTCAAGGAAATCTTCGCACTCGGCGGGTCTGTGACCGGCCTGGTACCGGCCCTGGTGGAGACGCAACTCGCTGAGCAGCAGGCGGCCCCAGGGACGCAACGTGCCTGAGCCCCTCTCGCTCGCCCGGCGGCTTGATCGTGTGTCCGCGTCGCAGACGCAACAGGTCCTCCTTGCGGTGGAAGCACTCCGGCGACAGGGTGTAGACATCATCGATCTCGGCGCCGGCGAGCCGGACTTTCCGACGCCCGAGCACGTGAACGCGGCCGCGGTGGAGGCGATCGCGGCCGGCCACACGAAATATACCGCTGGACCCGGGATCGCACCGCTGCGAGAGGCCATCGCCGCGCACTACCGAGGTCGGTATGGGATCGAATGCACACCCGCCCATATCGTCGTGACCTCCGGTGGCAAGCAGGGTCTCTCCAACGTGGCCATGGCGCTGTTCGGTCAAGGCGACGAGGTCATCACCCACGTGCCTGGATGGCCGTCCATCGTCGAGCAGATTCACCTCGCGGGTGCCGACGCGGTCCGGGTCCGTACGGCGGCGGAGGAGGGATTCGACGTACGGGCCGACTCGATCCTGGAGGCCATCACCCCCCGCACGCGAGGCATCGTGCTGAACAGTCCCGGCAACCCGACCGGGGCCATCATGCGCGAGTCCGAGTTGAGCCGACTGGCAGAGGGCGTGGCCGGTCGCCACATTTGGCTCATTCTCGACCTCTGCTACGAGCAGCTGCTGTACGACGAGACCCCGCACAACCTGCCTGGCGTGCTCGCGTCACGCGTCCCCGGGCAAACGGTTCTCGTCGGCTCCGCCTCCAAGAGCTACGCGATGACGGGGTGGCGATGCGGGTGGATCCTCGCGCCGCCTGCCATCGCAGCAGCCTGCAACGCGGTGCAGAGCCACTCGACGTCCCATGCGACCTCGATCACGCAACATGCCGCTCTCGCGGCCCTCACCGGTCCGCAGACGTGTGTCGACCTCATGCGAGACGAATATCGAACCCGCCGGGATGCACTGGTCGGGTGGATCACCGCCGACGACCGGTTCAAGATTACCCGTCCGGCGGGCGCGTTTTACGTTTTCCCAGATGTGTCGGCGCTCCTGTCACCGGAGGGGCCACGGACATCGTCTGACCTCGCGCTGGCGCTGTTGAACGACGCCCATGTCGCGGTGACGCCTGGGGAAGCCTTCGACGCCCCAGGATTTCTCCGTATGTCCTATGCCGCGTCTATGGAACAGCTTCACGAGGCGTGGGCCCGCATCCAGCGATACCTCTCGTAGGCCAGGCTCACGGCCCTGCCCGTCGGGTCACTGTGCGGCCACCCGACGCTCTTCGGGCGACCGATTGCTGACGAGCACGATCGTCTGCAGGTGTACCGTGGGATCGGGCCACAACAGGGTGCTCAATCTGAGGTTGCCGGTGTTGAGGTACGACACGCGACCGACCTCGTGGAACACCACGCCCGCCGCTCTCACCGGCTCCAGGTTCGTTTCCGCCACCACGGCGAGAACTGGCTCGTTCGACTGGAGGAATACGACGACCTGCTCCACCGAAGACAGGTCGACATGCGGTCGCTCCAGATAGAACACCAGATTGCGGACGAACACCCCGTATCGTCCATACGCGTGGGGTGACGGGGCGGCAGTTCGCACCAGGTCGGCCATGACCTGCACCGGCTCCGGGCCAGGCCGCGATAGCACCACATACTGCACTGACAGCGTGGAGACCACCGCGGCAACAACGAGCGCCTGTGGCAACCGGTGCTGACGCCGTGAGACGGCCACCAGCGCGACGAGGCCGCCCGACGCCATCAACCCGCCAACGGCGCCCAGCACGGCGCCCGTCGAGACCCCCTGAAGCAAGATCTGCGCACGGTAGACCAGAATGCCGAACGTGCAGAGCACGAGGCCAGACAGCACGCCGGCTGCTCCCACCAGCCGATCCGTGCGGACGGGCACGGTGGGCGCGTCGAGCCGGAGGCGGCGCGCGATCGCCCGAGCCAGCAACATGGCGAGAGGCGGAAGCACCGCGAGTACGTAGCGAGGCTGCTTGCCGATGGACACGGAGAAAAACAACAATGGCGCCGCCGCCCACACGAGGAGCCACAGTTCGACCGGCTGAATTCGACGCACCCGCTGGACGACGCCCAGGACCGGCCGGCCCCACAGCACCATCAACGGAGACCACGGGAGCAGCCCGCCGAGGACGATTGGCACGTAGTACCAGAGTGGCCGCGCGGCGTTGTATCGGTCGGTGGCGAAACGCTCCAGGTTCTCGCCAACGAAGAACCGATCCAGGTAGGCCACGCCGTGCTCCGACGTCATCGCGGCGAACCACGGTGCCGCCACCAGCACGCAGACGATCGCGAGTATGGCCACGTTGGCGGCAAGGCGACGGACACGGGTACCGGTGGACGCGCTCAGCTCACCTGGCCCGCCCACCCAGAGACGGCGCAGCGCGAGGGGGCCGACGACGGCTGCCGGCAGGGCGACGCCCACGGGCCCCTTGGTCAAGAAGGCGGCACCGAGCGCGGCGCCGGAGGCCAGTAGCCACCAGCGACGGATGCGGTCTTCAGCGGCAGGCCGCGGCACGACCAGCGCTTCGAGAGCGGTCCAGGTGGCCAGGGTCATGAGCGCGGCCAGCGCAAGGTCTGGCAGGGCCTGTCGCGCCACGGCTACATACCCGAAGCTTGTCGCGGTGATCGCCCCCGCGAGCAGGCCGGTTGTGTCGTCATACCAGCGGCGGGCGGCGGCGAAGGTCGTCAAGACCAATACAAGGCCCGCCAACGCGGAAGGAAACCGGGCGGCCCCCTCACCGACCCCCACCACCAGGTAGGCAAGCGACGCCAGCCAGTAATACAAGACCGGCTTCTCAAACCGATACTCGTAGTTGTAGTGCGGGGTCAGCCAGTCGCCGCTCGACACCATCTCGCGGGCGGCCTCGGCGTAGAACGCCTCGTCCGAGTCCATCACCGCGGGCCGACCCAGCCCCACGAAGAAGGTCAGTCCGCACAACACGACGAGCAGCACGAGACGCGATCGGAGCACCGACCGATTGTATACAGTGGGCCGCCGAAAGCCTCGCTCAACGGAGATATACTGCGGTGATGGCACGGGTGGTAGCAGTCGTGGGCGCGTCTCGTGATCGACGTAAATTTGGGAACAAGGCGGTCAGGGCGTTCCGCAATCAGGGGTATGCCGTGATTCCAATCAACCCCCGCGAAGGAGAGATTGAGGGCCTGACTGCGTACGCGTCTGTACTGGATGTCCCCGGACCGATCCAGATTGCCACCGTCTACGTGCAGCCACACATCGGACCTGACGTGATGACGGAGATCGCAACCAAGGGCATCGAGGAGGTCTGGTTGAATCCAGGGGCCGACGAAACGGCGGTCGTGGCGCGCGCCCGCGAACTTGGTCTTCACCCCATCCTCGAGTGCAGTATCGTGGGCATCGGTGAAAGCCCAGCTTCCTATTAGTGACGCATCGGTCCGACCCGAACGCGGGTTGACACGTCGTCTGACGCGTGTCTATACTCTTCGCCGTTAGTACATTCCTCTCTGATTTGGGCTGCGACTCGGCGCACCAGCCGGGCACACACAGCCTCCCAGACCTTCAACCCCCTAGCCGGACCTCTTTTATGCCAACGAACCAAAAGCGCACACCAGCGCGCCCACCCGCCGATACCGCCGTCGCCAGCGCTGAGGCGACGACCCCTGACGCGAAGCCGGCGCCGGAGGCGGATGCGCCAGCCCCTGTGAAGGCTGATCCTCCAGCGCCGAAGGCTCATCCCCCAGCGCCGAAGGCTGATCGCCCAGCGCCGAAGGCCGATCCCCCAGCGCCAAAGGCTGAAGCGCAGCCGGCGGAGCAGGCCAACGCCCCAGCGGAGCCCCCTCCCCCCGCGCCGAAGTCCAAGTCGCATCGACGGGGTTCCGGTGGAGGGCTGAACATTGGCGAGCTCAAGGACATGAACATCGCCAAGCTGACGCAGATCGCCAAGGACCTGACCGTGGCGGGCGCGACAGGCATGCGCAAGCAGGAGCTGATTTTTCAAATCCTGAAGGCGCAGACGGAGCAGAGCGGGTTTATTTTTTCGGAGGGCGTGCTTGAAGTGCTGCCGGACGGCTTCGGCTTCCTCCGCGCCCCCGACTACAACTACCTCCCGGGGCCGGATGACATCTATGTCTCGCCCTCGCAGATTCGCAAATTCGACCTGCAGACCGGCGACACCGTGTCGGGACAGATTCGCCCTCCCAAGGAAGGGGAGCGGTACTTTGCCCTGATCAAGGTGGAGGCGGTCAACTTCGAGTCTCCGGAGCAGGCTCGAGACAAGATTTTCTTTGAGAACCTGACCCCGCTCTATCCAGAAGAGCCGGTGAGTCTGGAAACGTCGCCGTCCAACCTGTCGGGTCGGGTCATGGATTTGATGACCCCGATCGGCAAAGGACAGCGCGGGCTGATCGTGGCTGCTCCGCGAACCGGCAAGACCATGCTGTTGCAGTCCATCGCGCAGTCCATCGCCGCGAATCACCCCGATGTATATCTCATCGTGCTGTTGATCGACGAGCGGCCGGAAGAGGTCACCGACATGCAACGGTCCGTCGACGGGGAGGTCATTTCATCGACCTTCGACGAGCCGGCTCAGCGGCACGTACAGGTCGCCGAGATGGTGATCGAGAAGGCGAAGCGCCTGGTTGAACACAAGAAAGACGTCTTCATCCTGCTTGACTCCGTCACACGTTTGGCGCGTGCCTACAACACCGTCATCCCACCGTCCGGCAAGGTGCTGTCCGGCGGTCTCGACTCGAACGCGCTGCAGAAGCCGAAGCGGTTCTTTGGCGCGGCGCGCAACATCGAAGAGGGCGGCTCGCTGACCATCATGGCGACCGCGCTGGTCGACACCGGGTCACGCATGGACGACGTGATTTTCGAAGAATTCAAGGGCACGGGCAACATGGAGATTCACCTGGATCGCAAGCTGGTCGACAAGCGCGTCTTTCCAGCCATCGACATCCAGAAGAGCGGCACCCGCAAGGAGGAACTCCTCATCGGACCTGAGGATCTGAACCGCGTCTGGGTCCTGCGCAAGGTACTGAACCCGCTGTCGGCCGTCGAAGCGATGGAACTGCTCCTCGACAAGATGAGCAGGACCAAGTCGAACCAGGACTTCCTCGCCTCGATGCAGAAGATGGGCTAGCGCCACATGACGGTCATCAAAGTGCGCAAGAACGGCCCTCTGCTGGTCACCGGCGCTGACGTCACGCTGGTAGACGCGCAAGGCAAGGCGTACCCCGTCCACGGGCCCACAATCGCGCTATGCCGGTGCGGCTCGTCAGCAAACAAGCCGTTCTGCGACGGCGCGCACAATGGCGCCGGGTTCGTCGCGTCCGCCACCGCACCGGACTAAACGCTCCTCGTCGAGCTGTCCTTCTGCCGATCCCTGGCTAGGCGGGCACCGGCTGTCCGACCTCGAACGTCAGTTCGTCCCCCTTCGCGTCTACGGCGACCTGGCCGCCTTCAGGCAGCTCTCCTCCGAGCATCCGTGTCGCCAGCTGGTCCAGAACGAACCGCTGCAACGTGCGTTTGAGCGGCCTCGCCCCGTACGCCGGGTCGAAGCCATGCTCCGCCAGCAGATCCACCGCCGCATCAGTGAGCTGGATCGCCACGTGCCGATCCGCGAGGCGTGCCGTCAGCAGCCGCATCTGAATCTCGATGATGCGCCGAATGTGGCTGCGTCCCAGCGCGTGGAAGAAAATGATGTCGTCGATTCGATTCAAGAACTCCGGTTTGAAGTGCGCCCGGAGTGCCTCGGTGACCTGCTGGCGGACGGTCTCGCTCAGGTCTCGACCGGTGCTGTCCGCATGGTCGGCAATGAACTGACTGCCCAGGTTCGAGGTCATGATGATGACCGTGTGTTTGAAATCAACCGTGCGACCCTTCCCATCGGTCAACTGACCATCGTCGAGCACCTGGAGCATGAGGTTCAGCACATCCGGGTGTGCCTTCTCTACCTCGTCGAACAACACGACCGCATACGGCCGGCGCCTGACCACCTCGGTCAACTGTCCGGCCTCCTCGTATCCCACGTAGCCGGGCGGGGCGCCGACCAGGCGCGACACCGAGTGTTTCTCCTGGTACTCGGTCATGTCGATCCGCACCATCGCGCGGTCATCGTCAAACAGAAACGCCGCGAGCGCGCGAGCCAGTTCCGTCTTGCCCACGCCGGTCGGGCCGAGAAAGATAAAACTACCCAACGGCCGGGCGGGGTCCTGCAGACCGGCACGGGCGCGCCGGATCGCGTTCGAGACCGAGGCGATCGCCTCGTCCTGGCCAACGACGCGCTCATGCAACCGCTCCTCCATCTTGAGGAGTTTCTCGATCTCTCCCTCGACGAGTCTCGAGACAGGAATACGAGTCCAGCGGCTCACAACTTCCGCAATGTCTTCCTCGTCCACCTGCTCTTTGAGCATCCGCCCCGCGTCACCAGGTAGCGGCTCAGGTTCGGCTTCCGCTCGCCGTTCCAGCTCTGGAAGCCGACCATATTGCAGCTCTGACGCGGTCGCGTAATCACCTTCACGCTGGGCTCGCTCGATTCCGAGACGCACCTGCTCCAGTTCCTCTGTCACACTCCGGGCGTCCTGAATGGCCGCTTTCTCCTCTTGCCACTGCGCCTGGAGCCGGGTGCGCGACTCCTTCAGATCCGCCACTTCGCGGTCCAGCCGAGTCAGCCGATCCACAGATGCCGTGTCCTTCTCTTTCCGCAGCGCCTCTCGCTCGATCTCAAGCTGCATGATTCGGCGTTCCGCCTCGTCAAGCTCCACCGGTAGCGAGTCAATTTCCGTCCGCAGCTTCGCCGCGGCCTCGTCAATCAGGTCGATCGCCTTGTCCGGCAGAAATCGGTCGGCAATATACCGGTCTGAGAGCACCGCCGCGGCCACCAGCGCGGCGTCTTTGAACTTCACGCCGTGATGCACCTCATAGCGCTCCCGTAGTCCGCGGAGCACACTGATGGTGTCCTCCACGCTCGGCTCAGGCACCACAACAGGCTGGAACCGTCGCTCGAGAGCCGCGTCCTTCTCGATGTGTTTCCGGTATTCGTCCAGGGTCGTGGCACCGATGGTGTGCAACTCTCCGCGAGCCAGCATCGGCTTGAGCAAATTGGACGCGTCCATCGCGCCCTCGGCCGCCCCGGCCCCAACCACCGTGTGCAGCTCGTCGATAAAGAGGACGATCTGACCCGATGAATCCGCAATCTCCTGGAGCACTGCCTTGAGGCGCTCCTCGAACTCGCCGCGATACTTCGCCCCCGCCACCAGCGCGCCCAGATCGAGACTGATGATGCGCTTGTCCTTGAGTCCCTCGGGCACGTCGCCTCGCGCGATGCGTCGCGCCAGGCCCTCCACAATCGCCGTCTTGCCGACCCCGGCCTCACCGATGAGCACCGGATTGTTCTTGGTCCGTCGCGACAAGACCTGCACCACCCGGCGAATCTCCTCGTCGCGTCCGATGACGGGATCAAGCTTGTCCTCCTTCGCCATCTCGGTGAGCTCGCGACCATATCGTGTCAGCGCTTCGTACTTGCCTTCAGGGTGCTGGTCGGTCACCCGCTGACTACCTCGAACGGCCGACAAGGCCTCGAAGACACGATCCGTCGTCACGCCGTGGCCGGTGAGCAGCTGAGCGCTCGGCGCGCCATCCCCTTCGAGCGTCAGTGCGAGCAACAGATGCTCGGTGCTGGTGAAGTCGTCCTTGAGCCGCTTTGCCTCATCTTCGGCGACGCTGGTTACGGCGCGCAGCCGGGGCGAGAGCCCCGGTTCGGAGCCACCATGGGCCTGCGGACGCGCCTTGAGGTCGACGCCGATCTCCTTGAGGAGTCGGGTCGGGTCGGCTCCCATTTGGCGTAACACGCTGGGGACCACGCCGTCGGCCTGAGCGACCAGCGCGTGCAGAAGATGCTCGGGGTCGATCTGTGGATGATGCGACCCCTCCGCCAGCTGCTGAGCCGCCAGGACCGCTTCCTGCGCCTTCTCGGTATAGCGTTTCAAGTTCATCACGTGCCTCCTATTCAGGGGTCAGTCGTGCGCGGGCGTGTCCGCCTCCTCCTCGATGGCCGCCAGGGCCTCGTAGTGGTCTCGTTGCGCCGCCGT